>JBBAPO010000012.1:0-124994 GCA_040400795.1 Rhodoferax sp.
ACACGATCATGACCTGCGTGCGCTTGTTGTTACGGGTACGGTAACCCTTGGTCAGATTACCCCAAGGATCGACAGGGTGACGGCCCTCGCCGGTCTTGCCTTCACCACCACCGTGAGGGTGGTCGACCGGGTTCATGACCACACCGCGAACGGTCGGCCGAATACCCATCCAGCGCTTGACCCCGGCTTTGCCGAGTTGGCGCAGGCTGTGCTCTTCGTTAGCCACCTGACCCAGAGTCGCGCGACATTCGATATGGACCTTGCGGACCTCACCGGAACGCATACGAACCTGAGCGTAAGTACCTTCTCTTGCCAGCAAGGTGGCTGAAGTACCGGCGGAGCGGACGATTTGCGCGCCCTTGCCGATCTGCAACTCGATGCAATGCACCACGGAGCCCACCGGAATGTTCCGGATCGGCAAGGTGTTGCCGACACGGATCGGTGCCTCGGCACCACTCATGATGCTGGCACCAACCTCTAGACCACGCGGGGCGATGATGTAACGACGCTCGCCGTCGGCATAGCACACCAGTGCGATATGCGCTGAACGGTTCGGGTCGTACTCTATACGTTCGACCTTCGCGGCAATACCATCCTTGTTGCGACGGAAGTCGACCACGCGGTAGTGGTGCTTGTGTCCGCCGCCCTTGTGCCGGGTAGTAATGTGTCCGTTGTTGTTACGCCCGGCGTGCTGGAACTGGGGCTCCAGCAGCGGCGCATAGGGCTCACCCTTGTGCAGGTGATCGCGCGAGATCTTCACCACGCCACGACGGCCTGGTGAGGTTGGTTTCATTTTGATGACGGCCATGATTACGCAGCCTCCCCACCGAGATTGAGCTCTTGGCCCGGCTTCAGCGTGACATAAGCCTTGCGAATGTTGTCGCGACGACCCATAGACTTACCGAAACGCTTGGCCTTTCCTTTTGTGTTCACCACAGAGACGCCCTTGACCTCAACCTTGAACATCAATTCCACAGCGGCCTTGATCTCATATTTGGTCGCATCCTGCAGCACCTTGAAAGTCACCGCATTGCTCTTTTCACCTACCATCGTTGCCTTTTCAGACACGATCGGCGCCACGAGCACTTGCATCAGTCGACCTTCATCAAACTTGGTCAGATTAGGACCGTGACTCATGCGAACATCTCCTTGAGTTGGTCCATGGCTGCCTTGGTTACCAATACCTTGCGGTAATGGACCAGGGAGACAGGGTCGGCGTAGCGCGGTTCGACCACCAGGACATTGACCAGGTTGCGAGACGCGAGATACAGGTTCTCATCGACCTCGTCGGCAATGACCATCACCGACTCAAGGTTCATGGCCTTGAATTTAGCGGCTAGCGGTTTGGTCTTGGGCGACTCGACCTTAAGCGAGTCAACCACTGCCAAGCGACCTTCGCGGGCCAACTGTGACAGGATGGAGGACATACCGGCGCGGTACATCTTCTTGTTGATCTTCTGTGTGAAGTTCTCGTCGGGCATGTTCGGGAAAATACGACCACCGCCGCGCCACAGGGGCGATGAGGTCATACCAGCACGCGCACGACCCGTGCCTTTTTGCTTGAAAGGCTTCTTGGTAGAGTGCTTGACCTGCTCCCGGTCTTTTTGTGCACGTGTTCCCTGGCGAGCGTTCGCTTGGAACGCCACCACAACCTGGTGAACCAGGTCTTCGTTGTAGGCACGACCAAACACAGTCTCGGGCGCGTCGTATTTCGACGTGGCCTGACCTTGGTCATTCAGGAGTTCGAGCTGCATCAGTTCGCTCCTTTCGCTTCAATGGTTTTGGCCTTGACAGCCGGACGCACAGTCACAAAGCCGCCGGCTGACCCTGGCACTGCGCCACGGATCATCAGGAGCTGACGTGCTTCGTCGACGCGGATCACGTCCAGGTTCTGGGTGGTGACCGTGTCGTCTCCCAAATGGCCCGTCATCCGTTTACCGGGGAACACGCGACCGGGATCCTGTGCCATGCCGATAGAGCCAGGCACATTGTGCGACCGACTGTTACCGTGTGAGGCGCGTTGCGAGCTCATGTGGTGGCGTTTGATGGTGCCGGCGTAGCCCTTGCCGATGGTCGTGCCTTGCACGTCCACCTTTTGGCCCACTGCAAACACATCGCTAACCGGTACGGTCGCACCGGCCTTGTACTGGGCTGCAGTGTCTGCGGTAACGCGGAATTCCTGGATGATTTCGCCGGCTTCGACGCCAGCCTTTGCCCAATGCCCGGCTGCGGGCTTGGTGACGCGTGACGCTTTACGCGCCCCGAATGTCACCTGCAAGGCGACATAGCCATCATTCTCCTGGGTTTTAACCTGAGTCACGCGGTTGTTTGACACGTCCACCACCGTCACAGGGATAGCATCCCCCTCGTCGGTGAATAGGCGCATCATGCCCACCTTGCGACCCAGCAACCCTAAGCGATTGCTAAGACTCATTTTTTTCTCCGTAACTCTCACCGTTGCCACTGCAATTGGCAGCAACGTTGTAATGTGAGAGACTGTTAATAAAACTCGGCAGCCTGTCCAGCGACAAAATCTGCAGAGCCGCTGAGTATATCTCGAACTCGCTGTGTAATCAAACTTTGTTTATCTTTGCTGGGCCGACGGCTGCTGCTGCCGCCCCAGCGGGTTAACTTACTGCAACTTGATTTCGACGTCCACGCCCGCTGGCAGATCCAGCTTCATCAGGGCGTCCACGGTTTTATCGGTCGGATCAACAATGTCCATCAGACGCTGGTGCGTGCGGATTTCCAACTGGTCACGACTGGTCTTGTTGACGTGCGGTGAGCGCAGAATGTCAAAGCGCTTCATGCGCGTAGGCAGAGGCACAGGGCCCTTGACAATGGCGCCGGTACGCTTTGCGGTATCCACAATCTCAGCGGCCGATTGGTCGATCAGTTTGTAGTCAAACGCCTTCAGGCGGATACGGATTTTTTGTTTGGTGGCCATGGTGTTTCTTCCTTAGGCAATGATTTTGGCCACAACGCCGGCGCCGACGGTCTTGCCGCCTTCGCGGATGGCGAAACGCAGGCCTTCTTCCATGGCAATCGGGTTGATCAGCTTGACAGTGATCGACACGTTGTCGCCAGGCATGACCATTTCCTTGCCTTCTGGCAACTCAATCGCGCCGGTCACGTCCGTGGTGCGGAAGTAAAACTGGGGCCGGTAGTTGTTGAAGAAGGGGGTGTGGCGGCCGCCCTCGTCCTTGGACAGCACGTAGATCTCACCGGTGAAGTGGGTGTGCGGCTTGATCGAGCCGGGCTTGCACAGCACTTGGCCGCGCTCGACTTCTTCACGCTTGGTGCCGCGCAGCAGGATGCCGACGTTGTCGCCAGCTTGGCCTTGGTCAAGCAGTTTGCGGAACATTTCCACGCCGGTGCAGGTGGTCTTGAGGGTGGGCTTGATGCCGACGATCTCGATTTCTTCGCCGACTTTGACAATGCCGCGCTCAACCCGGCCTGTCACGACGGTGCCGCGACCAGAGATGGAGAACACGTCTTCAACGGGCATCAGGAAGGCACCGTCCACTGCGCGCTGGGGCATGGGGATGTAGGTGTCGAGGGCTTCGGCGAGCTTCATGATGGCGCCTTCACCGAGTTCGCCCTTGTCGCCTTCCATGGCGAGTTTGGCTGAGCCGTGGATGATGGGGGTCTGGTCGCCAGGGAATTCGTATTTGTCCAGGAGCTCGCGCACTTCCATTTCAACGAGTTCGAGCAGTTCAGCGTCATCCACCATGTCGCATTTGTTCAGGAACACGATGATGTAGGGCACGCCCACCTGGCGGGCCAGCAGGATGTGCTCGCGGGTCTGGGGCATGGGGCCGTCAGCAGCGGAACACACCAGAATGGCGCCGTCCATCTGGGCGGCACCAGTAATCATGTTCTTCACATAGTCAGCGTGGCCGGGGCAGTCAACGTGCGCATAGTGGCGGTTGGCCGTCTCGTACTCAACGTGCGCGGTGTTGATGGTGATGCCGCGTGCCTTCTCTTCAGGCGCTGCGTCAATCTGGTCGTAGGCCTTGGCCTGGCCGCCATACTTGGCCGCCAGCACCGTGGTGATGGCCGCGGTCAAGGTGGTCTTGCCGTGGTCAACGTGCCCAATCGTGCCCACGTTGACGTGGGGCTTGGTACGTGCAAATTTTTCTTTTCCCATTTTTCAGTTCTCCAAAGAGCATTGGCCCGTGTACAGGTTTAACGTCTGCACGATGTTGCTGATTCGCCCCGCACGGGAACAGGGCGGCACACCGTCGCAGACAGGGTGAATTTACTTAGCTCTGGCCGCCATGATGGCTTCAGACACATTGCGCGGCGCTTCCGAGTAGTGTTTGAATTCCATCGTGTAGGTGGCCCGGCCTTGCGACATTGAGCGCAAAGTGGTGGAATAGCCAAACATTTCGGACAAAGGTACCTCAGCCTTGATGGCTTTACCGCCGCCGACCATGTCTTCCATACCTTGCACCATGCCGCGCCGTGAGGACAGGTCGCCCATCACGTTACCGGCGTAGTCTTCGGGCGTCTCGACTTCAACCGCCATCATCGGCTCCAGAATCACCGGGCTTGCCTTACGGCACCCTTCCTTAAAGCCAAAAATAGCGGCCATCTTGAACGCCAACTCGTTGGAGTCAACGTCGTGGTAAGAGCCGAAGTGAAGAGTAACTTTCACATCAACCACCGGGTAGCCGGCCAGCACGCCCTGCGTGACGGCTTCATGGATACCCTTTTCGACCGCTGGAATGTACTCGCGAGGCACCACGCCACCTTTGATGGCGTCAACAAAGATGATGCCCTTGCCGGGTTCATTCGGCTCGATCTTCAGCACCACGTGGCCATACTGCCCCTTGCCACCGGACTGACGCACAAACTTACCTTCAGCGTCTTCAATCGTTTTGCGAATGGTCTCGCGGTAAGCGACCTGGGGCTTGCCGACGTTGGCTTCCACACCGAATTCCCGCTTCATGCGGTCCACAATGATTTCGAGGTGCAACTCACCCATTCCGGCGATGAGTGTCTGGCCTGACTCTTCGTCGGTCTTGACGCGGAACGACGGGTCTTCTTGGGCAAGACGCTGCAAGGCGATACCCATTTTTTCCTGGTCGACCTTGGTCTTTGGCTCAACCGCCTGGGTAATCACCGGCTCAGGGAACACCATGCGCTCGAGCATGACGATAGCCGAAGGATCACACAGGGTTTCGCCGGTAGTCACGTCTTTCATGCCGATGCAGGCCGCTATATCGCCTGCGCGGATCTCGCTGACTTCTTCGCGGTTATTGGCGTGCATTTGCACGATGCGGCCGATACGCTCTTTCTTGCCACGGATCGGGTTGTAGACGCTATCGCCTTTGGTCAACACGCCGGAATAAACACGAACAAATGTCAATTGGCCGACAAAGGGGTCGGTCATCAACTTGAACGCCAGAGCCGAGAATTTCTCGGAATCATCCGCCCTGCGGGTGACCGGGTTCTCGTCTTCATCCATGCCCTTGACCGGGGGGATGTCTACCGGGGAGGGCATAAACTCAATCACAGCGTCCAGCATGCGCTGCACGCCTTTGTTCTTGAATGCCGAGCCGCAGTACATGGGCTGGATTTCGCTGGCAATGGTGCGGGTACGGATGCCAAACTTGATTTCTTCTTCTGACAGCTCGCCTTCTTCAAGGTACTTGTTCATCAGTTCTTCGTTGGCTTCAGCGGCTGCTTCGACCATTTTTTCGCGCCACTGGCCCGCAAGTTCGAGCAACTCAGCCGGGATTTCGCGGTAGTCAAACAACATGCCTTGTGATGCCTCATCCCAGATGATGGCTTTCATTTTGATCAGATCGACGACACCGGTGAAGTTTTCTTCGGCGCCGATTGGGATCACCATGGGCACGGGGTTGGCCTTGAGGCGCAGCTTCATCTGGTCCACGACCTTGAAGAAGTTGGCACCGGTACGGTCCATCTTGTTCACAAAGGCCAAACGTGGCACCTTGTATTTATTGGCCTGGCGCCAGACGGTTTCTGACTGCGGCTGCACGCCGCCCACAGCGCAGTACACCATGCAAGCGCCGTCAAGCACGCGCATTGAACGCTCGACCTCAATGGTGAAGTCGACGTGGCCGGGGGTGTCAATGATGTTGATGCGATGCTCGGGCAAGGATTTATCCATGCCCTTCCAGAAACAAGTGGTGGCAGCAGACGTGATCGTGATGCCGCGCTCCTGCTCTTGCTCCATCCAGTCCATCGTGGCAGCGCCATCGTGAACCTCACCAATTTTGTGATTCACGCCGGTATAAAAAAGGACGCGCTCGGTCGTGGTGGTTTTACCGGCGTCGATGTGAGCAGAAATGCCGATGTTGCGATAACGCTCAATGGGAGTGTGGCGAGCCATGATGGATCCTGGTTGGGTCAATATGTTCAATCTACCAAGTGGAAAAGCCGGGTGGGCTTTGCCACTTGGCTGGCACGGCGCCTTTGGGGCTCCGTGCCAAAGCCGTTTTAGAAACGGAAGTGCGAGAAGGCCTTGTTGGCTTCAGCCATGCGGTGAACTTCGTCACGCTTTTTCATGGCGCCGCCCCGGCCTTCGGTGGCTTCCATCAGTTCGTTAGCCAGTCGCAGCGCCATGGATTTTTCGCCACGCTTGCGTGCGGCTTCCTTGATCCATCGCATCGACAGAGCCAGCCGGCGAACCGGGCGAACCTCAACAGGCACCTGGTAGTTGGCGCCGCCAACACGGCGGGATTTCACCTCCACCATCGGCTTGACGTTGTTGATCGCCATGACAAAAGCTTCAAGCGGGTCTTTTCCGGGGTTTTTCTTCTCGATCTGCTCGAGCGCACCATAAATGATGCGCTCAGCGATCGCTTTTTTGCCGCCTTCCATGATCACGTTCATGAATTTGGACAGCTCGACATTGCCGAACTTGGGATCCGGCAGGATTTCACGTTTAGGGACTTCGCGACGACGTGGCATTTTTTCACCTCTTATTTGCTTCAGTTGGCATCTTTGCAGACACCGCAAAAACCATTTGGTTTTTACTTACTCGACCCAACAGCGGGTCACTACGTTGCATCACCGCGCCACGCGGGAAACAACACCGTTTAAAAACTGGCTGGCGCCGGTTTATTTGGCCTTGGGCCGCTTGGCACCGTACTTGGAGCGCGACTGCTTGCGGTCTTTCACGCCTTGCAAGTCGAGCGAACCACGCACGATGTGGTAACGCACACCGGGCAAGTCCTTGACACGACCACCACGAACCAGCACCACGCTGTGTTCCTGCAGGTTGTGGCCTTCGCCGCCGATGTAGGAAATGACTTCAAACCCGTTGGTCAGGCGCACTTTGGCAACCTTACGCAAGGCGGAGTTTGGTTTTTTGGGCGTGGTGGTGTACACACGGGTGCACACGCCGCGCCGCTGCGGAGAATTTTGCATCGCAGGGCTTTTGGACTTGGTCGTTTCGACCTCGCGCCCCTGACGCACTAGCTGATTAATGGTTGGCATTGAAAAACGTCCCTCAACGTTTGGTGACTATTTGTCTGATAAACACTCGGATAAACGAAAACGTGAAACCCTTCAGAAATTCCGAAAAGCTTTCAACTATAGCAGGTCAAGAATTTAACCGCAATTGAAATCACGACATTGAAGTCACGCCCAAGCCCGTCGTTCACTTGATCCACAGGCGCAGTGCGTCCCAGGCTCGGCCGATGACGCCGGCCTGCTCCACCGACTCCAATGCCAGCAGTTGTATGTCAACCACCGGCTGCTCATTGCTGCTGACCTTGAGCGTTGCCAGTGGCTGGCCTTTGGTAAAGGGGGCCACCATTGGGTCCGAACGCAGTACCTGGGTCTTGAGCTTGGCGGCAGTACCAGCAGGCACGGCCACCACAATGGATTGCGGGCGACCCAACTTGACCACCGCATCGCGCCCTTTCCATACCGGCGGGGACACCACAGCCTGATTGGCGTCAAACAATTTGACGGCTTCAAAGGCCGTGTAACCCCAGTTCAAGAGTTTCTGCGACTCGTTGGCGCGTGCGTTTTCGCTGGCGGCACCAAGCACGATGGAGAGCAGACGCCGGCTGCCGGTGGCCGCCGGCGATCCAGCCACCGCCCCCGGCGTCACCAGGCTCGGGAAATCCCGATGGGCAGTGGCGATCAGGCAATAGCCTGCGGCATCGGTATGCCCTGTCTTCAGGCCATCAACCGATGGGTCGCGAAAAAGCAACAGATTGCGGTTGCTGTCGTTGGCGGCCGGGGTGCCCTCGTAGCGGTATTTTTTGATGGCATAGTAATGTACGTATTCTGGGAAATCCAGCATCAGCCGCGTGGCCAGCAGGCTGAGGTCGCGCGCGGTCGTGAGGTGGCCGGCTTCGGTCAGGCCCTCAGGGTTTTTGTACACGGTGGCTTTCATGCCCAACTCGCGTGCCTGCTGGTTCATCAGCTCGACAAACCTCTCCAAGCTGCCGCCAACGCCCTCAGCCAGGGCCATGGTGGCATCGTTGCCACTCTGGACGATCATGCCCTTGATCAGGTCCTCAACTGGCACCTTCATCTTCGGGTCAATGAACATGCGCGAGCCCGGCATCTTCCAGGCACGCTCACTCACCGGCAGGGTCTGTTTGAGGTCAATTTTCTTACTGCGCAGGGCGTCAAACACAAGGTAGGCGGTCATCAATTTGGTGAGCGAGGCCTGCTCCACGGGCGAGTCGATGTCTTTTTGCGCCAGCAGCTGGTTCGCGGTAATGTCGAACAGCAGGTAGCTGCGGACAGCGATTTCTGGCGGCTGCGGCATTTGCGCGGCGGCCTGCAGACATATGGCGGCGAACAGAGCAATCAGACGTTTTCTCATGGGCTAATGGGCTAACGGGGCCTTGGGCCGGAAAAAGCTTAACGCCCGAGGTGGGCGGGTGTGAGCAGCCGCTCGACCACTTGCCCCTTTTTGAGGTGAGACTCCACAATCTCATCGATGTCCTGCTTGTCCACATAGCTGTACCAGATTGCCTCAGGGTACACCACGGCCACCGGTCCGCCGGCGCAGCGGTCAAGACAGCCGGCCTTGTTGACCCGGACCTGGCCGGGCCCGGACAGCCCAGCCGCCTTGACCAGCACCTTGCAATGCTCAAACGCCTGCTGCGCCTGATACTGAGCGCAACAGCCCTCGCCGTTTTTTCGCTCGTTGAGGCAAAAAAAGATGTGGCGCTGGTAATAAGAGGCGGGTGATGCGGGTGATGCGGGAAATGCGGCGTTGGAATCAGTCATGCTCAGATTCTAGTTTTTCTGCTCGCGCCCCCAGACCCGGGCCAGCACATAAATGAGTGCGGCGTAGGGCCAGAGCCAGCCCAGCCATTGCGCGATGCCATTAAACCGGATAAAGCGGCCCTGCTCCCAGGTGGCCAGGGTCTGCGCAAAGTAGGGGCTGGTCGGCGCCTGATTCAGCAAGCTCAGGTACACCCCCAAAACCAGCAAAAGCAGCGCCGCACTGGCGCGTGGTGGCAGCCAAAGCAGGGCTGCCGCCAGCAACAAGGTCCCCACCATGCCGGCACGCACCGGCGCGCCAAACCAGGCCCAGCTGTGCTCAGGCCCATAGCTCAGCGCCGCTGACAGCGCCGTGGCGGCCAAGCCCAAGGCAAACACAGCCCCGGTGAAGAGCAAACGGTGGCGCACCTGACTAATGATGCAATACCCCAGTAGGCAAGGAATCAGCAGGCCCAGCGTGACACAGACCATCTCCACCCCGGGAACCAGGGGCTGCAACTCGACATCGCGCACAGGCAGCCATTCCAGCCAGGGTGTGTCACTCAGCCATTCGGCCAGCGCGGCTTCCAGACGCTCAAACACCTGCCCCACGCCAAACGGTACCGCGGCTGGAAATAAAAGTGCCAGAGGCCACAAGGCCAAAAGCACCAGGCCGCCGCGCGCTTGCGGCACAAACCAGCGCGCCCGGAACCGGCTCCAGCGGTCGATCACGCCCAAGGTCTCCATCAGGCCGGCCACCACCGCTCCGAGCCCGGCGCCCAGGCTATTGAGCGCCCAGTCCACTTGCGAGGGCACGCGGGCTGGCAGGTAGCTCTGCAGGGACTCCATCACCACTGACAGCGCGGCTGCCACCAGGGTGGCCATCAGCGCGGCAAAGCGCGGGTGGCCGCTGCGCAGACGGCTCAAGGCCAGCAGAAAGCCCAACGGCACGTAGCCCAGCACATTGATGGCCACATCCGCCCCCGACCAGTAGCGCGGCCAGGGGCTATCCAGAAAAGCCCAGGGCATGATGCCCTGGTGACGCCAGTCGGTAAAAGGGTACAAGCTGGCGTAAACCACCAGCCCAACGTAGAGCAGGGACAGGGGCCACGCTGACGTCTTGTGCATCAGCGCGCTCGGGGGTCAAAAGGGCTTGAACACCACCAGCAGCACTGCCACCAGCAGCAGCAGCACCGGCAACTCATTGAACCAGCGGAACCAAACGTGGCTGTGGCGCGATGGTCCGTGAGTCAACTGCTTGAGCAGCCGGGCGCACACATGGTGGTAGCCCACCGTGAGCAACACCACCAGCAATTTGGCGTGCAGCCAGCCATTGCCCGGGCCGCGGCCAATGCCGTAACCGAGCCAGAGCCACAGGCCCAATCCCAGCGCAGGCACGGCCAATATGGTGGAAAACCGCAGCAACTTACGCGCCATCAGCAACAGGCGCTCTCGTTCGGCGGTGGAGTCTGGGGCTACCATCGCCAGATTGACAAAAATGCGCGGCAAGTAAAACAGGCCGGCAAACCAGCTGGCGACAAAAACTATATGGAGTGATTTGACCAAAAGCATGCGCGCAGTTTAGGCCAAAAAAAACCCCAGCACGAGGGCTGGGGTTGCAAGCCTATTTGCTGTCACACATCAAGGCCCCGCTCAGGGAGGAAAAGCGGGAGGCGGCGAACCACCCAAATTGGAATTTACCAAATTTGTGGTCCGATCACAAGCCTTGGTGTCAATTAAAGTGCCACAAAGGCGACACATGGCCAAGCGGATTACACTTTTGCCATGATGAATCCCACCCCCTACCCCCTTGGCCGCCCTCGCCGCTTACGGCGTGACAGCTTTACCCGCAACTTGGTGCGAGAACACGCGCTGACGCCGCATGACCTGATCTACCCGGTGTTTGTGGTGGATGGCCAACAGCAACGCGAATCGGTGCGCTCCATGCCAGGCGTGGAGCGCCTTAGCCTGGACCTGCTGATGCCAGTGGCGGCCGACTGCGTGGCACTGGGTATTCCAGTGATGGCGCTGTTCCCGGTGATTGACCCGGCGCTCAAGACGCCGGACGGGCGTGAGGCGCTGAACCCGGACGGCCTGGTGCCGCGCGTGGTACGGGCGCTGAAAGACGCCTACCCCGAGCTGGGCATCATGACCGACGTGGCGCTGGACCCCTTCACCAGCCACGGCCAGGACGGCCTGATTGACCCTGACCCGGCCGAGGGTGGCTACATCATGAATGACGAGACGGTACAGGTATTGGTGCAACAGGCACTCACCCAGGCCCGGGCTGGCGTGGACATTGTGGCGCCGAGCGACATGATGGACGGCCGCATCGGCGCCATCCGGCATGCGCTGGAGGCCGAGCGCTTCATCCACACCCGCATCATGGCCTACAGCGCCAAGTACGCCAGCGCCTTTTACGGCCCGTTCCGCGACGCTGTTGGCTCCGCCGGCAACCTGGGCAAGAGCAACAAAAAGGTCTACCAGATGGACCCGGGCAATACCGACGAGGCCCTGCGCGAGGTGGCCTTGGACATTGACGAGGGCGCCGACATGGTGATGGTCAAGCCCGGCATGCCCTACCTGGACGTGGTGCGACGGGTCAAAGACGAGTTTCGTGTGCCGACCTTTGCCTACCAGGTCAGCGGCGAATACGCCATGCTCAAGGCCGCCGCACAAAACGGCTGGCTCGACCATGACGCGGTGATGCTGGAAAGCCTGCTGGCCTTCAAGCGGGCCGGCGCCGATGGCGTGCTGACCTATTTTGCCCGGGACGCAGCCCGATTACTTCAAAAATAATAGCTGGATCACTAGGCTGGACAAGGGCTAGGGCCTGTTTTGACACAAAAAACCTGATCGGGAAACCGGATGCGGATTTTCTCCATTGCGGGCGGCAACGTCACCGAGTCTGACCAACTCACGGGGCTAACCCGCACCCCGGCAGGCGAACCAGCTTATTTGTGGATTGCCTGCGCCAGGCGCGAGTTTGAGGTGCTGCAGGCCCAGATCCAGTCGGCCCTGCATGCGTTGGCTGGCACCACGCTGGTCGATTTGCACGTGGCAGACCTGCTGAACAACCAGCTGCCTTCGCACTACGACTACACCTCTCAGTACGACGTGTTGGTGTTTCGCCGGCTGGCAGCCGGTCAGACTGAAACTGACCTCAGCCGCCCGGGGCTGCCGCTGAGCCACCTGAGCGCGCGCGGCGGGCCGCCGATCTTGCGCCGTATTGACACCAGCCCGGTCGGCTTTGCTGTGTTTGACCATGTGCTGCTGACCGTGCACCCGACCGGCTGCGCGGTGCGCGACGCCTATGCCACCAAATTGCTGGCCTCGGTATCGGCCGAATCCCGCGCCGCTGGCACGCGCCTGCCCAGCGGGCCGGCAGACCTGATGCTGCGCATCGTCAACCACATGGTGGACGGCTACCTGGACCTGCGGCGCGAACTCACGCACCAGTTGGACCACTGGCAGTCGGAGCTGCTTAACCCCCGCACCCGTTTCAACAACTGGGGCTCGCTGCTGGATGCCCGGCTGTCGCTGCATCAGCTCGATGAAATCTGCGAAGACCAGCGCGCCGCGTTGCAGGACTGGGTCGAAGCCCTGAAAACCTGGCCGGCTGCCGGCTCTACGGCCGAGGGTCAGGAGCGCGAACTGCTGCACGTGCGCAGCCGCGATGTGCTCGAGCACATTGAACGCGTGGTGCACCACGTACGACGGCTTGAGCAAAGCGCCGAGACCGCGGTGCAAATGCACTTCAACGCGCAAAGCCACCGCACCAACGAGATCATGCGCACGCTAACCGTGCTGACCGCCGTGTTTCTGCCGCTGAACCTGATAGCCGGTATTTTCGGCATGAATTTCGAGTTCATTCCGCTGTTGCACCTGGCCAACGGCTTTTGGATTGCCATGGGCCTGATGCTGCTGGTGGCCGTGGGGCTGGTGGTTTATTTCTGGCGCAAGCGCTTTATTGAGCACAGGGGGCGCTGAAAGGCGACGCGGATCTGCCCGGGCGCCGAAAAGGGCTACTTCAGGCCAAACCAGGCGGCAGCGTTGCCCCAGCCAATGGCCCGCGCCACCTCGGGCGGCAGCCCGCCCAGCCAGGTGCGGTAGCCCTGCATCAACTCGTCGTAATACTGCCAGCGCTGGTTGACCCAGGTGTCGGAGCCGATCACAAAGCGGTTCGGGTATTTCAGCAGTAGGGCCTGCCACTCGGGGCAGAGCATGCCGCCGTCGCAGGTCAGACCGGGCCGGTAAGACAGCTCGCCCATCAGCAGCGGGTAGCGCGCCATCAGCGCATCGACCCGGGCCACCGGGGCGCCACCAATCCCGGTGTGCGCCCAAATCAGCCTCGTCTGCTGACCCTTAGAAGGGGTGTTGGCCATCAGCAGGTCGATGGCCACATCGTCCACATGGGCCAGCACCGCCAGGCGCCGGTTGTCGGCCAGCGCCATCAGCTGACGCGCCACCGGGCAATTGGCGTTGGCACTGTCGTACAGATGGAACTCGCCCAGGCCCCGGTAGGCCCCGGCGGGCGTGCCACGCGCCAGCTCGGCCTGCACCATCTGGTAGGTGGTGTCGTCTCGGAACCAGTTGTCGTAATCGGCCCGGTCGCGGTACAGGCGCACAAACGGCACGACCGTCACGCCGGCCTGCGCGGTGGCAGCACCAGCCTCGGCCAGCGCCCGGGTGCCGTCGTTGGGCCGCGAATTGGCCAGCACCGCGCGCACGCCATTGCGCTGCATCCGCGCCAGCACATCACTCAGCGGGTGCGGCCCAGTCTGGCCGTTCCAAGCCTCCTGGTTGTAGTGCAAGTGGGCGTCAAACAACGGGCCGCTGTAGGGCGCGGCCTGCGCCGGCAGCCCAGCCACCAGGCCAATTGCTACAAAAATAATAGCTGGAAACCTAATACCCATAAGGCTTGGAACCCTAAAACATACTTAACTTTTGTATACCCAACCAGGCCACTGCCCCTCAGCCCAGGTGTTGGGCCAGAAACGCCAGCGTGCGCTGGTAGGCCAGCTGCGCCGCCGGAGCATCAAACGAGCCCCGGTGGTCGCAATTAAAACCGTGGTCAGCGGCGTAAACATGCACCTCGGCGCCGGGCTGGGCCTGCTTGAAGGCCTCGACGCTGTCCAGCGAAATCCAGTGGTCCTTAGCACCAAAATGCGCCAGCACCGGGCAGCCAGGCGTGCGCGCCGCTTCAGTCGGGGTGGTGACGCCGCCGCCGTAGTAAGGCACGGCCGCGCTCACACCGCGCAACACACAGGCGGCGCGCCAGGTCAGCAAGCCGCCCCAGCAGTAGCCCACCACCGCCACCCGGCCATACTGCGCCGCGTGGTCAATGGTGGCCTGAATGTCCTGCAGCACGCCAGGCGCCGGCAGCGCTTCCACCGCCGCTTTCAGGGCAATGCCAGCCTGCATGTCAGCCGCCTCGTAGCCTAGCTCCACCCCGGGCTTGACCCGGTGAAACGTGGCCGGCGACAGCGCCACATAACCTGCCGCCGCAAAGCCATCGGCCACGGCGCGGATGTGGGCATTAACACCAAAAATCTCTTGCAACACCACCACTGCGCCCTTGGGCGTACCCGCCGGGTTGACTTGGTAGACCGGGAAGGTGTGGTGGTCGGGGGCGGTTAGGGTGAGGGTGAGGGTGAGGGTTTGGGTTTGAGTTTGGGGCATGGTGTTTGAGTGGGTTGCGATAAGGCCGAAAGGTGATCTAAATATCTCTATGTGATGTTTCGAATTTTAGAAGTGGCCTTCCGTCAAAAACCAGCCGCCACCTTTACTTGATCTACGGTCATATAGATCACTAGGTCATCGAAAAATGCTGGGTCTGTCGGCGGTACGGGGGGACTTGTATAGCCAGAAAAGTTGCGTCGATAGTAGGCTAGGAGGTTCCCTGCATTGGCGACTTCCTGGGCACTAGCAGGAGCTAACGCCGACTGAATCCCGCTCGCCGACCAAGCGCCATATCCAGTTTCACCGTGGCTAATCAAGACAAAAGCTTTATCTGCAATAAGCGGCGGCAGGACAAGGGGATCGTCCACCGTGATTGGTTTTCCCGCGACACCGATAGCACCGCCCGAAAAAACCCTATACGAAATCTTGCGACCCCATCCGTCGAGAACATCCGAACCCACTAAGCCTAAGTCCTTCCACGGCACTGCCCCCGGTCCCGCATTTGCAGCAGGCACCCCACAATTAACACTCGATCCCTGGGGGAAGGCTGCGCCCGTGACACTGGCATAAGGTTCGGGACAAGGCAGTCGACCGTTCACCGTAACGAAATTAACCAAGCTGAATCTGATAGCTTCCAACCGTTGATTAGTCAAGGCAATCTTATTGCCTGCAGAACGCACTGCATTCGCTTGGCGGATCACAAGGGTAGTGGCTACGGTCGTCAAGATGGCGACGGCCAACAGCAAGGCCACCAGGCCCCGTTGGTCACGGCCTGAGCTAAACCGCGTCATTAGGGTTTACGTGGACCAAGACCGGCACGGGTGACGACTGACATGATCGTTGGACGAACCACAATATCGTCAAAGTGATTAGGTCCAGCGGCATCCACCTGAGGCGCATCTACATAGAACAGTTGAATCGCCTGATTGTTATTGTTAATGTTTTCCAGCGCACTATTGGCGGGGCTTCCAGTTTGAATCACTCCGGAACTTGAGTAGCCACCACCCCGATTTTCGCCGTGGCTGATCAACACGTAGGCGGCCCCGGTAGGCGCAGGAGGTACCACCGCAGGCGCGACAATTGCCGGGAAGGGCTCCATCAACTTAACTCCAGCAACTCCAGAGTCGTCTCGTACTTCAAGTCCGCGCCCCGCTCCCCAGAGGTAATTTAGCGGTGGTGTTGTGGCAGTGCAAGTGGGGGTAGGCCGTAAACCTGGCAGAGGTAAAGCGTCAGTGCCAGCTGGGTCACACAATGTCATGTCCATCTTCTTGTCTATCGTCAACGCAACACCTGGGGAAATCGAGGTTCGATAGGTGATCCGATTGCCCCAACCATCCTGGGCTTCCGCTTCACTGATGCCTAGCGTTACCCAGGGCACCACGCCGCGATTCATAAATGGTGTCGCTGGCGGGCCAGGGTCGATTGAGCAAAGGCCGGTGACGTTATCCCTGCGTTCAACCCCTAACAAGGCGGCGCCTTGAGTCGAAGCGCCATCAGCCGGACACGGCAACCGCTTCTGTAGCGCCACATAATTCACCAACGCCGCATCGACGCCCGCCAAGCGCGCGACCGTCGTCTGACGCCGCTCGGCGCTCAAGTAAGCACCCGTCGACTTCAGGCCAATCGTCAGAACGAAACCCAGAATGGCCAGTACCATGGCGATCTCTAATAGCGAAAAGCCACGCGATTTGCGCCTCGATTCAGTCATCACGTCTTTATTCCTTTTCAAAGGCCTGTCAGCTGTGCATACTAGGCTTTGCCCCATTCGGCATAAGCCAGTATTTTGTCCCATTCTGCGCCATTCGGCGTCCAACTTTCTTTACATATGACCCCCACCCTCCTCATCACCGGCGCCTCGCGCGGCATTGGCGCGGCCACTGCCCTGCTGGCGGCGCAGCGCGGCTTTGCTGTGGCCGTCAATTACAGCGCCAACTCCTTGGCAGCAGACGAGGTGGTGCGGCAGATCCGCGCCGGCGGCGGCACGGCGATGGCGGTGCAGGCCGATGTGGCGGACGAGGCGCAGGTGCTGGCCATGTTTGCGCACATCGATGCAAAGCTGGGGCCGCTCACCGCCTTGGTCAACAATGCCGGCGTTGTGGATGTGGTGGCGCGGGTGGACGAGATGAGCTTGGCGCGGCTCAAACGTATGTTTGACATCAATGTGCTGGGCAGCTTTGTCTGCGCGCGCGAGGCGATCCGGCGCATGAGCACGCGGCATGGCGGTGCCGGCGGCAGCATCGTCAACCTGTCGAGCGCGGCGGCGCGGCTGGGCGGGCCGGGCCAATATGTGGACTACGCCGCCAGCAAGGGGGCGATTGACACCTTCACCCTGGGGCTGGCGCGCGAGGTGGCGGCCGAGGGTATTCGGGTCAATGCGGTGAGGCCCGGCATCATCGAGACCGAGATCCACGCCTCGGGCGGGCAACCCGATCGGGCGCGGCAACTGGCGCCGATCGTGCCGATGCAGCGCGCCGGCAGTGCGATGGAGGTGGCGCAGGCTATTGTCTGGCTGCTGTCAGAAGATGCCAGCTACACCACCGGCGCCCTGATCGACGTGGCCGGCGGCCGCTAGGGCTTGCGCCATGGACTTCAAGCCTCTGGTGACGCTGCTGGCCATCGTCAACCCGCTGGCGATCGTGCCGTTTTTCATCCACTACACGCATGATTTCACCTCGGCGCAACGCAAGCGCACCATCCTGATTGCCTCGTTCAGCGCTTTTGTGGTGATTGCGGTCAGCGCGCTGATGGGGCTGCATATCCTGGCGTTTTTCGGGATATCGCTTGCAAGTTTTCAGGTGGGCGGCGGCATGCTGCTGCTGACCTCGGCACTGGCCATGCTCAACGCGCAGCCGGCCGAGGCCAAATCGAACGCCGAAGAAATGCACGATGCCGCCACCCGCGCCAGCATTGCGGTGGTGCCACTGACCATCCCACTGCTGACCGGCCCGGCCACCATGTCCACCGTGGTGATTTACGCCGAAAAGGCCAAGACCTTCTGGCAAACCGGCGCCCTGGTGGGCTACGGCGTGGTGATCGCCCTGGCCACAGCGCTCTGCTTTGCGCTGGCCGAGCCGATTGCCCGCCTTCTAGGCAAAACAGGCATCAACGTGATGACCCGGCTGATGGGCCTGATTTTGGCGGCACTGGCGGTGGAGGTGATGTCCGACGGGTTGATCAAGCTGTTCCCGATACTGGGGCGGTGATTTGATCTGACCAATACTTTGGGCTAGGCTGTCGCTGTACTTTGGCTGATCGCTGCGCTATCCTTCTGTCATGAACACAGCAACGCTCAATTTCAAGGCTTTACCGATCTCTGAACGCATTCAACTGGTTGAGGACATCTGGGACAGCATCGCGCAAGAAACCCCCGGGCCACTGACCCTTTCGGCCGATGAAGAGGCCGAACTGAGTCGTCGCTTAGCGGCGCACGAAGCCCGACCCTCAAACAGCATCGCGTGGGGTGATGTTCGAAACAAGCTGTTTCAGACAAAAGGCTGATGCAGCCGATTTTTACGCCTGAGGCTTTTCAAGAGCTGCTTGAGGCCCAAGCAAGACCCCCCGCCGATTAGCACCTCCTCCTCCCCTTAAGATCGAATCAGCTCAACGTCGCCGCCGCCAGCAGCGGACCCAAATCCGCGCAGTCAGCCAGGCTGGAGGCCAGCGCCCAACTTTCTTCGGCCTTGGCCTGGCCCAGCACCGGCGCGCTCTGGTCGACAAACTTGGCTTTGAGTTGTGCCTCGCTCATGGGCCGCTGAGTGCTGCCAATGGCGTGCTCGATGACGATGTGCAGGTCGCGCCCGTCATGGGTTTGCACCCGCACATCGGCGGCGGCCTCGCTGATGCGGTCGTCCACAATCGCCTCCACCTTGGCACGCAACGTCAGCACGTCGGGCGAGTTTACTACCGCGTCTGTGTACTCGTGTTCACCGGCGCGGCCAAAGATCAGGCCAACGGCGCAAGAGTGGTAAACGCTGAACTTGCTCTCCAGGCCAGTGGTCGGCGTTTTCTTGCCGGTCAGCTCTAGCACCAGCGAGTGCACTTTGATCGTCACTTTTTTGATGTTGTCAGCTGTCAGGCCGTGCTGTTCGCGCAGTTGCACGCAGCCGTCGATGCTGGGGTGGATCACGATGCCGCAGGCAAAGGGCTTGTAGGTGTTGAGAGCGATCTCCCAGCTGTCGCCCAGCTTGTCAGTGACCTGCGACCAGTCGGTCTTGGCGGAAAAAACCTGCATCAGCCCGCGTGGCGCCTCTAGTGCGCGCTTGGAGGCGGTGTAGCCGTGCTTGGCCATCAGCGCCGACATCAAGCCCACCCGCGCCGCGCCGCCGGGGTGAAAGGGCTTGGTCATGGTGCCAAACTGTTCACGCAGGCCGATCGGCTGCGAGGCGGCAATGCCGATCGCCATCTGGGTGCGTGCGGCATCCAGCTGGAGCAGGCGGGCGCAGGCGGCAGCGCTGCCCAGCATACCGGTGGAGCCGGTGATGTGCCAGCCCCGGTCGTAGTGGTCGGGGTAAATGGCGTTGCCGACACGGCAAGAGACCTCAATGCCAATCACCAGGGCGTCGATCAGCGCCCGCCCAGACACCTTCAGGTGCTCGCCCAGCGCCAGCAGGGCCGGCGCCACCGGGCCGGCCGGGTGGATGATGGTTTTCAGGTGGGTGTCGTCAAAATCAAAAGTGTGCGAGCTGATGCCATTCAGCAGGGCGGCGCTGGCCATGTCCACTCGGTCGCGCCGGCCCAGCACGGCGGCCTGGGCCGAGGGTGCCAGCTCCATCACGGCGGCCAGGGCCGCCACCATGGTCTCGTGGCCAGACGGGCCGATGGCGCAGCCGACCCAGTTGGCGAAGGTGCGGTGCGCTTCGCGCTCGACCGCGTCGCTCCAGCCCCGTGACGGGTGGCTGACGGCAAAGCGCGCCAGCATCTCGGTGATGGCTGGGGCGTGATGGTCGGCCTTGACGACGGTGTTGATGGCCATATGAAGTGTCCTTGTCAAAAAAGATGGAACTGAGAAATGGAATTGTCAGGCCGCCACCACCACCCGCAACACCTCCTGGCCATAGGCCTCCAGCTTTTTGGCCCCAATGCCGCTGACGCCCTGCAACTCGTCAAGCGAATGCGGTGCGAGCTCGGCAATGGCCAGCAGGGTGGCATCGTGAAAAATCACATAGGCCGGCAGGTTGTGCTCGCGTGCCACTTCAGCGCGCCAGGCCTTCAGCGCCAAGTAGCGGCTTTGGCCGTCGGCGTCCAGTGTCGCCGGCAGCGGCGCCACAGCGGCGCCACGCTTGGGCTTGCGCTGGCCGGGCGCGGACACCGATTGGCGCAGACGCACCGCCACCTCGCCCTTGAGAACGGCGCGCGAGGCGTCCGTCAGCTGCAGGGTGTTGAAGGCCTCGGCGTCCACCGCCACCGCGCCAATCGCGATCAGCTGGCGCAGCACGCCGCGCAACTGCACCTCGGTCAGCTCGGCGCCAATGCCAAAGGTGCTCAGGCGCTCGTGGCCGCGCTGGGTCACCTTCTCGGTGCTCTTGCCGCGCAGGATGTCCATGATGTGACCGGCGCCGTAGCTGATGCCGCCCATCTGCTGCACCCGGTACACGGTGCTGAGCAGCTTGCGTGCAGCGTCAGTGCCGTCCCACACGTCGGGGGGCTGCAGGCAGTTGTCGCAGTTGTCACAGGGCTGGCTGGCCTCGCCAAAATAGGCCAGCAGGCGCACGCGGCGGCAGTCGGTGGCCTCGGCCAGGCCCAGCAGCGCATCGAGCTTGCCGCGCAGCCCCTGTTTGAATTCTTCACCGGCCGGGCTCTCGTCAATCATGCGGCGCTGGTTCACCACGTCCTGCAGGCCGTAGCACATCCAGGCGTCGGCGGCAGCGCCATCGCGCCCGGCGCGGCCCGTCTCCTGGTAATAGCCTTCAATGTTTTTGGGCATTTCCAGGTGGGCCACAAAGCGCACATCGGGCTTGTCGATGCCCATGCCGAAGGCAATGGTGGCTACCATCACAATGCCCTCGCTGCGCAAAAAGCGGTCCTGGTTGGCCTGGCGTACCTGGCCGTCCAGCCCGGCGTGGTACGGCAAGGCGTCAATCCCCTCGTCGCACAGCAGCTGGGCCACCTCTTCCACCCGCCTTCGAGACTGGCAGTAGACGATGCCAGCGTTCCCGTTGTGCTCCTGGGAGATGAAGCGCATGAGCTGCTGGGTGGCGTCTTTTTTCTCGACGATGGTGTAGCGGATGTTCGGCCGGTCAAAGCTGCTGACAAACAGGCGAGCGGCCTGCAGCTGCAGGCGCTCGATGATATCGGCACGGGTCAGGTCGTCGGCAGTGGCGGTCAGGGCGATGCGCGGCACCGTGCCGAAGCGTTCGTGCAGCACCGTCAGCGCGCGGTACTCAGGTCGGAAATCATGGCCCCATTGGCTGACGCAATGGGCTTCGTCAATCGCAAACAGGGCCAGGCCATCACGATCAAACAGGGCGTCAAGCTGCGCCAGGAAACGCGGCGTGGTGATGCGCTCGGGGGCGGCGTACAGCAAAGTGATGTCGCCGCGCAGCAGGCGCTTTTCCACCTGGGCGGCCTCTTCACCGGACAGGGACGAATTCAAAAAGGCGGCGCTCACGCCAGCCTCAGCCAGTGCGCCGACCTGGTCGTGCATCAGCGCGATCAGCGGTGAGATCACGATTGTCACGCCCTGCCCGGCACGCTGACGGGCCAGGGCCGGGATCTGGTAGCACAGTGATTTGCCGCCGCCGGTGGGCATCAACACCAGCGCGTCGCCGCCGCTGGCCACGTGCTCGATGATGGCTTGCTGCGGGCCCCGGAACTCGAGATAGCCAAAGACTTCCCGCAGGATGGTGTGGCAGACCGTTGCCTCTTGCGTCAGACTCAAGTTATGGGCGCCCCCGCGCTGGCGTGATTGCCGAAGGCGCTGGCTTCGGTGTGGCTGTGGGTGGCAAACGGTCTCGCATACCGCCATTGTCGGGCGGAATTGGCGCTTGCCGCCGCTCAGGCCCGATGCAAGGCCAACACTTTTTGCACGGCCGGGCGCTCGCCCATGCGCTGAAAATGAGCCTGCACAGCCGGAAAACCCGCAATGTCAACGCCGTCGCCGCCTAGCCAGCACGCGATAGTAAACAGGTAGGCGTCGCACACGCTGTACGCGGTACCCAACACCCAAGGTCCAGCCAGCATGTCGCGCTCGATCAGCGCAAAGCAATCGGCCATGTTCTGCGGCACCTTTTGTTTCAGGGCCTCGACGGCGGCCGCATCGTCGGTCCAACGGGTCCCGCGGGTCTTGTGGGCGTGCGCCACGTGGACGGTCGAGCACAGGTAGCTGTTGAAAGCCTGGGCGCGAGCAAAAGCGTAAGGTTCTGTCGGGGCCAAGGCGGCTGCCGGAAAGCATTGCGCCACGTAAGCCAAAATGGCCGGGGTCTCGGTCAACACCCCTGCGGCAGTCACCAGGACCGGCACCCGGGCTTTTGGGTTAACCGCCAAAAACTCAGGGCGCTTCTGTTCGCCGTTAGCAAAATTCAGGCGCACCGCCTCGTAATTGGCACCGGCCTCTTCCAGCGCAATGTGTGCTGCCATGGCGCAAGTGCCTGGGGCGAAATAAAGCTTCAGCATGTCTTTGTCCTTTGTATCAATGCGGCACGGCGCGACGCTGTGCCAATATAAACGCCCCGAGCGCCAGCAGGCTGATGGCCAGCAGCAGCCAGATGCCACTGGTGTAACCGCCCACAGGCGTCCACAACAGGCCCAGCAGCAGCGGCGCGGCCGCACGTGCCAGCGCCTGCGGCACGCCCAAGGCACCATTGAGCGAGGCCATGTGCTCGCGGCTGACATACAGTGCCATGGCGGTGCCCTTCACAATGGTGATCATGCCATTGCCAATTCCCCACAGCAGCACAAACACCAGCATCAGCCCGCGTTGCCAATCGCCCAACATCGGGGCGACCACCAGCGCCAGCAGGGCCAGTGGCAACAGGGTCATGATCAACCGGTTGGCGCGGTGCACATCCAGATGGTGCTCAAAAAAGTACATCAGCAGGCGGCCGGCCACCTGAATCACGCCAATGCTTGCCGGCACGGCAATGGCCCAGGCTTCGCTCATGCCGTGCTCACGCAACAGGTTCACCATGTGCGCCGGCAGCGCCACGGTAACCGCCATCATGAGCACCAGAAACAAGCCCACCAGTGCAAACGTGGGGCTGCGCAGGTACTGGGACAAAGGGGCACTGGCCGGCTGATCGGGGGTCATCACTTGCCGAGACAGTGGTGCATGGCGCAGCGCCTGCCAATGCACTGGCAGGCAAATCAACAGGTGCAGTGCTGCCAGCACCAACACCGCATTGCGCCAGCCAAAGCTGGCCATCAGCCAGGCAATCAAGGGGATGAACACCGTGCTGGCCAGGCCCCCCAAAAAGGTCATGGTGATGATGGCACGCCGAAAATCCTCGGGGTAGCGGCGGGTCACCACCGCAAACACCGGTTGGTACAGCATGGCCGACATGGCCGCGCCCAGTGCGGCCCAAGCCAGGTAAAAACCGACCACGCCTGACACCTGGCTGAGCAGCACCAAGCACAGCGCCGCCAGCGCCGAGCCTCCGGCCATGACCGCGCGTTCATGGCCGCGGTCGATCCATCTCCCAACCGGATAGGCCAGCAGACCCTCCACCAGCAGGGCCAGGCTGAAGGCCAGGGAGGATTCAGCCCGGCTCAGGCCCAGCGCCTGTTCGACCGGTGTCATCAGCAAGGCAAACAGGTAATAGGTGCTGCCCCAGCTGACCAGCTGGGCCACCGACAACCAACCCACCACCCTGGGGTTGTAGCGCGACAGACTGGCGCCGATCACGCAGCGTAATCAATAGGCCGGCTGAAGGCCGGGTCAGCGTGCCAAGCCCAGTAGGTAGAGACCAGCCGGCGGGTGATGGGGCCCGGTCGGCCGTCGCCCAAGGGCCGCCCGTCTACCCGGGTGACCGGCAAGACACCGCCGCCTGAGCTAGAGATAAAGACCTCGTCGGCATCGCGCAACTCACTGGCCGGCAGGGCACGGCACTGCAGGGGCAAGCCCAGCGACTGCGCCATCTCAATCACCGTGCGCCGGGTGATGCCCTCCAGCATGCCGACATCGGGTGTGACGATGGCGCCCTGGTGGACGCAAAACACATTGAAGCCTGGCCCCTCCACCACCTGGCCTGCCGCGTCGACCAGCACCGCGCTGTCGAAACCACCGTCCAACGCACCGAGCAGGCCCATGGTCATGTCGTTCCAGTGGTAATTTTTAGCGGTTGGGTCAACCGAACTGGGGGGAATGCGCTGCACCTCACTGATTTGCAGGTTCAGCCCCTTCTCGCGTTGCTCGGCATTGGCCAGCCAGACGTAAGGCACGGCAAAGGCATAAAACTGGTTGACGGCCTGACGCGGGTCGCGCGAGCCCCAGGGTGGCTGGCCGCGGGTGCAGATCATCTCCACATAGGAGGCACGCAGCCCGCTCAGGCGCACGCACTGCGTCAGCACCTCGGTGATCTGCTCAGGCGTTCGGCCGGGGTCAAGCCGCCAGCGTTGGCAGCTGCGCATGAAGCGCTCCAGATGGGCCTCGAGCCGGAAAAACGACCCCTCCCACACCGTGACCACGTCGTAAGTGGCGTCGGAGCGCAAAAAGCCCCAGTCGGTCATCGGAATACTGGCCTGGCTGATCGGCAGGTACTCGCCCCGCACATAGGCGACGCCGCTGGAAAAATCGGGTGTTGTCACAGTTGGCCTGCACTGAGTGAACTTGAGCTGGATTATGCAATGTCACTCTGCGCCGGCGCATCGGCCAGTTCAGCAACTGGCCTCGTCGCGCTAAAGCATCTGGTCGCGGGCGTGAAAGTACTTGCGTGCGTAGGCCACCAATTGGCCGTCGCTGGGATGGTCTACGGTTTCGACGCCGATCACCTTGGCCGCCATGTCATGGTGATGGGCATGGATGTGCTTGATCAGCTGCAACTTGGCCTGCGCCGGCCCCACCACCAAAATTTCCTCAGCGCCGGACAGGGCCGCGGCGACACGGTGGTAGTAATCGGCCTCTTCTGGGGCGCGTCCGCTGCCGGGTTTGCCCGCCAAGGCATGCAGCTTCTGGTGGGGTTGCTTGGGGTGGACGATGGACTTTTCGACATCGTCACGGCTGATGTGCATAACATGGGCTTCAGAGTGGTCGATCCAGACGACCGCGTGATAGTGAGACAAATAAGACTCCCGTTAAATGTTGTTGGGGCTGCAATGGAAGCACCCCTGTTCATCATGCGCCAGCCTGGGTGAAACAACAGCTTGAGACCGGCTGTGCGCCGTCATTTGACGGGCTGAATTGCCGATAATCTGACTTAGATCAACTCCAGGGCAGCTGCCGTGACGCCACATGAATTGCTAAGCCATTACGACAGCGGCCTACTTTGGAAGTTAGCGCCCAGCAGCGACGCTGGTTTTGACGTCACCGCTGCCTACCAACAGGCACTGGCCGTGCGGGCGCTGCGCCTGGCGCGCGGTGAGCAGCCGCGCGGCTTCAAGATCGGCTTCACCAACCGCAGCATCTGGGCCCGCTACCAGGTCTTCGCGCCGATCTGGGGCACGGTCTATGACAGCACGCTGCGCTTTTGTGACGGGCAAGCCGCGCTGGCACTGGCCGGCACCTGCCAGCCCCGCATTGAGCCGGAAGTGGTTTTTGGCATGCGCGCCACCCCGGCCCCCGGCGCCACGCTGGACGCGCTGTTTGCCGCCATCGACTGGGTGGCCCCCGGCTTTGAAATTGTGCAATCACACCTACCGGACTGGAAGTTCCAGGCCGCTGACACGGTGGCCGACGGCAGCCTGCATGCCCGCCTGCTGGTCGGGCCGCGCCTCGCCGTTCAGAGCATCGCGTCGACCGCCGGGGAGCTTGAGGCCCTACTGGCCACCTGCCAGGTGACGCTGCTGAGAAACGGCAGCCCAGTCGATACGGGCTGCGGCGCCAACGTGCTTGACAACCCGCTGCGCGCCCTGCACCACTTTTTAGGTGAACTGCGGCAATGCCCCGGTGCGCCCGAGCTGATGCCGGGCGACGTGGTCACCACCGGCACCTGGACCGATGCCTGGCCCGTGGCGGCGGGCGAGCAGTGGCAGGCCGCCTTTGGCACGCCCCTACCCCAGTTGCGCGTGGACTTTACCAGCGCGTAGTAAGCTCTTTGGCCTGACCGGCTTACCCGACCAGCGCCACCGATTTCACCTGCGCCCAAACCTCCTGGCCTGGGGCCAGGCCCAGGGCATCCACGGCGCGCGCCGTGAGTCGGGCCAGCAGCACGGCATCGCCGCACTGCAGACGCACCAGGGCTTGTGAGGGGTAAGTGTCTGGCTCAACGGCCAACACCACACAGGTCAACAGGTTCTGGATACTGGTGTGGCTGGGTTTTTCAGTCGCAATACTCACGTCCCGCGCCAGTAACCGGACCCGCACCCGCCGCCCCAGCGGCAGCCCGGTGTCGCGCACCCACAGGGTTCCACCCGCAAAGGCCAGGCTGGCCAAGTGCCAGCGCAGATCGCGCTCTTGTACGACCGCTTCAAGCAAAGCACCGGCGTCCTCCCCCATCACCACCGGCCCATCCTGGCCAGCCAGCACCGCGCCAACAGCACCGCAGGCCTTGACCCTGCCTGCCTCCAGCACGACCAACGTTTGGGCCAGGCGTACCACTTCGTCCGCTGCATGGGTGACATACAGCATGGGCATGTGCAATTCATCGCGCAAACGCTCCAACCAGGGCAAGATTTCTTGCCGGCGAGCGTGGTCAATGGCAGCCAGAGGCTCGTCCAGCAACAGCAGCTTGGGCTGTGTTGCCAACGCCCGGGCGATGGCCACCCGTTGACGCTCGCCACCCGACAACTGGTCTGGGCGTCGCCGCAGCAGCGCGCCAATACCGAGCAGCTCAATCGCCGCGTCCAGGCCTGCGGCGTCGCGGGCCAGGCCCGAGCGTTTGAGCCCAAACTGCAAATTGCCCCGCACGTCCAGATGCTCAAACAGACTGGCCTCCTGAAACACATAGCCCAGCGGCCGCCGCCAGGTCGGCAGGCAGATACCAGCCGCGGCGTCTTGCCAGGTTTCGCCAGCGATCGAGACCCTTGCTTCGGGCAGAGGCTCCAGCCCCGCCACGCAGCGCAGCAGGCTGGTCTTGCCGCAGCCCGAGGGGCCAAACACCACCGTGATGCCGGTCCCGGGCAGGCGCAGGTCGACCTCGAGCGAAAAATCCGCGCGCCGCAGGCAAAGCCGGATGTGGCTCTCAGGCCGGCTCATGGCAAGACCCGGCTGCCTCGCCGGCTCAACAGCGACAAGCTGAGCAGCACCACAAAAGAAAACGCCACCATGCCAGCCGACAGCCAATGGGCCTGGGCGTACTCAAGCGCCTCCACATGGCCATAGATCTGGGTCGAGACCACCCGGGTCTGCTGGGGAATATTGCCGCCAATCATCAGCACCACGCCAAACTCGCCAATGGTGTGGGCAAAGCTCAGGATTGCCGCAGTCAAAAATCCTGGCCGGGCCAAGGGCAGCGCCACTGAAAAAAACGCATCGATGGGCCCAGCCCGCAAGGTGGCCGCCACCTCCAGCGGACGCCGTCCGATGGCCTCAAACGCATGCTGGATCGGTTGCACCGCAAAGGGCAAGGAGTAAATCACCGAGCCCAGCAACAAACCGCCAAACGTGAACGGCAGCGTGCCCCAGCCCATGAACAGGGTGAACTGGCCCAGAGGGCCGTTGGGGCCCAACGCCACCAGCAGGTAAAAGCCCAGTACCGTGGGCGGCAGGACCAGCGGCAAGGCCACGATGGCCGCCACCGACGCGCGCCAGGCGGAATGGGTACGGGCCAGCCACCAGGCCAGGGGTGTCGCCAGCACCAGCAAGATCAGTGTGGTCAGGCTGGCCAACTCCAGCGTGAGCTGAATCGCGCGCCAGGTGGCCAGGTCGAACTCAGGGCTCATAGCCGTAAGCCCGCATGACATTCAGTGCCTTGACACCCTTGAGGTAAGCCAGCAGGGCAAGGGCACCCGGCTGGTCGCGCCCGGCTTTCAACAAGACCGCTGCCTGCGTGATCGGCCGGTGCAAATGGGCCGGGACGATCCAGCCAGAGCCTTGGCTGAGGCGGCCCTCGGCGTACACCTGCGACAAAGCCAGCAAGCCCAACTCAGCGTTGCCACTGGCGACAAATTGATACGCCTGCCCGATGTTCTGGCCCTCCACCAGGCGGCCTTGCAGGCTCTGCAGCAGGCCCAGGCTCTGCAGGGTCTCATACGCTGCTGCGCCATAGGGCGCCAGCTTGGGGTTGGCCACCGCCAGTTTGCGGAAGCTGCCGGTTCTCAGCACGGCGCCATTGGCATCCACCCCGGCCGCCTGTTTGCTCCACAACACCAGACGACCGGTGGCATAGGTGAAGCGCGAGCCCGGCACCGCCAAAGCGGCCTTCTCCAGTTGCTCTGGCGTGGTGGCGTCAGCGGCCAGCAGGACCTGAAACGGCGCGCCGTTTGTGATCTGGGCGTAAAAACTGCCACTTGAGCCAAAGGCCAGCACCGCCTTGTGGCCGGTGTCCTGCTCAAAGGCCTGGGCAATGGCTTGCATCGGGGCCGCAAAATTGGCGGCTACCGCCACACTCACCTCGGCCGCATTCGCCACCACAGCCGTGGCCATGCCTAAGGCCCAGCCAAGGCGCCGGCAGCAAGAGCCCAGATCAGTTACGCTTATCACCGTTTCGCTATCCATTTTTTGAATAGCGAAGTATAGCCAGCCGCTTGACCACTTTGCACAAGGCACGACACGCAATGACCGCAATGAACGCAATGACAACGCCCCACCTGCAGCTGGCCGACGCGCTCGGCCACCCGTCCAGCGATAAGCGCATCGACATCTTGCGGCGCATTGGGCAGGTCGGCTCCATCTCTGAGGCGGCGCGGGGTGCCGGCGTCAGCTACCGGGCGGCCTGGCAGGCGCTTGACACGCTCAGCAATCTGGCCGGTCTCCCCTTACTTGAAAAGCTGGTGGGCGGGTCTGGCGGTGGCGGCGCCCGGCTAACCCCAGCCGGCCTGCGCCTGCTGGAGGCAGCCGATCGCCTGGACCAGGCCAGAACCGCGGTACTGGCACAGATCGACGCCAGCCCGGGCCTGGCCGGCGGGCAGCCCGATTTGTCGGCATTGGCACTGCGTACCAGCATGCGTAACCAACTGCCTTGCACAGTTCAGGGGCTCAAACCCGATGCAGGCGCCGTTCGGGTCACGCTGCGCTTGGCTGGCGGCGCCCTGCTGTCAGCCCGCATCACCCGAGAGAGCGCCGAACTGCTGGGACTTGCGGCCAGACTGCCCGTGTTGGCCCTGTGCAAGGCCACCGCTGTGTCAGTCGTAGCCCATGCTGACCTGACCGATGGCCGCAACGCCTTGCCGGGTAAGGTGAACCGCACATCTCGCTCGGCCAAAGGCGGCCAGGTGGTGCTGACCCTGGACTCCGGGTTGCAACTGGTCGGCTTCACCAGCGCCGGGCCGGTGCTCAAGGTGGGGCAGACAGCGATGGCACTGATCGACGCCTCTGCCGTGGTGGTGGCCGTCACCCGCTGACCGTCAGGCCTGGACCCACGGGCGTGGCCAGGTTTATGCGGTCGGCGTGGCCCGCAGGGCCCGGCGGTACTGCATGGCCTCTGCCAGATGGCTGACCTGGACGCTTGGCGCGCCGGCCAGATCGGCAATGGTGCGTGCAACTTTGAGCGCCCGGTGCGTGCTGCGGGCTGACCAACCCAGGCGCGCCGCCGCAATATTGATGAATTTCACGGCAGCCTCGTCCAATTGCACATGCTGGTCAATCTCTTGGCCCTGCAGTGCCTGGTTGCTCTTACCCTGCCGCGCTATGGCCACGGCGCGGGCCGCCGTACAGCGCGCCCGGATGGCCTGGGTCGACTCCCCGGCGGCACCTTGCACCAACTCAGCCGGCGCCAATGCCGGCACCTCGATATGCAGGTCGATGCGGTCGAGCAGCGGCCCGCTGAGTTTGCTCTGGTAGCGGTTGACCTGATCGGGCGTGCAGCGACAGGCCTTGTGGGTGGCACCCAGGTAACCACAGGGGCAGGGGTTCATGGCACCAATCAGCTGAAAGCGGGCCGGAAACTCGGCACGCCGGGCGGCGCGTGAAATGGTGATGCTGCCGGTCTCCAGCGGCTCACGCAGGGCTTCCAGCGCGGCACGATGAAACTCTGGCAGCTCGTCCAGGAACAGCACCCCGTGGTGTGCCAGCGAGATTTCCCCCGGACGTGGTGGCGAACCACCGCCGACCAGGGCGACTGCACTCGCCGTGTGGTGCGGACTGCCCGTGGGGCGCTGGCCCCAGCGGGCCAGGGAAAACCGGCCAGCCAGACTGGCCACCGCCGCACTTTGCAAAGCCTCATCGGTGGTCATGACAGGCAGCAAACCGGCAAAGCGCTGAGCCAGCATCGACTTGCCCGAGCCCGGCGGCCCCATCATCAGCACACTGTGCCCGCCTGCTGCGGCAATCTCCAGCACGCGCTTGGCGCCGGCCTGCCCCTTCACGTCCGCCAGGTCCGGGTACACCACATCCAAGTTAGGGAACGCCGCCGTGACGCGACTCCAACCAGCGCTTGGCTCAGGCGGCGGCTCGTCGGGCGCTTGCGGCAAAAACTGACGAACCACGTCCAACAGGTGCCGCGCGCTGTACACCTGTGCTTGGGGCACCAGCGCGGCTTCTTCGGCACTGCCCGGCGGCAATACAAGCCGGGTCACCACCTGCCCAGAATGCAGCGCCAAGCTCATGGCCAACGCGCCACGGACCGGCCGCAAATCACCAGAGAGTGACAGCTCACCGGCAAACTCGTGACCGGCCAGGCGGCTTGGGTCCAGTTGGCCGCTGGCCGCCAAAATGCCCAGTGCCATCGGCAGGTCAAAACGGCCAGAATCTTTGGGCAAGTCGGCCGGGGCCAGATTGACCGTGATGCGCTTGTTGTTGGGGAACTCAAGCCCAGAGTTCTGAATGGCGCAGCGCACTCGCTCTCGCGCCTCTTTCACCTCAACATCGGCCAGCCCCACCAGCGTAAAACTGGGTAAGCCATTGGCCAAATGAACTTCGACCGTCACGGCCGCAGCCTCCAGGCCCAGCAGGGCCCGACTTTGCACCAAAGCAAGACTCATCAGTGTTCCTCTCCAAAACAGTGCAACGACGAAATACGGGGATCGCCATTGCACCAACACGGTGCGTATGTTGTTATGTACAGTGATCTTAACGCAAAGCCACTGGCACAGGTGTACAGACATTGGCCAAAGGCGTCACCTGTTGCTGGGATGGAGCGGCTGGCACGGTCTATGCGTGGAGTGGTCGTACCTTAACTTTGCTGGAGCATTTAATGAACCTGACCGCCACATCTGCCCTCGTACTGAGCGCCCTGCTTTCCACTACTGTTGCCAGCACCCAGGCGATGGCCGCGGAACCTGACTACACCCTGTCCTACAACGTCGGCGTCACCACCGATTACCGGTTCCGCAGCATTGCCCAGACCTCCTTCAAACCAGCGGTTCAAGGCGGCGTTGATTTTGCGCACAAGAGCGGTGCTTATGCCGGCGTCTGGGGCTCCAATGTGAATTGGGTCAAGGACTTTGCTGGCGCCACTGAGGGCTCTCTCGAAGTTGACCTCTATGGCGGCTACAAGGGCGAACTGATGAAAGGTCTGGGGTTTGACGTCGGCCTCGTCGGCTACATCTACCCGTCCAACAACGCCACGACCAACGCCAACACAACCGAGGTCTACGCAGCGCTCACCTATGGCCCGATAACAGCCAAGTACAGCCGTAGCCTGACCAATTTCGTGGCCAACGCAGACAGCACGGGCAGTCAGTACCTGGAAGCCGCTGCCACCTTTGATCTCGGCAACGGTTTCTCGGTCACGCCACACGTTGGCCGGCAGATCGTCCCCAACCAGACAAGCTCTGCTGACTACACCGACTTCTCACTGACCGTGAGCAAAGACTTTGGCAACGGCATCGCTGCCTCTCTGGCTTTGGTCACTACAGACGCCAAGGACGGTTTTTACAAAGTTGGCAGCGTCGACAACCTGGGCAAAAACGGCCTGGTTGCCGGCCTCAAATACAGCTTTTGATTCCCACACCACATTAAAAGGAGAGCGCATGAAACTCGTTACCGCCATCATCAAACCGTTCAAGCTCGACGAGGTGCGCGAAGCCCTGTCGGCCATCGGTGTGCAAGGCATCACCGTCACTGAAGTCAAGGGCTTCGGCCGCCAAAAGGGTCATACCGAGCTGTACCGCGGCGCCGAGTACGTGGTTGACTTCCTGCCAAAGGTCAAGATTGAAGCCGCCATCTCCGACGAGCTGACCGACCGCGTCATTGAGGCCATTGAGGGCGCCGCCCGCACCGGCAAGATTGGAGATGGCAAGGTGTTCGTCTACAACCTGGAACAGGTGGTGCGTATCCGCACCGGCGAGACCGGCAAGGAAGCCCTTTGAACCCAGCAGACCAGAAAGCTTGACATGAAAAAAATAATCATTTCCCTCACCCTCGGCCTGGGCCTGCTGTTTGGCGGCGCCGTGATGGCACAGACCGCAGCCCCGGCGCCCGCTGTCTCTGAAGCCAAGGCCGCCGAGCCAGCGGCACCGGCCGCCTCGGATGCGGCTGCTGCACCTGCTGCAGCAGCACCCGCTGCCGCCGCTTCGGCGCCAGCGGCCCCGGCACTCGTGCCGAACAAGGGCGATACCGCCTGGATGATGGTCTCCACGATGCTGGTGATCCTTATGACGGTGCCTGGCTTGGCCCTGTTTTATGGCGGCCTAGTGCGCTCCAAGAACATGCTGTCGGTCCTGATGCAGGTCATGGTGACCTTCTCGCTGATTGTGGTGCTGTGGTTCCTGTACGGCTACAGCCTGGCCTTCACCGAAGGCGGACGCTTCTTTGGCGGCTTTGACCGGCTGTTCATGAAAGGCGTCTGGGACAACGCGGCCGGCACTTTTGCCAACGCCGCCACCTTCAGCAAGGGCGTGGTCATCCCCGAGATCGTGTTTGCCGCCTTCCAGGCCACTTTTGCCGGCATCACGGGCTGCCTGATCGTCGGCGCCTTTGCCGAACGCATGAAGTTCGCCGCGGTGCTCGCCTTCATGGTGCTGTGGTTCACCTTCAGCTATGCGCCGATTGCGCACATGGTCTGGTTCTGGATGGGTCCGGACGCCTACAGCGCCAAAGACGTGGTGGATGCCATGAACGCGAAAGCCGGTTTCATCTGGCAAACCGGCGCGCTGGACTTTGCCGGCGGCACGGTGGTACACATCAACGCCGCCGTGGCGGGCCTGGTCGGTGCCTTCATGGTTGGCAAGCGCATCGGCTACGGCAAGGAAGCCATGGCCCCGCACAGCCTGACGTTGACCATGGTTGGCGCCTCACTGCTGTGGGTGGGCTGGTTCGGTTTCAACGCCGGCTCCGCCCTTGAAGCCAATGGTTTCGCTGCCCTGGCCTTCATCAACACCTTGGGTGCCACAGCGGCCGCTGTGCTGGCCTGGTGCGTGGGCGAGGCGCTGATGCGCGGTAAAGCCTCGATGTTGGGTGCAGCCTCTGGCGCGGTGGCCGGCCTGGTGGCCATCACACCGGCTGCCGGCAACGTTGGTATCGGCGGCGGGCTGGTGATTGGTGCGGTTGCCGGCTTTGCCTGCCTGTGGGGTGTTAGTGCGCTCAAGAAAATGCTGGGTGCGGATGACTCGCTCGACGTGTTCGGCGTGCACGGCGTTGGTGGCATTGTGGGTGCCCTGCTGACTGGCGTGTTCAATTCGCCAGCCCTGGGTGGCCCGGGCTACGTGGCCGACTGGGTCACCGCCAGCATGGTGGCAGCAGCGGACTACTCCATTGCAGCCCAGGTCTGGGTTCAGCTGAAGGCCGTGTTAGTCACCATAGTCTGGTCTGGCGTGGTCTCCTTCATTGCCTTCAAGCTGGTGGACTTGACCATCGGCCTGCGCGTCAGTGAAGAAGACGAGCGCGAAGGCCTTGACATCAGCGCACACGGCGAGACCGCCTACAACCGCTAAGACTAATTTTTCTTGAGGGTTAACACCCGCCGGAGCGAAAGCTCTGGCGGGTTTTTTTTGGGTTAGTCAAGGCGACAATTAGCGACACGCCACCACCCCGCCCCCATGACCACAACACTGCAACTGAAGCACGCCTCCCTGCGCTGCGACCTGGCACCCGCTCTGGGTGGCAGCATCGCTGGCCTTTGGCTGGATGACGTGCCGGTGCTGCGCTCAACCCCCGGTCCGGCGTTGCAGCAGGTGAGTGCGGCAGGCAGCTATCCGCTGGTGCCTTTCTCCAACCGTATCGGCCATGCTACTTTCAGTTGGGCGAATCGCAGCCATAACCTGCTGCCCAATGGTGCGCCTGAACCCCATGCCATCCACGGCGTGGGCTGGGTGCGGCCCTGGACAGTGCAGCAGGTCGACGCGAGGCAAGCACACCTGGCTTATAACCATCAAGCCGATGCAGCCTGGCCCTTCGCCTTTGCAGCCGAGCAGGTGTTTGAACTCTCGGACCAGGGTTTGACCCTGCGCATGACACTGACCAACCCGTCTGAGCTGCCCATGCCGGCCGGGCTGGGCATGCACCCTAACTTTGTCAAACGCCCCGGCAGCCACCTGCGCTTTGCCGCTGCTGGTCGCTGGGAGATGGACGCCGGCAGGCTGCCCACGCACCGACTGCCGGCCTCCGGTCTGGACACCGACTGCGCGGGGCTGAATGTCGATCACTGCTTTGACGGCTGGGCCGGCGGTGTGGAATTGCAAGACGAGCTGCTGCGCATTCACATCAGTTCCAACCTGCAACGGCTGGTGGTGTTCACCAACCCGGCGCGAGATTTTGTGGCGATCGAACCGGTGAGCCATGTCAACAATGCTTTGCAACTGATGCAAGCAAGGGGCATGGGCGCAGACGCGCTAGGCCTCATCGAGTTACAACCCGGCGAATCAATGTCGGCCCACATGCACACCCACATAGAGCACCAACGATGACCTGGCAAGCACTCACCACCACGCCCTGCGATCTGGGCGAATCGCCGTTCTGGCACCCGCATGAGCAGATGCTGTACTGGGTCGATATTCCTGGCAAAAAAATCCAGCGGGCCAATGTCTACCTGGGCACGGTCGACACCTGGGACATGCCCACTGAGCCTGGCTGCATTGCACCAGCGGCCAGCGGCGGCCTGGTGATGGCGCTGCGACATGGTGTGTTCCGGGCCCACAGCTGGGGCGGGCCGCTGCAGCGTATTGCCACCCTGGACTACGACCCGAGCCGAATGCGCGCCAACGATGGCAAATGTGACGCGCAGGGGCGCTTTTGGATCGGCACGATTGACGAAAGCCGCAGCGCCCACGACGGCGCACTCTACTGCCTGGACGGTCATGGCGGCCTTGGCGGTGCTACTCCCACACTCAGCCGAAAGGCCGGGCCGGCCACCACCGCCAACGGGCTGGCCTGGAGCCCGGACGGGCGTACGCTGTACTGGGCCGACACGCCGGCCCATGTGGTCTGGGCCTGGGATGTAGAACCCGCCACCAACACCTTGAGTGCCCAGCGCACTTTTCATCAATTTCCGCCCAAGCCGGCCGACTGGCAGTTTGAACAAACCACCTACCCAGGCCGGCCCGACGGCGCGGCGGTGGATGTTGAAGGCAACTACTGGGTGGCGATGTTCGAGGGCCGCCGGCTGTGTAAATTTGCGGCTGACGGTCGGCTGCTGGCCGAGGTGCCTACACCAGTGCAGTGCCCGACCATGCCCTGCTTTGGCGGCGACGACCTGCGTACCCTGTACCTGACCAGTGCAAGTTACCGCCGCAGCCCGGCCGAGCTGCAGGCCTTCCCCCTGTCCGGCTGTGTGATCTCAATGCGGGTTGAGGTACCCGGCTTGCCAGTGAATTTCTACACCGACTGAGCGCTGCGCAGCGGGGTGCTGCAACACCAGGGCTGCAACACCACCACCAAGGCCGCAAAATCGATCACGCTGGCCATGCAAAAAATTCAGTCGGGTTAAGCGGGCCTATCGCTAACATCGACTCCATGCAAGATTTGTACACCGCCACCCGCCCGCTCGCCGAGCAAATTTTGACCTCAGCCGCCGAGGGCACGCCACTGCGCATTCGGGGCGGCGGCAGCAAAGACTTTTACGGTCAGGCGCTGCAGGGCGCGCTGCTGGATGTGCGGCCTCTAGCCGGCATCAGCAGCTATGAGCCCAGCGAACTGGTGGTGACGGCTCGGGCCGGCACTAAGCTGGCCGAACTCGAAGCCGTGCTGGCTGAGCAGGGGCAGGCCCTGGCCTTTGAGCCGCCGCACTTCGGGCCAGACGCCACGGTAGGCGGTATGGTGGCGGCCGGCCTGAGCGGCCCAGCGCGTGCCAGCGTCGGCGGCGGGCGTGACTACGTGCTGGGTGTGCGACTGCTCAATGGCCGCGGCGAGCTGCTCACCTTTGGCGGCCAGGTCATGAAAAATGTGGCCGGCTATGACGTGTCGCGGCTGCTGGTCGGCAGCCTGGGCACCCTAGGTGTCATCACTGAGGTGTCGCTCAAGGTGTTGCCTGTGGCCCCATCCGAGGCCACGCTGAGGTGCGGGGGGGTATCACAAGCCGCGGCCTTGAGCCTGCTCAACCGCTGGGGCGGCCAGCCGCTGCCGCTGAACGCCAGCTGCTGGGTGTATGACGCCACCGCCCAGCCAGCGCATAACTATCTGTTCGTGCGGCTGCGCGGTGCGCTGGCGGCGGTAGAAGCCGCCTGCCCGCGCCTGGTGGCCGATGTGCAGGCTGCCGGCGGCAGCGCCACGCGGATGGACAAGGCCCAGGCCGGCCCCGACTGGGCCGCCTGCCGTGAGCAGACCCTCCCCTTTTTTACACCGCCCACGCCCGAGCTCTGCCTGTGGCGGCTGTCGGTGCCGCAAACGGCGCCGGTGCTGGACCTGCCCTACCCGGTGTTTATTGAGTGGCACGGCGCCCTGCGCTGGCTTTGGGCGCCAGCCAGTGCTGTAGCGCGCCTGCGCGCCGCAGCCGGTGCCGCCGGAGGCCACGCCACCCTGTTCCGTGCCAGCCAGGCCCATGGCGACGCCGACCGGGCGATGGGCGTGTTCACGCCCCTGTCGGCGGTACAGCTGCGCATCCAACAGGCGCTGCTGCGCGAGTTTGACCCGCATGGCCTGTTCAACCCGGGACGCCTGTTGCCCGCCGCCGCCACCGCCTGAGCCCGCCATGCAAACCCACCTCGCCCCCGAATTCAAAGACACGCCCGACGGGCTGGCTGCCGAAGCCATTCTGCGCAAATGTGTGCACTGCGGCTTCTGCACCGCCACCTGCCCCACCTACCAGCTGCTGGGCGACGAGCTCGACGGGCCGCGCGGCCGCATTTACCTGATGAAACAGGTGCTGGAGGGCGAGACGCCCACGCGCAAGACGCAGCTGCACCTGGACCGCTGCCTGACCTGCCGCAACTGTGAAAGCACCTGCCCCTCGGGCGTGGACTATGGCCACCTGATCGACATCGGGCGCAAGATTGTGGACGCCAAAGTGCCGCGCCCGGCGCCCGAGCGCGCGCTGCGCTGGGCCCTGAAAGAGGGCCTACCCTCGCCGCTGTTTGGCCCCGCCATGAAGCTGGGCCAACTGGTTCGCCCGCTGCTGCCGGCCGCGCTCAAGGCCAAGGTGCCGGCGCCACAAGCCAGTGGCAGCTGGCCCCGCCGCACCCACCCGCGCAGGGTGCTGCTGCTGGCCGGCTGCGTGCAACCGGCGATGAGCCCCAACATCAACAGCGCCACCGCCCGCGTGTTGGACGCCATTGGCGTGCAGACCGTGGTGGCGCCCAAGGCCGGCTGCTGCGGTGCGGTGAAGTTTCACCTGAACGACCAGGACGGCGGCAAGGCGCAGATGCGTGCCACCATCGACGCCTGGTGGCCCCATGTGGATGGCGCCAACGGCACACCCGGCGTAGAAGCCATCCTGATGAACGCCTCGGGTTGTGGTGTCACGGTCAAGGATTACGGCCACCTGCTGGCAGACGACCCGGCTTACGCCGCCAAGGCGAAGCGCATTAGTGCATTGACCAAAGACCTGAGCGAGTGGCTGCCCGAGCTCAGCGCGCAACTGCAGGGGCGCGTCAAACCCACAGCGCAGACCGTGGCTTTTCACCCCCCCTGCACGCTGCAACACGGCCAGCAACTGCGCGGCGGGGTGGAGCAGCACCTGGGCGCTCTGGGCTTTCAGCTCAAGGTGACGGCCTGCGAGCCGCACCTGTGCTGTGGCTCGGCCGGCACCTACTCGGTACTGAACCCCGAGCTGGCCTACCAGCTGCGCGACCGCAAGCTCGGCCATCTGGGCCGGACCTTCGGCTCAGCCGCCACTGAGGTAATTGTGTCGGCCAACATCGGCTGCATCACCCACCTGCAAAGTGGCACGGCCACGCCGGTGCGGCACTGGGTGGAGTTGCTGGACCAAGCGCTGCAGCCGCCGTCGGCTTCACTATAAAATTAATAGCTATAAACGACCGGCTGGTAAGGGCTGGAGGCTGTTTTTTTTCTTAATTTTCTAGCTGCAAACGCGGTCCATCGGAGTGCCTAGCAACTTGCCCGATGAGACGTAGCGTCAAAACAACAGGCTGCCGCTGAGGCACAACGCTGACCGCATGGGGCAGTAGTCTCTTCGGACTATTGGCTCTGCCTTGTTACCGCCTCAAACTGGATGCATGACGCCGCGCCGCTTTCCACCTGGGCGCCAAGCCCATACAGACGTTCAAGGGTCAATTAGCCTCTAGCCCTTTAATCATATGGGTTTAATGCTATAAATTAAATAGCAAATTTCGTCCGTCACCACTTGAGTTCCTGTTTTCCTGATGCGTTGGCCGTTCTGTCAATCCCCTTCATGGGGGATAGTCGTTAGTTGGCAGGGCGCTGACATTCGGTCACCTTCACTGCTAGAGGCCGCCTTTCATGAACTCATCCCCCTCCCTAGATACCGGCACCAATCTCACCCTGGCCGCGATTCTGGAAAACGCCAGCAACCCGGCCGGCATGACTGTCGCGGACCTGCTGCCTGATGGCAGCGTGCAAGATGCGGATGGGGCCGTCAAAGCCGTCGCCATCACCGGGCTCAATACCAGCCTGGGCCAGTGGCAGTTCAGCCTGGACAACGGTCTGCACTGGCTCACCGTGGCTGCCGACGCGGTCAACCACGCCGGTCACGCGGTCGCGCTGCTCCTCGGCCCAACCGCGCAGCTGCGCCTGCTGCCTTTTGCTGAGCTCTCCGGCACCTTGAGCGACGCCGTCACGCTGCGCGCCTGGGACATGAGCAGCGGCACCGAGGGCAGCTATGTGCCCATCGTCGGTGGCGCCGGCAGCGCCTTCAGCAGCACCAGCAACAGCGCCAGCGCCACCGTGACGGCGGTGAACGATGCCCCCGGCTTTATCGCCGCCAGTTCAGGCGCCCCACTTTTGTTGCCTGTCGGGGCTGGTGGTGATACCGCCCAGACAGTGGCAATCCAGCCCGACGGCAAGATTCTGGTCGCCGGCTACAGTTTCAATGGCAGCAACAACGACTTCAGCGTGCTACGCCTCCATGCCGACGGCAGCCTGGACACCAGCTTTAATGGCACGGGCCGGGCATTGATCCAGGTCGGCAGCGGCGACGACTTTGCACAGGGCATCGCCCTCCAGGCTGACGGCAAAGCGCTGCTGCTGGGCCACAGCAGCGTCGGCAACCACAGCGAACTCAGCCTGGTCCGCTTGAACACAGACGGTAGCCTGGACGCCAGTTTTGGCAACAGCGGTCGGCTCCTGCTGCCCGGTAGCGGCAACGCCTATGGCCACGCGATCAGCGTCCAGGCTGATGGCCGCATCCTGATCACGGGCAGCAGCACGGCTGCCGGTACGGTGGTTGACCTCTTGCTGCGTCTGAACGCGGATGGCGGCGTCGACGCCAGCTTCGACGCCGCCGCCCGGGCGCTGGTCAGCCTGCCTGATGTCGACCCACATTACGCCCGTCAACCCGACGGCAAGGTCCTGGTCGCCGGCACCCGCTCAAACGGCGGCAACGACGACTTCAGCCTCAGCCGCTTCCATGCCGACGGCAGCCCGGACACCCGCTTTGGCGTCAACCCGGGCTCAACCCTGGGCGGTACGGTTGCCTACACCGAAGGCGCAACACCTGTGGCGCTGGACAGCAGCGTGGCCATCTATGACGCCGAACTGGCGGCACTCAATGGCGGGCTGGGCAACTACAGCGGTGCCAGCCTCAGCTTGGCACGCCGTGGCGGTGCGCAGTCCCAAGACCTGTTCTCAGCACTGGGCAGCCTGAGTTTTGTTGACGGCAAGGCCATGCTGGCTGGCGCCGATGTGGGGGCGGTCACCAACAGTGCCGGCACGCTGCACATCGACTTCAACGCCAACGCCACACAGGTGCGGGTAGACCAGGTGCTCAGCAACCTGGCCTACGCCAACAGCAGCCCCAACTTGCCGGCCAGCCTAGTCATTGACTGGCAATTTAACGACGGCAACAGCCCCATCCAGGGAAGCCAAGGCAGCGGCGGTTCGGCAGTGGCCGCCGGCAGCACCACCGTCAATTTGACCGACATCAACCATTTGCCCACTGGCAGCGTCACCATCGTCGGAGAACTCACCCAGGGAGCAACCCTGCAGGCCAGCCACCTCGACCTCGCCGACGCCGATGGCCTGGGCACCCTCAGCTACCAATGGTGGGCCGGGGCCAGCCAGATCGCCAGCGCCACAGCGGCCAGCTACACCCTGCAACAGGCCGAGGTCGGCAAGACCATCCGCGTCGTGGTCAGCTACAACGACGGCAGCGGCAACGCCGACCTCCTGAGCAGCAGCACGACCGAGCTGGTAGCCAATGTGGCTGACCCCGTGGTGCTCGACACCACGGTCAGCCCGGTTTTTGACGCCATGTCAGAAGACGTGCTTTCCGTGGGCACCACGGTCGCCACATTGCTGCCCGCCGGCAGTGTCATTGATCCGGACGGCGCGATCGAGGCCATCGCGGTCACGGCCGTCAACACCAGCCTGGGCAATTGGCAATACAGCCTGGACGCCGGTAACAACTGGCTGGCCATCGATGCTGCCCGCTTGAACGACCTCAGTACTGAGCAAGCCCTGCTTCTCGGGCCCACCGCGCTGCTGCGCCTGCAGGCGCTGGCCGGCCAAAGCGGCAACCTGAGCGACGCCGTCACCTTCCGCGCGTGGGACACCAGCATCGGCAATCAAGGCGACTACGTCACCATCAGCGGCCCCAGCGTGGCCTTTAGCAACGCCTCTGACACCGCCAGCCTGAGAGTGCTGGCCGTCAACGACGCGCCAAGCTGGGCATCCGCACCAGCCGCCACCGGCATTGCCTACACCGAAGGCGCCGCACCCGTGGCACTGGCGCTGTCGGGCGGCGTGGCCGTGCAAGACATCGAACTGGCCGCCCTCAATGGCGGTCTGGGCAATGACATTTTGTTTGGCGGGCGTGGCAATGACGTGTTTGTATTTGACACCGCCCTGGACGCCGACCACAACGTCGACACCCTGCGCACTTTTGGTGCCGAGGGCGGCATCAACGACACTGACAAGATCTATCTGGCCTCGGCTATTTTTTCGTCGCTGAGTGGCTCCAGCGGGATCTTGGACGTGGGTCAGTTTGTGAGCACTGTTGGCGGGGTGGCGCTTGAAGCAAACCAGTTCATCGCGCTGGATGTGGACAGCGGCAAGCTCTATTACGACGCCGATGGCAGCGGCAGCGCCTATGCAGGTGTGCACTTTGCCACGCTGTTCGGCATGACTGGCACCTTGGACTTGAACAACTTTGTGCTGGGGTACTAGCGCCCCAAAACAAAAACCCGGCTAAGCCGGGTTTTTTACACTTCAAATTCGGTTCAAACTGACTCGCCAAATGAATCAGCTCTCCCTAAATTATTGGCGCTGTTGGATGGAAGCGCGGTTGCCGTCACCGACTTGGGTGATCGCAGCCACGTCAGGCGTTGCCGAGGCTTGACCGATAGCTGCAAAGTTGAAACCAGTCACGCTGGTCTGGTCAATCAGGGCAACCAGGCCGCCAGAACCTTCTTGCGCGATCACTGCGAAATTGCCAGCAGCAGACAAAACTGGTGCAGCAGCCAGTTCAGCCACAGCCAGTTCGTTCACAGCAGCAGCAGTGGCCACAGTAGTAGCGTCGAGGTTGGTATCGCCAACATCAGCAAATGCGGGAGCAGCGAGCAAGGCGGCGGCAGCGGCCACCAGTGCGAGTTTGAGTTTGAAGTTCATAAAAATCCAGAATAAAAATAGTTTGAAGAGTTGCTCAATGGCGTGCTACTCAAACAGAGCCTGATACCACCCACATCGAACAACACGACTTTAGGCCGGCTATTTGACTGTTTGACCACTTGGCGTTAGTCCGTTTGGATACCACGCCAGCGCCGGCTAATCGGGGCTGATTTGGACACGCAGGTTATTGCCCACCTGGTCCACTTGGTAGCTCCAACTGTTGTTGGCCGGCAGCTCAGCACTGATCTGGTTCTGGTTCCCAATTTGGGTGAACCCAAAACTGGTGTTGCTGCCCTGCTGCAGCAAGAGCATATTGCCGTCCCCAATTTGCTGGCCAGACACCTGCGCCACATCGCCCTGCTGCAAAATGAACATCTGGTTCTCACTGCCGTACTGACTGAGCGACGCAGCCTGGTTCGAGCCCTGCTGGACCAGGTGAATGTTATTGCCTTGACCGTCCTGCAGCAAATCGGCGGTCAGATCCTGGCCTGTTTGGCGTACATCGACCTTGTTCAGACTGCCGGCGCTTTGCTGGATACTGGTCCGGTTGCCGCCACCAATTTGCGCCACACTGGCCCGGTTACCCGGTTTGTATTCGATCCCGATGAGCTCCATGGCCACGTCGGCACGCGAGAATTCTGGCAAGGCAGCCAGATCGGTGGCCGCGGCCCAGCACGGCAGCAGGGCCGCTATCAGCCATGCCACAGGCCGCCGTGTTGGACTGGGTACACACATGGCGTCGGCTACTGTTGGCTTCTGGGCTTAGCGGCTCAGTTGCGACAACACGACTGCATCGTCTTGCGTTTCAAGCAAGCGTGACTGCCGTGGCGCAACTTCTGGCACGATCGCTTGCGGTCTGGGCGGCGGCGCTGGTGGGCTGGGCTCCGCCAAGGGCGCCAAACCGTTGGCTACCGGCACAGGAGCCCTAGGTGGCATAGGTGCCATAGGCGGCATAGGCGGCATCGGCTGCACAGTAGCGGCAGGTCGTCTTGCGCCAGCGGCGTCTGAGGGCTTGTCAGGCGCAGCGGCTGGCTGCGCGGTGGGACGACCAGGCACCGGTGTGTTGGCCGTAACAGACTCTGGCTGAAGCAGATGCAAAGGCAATTGGGCTGCCTTGACCAAACTCGATTCACGCATGGGCACCAGTGTGCCCTTCATGGCAGTTGCCAGCTCTGGCTCGGTCAGTTGCATCGCCACCTCCCGAACATAATTTTGCACCAGGGGCGTCTCCCAGTCTGCGGGATTCCGCAAGGCCCAGGCAGCATCCCGCACACCCTGCAAGGTCAGATGGATCACTGCCGTCTCAATGGCCTCTTTCACCGCCAATTGGGATGGCTCGTTGGTGGAGTAGCCGCCCTCCGCCTGCAGCAGGGCCTTGTAATCGACAAACCGGTAGATGCTGGCTGAAATCTCGTGTGAAAAAATGGTCTTCGTCGTTGAGACGCTGTTAATGACCTGGCCGGTCCTCACATCCACACTGCGCAGGTTGATGGTCACCTGGTCAATGCGGTATTTGGTCTCACCCCCAATGCCCAGCAGATTGGCCCCTTGGCCACCCGTTCGGACATTGGACTCATACCCAACAATGCCCCCCTCAAGGATATAGCTGGCGGCCAGAAGTTGCGGGTAACTAGAGCCTGGCTTGCCTTTGTCAGCCACGGTTTCAACGGTGCGGGCCACGCGTCGTTCATTGAGCAAATTCTGGAAGCCTTCGCGCTCGATGGGCATAAACCAACCCGAATCCAAAAGGGCCTTCACCAGGATGGACGCAGCACCCTGGGTCACTGCATTGGACAAGTTGCTGTCGGGCTGGCCCTTGAACTGGCCGGTCTGGTCCCTAAACGCATAAACAGCCACCGGCACCTTGACGTCTGGCGGTGGCAACTTGGTGAGGTCGCGGGTAATCCGGGTGATGGGTGTCAGCGCCGCATCAGCGTTGACGTTGGAGGCCTTGACCTCGGTCGGTGGCCGCAAGGGTGCCATGCCACAGGCCGAGATGGTGAGCACCAGCGGCAAGAGCAGGGTATAAAAAATAGTCGCGCTGGGCCTGCTGCGAAGGCACCAAATCAAAGCTGTCAACATGCTATTGCCTCAATAAATCCAGGGTTGCTGCAGTGCCCAAGCGGATAGTCTGGCTGGCGCCGGTTGTTGTGTCCTTGGTCACCAACACAAGAACGTCGCCGTCTTTCTTGTATTCCAGCTGAAAATTCCCGACCTGCACGGCCTTGCCGGCAACATCTTTGTACTCTGTCTTGAACAGGTCATTGAGCGTGTTCGTTCGCAGCCTAGCCAAAATAGCCGTTTGCAATTGATCATTAAACACCTCAAGGTCAGTCTTTTCAACCTTGGTAATCACAGGCGCCTTGTAATCGTTCTGAGCGTTGGCGTTGGCCAGCAAACCGCTGGCATTCAGCGGGTTACCACCAAAGGTAGGGTTGACCGGGGTGTAGATCAATTCAGTGGCGGCGACTGAAAAACACAGGAGCACACCGCCAAAGCCGATGGCTTGACGGACCAGTTTCAACGCAGGGAGAATTGTGATGGAATTTTTCATGGGATTAGTAGCCTGAACGGCTCATGTCAGGGTCATCAAACAAGGTCTCTTGCAGGCTGGCCTGCACAAGGTTTTGCGTCACGGTCTCGGCGCTGGCCTCTGCCAGTGCAGCCGTCGCCGGGTAGGTCCGCGGTAAAAAGCTGCGAAACACCACCTGGTCACCAGAAATAACTTGCACTTCAGTGCCTCCACGGGGCGATTGACGCTCTCTCACCAACAGCACATAACGGTCGTTATTGGATTGGGTGCTCCAGGCCTCAGAAAACTTGGCATGAAAAAAGTTTCCCAGGTTGGTGATGGTCTGCCCGCTGACAATGCCGCCATACTCCGGCCGCTCGACGGGGCCTGCCTGCTGTAGCGGGGCCGCCGACACGCCGCCCTCGGTCTGGCCCACAGCCGCACCGCCAGCGCCAAGCGCCAGTGCGGCCAAAAAGAGGATGGGGGCGGGGTAATGAAACATGGCGCGCTCAGTCGGTCCGTTCTGCGCCTGCGGCCAAGGGATGATCGGCCGGCAACAACCAAGTCGCCAGCGCCCCGGCTTCATGGCGCATGCGCGCCAAGGCCAACACCTTATCGACCTCGCTGCTGGCCAGACTCAACTGGGTGTTGAGGTGCTCGCTCTCTGCGGCCAGCACATCAAGCAGCGAGCGGCGACCCAACTCGCGCCATTGGTCAAACACGTCGCGGCGCACTCGGTCGGTGTCATAAATCAATTGACCAAGAACTTGAATGCGCCGCGTCTGTGCCTCAAAGTCGGCGTGAGCCGCCCGAATCTGGTGCGCTATCGTCAAGAGCAACTGGTCTACCTTGTCATCAGCCGACTGGGCTCGCTCAAACAGTGCGCCGACTTCTGCCTTACCCGCGTCGCCATCGAATGCCAACCACTTTGCACTCAGGTAGACCTGCGCTGGAGAAGCAAAACCATAGGCGTCGGTGCCTGTCTGCTTACTAGCCTGGAGATCGAGAAACGGCTTCTGCCCAGCCTGGATCTCCGCCAACCTTGCCCGAAGGGCGGCCGATTCCGCCCGCCCTGCACGAATCGCTGGATGCTGATGTGCGGCCTCCTCCACCAGCAGATTGACCTGGTCTTGAGGCAATGCCGGCAAGGCGCTTGGCACGTCATATGCGGCGCTGCCAACTTGGCGGCGCAAGATCAATGAATATTCGGTCTCGCGCGCCTTAACACCCAGCAGGGCATCACGGGCCTGCTCCAGTCGGGCCTGGGCTTGGGTCAGCTCGCTGCGGCGGCCCACAAACACCTGTACGGTAGCAGTCAACTTGTCCACCAATGATGCGAGCTCAGCGATATGACGCTCATAAATACGGATCAACCTTTGCTGCTTGACCAACTGAAGATAAGCCGTAACCGTCTCAAAAACATTGTTCTCGCCGGCCACCAAAACCTGCTGTGCCAGCGCGGCGGCCTGCAGACCGCGGGCTTCAATTTGACGCTGTTGCCGGCCGTGATCCATCACCGTATAGGTTGCTGTAACGCCGAGACTGGCACTGCCCACACCAGGCCCGCCACTTTCCAGGCGCGCAGCGCCAGAGTTGGCGGTCAGCTCGATCCGCGGCCACAAACCAGCGCGTGACTGCAGAATCTCTTGATTGGCCGCCCGCCAATTAGATTGCGCTTCACGTATCGCCGGCGATCGATCAACGGACACCTGAACGAGCGTCTTAAGTTGGGCTACAGCCTGAGTCTCAGCACCAGGAACAAAGGTACTGGTAAGGGCGATCACGCTGGCCACCGGCTGTGCGGTCGCCAGGCCAGCCAGCATGGCTATGGCCAAGATCAAAGCGACATTAGCGGCCTTATTCATCGTTCCTGAAAGGCCTCCTTGGCCTTGTAAATAGGTTTTAGCAGGTAGTCAAGAATGGTTTTTTCGCCTGCCCGAATATCCACGGATGCCGTCATGCCCGGCATGATGGGCAGGGTCTTGCCATTGGCCGTCAGCGAGGCCTCTCGGGTCCTGACGAGAACGCGGTAATAGCTTTCCTCGCCGGTCGACGCCATTGCCATCCGCGACTCCTCGCGCAAGGTGTCGGGGCTAATATGTTCCACGGTGCCATCGAGACCTCCGTAAATGCCGTAGTCGTAAGCAGTGATCTTGACTGTGGCAGGCAGGCCCTCCCGAATAAACGCCACATCTTGCGGCCGGATCTTCGCCTCGACCAGCAGGCGGTCATCCATAGGGACGATCTCCATGATGGTCGCTGCAGGCTGGATCACCCCGCCAATGGTGCTGATCCTGACATCCTTGATGATGCCGCGCACGGGTGCCCGAATAACCGTCCGTTTCGCTGTGTCGGCTCTGGCAATCACATTTTCACGCGACTGCGACAGCTCACTCTCCACCCGGCCGAGCTCGGCATTGGCCTCAGCCCGGTATTTCCCTTCACGCTCCGAAATCTGAAGCCGAAAGTCATTGGTCTGGCGCTTCATCCGCAAGACTTCGATGTCAGACAACAGCCCTCGCCCCACCAGCGGCTCCGACATGCCGACCTCTTTCTCAGTCAGCTGCAGGCTATGTTGGAGCTCTGCCACACTCGCGGCCAAGGCCAGGCGCTTGGAGTTGTAGGCCAGCGTCTCGTTGCGAATAATCGCGGGGTACTTACTCAACTCGGCGGGGAAGCTCAAAGGCATCTCATAGGCTTCGGCTCGCAATCGCGCGGCGCTGGCCTGAAGGGCCACCAACTTGTTAAAGCCCTCTTGGTAGGCGGCGTTTGCCCGTGTCGCATCGATCTCCATCAAGACCTGTCCTGACTTAACCCGATCCCCCTCCTTCACGTGCATACGGGCCAAAATCCCCCCCTCAAGGCTCTGGATCATCTGCTCTCCACTGTTGGAGATCACCTTGCCGTTGCCGCGGGTGACTTCGTCCACAGTGGTTTTGGCAGCCCAAATAAAGAAGGCGCCCACGATGAGCAACAGCAGGTAAAGCGCCGATCGCACACGGGGTTGCGACTGATCCAGCATGGCGACATGCAACTCGCGCATGTGCGACAAGTCAGCTGGTCGCAGGCGCTTGGGCTTCAGGACGGTGAGCTCACCCATTGGCAGCCCGCTTCATGTGTGTCTGTAGGGGCAGGCCGGCACCAGACGTCAGCTTCTTCAGCAACTCGTCTTTGGGGCCGTCGGCTACCACGCGCCCGTTGTCCAAAACGATCACCCTATCCACCAGATCCAACAGTGACATCCGGTGCGTGGCAATAATGACCGTACGCTCGCCTGGCATTTTTCGGAGTTGGGCAATGAAGGCGCTTTCAGTCTGGGTATCCATCGCGCTGGTCGGCTCGTCCATCAGCACCACCGGCGGATCGGCCAACAGGCAACGGGCCAGCGCGACCAATTGCCGCTGCCCCCCGGACAGCCCGGCTCCCCCCTCGCCCAACATCATGTCCATCCCCAGGGGGTGGCGGGCAATCATGCCCGTCAGTCCCGTGATCCTGCACACGTTCAACAGCCGCTCGGTGGAGACCTGCGGTAAGCCAATCCTGAGGTTCTCCCGCAGCGTGCCGTGAAACAGCCGGCACTCCTGTGTGATCAGCCCAATGTTATGGTGAATATCGGCAGGATCAAGCTGGCGCAGGTCGATGTCATCGGCAAATACCGTGCCCCCTGTTGGCAGGTAAAGTGCATTGAACAGACGCAACAAGGTTGACTTGCCACTGCCAATGCGCCCCAGCACAGCGATTCGCTCGCCAGCCTTGATGCTGATTGAGACACGGTCGAGCGCAGGCGTTTTTTGATTGGCGTAGGTGAAGGTCAGCGACTCCGTTCGCAGAGCGCCTGTCAAGCGTTCTCTAGACAAATACTGCTGACCCGTGGCACGGTCGCTAGGCTCCTTCATCAGCTGGTTCAAAGAGTGCAGCGACGCCTTGGCCTGCTGGAAGCGAACCGCCAACGCCACCACTTGACCCAGCGGCGAAACCACCTGCCTGGCGAGCATCACCACGCCAATCATCGCCCCCTGCGACAACGCCCCTTGATGAATCAGATAAACGCCCCAGACAACCAGAACCACCGTCTCCGGGGATGGGCCCGGTACCAATGAACAGCGCCCACCCCAGGCCAAACCCTGCCCACTCCTGCCTGAGCCCGTCGGACAGCCCATCGGGCTGGCGCATTGCGCTGGCACCGTCGCCCACCGCGATGGGCTGCTGATCCTGGTTGTGCCGCGCGAGCCGCGCCAGGTAACCACTGTCGGGGTCCTTCAACGCCTCCAGCACGTCCGGCTTGACGGGCAACGACTGCAAGCACTCCAAGTGGACCACTTTGTGGTTCTCATCCAGCAAGGCGCCCAACAAAATACGGTGCTCCAGCAGCACGCACAGTTGCCCTTGGCTCCACAGAAAAAAATCAGCGCTGCTGCGCAGTTGCTTGGCGCCATCGAGCGCACGAACCAGGTGGTTCTGGGTATTGACCGGCAGTTGGCTCAGGTCATCCACGTGACACAGCGGCCGCCGGTTTGACAAAACGGTAACCAACGGCCCGGATCGTCTCAATCGCGCCGATAAGCCCATTGCTTTCCAGCAAATTGCGCACCCGGGCGATGTACACATCGACAGTGCGGTCTTGCAACTCAACCGTGTTGTGCCAGACATGGTTCAACAATTGCGACCGGCTGTACACCCGGTCGGGATGCCTGAGCAAGAAATGCAACAAGCGGTATTCGGTGGGCCCCAGGTCAATGAGCTGACCATGAACCGTGACCCTGCGCTGGGCATGGTTGAGCTTGATCGCGCCCAGGTCGATCATCTCGTCGGGTGCGGCCGGGCCGGCACTGCGCAACAAAGCCTGCACCCGAGCCAACAACTCACGCATCTTGAACGGCTTGACCATGTAGTCGTCAACGCCGGCGTCCAGCGCCATCACCTTGTCCAGCTCCTGATCACGCCCCGACAGCATGAGCACGGGCAGCCAGTTTTTGCGTGCCGACAAACGTAGATGACGCACCAGACTGACGCCCGACTCCCCAGGCAAATTCCAGTCCAGCATGAGCATGTCTACCTGCCCAGCTTTGAGCAGGGCCATCGCGTTCTGCGCGTCCCTTGCCTGACTGACCTTATAGCCCGCCATCGTCAAATTGAGCTTGAGCAACTCTTGGATGTCCGGCTCATCCTCCACCACCAGTACATGCTGACGCACACCCCAACCACTCTCATTTTGTTTGATGCGCCTCAAAAAGGTGCAGAATTTCTGGAGAGTATGCGGGGCTAACGCTTCAATTTTGTTACGCGGCAAAGCGTAAACCCACCGCTACCTGGAGAAGCAGTGTTCAGGCAAGGGGCCCGAACGCCAATCGGCATCCGGCCGCTTGCGGCAGCATCAACATTGACCGGCGCGTCTCGCGCTGGGTGATCAGGGCTTCTTGAAGTTACGTGTAATCGGCTTGTTCAAAGCTGATCGCATCGCTTGCTTCAGCGACATATAAGACGGGGGAGTTGAACCAGCATTGCAAGCAGCAATGCAATTGTTTAAAAAGACTTCATGACCATCACCTTCTGATACGAACTCCGTCAGGGCGGAACTTACGGGAACTGGCTGCCCTGCTTGTGGCGAGGGCCCTGTAGCTTTGCGTCCCAACCTTTCGATTGGTTTGCCTTTTTGAAAAAGCGTTTTGGCTTTCAAGATCAATCAAAACTCTTCGTTTTTTCTTGACCTAGCGGGATCATACTCAATGTTTGAGCTTGATTTCAAGCTTGATTTCGAGACTTGAAAATATTTATCTGTCGGCCGTGCGTGTCCTACTTGGCACCCAACAGTGCGGGCAAGCCGGTCGCCAGCATCGGCAACCAGGCAATGGCCAAGGTGCCCAGAAAAATAGCCAACAATGCCGGCAACACGGCAGCCGCCACATAGCGAACCGGCTTGTTGAACATGGCTGAGGCAAAGTAGATGTTCATGCCCGCAGGCGGGCATAAAAAGCCCATTTCCATGGCCGCCAGGAAAATGATGCCGAAGTGGATCGGGTCGATGCCGTAGCTGATGGCCACCGGCAACAACAGCGGCACCAGTACCACAATCGCGGCAAAGATCTCCATCAGTGCACCTGCAAACAGCAAGAACACCGTGAGCGCGAGCAGGAACACCGCCTTGTTGGGGATCACGGCTTGCACCCATTCAATGGCCGCGTCCGGGATACCCGCATCAATCAGGTAGTTGGTGAGCGCCAGCGCCATGCCCAGGATCAGGAGCACACCGCCAATGATTTGCGCCGACTCATTGAAGCAACGCTGCAGCAGCCGAAGGGGCAGCTCCCGGTGCGCCAGGGCCTGGGTGGCGATGGCGTAGGCCACGGTCAAGGCAGCGCTTTCGGTGGGCGTGGCCAAGCCGCTGACCAGCGAACCCACCGCCACAACCGGCGCCAGCAGTTCCCACTTGGCGGCCCAGGCAGCGGCCCAAGCAGCTGATGCAGAGGGCCTAGCCGCCGGTACGGGTGCGGCTAATGGTGTGGTGTCTGGTGAGGTGTCTAGTGCTGCGGCCGGTGCCACGCGCTTGAGGTAGCCGCCGATCAAAACCAGAAAAACCACCATCACCACCGCAGGCACCAGCCCCGCCAAAAACATGGTGTTGATCGGTACCCGGGCAATGATGGCGTACATGATCAGCGGCACCGAGGGCGCCAGCAGCACACCCAAGGCGCTAGCACTGGTGACCAGGCTGATGCCGCGCCGCTCCGGGTAACCGGCATGGCCCAACAGCGGCAGGAGCAGGCCCCCCAGCGCCAGGATGGTGACACCGCTGCCCCCGGTGAAGGCGGTAAAAAATGAGCAGAGCGCGGCCGTTGCCAGCACCGTGCCTGTGACACCGCCGCCCATCACCGCGATGAACAATTGGCCCAAACGCGCGGCTGCCCCGGTGCGCGCAAAAATCAGGCCGGCCAGCGTGAACAGCGGCAGCGCGGGCAACGATGGGTTCACGGTGATCTGGTAGTGCGAGAGCGCCACCGAGGCCAAGGGTAAACCGTCGTTCCAAAAGAGCGCCAATGCCAAACCGCCCAGCATGGCAAAAATAGGCGCACCGGCCAACAAAGCGCCGAGCAACACCACCAGGCCGGGCCAAACCATCAAGGGCTGACCGTCAAAGTGCCAAGCGAACCAGAAACCGGCAACTGGCAGCGCCAGACCGCAAGCTATTTTGGACAGCCAGGCGACACCGCATCGCGCGCCCAACTTGGCACCCAGAACGCCAAAGGCCAGCGGCATGCTGAACTGGACCACCCAGGCCGGCAAGCCGTAAGCCAGGTCATTCGGCGCCAGCATTTCACTGGCCACAAAGCGCCAACTGGCCAGGGCCAACACCCCACACACCAAGGCGGCAACGGCGTCGGCAAAATTGCGCCTGACCGATCTGGGGCCGGTGTCGGCGCCGCCGCCTTGCCCCACCAGACTGGTCAAGTGCCCATGACGCTCTGCGGCCAGTGCCCCAAACATGGCCAGCACCAGGCCCAGGTGCTGCACCAGCACGGACGCGTTTTCGATGCCACTGCCGGCCAAGGGCCGCATCAAAATTTCCCACAGCGGGATCAACGCCATCAACAGCAGGGCTGCTGACGACAGCAGTTCGTCAAAGCTGGCAATGCGCCGCAGGGCGCCGAGGTGCAAGCGCGGCACGCTTATTGACCTTTGCTGGCGCGGTAGGCCTTCAGGTGTGCAAAGACCTCATCGAATGTGTCAGCCGGCACCATGGTGCCGCGGATTCGGGGGTAAAGGGCCGCCGCAAACGCCTGCCACTCGCGCAGCTGCTCGGGGTTAGGCCTGTTAACCACCAGACCGCGCTTTTTCATGGCGTCAACCGCTTCGTCGACTTCTTGCCGGGCCTTGGCGCGAATCTGGACGCCGGCCTCGTCACTGACGGCGCTCACCTTGGTCTGCACCTCTGGCGACATGTCATCCCAGGCTTTTTTGGTGACCACCAGGGCCCCCACAATCGGTGCCCAATTTATGTCCAGCATATTCGGCGCCGTGTTGTAGATCTGGGTGGCCAATGCGAAATAGGGGGTTGACGGCACCACGGTGATCATGCCGGTCTGAATGGCGGGCAGGATGTCGGTGGTCTCCAGCGGAACCGGGGTGTAGCCCAGGCTTTTCATAATCGCTTGTTGATCTGGCTCTGACCCCCAGGCAAAGAACTTCATTTTCTTGAAGTCATCAGGGCGCACCGCCGCCTCTTTGGAGAAAAAGCGCACCCAGCCCGCATCGCCCCAGGCTAAGACCACAAAGCCCTTGTCCAGGAACTTTTTCTCCATGCCGGCGCGCATTTTCTCGCGCACGTAATCCAACTCGTCCCAGTTTCTGAACAGCAAGGGCATGCTTTGCAAGGCTGCAATCGAGGGCTCGATCTCGCGCAGGCCCACCACCGACATCAGGGCGCCCTGCAACTGCCCGATCCGCATGCGCCGCACCATCTCGGCCTCGCCGCCCTGGCTGCCGTCCGGGTACACCAGGTACTTGGAGCCGCCGCCCTGCGCCACTCGCCAGCTCTCTCCGATGGCCATCAGTTGGCGGTGGTAGAGCGAATTTTTGGGCACCAGAGTGCCAATACGCAGTTGCTTGTCAGCAGCTGATGCCAGGCCCGACTGGCTCGCGATCAGGGCCAGCGCCAAGCACAGCATCCCGGACCACACCCGAGACAGACTCGCCAATGGCAGAAGAAAAAATTGAAACATGATGATGGATCCCGTCAAAACAAATCGTCGGCCGTAGCCAGCAGCCATTGGGCCCGCTCGCGCATGACCTCGTTGGGCAGGTCGCGATGCTCGGCACTCACGCGCAAAGCCTGTCGAAGCAGCGCCTCAAAGGCGGGCCGGTCGCCGGCCGTGAGTGCGATCGACTCAGCTTTGGCGACATAAGCACCCGCGCTCTTGCCGGCGCCAGCGGCGATGGCTGCGTCAAAGTAATTGCTGGCCTGCTGCGCCGAGCCGCCCGCACGCGCCGCCTCAAAACTTCCCATCAGGCTGCTCAGGTCACCGTTGGCGTGCTTGGGCGAGACGCGCCAGGCCAATTGCGCAAGGCGAAAGGCCACCGGCAAGTCGGCGACCACATCGGGCAGGTCTTTAGAGAGCGAGATGTAAGCCCCCCAGGACGCCGCAGCCCAATAAGCCACACCCACCTGAGACGGCTTGAGGGTGGGCCATCGGCTGGCGTCTGATTGGCTCAGTGCCTTGAGGAAACCGGGTTGTTGTTGCTCCAAGGCAGCCATGGCGTGGCGATGGGCGCGCAAGTAGAGGCGCCGCGCCCGCTCGTTCAACAATTGCGCCGCCTTGGCGTCTTTTGATTCCAAGCGCTCGGCCTCAAAGGCGACAAAGGCGAAGGCGTATTGGGTGAAGCCGGCCGCAACAGCTTCGGCCAAGGCCAGGTTGTCAGGGGCTTCCCGCAGCAGCCCTTCGGACAGCTTGAGGTAGAAACTGCTGGCCTCCCGCGCCAGGCCAAGATCGTCCTCAACAGCCTGCCCTTGCTGGGCCAGTTCGTTGGCAACACTTTGGATGATGAGGTGCCTGGGTGAGCAGCCGGCCAGGCCCCCAAGCAGCGCACAGACAGCCAAAAAACGGAAAAAAGTCAAAATTCCAGTGCTCATCGTCACCCAGGCTCCAGCAGACGTTTTCAAAAAAGACTGCACCGCGCGCAGCACCTCAGAGACCGATCTCCAATTGGGAAGAATTTACGTCCGGGGTGTGAAAATTCGATGACAAACAGCGCTCATTCACGCTCTACGGATTACTATAAAATTCATAGCTAGAAATGCCCAGCTATCAAGGGCTGGAGCCTGTTTTTGTTATGAACCTACCGACCGCCCTTGAGAATCTGAATGTGCTGTCGCAGCACACACTGCCGCCACCCGAGCGCCTGCACCAGGACGTGCCGCTCAGCCAGCGGGCCAGTGACACCGTACGCCAGGCCCGGGCGGCATTAGCGCGCATCCTGCAAGGAGAAGACCCCCGTTTGCTGGTGGTGGTCGGGCCCTGCTCGATCCATGACATCACATCGGCGATGGACTACGCCAGGCGGCTCAAGGCGCTGGCCGACGAGCTGTCCGATCAGCTGCTGCTGGTGATGCGGGTGTATTTCGAGAAGCCCCGCACCACAGTGGGTTGGAAGGGCCTGATCAACGACCCCCGCATGGACGACTCTTTTCACATCGAAGAAGGTCTTTATCTGGCCCGCCGGCTGCTGGTGGCGCTGAACGACATGGGACTGCCCTGCGGCACCGAGGCGCTGGACCCGATCACCCCGCAGTACCTGGGCGACCTGATCGCCTGGAGCGCCATTGGTGCGCGCACCACCGAAAGCCAAACCCACCGGGAGATGGCCAGCGGCCTGTCGTCACCGGTGGGCTTTAAGAACGGCACCGACGGCGACCTGGACGCGGCGCTCAACGCCATGCTGTCGGCAGCGCAGCCGCACGCCTTTCTGGGCATCAACAGCGCCGGCCAGGTGGCAGTCACACATACCCGCGGCAACCCGCTGGGTCACCTGATTCTGCGTGGTGGGCCCGTGCCCAATTACGACTCGGTGGCCGTGGCCCAGGCGACGGCGGCGCTGCAAGCTGCGGGCCTGCCGGGCAACATCGTGATCGACTGCAGCCACGGCAATTCGCGCAAAAACCACGCGCTGCAGCCGCTGGTGCTGCGCGACGTGGTGCACCAGGTGGCCGACGGCAACCGAGCCATCAAGGGCGTGATGCTGGAGTCACACCTGTTCGAAGGCAACCAAAAACTGGGCCGCGTGCAAGACCTGCGCTACGGCGTCTCCATCACCGACGCCTGCATGGGCTGGGACAGCACGGCTGAGAGCCTGCGGGCGGCAGCGGCACTGCTGCGTCACTAACGCGACGTCTCAGCGTTGCGCGATAACTGCGCGGTTGTTGCTGCCTGTTTGGGAGATGCTGGCGGCCTGAAGGTTGCCGTCCTGGGAGATCTGAGCTGAATTCAAATTGCCGCCAATCTGGCTGATCATTGCCATCGATTGGCTGCCAGTCTGAAGTATGCTGGCAATGTTGTTTTCACCCTCTTGAAGGATGGACGCTCTGCTGCCGGTCGTGAGGTTGGTGGTTTCGGTGAGGGTCGTGGCTCGCAGGGCTACAGAAGCAGGCGCTTCCGCCCTGGTTGAAAACTCAATGGGCGCCAAGTCAGCGGTGGTTGACGCTCTGGCAAACTGGAAGGGTGCAGCCATGAGGGTCACCAGCATCGCGATCGCGCGAACATTGGTCTGCTTGCGAAGGGCACGCTCAACCTGCTTTCGCGTGACAAACCCCGGATCAACAAGGGCATCCCCCAGCCGCAGACCGCTGGTTTGCTGATGCTGAACCGCAAGCTCTAGCTGCTCTTCAGTGACCCATTTACGCTCGACAACGATCCTGCCCAAGCGTGATCGCTGCAATACTGTATTACTGACGGCCATAACTTCTGCCTTACTCCAAAATACTGACGGGGCTCGATGAACAACTGCGCATCAATTGAGACCTTCGATCCCACAAACGCGCCATTTACAGCATGGCTCATCATTGTGAATGTAATGTGATGGTGCGATGAGCCGAGCGGCTCACCGCCAGACTAGGCCGTTTTGATGCATAAGGTTGGCCCACGCTAGCCTTTGGCCTCGTTCTGACGCAGCTGGTCGGACAGTTCGATGTACCCATCCTGCAAGTCCTGGCGGACGGCGGCCGCAAGTGACTGCACGTCCCGTGCCGTCAAGGCGGCAAGGATCGCCTCGTGGTTGACCCCGCCGCGCCACTGGCGGTAGTAGGCGGGATAGAGCAGGCGCAAGGTTGGCCCGGTTTGCAGCCACAGCGACTCCAGAATAGCCAATAAAGTCGGCATGCCGCAGCGGCGATAAAGACTGAAATGGAATTCGCGGTTGCGCGCCAGGACTCGAACATAGTCCTCTTTTTTCTTGGCAGCAAGCAGCCCCTCTTGAACAATCCGCAAGGCCACGAGATCAGCGTCGCCGAAGTGGGGCAATGCGGCCACGGCGGCCATCGGCTCCAGCGCCATGCGGATCGTCACCATTTCTTCGTAGCGTGCAAGCGTCAGGGACGGCACCATCAGTCGACGACTCGGCCCGAGCTGCAGTGCGCCCTCGGTCGCCAGACGATTGAGCGCTTCGCGGGCTGGCGTGAACCCAATGCCCAGAAGATCAACCAGACCACGCACCGTCAACCGTTGTCCTGGCGGCAGGGCTCCGGACGCGAGTGCCTCGCGCAAAGACTCGTAGGCCTGGTCGCCCAAGGTCTTGGCGCGCAAGACGGGCTCGAGTTGAACCTTGACCTGGGCCGACTGGTTTGTGCGCGCTGAGGGAATTCGCTTGGGGGTCATCACCGGATTTTAGGCAAGCCACACCGATCCATCAAAAGCGGCGTTGGGGTTGGGCCACTGACACCTTTAGCCTTTGCTGCCAAGGCGGTGCCGTTGACGTGCGGCATTGAGGAGCGTCGCACTGTAGGCGTGCGTCACTACGCCGGCGCGTAACGCGGCCGCAGTGACGATCTCGACAACCTGGCCCTCCTGCATGATGGCAATACGGTCGCAGAGTTGCGCCACCACAGCCAGATCATGTGATACGAACAGGTAAGACATACCCCGCTGTTCACGGATATGGGCCAGAAGACGCAGTACCTCGGCCTGCACCGACATGTCGAGCGCGGAGGTGGGCTCGTCCAGCAACAGGAGCTTGGGCTCCAGGGCCAGCGCGCGGGCAATACAAACACGCTGGCGCTGGCCACCTGAGATCTGGTGAGGGTAACGAAAACGCAACTCGGGCCCGAGTGCGACTTGCTGCAGTAGTGCCGCCACACGTTGATCGAGATCCGACATCCGGTGAATCCGCATGGGTTCACGCAACTGTTCATCGACGCTTTGGCGCGGGTGGAGCGCACCAAAAGGGTCTTGAAAAATCATCTGCACTAGACGCGCGCGGACTTCAGGCGCCAGTGTGTTGAGCGCCTGGCCGTCAAGCAGGCAAGTGCCCGAATGGATCGGGCTCAGGCCGCAAACGGCTCTCAGTACAGTCGATTTGCCACTGCCGCTCTCGCCAACAATGCCCAGTGACTGCCCCTCTTCCAGCGTCAGGTCGATGCCACGTACGGCCCGAACGGGGTTGGCATCCGTTCCAAATCGGACATCCAGGTTGTGTATCGACAGCAGAGGCGTATTCATGGTTCCGCCAGCGCTGGCACACAATTCAGCAAACGGCGTGTGTAGGGGTGGTGCGAATGTGAGAGCTCCTCAGCCCGGCATTGGTCCACGATATGGCCCTGGTGCATCACGATGACCCGGTCACAGAAGCCCTCGACCATGCGCAGATCATGGCTGACCAGCAGCAGCGCCATGCCACGATCTTTCACCAGCCCTTCGAGCAGGGCGAGAATTTCAACCTGAACGGTGACATCCAGGGCGGACGTTGGTTCGTCAGCAATCAGGAGTGCGGGCTCCATCGCCAGCATCATCGCAATCATGGCGCGTTGGCCCATACCTCCAGAGAGCTGGTGGGCATAGGATGTCCAAACCCGTTGCGGATCGCGCAAGGCCACGGCGTCGAGCAGGCGCAGACCCTCGGCGCGGGCAGCCGCACCGCGCAAACCGCGCTGCAAGAAAAGGCCCTCTTCAATCTGGGTGCCGATGGTTGCCACCGGATTGAGCGAATAGCGAGGGTCCTGCATGATCAAACCCATTCGACAGCCACGCACCGCGCTGAAGGCACTCGGTCGAGCGTGTGCGTAGTCATCGCCGAACAACCGCATCGCTGACGCAGTCACCCGTGCCGGCGGTGCGATCAGCCCCAGCAAGGCGCGGCAGGTCACCGACTTTCCTGAGCCGCTTTCCCCCACAATGCCCAATTTTTCTTGACCAATTTCAAAGCTGATCCCCTTCACAGCGATGGTCATGCCCGCACGGCTTGGGAATATGATGTTCAGGTCACGGACCTCCACCAAGGGTTCTGTGCTGATGCTCATGACTGGCGACGGGGGTCGAGCGCGTCGCGCAATCCATCCCCAAGAAGGTTGAAGCCGAGGCTGGCAAGAAAGATAGCGGCTCCTGGCAATGTGGCCACCCACCATGAGTCCAGCAGGAAGTCCCGGCCGTTAGACAGCATGGCACCCCATTCAGGGGTGGGGGGTTGCGCCCCCAGCCCCAGAAAACCCAGGCCGGCCGCAATGAGAATGACACCCGCCATATCCAGCGTCACCCGCACGAGCAACGAGGGCAGGCACAGCGGCACAATTTGCCGCAATATGATTCGCCAAGGCCTGGCACCAGCGAGCCATGCAGCCGCTACAAAATCACTGCGCCTGATGACCAGCGTCTCGGCTCTCGCTAAGCGCGCATACGGGGGCCAAGCTGTAATCGCGATGGCGATCACCGCGTTTTCCAGGCTGGGACGCAGCGCAGCCACAAAGGCCAGTGCCAGTACCAATCGCGGAAAGGCCAAGGCGATATCGGTCATGCGCATGAGCACGCGATCCACCCAGCCGCCCATAAAACCGGCCGCGCAGCCGACCGCCAGGCCAATCGGCGCCGCGATCACGGCCACCAACACAACGATGCTGAGCGTGATGCGGGCACCATAGACCACCCGGCTGTAGATGTCACGTCCGAGCTCGTCGGTTCCAAACCAATGCGCTTTCGAGGGCTTCTGCAACATGTTGACCAGGGATTGGGCTGTGGGGTCATGGGTTGCCAGCCACGGGGCAAACGCGGCGACGAAGATCAGCAGCAGGACAATGGCCAAGCCTGCCATTGCTGCAGGACTGGCAGCAAAATCGAGCACAGCGAAGGTCATGCGCCCCATTCGCGCCTGCCATTGCGACGATGGTGTGGGGGACAGCAACCATCTAGACAGGCGCGTCATTGTGAGCGCGGGTCCAGCCGTCGGTAGGCCAGGTCCGAGAGTTGGTTGAGGATGACGAACACCATGCCAATGACAAAGGTGCCACCGATCACCGCGTTCATGTCGGCATTGAACATGGCCTTTGTCATGTACTGGCCTAGTCCTGGCCAGGCGAACACAGTTTCTGTCAAGACCGCCCCTTCCAGCAGTAAGCCGTAGGTCAAGGCGAACGTCGTGATGAGCTGTACGCCGCAGTTGGGAAGCGCATGACGAAGCACCATCCGCGTCGTGGAGGCCCCTTTCACGGAGGCGGTGATCATGTATTCTTGACTGAGTTGTTCGAGCATAAAGCTGCGGGTCATTCGCGCAAGATAAGCGCCGGCACCATAACCCAGGCTCACAGCCGGCAAAACCACATGGCCCCAGGCATCGCGCAGGGCGTCCCAGTCACCCTGCAACAGGCAGTCGACCAGGAGCAAGCCCGTCACGGTCGGCACTTGCCCTTCAAAAGCAATGCTTTGTCGACCCGGACCCTCTGCCCAACCCAGCATCACGTAGAACACCAGCATCAGCATCAGCCCTTTCCAGAACACAGGCATCGAATAACCGATCAGGGTGATACAGCGCAAGACAGCATCGACCCAAGTGCCGCGCATCACCGCCGCCACAATGCCGGCCGGTACGCCAATGGTGGCGCCGATCAACATCCCCAGTGTGGCGAGTTCAACCGTGGCGGGAAACACGCGCGCAATATCGACGGCGACCGGGTTACCAGACAGAAAAGACTGGCCGAAATCAAACTGGACCAAGCGCAGCACAAACCGTCCGAACTGAACCAGCAGCGGCTGGTCCAACCCGAGCTCGGCTGCCACTCGCGCATACTGAGCCGTAGTGAGATCGGCACCGGCCGCCGCCAAAACCGGATCGATCGGCATGATCCGACCGATCAAAAATGTGGCCGCCAGCAGCCCCATGAAAGTGAAGCCGAGATCGCCAACAAGTTTCCAGCCTCCGACTCGCCCGGCCGCCTGGTTCACGGCAGGTTCTTCTTGCTGGTAAACGCAAAGCTGGTGTCGCCGCCCTTCGAGCCGTAGCGGTAATTCTCGACGTTGCCGCGCATACCAATTGCCTGAACCGCCTGAAAGGTCTGCGCGAACGGAGAGGTTTCCCAGTACTGACGCTGAATGTCCGCATACAGCGCAGTCCGTTTTTTGGGGTCAGATTCCTTGGTGGCAGCGATAACTTTCACCGACAGATCAGTCGGCGTCCAGCCCAAGCGCCAGGTCAGTTCACTTGGATAACTTTCGCCGGGCTTGGCACCCGGCATGCCCCCAGGGCTATAGGCAAACTTGTTGGCAGTGGCGTGCGGGTCCCCATAAGGCGTGTAAAACGACAACATCAACGCATCCACTTTGCGATCACGGTACAGCGGAATCAGTTGACTGGGCGGCATCATGACCACCTCGACCTTGACCCCGGCAAGTGCCGCAGAGGCCTGGAAGGAGGTTGCCATGTCGATCTCGGGGCGTCGGTTGACCACGTTCAATTTGAAGCTGAAACCCTGCGACAGTCCGGCCTCAGCCAACAGTTCCTTGGCCCGCGCCACGTCATACTTGAAAGGATGATCTTTGAGCGATCCCATGATGCCGTTCGGGATAAAAGACTGGTGAACCGTGCCTTGGTGGCGCATCAGGGTCTTTTCCCAAAGCTGGTAGTCCATCAGATGCTTCATCGCCTTGACAGCCCGTGGGTCGTCGAAGGGCTTGACCACTGTGTTGAAGCCGGCGTACAGGACGCGGCGCGATGGAAATAGCTCCACCTTGGTACCGGGTTTGACTTGCAGCGCCTCGATGTCTTGCGCGGTCAGATTGAACGCCATGTCGGCATCGCCACGCTCAATCAGGAGACGCTGGGCGCCAGATTCAGGGATGTGTCGGAAGATAACGCGGCGCAAGGGTGACTTGAAACGCCAATAGGCGTCATTGCGCTCGAGGATCAACGTGTCGGAGGCGCGAAAGTTGCTGATACGGTAGGGGCCCGATCCGGCGGAGGCCTCTTGACCGGTGCGGCGGGACAACCATTTAGAGCCATAGTCGCCACCTTGAGCATTGGCTTCGAGCAGTTTTTTATCGACAATTCCGAAGTAGGCGGATGTCAGTAGATTCAGGATGTAGGTGGTGGCGTAAGCGTCGGGTAGCGACAGCACAAACACATCATCGCCAAATGCACGCGCGAAGTTGTCGACATTCTCTTTAGTGATGCCAATCTGGCGCAGGTTGGTAGACGGCTCCCGATCCAGCGAGATGATCCGCTTGAACGTGTAGGCAACGTCTTCAGCTGTGAGCGGGTTGCCCGAATGGAACTTCACGCCCTTGCGTATGCGGAATGTGAACTGCTTCCCGTCCGGCGTCATCACCCAGCTTTCCGCGATGATGCCCGCCAGTGGACTCCCGGCTTTACGGGGGTCATAGCCGACCAGCCGTTCATACATGTCCGAATTAATCTCCTGCGTGTCGAGAATTTGCGACACCGCCGGATCCCAGTCCGCGATGGCGCTGATCTCACGCGCGATGACCAGCGTGTCGCGGGGCGTTGCCGCCTGCGCCGGCGCCAACAGCATGGCCAGGGCACAGGCTGCGCCCCAAGCGTAAAACTTTGGTTTGAAACGTTTTATTGCGTCCATGGTGTTGCCCTTATGTAGTTGCAGGTATCGCGTCCAGTGGCCACACGGGTCGCGGAACACGGGTGAATGTGAAACGTTTTAGGTCGGCTGTGGACAGGCCCCCTGTATCGACATCGAGAGTTCGACTGCCGATCGGGTCGAATGCCGCATGATGACCCTGCATGCATTTCACAACAACCACCGAGAAATCCGCCGGTTCCACCCCAAAGATGCGGAATTGCTCAAGGTCGTACAAACCAAGATTGCGCGATGAAACGATGACAGCAAACCCACCCACATCCAGGCAGGCGCTCGGGCCAAAGCTGCGCCTGGTTCCCGTACCGTAGGGACCCTTGAAAACCATATCGCCGGTGACGGAGATGGAACGCACGCGGGCTCGTATCCGAATCGGTTCACCCATATACGCCGGGTCACTGTGCCCCCCCAGGGCGATGTCAATCTGCGCCCCGACACCGGCACTCAAGGCTTGCTGGGCGGTGGCTGGGTCATGAATGGCAGCCAAGGCGCCACCCGTTATGCCCGCCTGCAACAAGGCTGCCAGCAGCCTGGTGCTGTCGCCATAACTGCCGCCGCCTGGCGCATCGCCATAGTCGCCCAGCACCAAAGGCGCTGCGCCGGCCACATGTTGGCGTGCGGCTTCAACAGCCTGCTCAATGCTCACCAGCGGGTCACTCCAGACCATGCGGGTCTCCCAGCAAAAATCCATCAGCGACTCGGCAATGACGCGCCCACTCGAACTGCTGCCGTTGGTGGTCACCACCACCGTAGGGCCAAGTTCCGCGATATCACACCGCGAAAACCCTGATTGAATACTGATACAGGCAACCTCGGGATGCTGGCGTTGCGCGTCGGTGGCCAGGTCAAGGGCTTGGAGCATCGGGCCGCCCGGCACGTAGGTTCGCGCACCGTCGAACCCCTGAAGTGAAGGCCGGCGCGCCAGGGTCATTTCAGGGTGCAGGCGGCCGTGCATGGTGTCATCCAGCATTTTTGCCGCCCGCATACCGGTCTCATATTGATCAGTATGCGGGCTGGTGCGAAAGGCCGTGATGATGTTGGCATGGTCGACCATGCGTTGGGTCACGTTGGCATGGGGATCGAGTGTGACGGCGATGGGAATCTGCGGCCCGCTCACAGCGCGCACACGCGCCAGCAACTCCCCTTCGGCATCGCCGTAGCTTTCGGTAAACATTGCGCCGTGCAGGGCGAGCAGCACGCCATCGATATGTGACTGACTTTGAAGACCTTCAATCAGCAGACCGCAGAGATGATTGAAGGCATCGTCTGCCACCATGCCGCTGGGGTTGGCAAAGGTTGAGACCGGCACATCGAATGTCCAACCGTAGCGGTCTGCGCTCTCGATAAAGGCGCCCATCTCCAGCCGAGTTCCCCGGTAGTAGGGAATCACCTCGGGTCCGGCATGCAGCTCGTAGTCGCGAAAATGCTCCAATGTGGTCAGGTTCCGGTTGAAACCATTTGTCTCGTGCTTGATTTTTGCGATGATCACGTGTTTGGGCATGGGGTGGCGTCCTTTGCTGTGAGTCGTTGGGGGATTGGGTCAGTAAGTCGCCGAGACGCGTTTTTCAACGATGCCGGCAGTGGCCTCCTGATGCGCAAGCCGCGAACAGGCCGCCAGGTCGCTCAGGTAGCTCTCGCGTGCGGCCTCATGGAGCAGGGACAGCATCAAATGCATCCCGGCCGGTCGACTGATTGTTCCTGGTAACCACCCGCGCTCACCCATCAGTGCGGCGACACGCATCATGTCAATGCCAGGATCGCCAAATGCCATGACTGCAAGATCAGGTTCGGTGACCATCCGGTAGCCCGGTATGGCCTTGATCCCCGCCACGTACGCGTCACGCATCTGCATCACTTGGAGCGCAACTTTGCGGTACCCTTCAACGCCAAGAAACTGGATCGTGGCCCAGGCGCCGGCCACGCCCCCTGCAGGACGGGTACCCACCAAAGTGTTCGTCACGAAACGACCCGAGGGCCAGACGTCCAAGTCAAATCCCGCCATTTTGGCGCGCTCTGGTGTTGAGAAAAAGACCGTTGACGACGGCTTGGGACAAAAACCATATTTGTGCAGGTCCGCCGACAGCGAACTGACGCCGGGCACACCCAGGTCAAAGTCGGGCACCGAATAACCCAGATCTCGCACGAATGGCGCCAGATAGCCACCCACGCAGGCGTCCACATGGAGCCAAGTCTGGTGCTCGATAGCAACTTGCCCCAGCGCGTCAATGGGGTCGACCACACCATAAGGAAAGCAGGGTGCAGACCCGATCAGCATCACGGTGTCATGGTCGATGGCCTGCGCCATCGCCTGGACGTCAGCCAGGCCGTTCGCCAGAACCGGTATGCGCCGCTCATCCAGGTCCATGCTTTGTGCCGCCTTCGTAAAGGCTGGGTGGGCGGTATCTGGCATCACCATGTTGCCGACGCCTCGGGCGAGGCCACGCTTGGCCCGGGCCTCCGCACGGGCGGCCCGAACGGCGAGAAAGATGCTTTCTGACCCACCGCTGGTCACAATGCCGGCCATGCCGTCATGCCCGTTGAACAAGGACAGGCCCATCTCGATAATGTCTTGTTCCATCTGCCGAACGCTGCCAAATGCGCGCCGGGCGCCTAACGCATTTTCTGAAAAAAACCGGAAAAAGGCGTCGCGTCCTACCTCATAGGCCTCGGAATCACCGCCGAACACATACAGGGGGGCACGTCCCCCACGCCAATTGATATCCCCACCGGCCAAAGCGTCCAGCGAAGCATCGATCTGGGCGCGCGTCAAACCGGACGATGGAAAGGATTTCATATCAGTTTGATTTGGTCCATGCTATTTTTGATACATGTTATATCAAACAACAGGTTAAACCAATACCGATTTACCCAGGCCGAACCGATGTCGAATCCGTCACCGACGCCTGCATGGGCTGGGACAGCACGGCCGAGAGCCTGCGGGCTGCGGCTGCTCTGCTGCGCCGGACACAGCCTTAAGGTGGTGCGGGCGGGCGCAGGCGGCTCAAACCGCCAGAGCCGCCTCAATGTCCTTGGCCAGGCTGGCCGGGGTATCGGTCGGGGCATAGCGCTTGAGCACTTGGCCATCCTTGCCCACCAGGAACTTGGTGAAGTTCCATTTGATTGACTTGGACCCGAGCAGGCCGGGCGCTTCGGCGCAGAGCCACTGGTACAGCGGGTGGGCAGCCGCGCCGTTAACGTCGACCTTGGCCATCATCGGAAAACTCACGCCGTAATTGAGCTGGCAAAACTCGGCAATCTTGTCGTTGCTGGCCGGGTCCTGACCGCCAAACTGGTTGCAGGGGAAGCCCAGCACCACCAGGCCACGCTCGCCATACGTCTTGTGCAGAGCTTCCAGACCGGCAAACTGCGGCGTGAAGCCGCAGGCGCTGGCCGTGTTGACGATCAGCAGCACCCGGCCCTTGTACTGGCTCAGGACGGCTGGCTGGCCGGTGATAAGTTGTGCGTCAAAATCATAAACGGTGGCCATGAGAGATTCTCCAAATCGGTTAAATAATCAAGTGTTGCACGTTGTCCATCGAAGAATTATGCCGCCTGCCGCCCTGGCCGGACCGGCAGCACCGCCAACAGCGAGGCCAGCAAAATCAGGACGCCGCCGGCCAGGGTCTGGGCCGACAAACTGCCGGTGCCCAGCAGCACCGACGACACGCTGGCCACCACCACTTCTGACAGCATGATGATCGATGTGCTGCTGGCGCTCAGGCGCGCCGCGCCGAACTGCAGCGCCAGGTTGCCCGCCAGCAGCGCAAGACTTAAGGCCAGGGCCAGCCCCAGCCAGGCCGTGCCGGTCAGGTTGGCGGCGGGCACGACGCCGAGCTGCATGCCCAGTGTGGCTACTGCCGACGACATCACCGCACCGCCAATGAACATGGCCAGCATGCGGGCACCTTCCGGGGTGTGGTTCAACTTGCGCAAAAGCACATTGGTCAGGGCAAAGCAGAAGCCGCCCATCAACGCCAGCCAGTCGGCCAGGCTTTCCGGCAGCGGCCAGGGCGAGCCTGGCGTTTTGAGCACCAGCACCACGCCGCCCAGCGCCAGCACCAGCCGCAGCAAACTCGCGGTGGTGGGTCGCTCGCCAAGCAGCGGCCAGGCCAGCAACACCACCCAGGCCGGCATCAGGTAAAACAGCAGCACGGCGCGCACCACATCACCCACCGTGACCGACCAATTAAAGCCCACATTGGTCATGCCGGCCGCCAGCACCAGCAGCCACAGCAAGGGATGGCGAAACAGGCCGCGCCAGGCCTGCGGCAGCAGTGCCAACAAGCCCACCAGGCCAATCACATAAATGATCGCCGTAGCCCAAAGAGGGTGCAGCCCCTGGCTTTGCAGCGCCCGAAACGGCCACCACAGCATGCCAAACACCAGCGCGTTAAACAGCAGCGCGGCGACCGCCAGTGCCCTAGAGGGCATCAGCCGTGCAGGTTGTCATTGCGGGCAATGGCGATCAGTCGATCGATCTCATCCTTGTGCACCACGCAGTTGCGGGCATGCCAGCGCTTGATCAGCCACATAAAGCCGGCAATCAGCAGCCCAAACGCCGTGATGGCGCCAAAGGTGGGCAAGCCCATGCCGGTGGAAAAACTGTAGGCAGCACCCAATGCGAGTATGCAAGCCTGTTCGTTGAAGTTCTGCACTGCGATCGAGCGCCCAGCGCCCATCAGGTTGTGCCCGCGATGCTGCAGCAGGGCGTTCATGGGAACCACCAAAAAACCGCCGAGTGCGCCGAGCAGGATCAAAAAGGGCGCGGCCACCCAGACGTTGTCAATGAAGATCAGCATGATGATCAGCAGGCCCATGCCGATGCCCAGCGTGATGACCCGCGGCCCGTCTTCCAGCCGCATGCGCATCGACGCCACCACGGCGCCCACCGCCATGCCGATCGCCACCACGCCCTGCAGTGCCGAGGCTTGGGTGACCGAATAGCCCAGCGCCGCCGCGGCCCAAGCCAGCACAATAAAGCGCAGATTACCGGCCACACCCCAGATCAACGTGGTAGCAGCCAGGGAAATCTGGCCAAGTCGGTCGCGCCAAAGAAGCGTGTTACATGCCCAGAAATCGGGCAGCAGCGTGATCAGCCGCTTGGGCATGGGCCGCATCTGCGCACCGGTCAGCGGGATGTGAGTGTTGAACCAGGCAGCCGAGAAATAAACAAAGATCAATACCAGAATGGCTGCCTCTGGGGCAGTGTCAATGCTGGTGGTGATGAAAGGAAGATCAAACGACAAGAGCTTGGGTGACAGCATTGGCCCCACCAATTGCCCACCCAGCAGCACGCCCAGAATGATGGAGGCAATGGTCAGCCCTTCAATCCAACCGTTGGCTTTGACCAGTTGCGAGGCTGGCAGCAACTCGGTCAGGATGCCGTACTTGGCCGGCGAGTAGGCCGCCGCGCCAAGACCAACGATGGCATAGGCCATCAGCGGGTGGGTACCAAACAACATCAGCAGGCAACCCGCCACCTTGACGAAATTGCTCAAGAGCATGACCCGGCCTTTGGGCATGGAATCAGCAAACGCCCCGACAAAAGGCGCCAGCACCACGTAAAACAAGGCAAACATGGGCACCAGTGCGGCTTGCTGCCACTCTGGCGCTTGGCTGCTGCGCAGCAACTGCACGGCGGCCACGAAAAGAGCGTTGTCGGCCAGCGAGCTCAAGAACTGAGCGGACATGATGGTGAAAAAGCCGCGCTTCATGCTTGATTTGCCTGCACCAACAGGCGAGTTGCCTTGGGATTTGTCATATGTCTCCGAGAGGTACCGGGTTATATCACGCCTCGCAGTGTCAAAATGGCAGCCGGACCGACGCCGCTCGGCCGACCTAAACCGACCTATGCCCCGCCCCATTCAAGCCACTATCCACACTGAGTCTTTGCGCCACAACTTGGCGCGAGCCCGAGCTGCCGCAACAGATTCCCGCGTTTGGGCCGTGGTCAAAGCCAACGCCTACGGCCACGGCATTGAGTTGGCGTTTGACGGTCTGCGCGGCGCCGATGGTTTTGCTTTGCTTGACCTGGATGAGGCCCGGCGCGTGCGCACCCTGGGCTGGCGCGGCCCCGTTTTGTTACTTGAAGGCGTGTTTGAGCAACGCGACCTAGAGCTTTGCTCACGCCTGGACCTATGGCACACCGTGCACTGCGATGAGCAGATCGACATGCTGGCCACCCACAAGACCAACCTGCCGCACCGGGTGTTTTTGAAGATGAACTCTGGCATGAACCGGCTAGGTTTCACGCCCGAGCGCTACCGCTCTGCCTGGACCCGGCTCAACGCGCTGCCGCAGGTGGATGAGATCTCGCTGATGACCCACTTCAGCGACGCCGATGGTGCCGCTGGCATCGCGGCACAAATGGCGGTCTTTTCCGCGATCACCCGCGATCTGCCGGGCGAGCGCAGCCTGAGCAACAGCGCGGCGACCCTGCGTCACCCCGAACCCGAAACAGCCTCCGACTGGGTACGCCCCGGCATAGCCCTCTACGGCAGCTCGCCCGACTACCCGGAACGCTGCGCCAATGACTGGGGTCTGCAGCCGGCAATGACCCTTGCTTCCAAAATAATAGCAACACAAGACCTGCTGGCGGGGCAAAGCGTGGGTTATGGCTCCTCCTTCACGGCGACCGAGCCGATGCGCATTGGCGTGGTGGCCTGTGGCTATGCCGACGGCTACCCCCGGGTTTGCGGCACGGGCACCCCGGTGCTGGTGAACGGGGTGCGCACCCGCACCGTCGGCCGGGTCAGCATGGACATGCTGACGGTGGACCTCGGCCCATTGGCTGAGGCCGGGCAGCACCTCGGCCTGGGCGCTGGCACGGCCAACGAAGTCATTTTATGGGGACGCAGCAGCCAGGGCACGGTGCTTGATATTGACGAGATTGCCCGCCACGCCGGCACGCTGGGCTATGAACTGATGTGCGCGCTGGCGCCGCGCGTGCCCAGCCTGGCGGACTAAACGCGCCTGCCTTTATACACTCTCCCCTACACCTATGAAATCGACCGAATGGGCTGACGACCCGGAAGACAGCGAGCACAGCCCGGCCGAGCGGGCCGCGGCCGCCATGCGCAGCACCTGGGTCAGCGTGGGGGTGAATCTGGTGCTGACAGCGGTTCAGGTCACGGTCGGCATCCTGGCCAAGTCGCAGGCCCTCGTGGCTGACGGCCTGCACTCCCTGTCCGATCTGGTGGCCGACTTTGTGGTGCTGCTGGCTGGTCGCCATAGCCAAAAAGACGCCGACGCCGACCACCCCTATGGCCACCAGCGCTATGAGACGGCGGCATCGCTGGTGCTGGGCGTGATGCTGCTGGCGGTGGGCGTGGGCATGCTGTGGGCGGCCATGCGCAAGCTCGAGTCGCCCGAAACCGTGGCCACGGTGCATGTGGCGGCGCTGTGGGTCGCCGGCGGTGCGCTGGTGGCCAAGGAGCTGCTGTTTCGCTACATGCTGCGCGCGGCCAAGCGCATCAAGTCAAGCATGCTGGTGGCCAACGCCTGGCACGCCCGCTCAGACGCCGCGTCATCGCTGGTGGTCGGTATCGGCATCATCGGCAACCTGGCCGGCTACCCGATCCTGGACCCGATTGCAGCCTTGATCGTGGGCTTTATGGTGGGCAAAATGGGTTGGGAATTTGGCTGGGACGCGCTGCATGACCTGATGGACCGGGGGGTGGACGACCAGGAAGTGGCTGCCATTCGGCAAACCCTGATCGAAACGCCGGGGGTGAGCGCCGTGCACGACGTGCGCACCCGCAAGATGGGTGACATGATTTTGGTGGATGCCCACCTGGAGGTGGACGCCACGATCACTGTCGAAGCCGGCCACGACATCGCCGTGTCTGCGCGGAACCGCGTCTTACAGCGGCATCGGGTGCTGAACCTGATGACGCACATCGACCCCTGGCGCCGCCCCGACCTGGACCACCCGGGCTCAGTAGAGGCCGCGCACCCGCGCCTGGAGCCGGGCTAGCCCCAAAAGCACATCGGTCAGTGGCGTGGCCACACCGGTAAGCTGGCCGAGCTCTTGCACCACGGTCACCAGCGCATCCAGCTCAACAGGTTTGCGGGCCTCTAGATCTTGCAGCATCGAGGTCTTGAAGGCGCCCAGCTTGCGCGTCACCGCGTGGCGGTCCTCGGGCTGTTGGCTGATTGGGATACCGATGCGCGCACCAATTTCGCGCGCCTCCAGCATCACCCCCGAGACAAAGCCGCGCACCAGCGGGTCGTCAAGAATCAGGTCGGTGGTGGCGCCGGTCAGGGCACTGATCGGGTTGACCGTCATATTGCCCCACAGCTTGTACCAGACGTCTCGCTGAATCTGCGGCGACACGGTGGTGTCAAAACCGGCCGCCGACAGCAAAGCAGCCAGCGCATTGACTCGGGCTGACGCGCCACCGCCCGGCTCGCCGATGATCAGCCCCTGCCCAAAATGGTGCCGCACCACACCGGGCGCATCGCTGGAACAGCTGGCATGCACCACGCAGCCCAACACCCGCGCTGGGGCAATAGCGGCGGCCAGTTCGCCTTTGGGGTCAACCGCCTGCAGCCGGGTGCCAGCCAGCTTGCCGCCAAAACCCTGAAAAAACCACCAGGGCACGCCATTCATGGCGGTTAGCACCACCGTGTCGGGGCCCAGCAGCGGGCCAATGTTTCGCGCTATATCTGGCAAAGCGGGCGCCTTGACCGCGACCACCACCAAATCCTGCACCCCCAGGGTCGCCGCATCGGAGGTGGCCGGTAAGCGGTAATGTTGCTCGGCATCGCCTGAACGCAGGCGCAGCCCATTCTGCTGCAGCGCAGCCAGTGTGGCGCCACGGGTCAGCAGGCTGACACGCACCCCCTGCGCAGCCAGCCGTGCGCCCAGCCAACCACCAATGGCCCCCGCCCCAACGATGGTCACTGATTCAAAAAGATTTTGGGTCATTTAGGCCCCCAGGCCACGTCAATACTGGGCTTTGCGCTATCAATAACGCAGCAAACGCGGTACTAAGGCAGCCTGGCCAGATTGCCAGGCCTGCACCCGCTCAGACCTCAGACCTCAGGCCGCCAGGGCCACCGGCTCGGTCAGGCCGATGAGGTCGAGGGCTGCGGCGAGTTGGTCCACGCTGCGTTCCACGTTATGGAGTTTTTCCAGGCCGAAGAGGCCGACCCGGAAGGTCATGAAGTCGGCCGGCTCATCACACTGCAGTGGCACCCCGGCCGCTGTCTGCAGACCCAGCGCCAAAAACTTCTTGCTGTTTTGGATGTCGGCATCACGCGTGTAGCTGACCACCACGCCCGGGGCCTTGAAACCGTCCGCCGCCACACTGACGATGCCACGGCTCTCAAACAAAGCCCGCACCTGCTCGCCCAGTTCGCGCTGCTCGGCGCAGACCCGATCAAACCCGTAGGCGCGGGTTTCTTGCATCACCTCGCGCAGGCGCACCAGGGCGTCGGTCGGCATGGTGGTGTGGTAGGTGTGACCACCTTTTTCGTAAGTTTCCATGACCTGCAGCCATTTTTTCAGGTCACAGGCAAAGCTGGTGCTGCTGGTGCCATCGATGGCAGCGCGCGCGCGCTCACTGAGCATCACCATGGCGCAGCAGGGTGAACCGCTCCAGCCTTTTTGCGGCGCGCTGACCAGCACGTCCACACCGGTGGCAACCATGTCGACCCAGATGGCGCCAGAGGCAATGCAATCGAGCACCATCAGCCCGCCCACCTCATGCACTGCATCGGACACGGTCTTCAGGTAGGCATCGGGCAAGATCATGCCGGCCGAGGTTTCTACATGGGGTGCAAACACCACGTAGGGGCGCTGAGTGCGAATGGTGTTGACCACCTCGTCCACCGGGCAGGGAATCCAGGCCGACTGGCTGTCGGTGGAAACCCGGCGGGCTTTGAGCACGGTGGATGAGGCGGGGATGTGGCCCATGTCAAAAATTTGCGTCCAGCGGTAGCTGAACCAACCGTTGCGAATCACCAGCGCCTTCTTGCCGGTAGCGAACTGGCGAGCCACAGCCTCCATGCCAAAGGTGCCGCTGCCTGGCACCAGCACCGCCGACTTGGCGTGGTACACCTCTTTGAGCATGCTCGAAATATCGGTCATGACGCCCTGAAAGCGCTGTGACATATGGTTCAGGGCACGGTCGGTGTACACCACCGAAAACTCAAGAAGGCCATCAGGATCGATGTTGGGCAACAGGCTAGGCATAGGACTCTCCGTGTGAAGTGGGTCAATTACAAAGTCAATCAGCTTAGCATGATTGGGCAAAAATGGCATCCTGAAGTTGATCAGGCTCAAACTAGGCATGGTCGGCAGGTGAGTCCGGTATGCTTTGGGCCATGCCGCGCACCACCCTACATCAGACCCAGCCGGCTGTTACCAAGCCAGGCAGCGCGTGAGCAGCCCCGCACCCACCGGCCCGCTGCTGATCAATGCGGTCACCCTGCCGAGCGGTGCCCTGCTGGGCATGAGCCATTGCCCCGGGCGGAGTGGCGTGGATGGTGGTGGCCGGCAATGGGCGCGGGTGCTTGAATCCGACTTGCAGACCATCCAGGCCTGGGGCGCCAGCACAGTGCTGAGCCTAGTTGAGCCGCATGAATTTGCCCGCCTGGGCGTTCCGGATTTTGCCCAGGCCATTGCGCGCACGCCCTTGCAATGGATACAAGTGCCCATCACCGACATGGCCACGCCAGGCGCCGCAACCTTGGCGGCCTGGCGCACGCAGGGGCCAGCGCTTTTACAAGCCTTAAACGAGGGCCAACGGGTGCTGGTGCACTGCGCCGCCGGCCTGGGCCGCACCGGCATGCTGGTGGCCAAGCTGCTGGTGCTGAATGGGGTCCGCGCCGACGAAGCCATTGCCCAGGTTCGCCGTGCCCGCCCGGGCACGATAGAGACCGAGGCCCAGGCCGACTGGGTTCGCCACGGCGAGTTGGCCGCCTTTAAACCAAGTTAGAAGGTTCAACCATCAATGGGCTGTCACCGACAAGCTCAAGATAGGCATCTTCCAGGGTCACCGGTTGAACACTCACTGCGCTGACCTTGATGCCTCTCAGCGCATCAACGATCTCCAGCAAGCTCAGGTCATGCGGGAGCAACAGACGCATCTGACCGGCGCTTTGGCGCACCGTCCAACCCAGATCAATTGACCGTTGCACGATAGCTTCGTTGTCTTCAGATTCCACCTTGGCCACAGCTAGGCCGGGTATGCGGGCCAACAGCTCAGGCACGCTGCCCTCAGCAACGACCTTACCGTTGCGCATCAGCGCGACTCGGCTGCACAGCCGCTCGGCCTCTGCGAGATGATGGCTGGTCAACAAGATGGTCGTACCACTGTCACGCAAGCCCTCAATGAAACGCCAAAGATCCATTCGCGCTTCTAGATCCACAGCAGCTGTGGGCTCGTCAAGCACGAGCAACTTTGGACGGTGAATCAATGAAACCGCCAAGTGAAGACGTTGACGCCAACCACCGGAGAGTTGCCCCACCCGGGTCGTTGCGAATTTTTCCAGCGCAAAACTACTCATGAGCTCATCAACCCGGTGTTGTCTTTCCTTGCCAGAAAGGCCGTACAAGCGAGCAAAAAAGTGCAGGTTTTCAGCGGGAAGCAAATCGGGGTACAAGGCGCAGTGCTGCGTGCACAGACCCACCAGTGCTCGTGCGTGATAACCGAGTTCGCTCAGTGGTTCTCCCATCAGGCGCACCTGTCCCGCATCCAGGTCCAGCAGCTTGCAAACAATCTTCAGCACGGTAGATTTACCACAGCCATTGGGGCCCAAAAGACCCACCACGTCTCCTGTTTCTACCCGCAGACTAAATCCGTCCAGGACATGGTGGCTCCCAAACCACTTGTGGACATCGTCTATTTGCAATGCTGTCGTCATTAGGATTTGTTCCCGCCTAGCAAATGCCGATATGACTGGATGCCCAAAGCCAGAGACAGGCCACAAAACACAAGCAGAAAGCTCAACTCGAAACGGAGTTCATGAAAGCCCATGCCATAAGCTGCCACACCTTTGAAGGCCTGGTTCATATGCAGCATGGGATTGATTTGTGCCACGGCTTGCATACCTTCAGGCATGATTTCAAGTGGGAAAAATGTGCCCCCCAACACCAACAGAGGTACCCCAATCGCCGACAAGGCCACCACCACCTCCTCGCTGCGCCGGGCAAACCGTGCGCCCAGAAAAAATCCCATGCCCACGTAGGAGAACACTGAGAGCAGCAAAATCAATCCGCCCAGGACAAGGCTGCCGTGGTAACTGGCGCCAATGAGCAGGGCAATGCTGTAAAGCATGACAACTTGCATCAAAGCCAGCAACAACTGGGCAATGACAACGCCCAGAAAGTAGGCTGCGGGGTGCAGTGGTGTCGTCAGCAGACGTGGCAACGTGCCCCGTTCACGTTCGGCGGCAATCACGGCGACTGTGCCCCCAAGGCAGCTAAAAAAAAGCGCGGCACCGACTAAGATTCCGGCAGCCGCAGCATCCAAGCCGGCGCGCATGCTGACGTTGTGCGCATACACCAAACCGAACAGCAGCATCATCGTCGATGGAAATACTGCCCAAAAAATCAGGCCGCGCTTCTGCCGCCATTGTTCAAGCAACAGGCGTTGCGCCACTGCCAGTGTTTGCAGTAGCAAAAGGTGGCTGCTAGGCATCAACCAAGCGCTGAAAGGTGGCCGCATTGGGAAGCACTGTCTCCAACGCTTTTGCAGACATCAGCACACCCGGGATGCCAGCACCTGGGTGGGTGCTGGCACCCACCATGAACAGGTTCTGAATGTCTTCGCTGAGGTTATGCGGTCGGAACCAGGCGCTTTGCAACAGCAGCGGCTCAAGCCCAAAGGCCGCGCCTTGGTAAGACAGCAGATTGTCTTGAAAGTCTTGCGGGGTCGTCATGAACGATACAGTCAGATGTTCCGTTAAATTGGGAAGAACCGTCTCCGCAAGGGCTTTGGCAATGGCAGCGCGGTAAGGCTCCGCATGGGTGGCCCAGTCGGTTCCGCTTTGCAGGTTAGGTACAGGTGCCAGAACATAAAAGGTGTCGCAACCCGCCGGCGCCATGGCCGAATCGGTGGCTGTCGGGCGATGCAGGTAAAGGCTGAAATCGCCGGCCAGGTGGTGTTTTTTGAAGATATCTTTCAAAAGCGCTTCATAACGCGGGCCCAGCAGCATCATGTGGTGCGGCACGTCGTCATAACGTTTGTTTGTGCCAAAGTACCAAACAAAAAGACTCATGGAATACTTGCCTTTCTCGACCTTGGCGTTGGTCCATACCTTTCGGTATTTGGGGTCAATCAGGTTTTTGTAGGTCCAACCCGTGTCGGCATTGCAAACCACAATATCAGCAGGAATTGTTTCACCGTTGGCCAGCGTGACGCCACAAGCGCGCCCCTGGTTGACGTCGATGCGACGAACTTCAGCGCCAGTGCGCAAATTGCCGCCCATGCCTTCGATTAAATCCACCAGGCCGTTGACCAAAGCCCCTGTGCCTCCCATCGCCCAGTGCACGCCAAAGCGTCTTTCAAGTGCATTGATGAGGGAGTACACGCAGGTCACAGAAAACGGATTACCGCCAATCAATAGCGACTGCAGGCTCAAGGCTTGGCGCAACTTGGGGTGCTTGAGGTGTGTGGCGACCATCGCATGCAGGCTTCGCCAGCCTTTCATGCGGACCATGGAGGGCACGGCCCTGAACAGATCGCCCATGCCGACAAATGATTGGCAGCCTAGCTCCTCAAAGCCCAACTGGTAACACAGGTCCGCCTCCGCCATGAAAGCGGCGTATCCCGGCCCGGCATTGGGATCAATGCGCAGCACCTCATCGCGCATTCGCGCCGGGTCTCCGCTGTAGTCGAAGTGATACCCGTCGTTGAAGCGGACTCGGTAAAAAGGGTCGAGCAGCCGCAGTTCGACGTCATCGGCCAATTTGCGTCCAGCCAGGCTCCACAGCTCTTCAAGTAAAAATGGCACGGTGACGATCGTTGGGCCAGCGTCAAAGGTATAGCCGTCTACGTGGATCACGCGAGCCCGGCCTCCTGGCACATTTAATTTCTCGAGCACCTGTACACGCCAACCCTTGGCGCACAGGCGGACGGCTGCCGCCAACCCACCAAAACCGCTGCCAATCACCAAAGCTAAAGGTGCTTGGGAATCTGCCTCTCGTGTGGGCTGCTCAGTGGCGCTAGCGTTCATGGGTATCAACCTATTGTTTGTTGGATTTCGTTTTTTGCAGGACGACAAAATTGTCTGCAAGCTCGAGCTATTTTGATCCGAAGCCAGGAAGCAGGGGTTCTCTGAAGCCAATGACCTTTCCTCAGCACCCACCCTGAACTGGGCGCAGCATTTATCAATTGGGTTGACGCTGTCGCTAACTGGGGTTGCTGGCCCGGCCCCATAGACCACACAGTCTAAATGGAAACTAATCAGTATATAAAATGCATTGGCCAAATTTTTGGCACGTTAGACCACCCTAATTTTTCCGGAGTTTCCTATGAAAAAGACATTAATCGCAACAGTTTTGGCTCTTGGCGCGGCTTTCTCCGTTCAAGCTAAAGACATCGTTGATACGGCCGTAGGCGCCGGTAGCTTTAAAACCCTGGCAACGGCACTCACCGCCGCCGGCTTGATTGACACGCTTAAAGGCAAGGGACCTTTCACCGTGTTTGCACCCACAGATGCCGCCTTTGCAAAGATTCCTAAAGCCGACCTAGATGCTTTGCTCAAAGACAATGCCAAGCTCACAGCCGTACTCACCTACCATGTGGTTGCCGGAAAAGTCATGGCAGCAGACGTCAAAGCGGGCAAGGTCAAAACCGTTCAAGGCTCTGAACTCACCATCTCCACCATGGGCGGCGTGATGGTTGATGCAGCCAATGTTACCGCGACAGACATCGTGGCCGACAACGGCGTGATCCATGTGATCGACAGTGTGATCATGCCCAAATAAGGCGACAGACATTGCCATAACGGTTTTGTTTTGGGGGGCTTTGACGGCCAACTGCGCACGTTGGCTGTTGAAGAACCCTCAAATAAGCAAGAAAACGGTGCAGTGTCCCAGCATTGAAGCCGCTACCCCGCATAATGACAGGGTGGCTGCCATCAGATTCCTAGATGGATTGTTCAGCGCATCCTGAAGGAAGACATCGATGTTTGACCGATGGACACTGAAAAAGAAATTACTTCTGACATTCAGTGCAATCCTGCTGATATCCGGTTCGCTCATGAGCTTTGCTCTGTTCAATATCTACAAACTGGTGGACATCGTAGACTGGAACACCCACACCTACGAGGTGATGCATGAGTCGGATGCCATGTTGCTCAACATGGTCAATATCGAGACCGGGTTGCGCGGCTACGTCGCTAGTGGCGATGAGAAGTTTCTGGAACCCTTCATCAAAGGCCAACGGGATTTCAGCACCGCGTTCAGTAAAGCCAAATCTCTGACATCAGACAACCTTTCTCAGCAAGCAAGGCTCGAAAAGCTGATGGAAGACCACAAGCAGTTTTTGGAAGTTGCCAGTAACCTCAAGGTCTTACGTCAGGATGCCACGGCGGGCAAGATTTCCATAGACGAATTACTGAAAGAATTTAAAGCCGGAAAGGACAAGGTGGCGATGGACGCCTTCCGTGGAAGGATCGCCGAATTTTCGCAGGCGGAGTCTGACTTATTGGTGATTCGTTCAGCGTCGCTAGCGACCACTGCATCCCTGACTACAACCACTTTGATCGTCGGTGGATTGGGCTTGTGCATCATTACCGGATTGATTGGGCTTGCGCTTACCCGAAGCATTTTGCGTCAATTGGGTGGCGAACCTGCGGCGGCCATGCAATCCGTCAACGCGGTGGCGCAGGGGGACCTCACTGTCATCATTCCGCTGCGACCAGGGGACAGCAGCAGCCTGATGGCCGCCTTAGCCAGCATGCGCGACAACCTCTCCCGGGTTGTGAGCGACGTGCGTAGCAACGCCGAGGGCGTCGCCACTGCAAGCGCGGAAATCGCCCAGGGCAATAACGACCTGTCTGCCCGCACAGAGCAGCAAGCCAGCGCGCTGGAGGAAACCGCCTCCAGCATGGAGGAACTCAGCGCCACGGTAAAACAAAACGCAGACAGCGCCAGGCAAGCAAATCAGTTGGCATCCAGCGCCTCGACGGTAGCCGTCCAGGGCGGCGAAGTGGTTGGCCAAGTGGTCGAGACGATGAAAGGCATCAACGAGTCAAGCCGCAAGATTTCGGAAATCATCAGCGTCATTGATGGCATCGCCTTTCAGACCAATATTCTCGCTTTGAACGCCGCGGTAGAAGCCGCACGTGCAGGGGAACAAGGACGGGGCTTCGCGGTGGTGGCAACCGAAGTGCGCAGCCTGGCCGGACGCTCGGCAGACGCGGCCAAGGAAATCAAAAGCCTGATTAACGCCAGTGTCGAGCGCGTTGAGCAGGGGACGGCGCTGGTAGATAAAGCAGGCGAGACCATGACTGAGGTCGTGACCTCGATCCGGCGGGTAACGGACATCATGGGCGAAATCAGCGCAGCCAGTAACGAGCAAGCTGCCGGCGTTTCGCAGGTTGGGGAGGCTGTGGCTCAAATGGATCGGGCGACACAGCAAAATGCTGCACTGGTAGAGCAAATGGCAGCAGCGGCCAGCAGTCTTAAAACCCAGGCGGATGACATGGTGGGTACTGTTGCGGTGTTCAAGGTGGCGGGCAGCGGTGGCTTGGTGACAACCAATGTGCGGTCGCTCGCACCTGAGTGGGAAACAGTCTGAGAAGAGGCGCGGCCCATGCGCTCCGAACAGCAACCCTATCGCGACTTAGTCGAGGCGCGCTGCCCAGCGCTGCAGCGTCGGCCTAAATCTTAGAAAAAGCCGGTACATCCGCTCCAACAGCCAGCCGGCGCCCGGCAGGCGTCCGGCCAAGGCCAGCCAGCGCCAGCCAGGCAGGGCTGCCCATAAGGCCAGAAAGGCCTGGGCTCCGCTGAGCAGTTGCCCGTCGCGGCCCTGCACATGGAATCTCGCAAGTAACTGTTCGCGTGTGGTGCCAGCTGGCAGTGGCACTGCCTCACTGCTGACATCGGCAAAGCACACAGGCGCGCCCGGTTGCAGCGGTTGCAAGTCGCGGTAAACCGCAATTTCGCGCCGGCACAGCGGGCAGGCGCCGTCATAAAGAACAGTCAGCGACTGAGCGGGCTGGTTTGTTTCGATTTGATTCGTGTGGGTCATATTTTGTTCACGAGGTGGCTCACCATGCGGGCGCTTGTCTGGCAGCCAACAATTCAGAGGCAGACTTAAGGCCGCGCGTGGCGCGTACCCACCATTGGCTGAAAGAGTCACAGCGCCTGTCAACCCTCGGGAAAAGCTCGGGCACAGCCTCGCAGGTCGCCAAACTGGCCAGCCATGGTGCAAGGTGCGGCTCAGCCACGCTGTGCACTTGGCGGGCGCCCTTGAGTGCTGCTGCAATGGCCGCCGCATCACCATGCCATCGCAGCGAAGCAAGTTCGGCCATTCGGCTGGCGACAAAACGCCAGCGTCGTTCGTTCCAAGGCCAGAGGCGGTGGAAGTCGCTGAGGAAAATTCCCACCACCACCGTGTCAGGATGCAGCGAAGCGGGCAACTCACCAAGGTTCCACGGGTGCACCAACCAAACCTCGCGGTCCGCCACCGCCGCCGGGTCGGGCAAGCCCCAGGCCAGGTCCGATGGGGGCACGCTACACAGGGGCGGCTCGATCAAAGCGGGTGAGGCAGAGGGCGCTTCGTGCTGAGCACGGCCGCCGCGCGCGGGCTGGCGGGCGAGACGGTCCAAAGCTTCATAGGACTGGTCGATCACACTGCCCGGGCTGTGCCAGGAGGCTGGGGCGTAGCGGGCAACGTTGTCTGCATTAAAAAGGTAAGGCTTGCTGCTGCCGGTGCCAGCCACCCATTGCCAACTGAGGTGGTTGCTGGCGAGGTCGCCGTCGAGCAAGTGGCCGTACAGCCAGTCCGCAGCGACCCGCCAGTGCACCTTACGCGCGTGCACCACATAGCTGGCGAGCCACATGCGGGCATGGTTGTGCAAATAGCCCGTGGCGTACAAGGTGCGCACCGCCATATCGATAACGGGCACGCCGGTGGCAGCCTGGCGAATATCGGCAGGCAGCGTATTGGCGTAGCAGGCTTCTGGAAGCATCCCCTCGCGCAGAGATTCAAAAATCTCTTCACCCCGGAACGCCCAGACATGGCGAAAGTATTCGCGCCAGCCCAGCTCGAACACGAATTTGTGCTGCGCATCAAGTGAATGCCTTGAGGTCACGCCGGCGAGCACCTCGGGCAGGCTGACCAACCCGTGCGTGATGTAGGGCGAGAGGCCAGTGACCGCGCCCTCAATGGCGTTTCGGCTGCGCGCATAGTCGCCAGGACGCACTGCACCGACGCGCGCCAGAGCAGCTTGGCGAGTAGGCGGGAACGTATCAAGCATCGTCATTGGGCTACGCCAACCTCGCCTCGGCGGATCGCATCAGCCCGAAGCTTCACGGCCTCTTTTTGGCTGTCCGTCATGCGCGCCACGTTTTTGACCTGCAAAGCCATTCGTGCGTTCTTGGCCAGCAGCGCCTCATGCCGCATCAAAAAGTCCCAGTACAGCGTGGTGTAGGGGCAGGCGCGTTCACCTTCACGCAGCGCCGGGTCATAACGGCAGCCCTTGCAAGGACCACCCATGCGCTGAATGTACTTGCCCGTGGCCACGTAAGGCTTGCTTGCCATAAGCCCGCCGTCGCCGTACTGGCTCATCCCTAGGGTGTTGGGCAATTCCACCCATTCGACAGCGTCCACATAGACCGACAGGTACCAGGCATGAACCTGCTGCGGACGCACACCGAGCAACAGGGCATACAGGCCTGTGACCATCAGGCGCTGGATGTGGTGGGCGTAGCCGTGTTCAAGGGTCTGGGTAATGGCATCGCGCAAGCAGGCCATGTCGGTGTCGCCGGTCCAGAACCAGGCCGGCAACTCCTCCTGAGCGTCCAAGGCGTTGAGCTCGACGTAACTGGGCATCTGCGTCCAGTAAATGCCGCGCACGTATTCGCGCCATCCCAGGATCTGGCGGATGAAGCCCTCGGCGCTTTGCAGCGGCGCATGACCGGCTCGGTAAGCCGCTTCCACGGCCTGCACCACCTCGTGGGCGCTCAGCAGCTTGAGGTTCATGGCTGACGACAAGTGCGAGTGGTAGAGCCAGGGCTCGCCCGGCCACAAAGCGTCTTCGTAGCGGCCGAACAGCGGCAGGCGTTCATCAACAAAGCGCTGCAGCGCCTGCAAGGCCTGGCTGCGGGTGACTGGCCAGGCGAAACTGTCGAGCGTGCCAGGGTGGTCGGCAAAGCGGCTGTTGACGACAGCGATGACCTCAAGGGTGAGGGCGTCAGGCTCGAAGGTCGAGCGGGCCGGCACCAAACCGGGGCCTTGGGGCCCGAAAGCCTCCCGGTTATCGGCGTCAAAGTTCCATTGGCCGCCAGATGGTTGCCCACCGTCCATCAGGATGTTGTGGCGCTGGCGCAACTCGCGGTAAAAGTACTCCAGCCGGAGGGACTTACGTCCCTTGGCATGGGCGGCAAAATCCCTCACCGTGGTGAAAAAATGGCGGTCGTCGCAGACCTCAAGCGTCAGGCCAGCAGCCTCGACCACAGCCTTGAGTTGCTGGAAAACGCGCCAGTCGCCAGGCGCGGTCATCACGACCCGCTGCGGCTTGAGCGTCAGCAAATCGGCATGCAGCTTGGCGCCCAGGCTGTCCATGGCAGCCGTAGCGCCAGTGTCGCCGAGCCGGTGGTAGTGCAAGGGCCGGCCCGCTTCGCACAGTGCCTGGGCAAAGTGACGCATGGCACTCAGGAACAGTGCGATGCGCTGCTTGCTTGACCAGACGTGGGTGGATTCTTCGTGGGCTTCTGCCATCCACACGGCGTCTTGCTCAGCGTCAAAACCGTCAAAGGCCGCAGCCTCAAGATCGAGCTGGTCTCCCAGTACCAAAACCAGATGTCTTACAGGGTGCATGGTGGCTTTTAATGGTCGTCGTTGTGATGGGCAGTGCGCGTGAAGGTGGCGACGTAGCCCCGTTTGAAGCGTTCGATCTCGGCTGCGGTGGCGGTCATGCGTAGGTAGCTCAAACGTGGCGGATCAAGGTCACCGCAGCGCGCGATCCGGCACCCACCATGGCGCACCAGGCGCTAAGTACGATGCCCGGTTTGCCCGGGCCGCGAGCGATTGCCGCCTCGTCTCGGTGAGCGACTTCGTCGGCTTGGCAATCCAGAAGAGTCTGGCGCAGCGCGCTAAGGCTCGGCTGTGAAGCCAGCGCGCGCACCTGTTGCCCATAGTGGTGGTCGACAAAGGTCTCGACTGCCGCGATCGTTGCGTAGACCGCTCTGGGGCCGAACAGCGCAGGCAAGGCTCCGGTTAGAAATCCGGCCAGACGCCACATTGGCAGCAAGCGGCTGCGCTGCGCCAGAGGCAACCAGGCCTCAATCAGTCGCAGGTGCTTTTGTTCGGTGGCCAGATGGTGCTGGGCAAAGACCCGGAGCGCGGGGTCGCGCGCAAATCGCAGCACCCCTTTGTAAATGCACACTGCGCCAGCCTCCCCGGCGTGGTCTGTCCGGAGATCAGCCCAAACCCAGGCAGGCGTGACAACCGAGTCAGTAAGCATCAGCCTTTCTTGGCGTAGGCGCTGCACCAGCCTTTGCCGGCGACTTGCTTGCCGGCAAACAATGGGCAACCGCCCCAGGCATCGCTGGCCTTGCCTTGGTACAAGGCACAGTTGGTGCATACCTGGCCCGCAGCGTACTTGGGGTACTTTTTGGTGTCGGTCTTGGTGGCATCAGCCACATAGCCCAGAGCCACGGATTGAGGGTCTTTTTCGTCAGCCTTGGCTTGGCCGTGAGCAGTTGTCGCCAACAGCGAGCCTCCAGCGGCCAGCGTCATGAAGAAGGTGCGTCGATTGTTGTTCATAAGAATTCCGTTTCAAAAAAATCAGGTGAATGTCAGTAAATCGCTAAGTGCTCGCTATCGCCAAAGCGTAGATGCAGCCGATTCAAAAGCTCCCCCGCTTTTAAGGGATGAATTGAATCAACTGTTTATGCTAACTCAAAATTACCAATTACAAACTCAAAACTGTCAAGATCAGGGTCATAATCCAACTCATTAACAACTCAAATTGAAACTAATGACTTTCTCTAAGCAGGCTTTGCCGACCTTTCGCACTGGCGCAGTAGCGCGCATGGCGGGCATGCCCGTGGCCACTTTGCGCATTTGGGAGCAGCGATACCAGGCGGCCAGCCCCACCACCGCCGCGTCAGGGCATCGGCTGTACTTGGCGGCCGATGTTGAGCGCGTCATCTTGCTGCGCCGGCTCACAGAGCAGGGACATGCCATTCGCTTGCTGGCGGCGCTAGAGACCACACAATTGCACGAGATGATGCACCCACCTGAAGCACGGCGGCAAACCGCATTGAGGGCCGTCGTGGTGGGTCAAGCCTTGGCACGCCGTCTGCAGCGCTTGTGCGATCGCCAGCCCTGGGCGCCGATGCTGCAGATCGTGGCAGCGTTTGATACCTTGGCCGAAGCAACGCAAGCCGCAGATAATTCGGCTAGGCCCGCTGTCGACCTGCTGCTGTGGCAGTCGGCAAGTTTGCAGCCTGGCGCACGGCACGAACTGCGCGTTGCCCAAGACGTCTGGCGAGCCCGTGCGGCGGCAGTGGTTTACCGCTACAGCAGTGCCGAGGGGCGTGCGGAGTTGACCGGGTCTGGCGTTGCCATGTTGCATGAGCCCTCAGACGACGATTCCTTGGGCCAGTGGCTGGCTTCGTTTCAAGTTACCAATGCACCGGCGGGCAAGACCGACCCAACCATATCGTCACCCCGGTTTGACGATGCGGCCTTGACGGAATTTGCCGGGCTGTCGTCCGCAGTCGCTTGTGAGTGCCCCAGCCATCTGGCGCAGTTGCTGCTCCAAGTTTCCAACTTTGAAACCTACAGCGGCGAATGTGCCAACAGGAGCGCTGCCGACGCGAAATTGCACGCTTATTTACAGCAGGTTGCGGGTGCCGCGCGCATGCTGTTTGAAACCGCTCTCGAGCATGTCGCCATCGCCGAAGGTCTGCCGCTGACCAAGATCACCGAAATCGGCAGGGCGAGCTAGCCGCTTTTAACCCGAGTCAGAAGGCAAACGGGTTCAAGACCGCCACACCGCAGCCATCGAAGTCGCGCACATTGCGGGTGACGATGGTCAGGGGTTGAATTTGAGCGGTGACGGCAATCAGCATGTCTGCCTGGGACCGCGTCTGGCCACGCAACTGCAGTTGGCCGCGCAAGGCACCGGCGCATCGGGCCACATCGGTTGTGACGGCCAAGACCTCGTGCCGCTGGAGCCAGGCCAGCACGCCAGCATCGGGCTGGGCGCGCATCAACTCACTCAAGATATTGGTGTCCACCAGTTGCATGGCAGGCTTTCAGGGGTTGGCTGGGGGCTTGGGCAGTTGCTCTGATTCCAGCATCTGCACAAAGGCGTTCGGGCGTTGCACATCCCCTCGAGCGGGAATCTGCAGTGCGTCGGCACCCGCTTGCTGTAAGGCCAGCCTAGATTCTGCAAACTGCGCAGCCAGGGTCGGCTCGTGTTGCCCCGCGCGCCACTGCTGAAAGGCCTCGAATTCGTCGGCATTGATCAACACGGCCACCGGCTTGTCCCGGTTGTAAATGGCTTGCGGCTCCTGGGCCGAGAGGCGCACGACTTCAGAGAACTGCTGTTTGGCTTGGGCGATGTTCCAGGTCATGATATGTCCAACATGAAAGGTCAAGATAGTCATCTTATTGATCCACCATGGAAGACGCAACAGTGGCGGACCTATCGCCGCTTACAGATCGTCGCTTACAAATCGTCGCTTACAAATCGTCGATGGAATCTGTGATTACATCCAGTATCATGCACCTATGGCCAAAGAAAAAACGGTTTATGTCTGCAGCGATTGCGGCGGCAACAGCCCCAAGTGGCTGGGCAAGTGCCCGGCCTGCAACGCTTGGAACACCCTGATCGAGTCGGTGGCCGACAACCCGTCGGTCGTCAAGAACCGCTTTGCCTCACTGGCCAAAACCGCCGAGATCGCCACCCTGGGCGAGATCGACGCGGTAGACATGGCACGCACCCCCACCGGCCACGAGGAACTGGACCGGGTGCTGGGCGGCGGCATGGTGGAAGGCGGTGTGGTGCTGATTGGCGGCGACCCCGGCATCGGCAAGTCCACCCTGCTGCTGCAGGCGCTCGATTCGCTGCAGCGCAGTGGCCAGCACACCCTGTACGTAACCGGCGAAGAAAGCGGTGCCCAGGTGGCACTGCGGGCGCGCCGGCTTGGGCTGGACGGCTCGCAGGTCAAGGTGCTGGCCGAGATCCAGCTTGAAAAAATACTGGCCACGCTGGAGAGCACACGCCCTGACATCGCGGTGATCGACTCGATCCAGACCGTCTACTCCGACCAACTCAGCTCGGCCCCGGGCTCGGTGGCCCAGGTGCGTGAATGTGCCGCCCACCTGACGCGCGCGGCCAAGGCCAGCGGCGTGAGCATTGTGCTGGTAGGCCACGTGACCAAAGAAGGTGCACTGGCCGGCCCCCGCGTGTTGGAGCACATGGTCGACACGGTGCTCTACTTTGAGGGCGACACGCACAGCAGTTTTCGGCTGGTACGCGCCATCAAGAACCGCTTTGGCGCGGTCAATGAGATCGGCGTGTTTGCCATGACCGAAAAAGGTCTCAAAGGCGTGTCGAACCCCAGCGCTATTTTTTTGAGCCAACACGCCGAGCCAGTGCCGGGCAGCTGTGTGATGGTCACTTTGGAAGGCACGCGGCCCTTGCTGGTCGAGATCCAAGCCCTGGTCGACAGCGGCGGGCCTTCGCCGCGCCGATTGTCGGTGGGCCTGGACCGAGACCGGCTGGCCATGCTGCTGGCGGTGCTGCACCGCCATGCCGGCGTGGCCTGCATGGACCAGGACGTGTTTGTGAACGCGGTGGGCGGCGTGCGCATCAGTGAGCCGGCCGCCGACCTAGCGGTACTGCTGGCCATCACTTCCAGCCTGCGCGGCAAGCCGCTGCCCAAGGGCTTTTTCGCCTTTGGCGAGGTCGGGCTGGCCGGCGAGGTGCGGCCGGCGCCACGCGGCCAAGAGCGCCTGCGCGAGGCGGCCAAGCTGGGCTTTAGCGTGGCGCTGGTGCCCAAGGCCAATGCGCCCAAGAAAGCCATCGAAGGCCTAACCATCCATGCCGTGGATCGGGTCGAGCAGGCGATGGAACTGGTGCGCTCGCTGGGCTAAAGCAGGGGCGGCTGGGCGCCACTTAAAGTGGGTATGGCACGAAGTTTTGCCGCCAGGTCAGACGCCTGGATGGGCTTGGACAGGTAGTCGTTCATGCCTGCGCCCAAACACAAATCGCGGTCTTCAGGCATGGCATTGGCCGTCACGGCAATGATGGTGATGGGTTGCCGGCCCAGGCTGGCTTCCCAAAGACGAATTTGACGGGTGGCCTCAAGACCGTCCATCACGGGCATCTGCATGTCCATCAGCACCACATCGAAGTGATTCCCGGCAACGAGTTGTTCAATGGCAAATTGCCCGTTTTCGGCCAAGGTACATTCATGGCCCAGCCGACCCAACAAATGGATCGCCAACTGCTGATTGATAAGGTGGTCCTCGGCCACCAGCACCTTGAGTGCGCGATGGGCATCCAACGCCGCCTCATGATCGGCGCCGCCACGCAGCCCAGACGCCATAGGGTTCACCACTGGGTCTGCCACCGTCATGGGCACTGCAAAGAAAAAAGTGCTGCCCCTGCCGAGTTGGCTTTGCACGGTGAGCGTGGCACCCATCAAGGCCACCAAACGCGATGAGATGGCCAACCCGAGGCCGGTACCCCCAAACTGCCGCGTGATCGAATTGTCGGCCTGCGAGAATTCCTCAAATATCTGGGCCAACTTGTCGTCGGCAATACCAATGCCGGTATCCTGAACGGCAAAGCCTAGCGTGACCTGAGAATCGGCTGCCTGCTCCGCACCGGGCTCCACAGTGATTCGAAGCACCACCTCGCCCTGCGTCGTGAACTTGACCGCATTGCCAATCAAATTGATCAAGATCTGGCGCAGGCGCCCCGGATCGCCCATCACCGACTGCGGCACCCTGTGATCGATATCGGCGCGCAGCCGAATGCCTTTGTCGCGCGCTTGGAAATTGAGGATCGACAAGACAGCATGAGCGCAAGCTCGGACGTCCAAAGGCACGGACTCAAGGGTGAGCTTGTTCGCCTCGATTTTGGAGAAATCCAAGATGTCATTGATCACCCCAATCAAGGCATCGGCGGACGATTTCACCATGCTGAGGTAATCACGCCGCTCAAGGTCAGACGTGGCCCCCAGTGCCAGATCAGTCATGCCAATGATGCCGTTCATTGGGGTACGAATTTCGTGGCTCATAGTGGCAAGAAACCGGCCCTTGGCGACACTGGCGGCATCGGCCCGCTCCTTGGCCTTTTGCAACTCCGTGACATCCACCCGAAACTCCACAACGTAGCCCTCTGCCGACTTGCGCTCGACGTTGCGCAATATTCGGCCATCGCGCAGCGGTTGGAGCCAGAGACCGGCGCCGTCCCGATGGCTGACCAATCTCGCCTGAACCCAGGCCTCTACTTGCCCAAGGGCCTGGGGGTAATGGCCATTGGCAATGTCTGCGCGCAGCAATGTTTCGAAGGTGACACCGGGCACCACAAGAGGGGCAATACCGTCGTACAGCCGCCGGAATTTTTCATTGCAGAACACCAGTTTTCCATCCGGGTCATAGATGACAAAGGCCTCATCGATGGTCTCAATCGCGGATCTGAGTAAGGCCTCTGCGCGTTGTGTTCTGTCGTCGTTTTCTCTGCGAACGGTAACGTCGCGCTGGATGGAAATCCAATGGGTGTACCGCCCCCGTTCGTCCGCCACGGGAACAATCGACAACTCACTCCAGAACGATTGGCCGCTTTTGGTGTAGTTCAACAACTCAATTTGGATAGGCTGCCAACGCTCCAAAGCCTCACGGATGCGCGTTCTGGCCAGTGGGTCAGTGTCTGCGCCCTGCAGCATGCGAGGGGTGTTGCCCAGTGCCTCTTCTCTGGTATAGCCCGTCATACGCGTGAACGCCTCATTCACAAACACGATGCGCGGCCCTGGCATGGACTGCGGTTCGGCTTCGGTGATCAAGATGACGTCATGGGTGTGCTCAATGCAACGCTTGTAGAGTTCCAGTTCGGCTTGCGTGCGCTTGATGTCAGAGATGTCCATGGCCAGCGCGTAGAGGCCAAGCACCTCGCCGTCGCGCAGGTCTGGCACATACTCCAAGATCAAGTCGCGCGGCGCGCTACCAGGCTTTGTGACAATGCGAATCTCAAGGCGCTGACGCTCACCCCGCAAGGCTGCCATCATGCTCGGTTGGGCCGCCTCAAATGCCTTGGCGCCGATGATCTCGCGAATAGGCTGCCCAGCCATCAGATTCAGGTCAGCGCCATACAAATCGGCATGAGCCTGGTTGCCAAAACGGACTTGGAGCGTCGAATCCAAGTAGGTCAACATGATCGCGCTGTTTTCCATGACCACCCGCAGGTCGCGGGTTTTTTGCTCAACCAACTGCAGGGCCTGCAAATGCCGCCGCCGCCGGGTAAAGACATACCATGCCATCCATGCATTGATCAGCAGGCCAAGGCCTGTAATCACCCAGTAAGAAGATCGATCGAAATGGTCGTCAAAATGAGGGCCCGACGGGAACCGCAGTGTGAAGGAACTGCCCCACAAAGCCAAGGGACGCTCTGTCGAAAAAAGGCTGGCCGCCACCGGTGTCGGCCGGCCGGCAATAGCGTTGCCAGCGCGAGTTGAATCGTAGAGCAGGGTTGGCAGGGCGCCGACCCCTTCCGCACTCTCGATTTTGAGGTGGAGCTGCCCCTCGGACACCTCTGGCAAACCGGCCAACAGCTCATCCCAAACGAGGAGCGAATAAACCAGGCCGTGCAGCCTGGCTCGCCTTTCTTCGACCGTGGTCGGCACGGCACCCTGGGTGTACACCGGCAGATACATGACAAGCCCAGGGGCACCCCCTTGGGTTTCCAGCAGCTGCTTCGACGCGCTGAGCACCGGCTCACCGGTGTCGACGGCACGCGCCATGGCGCGGCGGGTCACAGGGTCGGAACCGAGATCCAGACCCAACGCCAACGCATTGACGCGGACCGGCTCGACATACTTCACCAGCCACAGGTCGGGCCCAGCCTTGTCCTGGGAATGAATTTGGTAATTGGTCGCGCCGTCCGCGCGCTGCTGCCGGACAAACGCCTCTGCCGAATCAATCGTAACGCGCTGGATAAACCCCACATAACGCAGCCCTGGCTGCCGCCGCGACAAGGACAGGCCTTCGGCATAGGAGTGGAAATCAGCGGACTCAACCTGCGCACGAATGCCAAGCGCACTCTGAAACCCGACCAGCAAGTCCAGTTTACGCAGGATACGCGCGACGATCGCTTCCTCCGTGCGATCAACATGCAGTTGCAAATCTCTCCGCGCCTCTTGCTGAATCCCGTCGTATTGCCAATAGGCTGCCGCCGCAGTCAGACTCGCAAGCGCCAAGAAAACCAGCCCAGGCACCGACAACTCGACGCGCGCCCACGCGATCCATCGGAAGAACTTGGGCAGTGCGGCCATAGCAACCTTGAACAAAAAAGGTGCACGATAGTACGCCTGCTGCGCCGCGCTGTCCAACTTAAGACTGCCTGCACTTAAGAATGCCTTAATCAGGGCTGGCTAGCATCAGGTCTTAAGGAGATCCTGAATGCCCTACCCCGCCGTCGCTGCCCTGTTGCTGACACTGGCCAGCTTGCTGCCCGCCCATGCCCTTACGCCGGCCGAGCAACTGAGCGCCTACACGGCACAGGCCGGTGTGCCGGCACAAGCCGCGCGCGGCCAGCAGTTTTTCAACAGCCGGCACGGCAAGGATTGGTCTTGCGCCTCTTGCCATGTGGCCAGTCCCACCGCGCCGGGCAAGCACGCCAGCACCGGCAAGCTGATCGCGCCGCTGGCGCCGGCCTTCAACCCGGAGCGCTTTGCAGACAGCGCCAAGACCGAGAAATGGTTTCGCCGTAATTGCAACGACGTGGTGGGCCGCGAGTGCAGCGCCGCTGAGAAGGCTGATGTGCTGGCTTGGCTGATGACGCTCAAGCCCTGAACACCGCTGCACCTCCCGGCACCCCAGTGCCTCGCCACCCATTCACAGAAAGACCGACCATGTTCCATCGCTATTTTGCAAAGGCCGCCATCGGCAGCCTGGCCCTGCTGGGCCTGCTGCCCATTGCCCAGGCCAATGACCGCACGGCACCGGTACCGCTGCTGCCCAAATACCAGCAGGAGTGTGCAGCCTGCCACGTCGCCTACCCGCCGGGGATGCTGCCGGCGGCCTCCTGGCAGCGCCTCATGGGGGGCCTGGGCAAGCATTTCGGTACCGACGCCTCGCTGGATGCCACCAGCGCGCGCGAGATCAGCACTTGGCTGAACCAACACGCGGGCACCTACAAACGGGTGACCGAAGCGCCGCCGCAAGACCGCATGACCCGCTCCAGCTGGTTCTTGAGCAAACACAACGAGCGCGAAGTGCCGCTGGCGGTGTGGAAGCGCACGTCTGTGGGTAGCCCGGCCAATTGCGCCGCCTGCCACACCCAAGCCGACAAGGGCAGCTTCAATGAACGCGATATCAAGATCCCCAAATAAGCCGCTATGGACAACATCACAACAAAAATCAAAGTGTGGGATGCGCCCGTGCGGGTGTTTCACTGGCTGCTGGTGCTCAGTTTTGCGGGCGCTTACCTGAGCGCCGAGAGCGAACGCTGGCGCCTGCTGCATGTGACGCTGGGTTACACCTTGGGCGGCCTGGTGGCGTTTCGGCTGGTGTGGGGCCTGATCGGCACCCGCTACGCCCGCTTTGCCAGTTTTGTGCGTGGACCGCAATCCGTGTTGGCCTATTTTCGAAGCCTGCGCAACGGCCATCCGCAACATCACCTGGGCCATAACCCGGCCGGCGCCGTGGCCATCGTGCTGCTGCTGCTGACCAGCGTGGCGGTGGTTGGCAGCGGGTGGGCCATCTACAACGACCTGGGCGGCGAGTGGCTGTCCGAATTGCACGAGGTGGCCAGCACCACCATGCTGCTATTGGTGGCGGTTCACATTGCCGGTGTGCTGGTCGCCAGCCTGCTGCACCGTGAAAACCTGGTGCGGTCCATGGTGACCGGGGGAAAAAATGGCGTCAAAGCCGACGGAATAAGACGTACCTGGGCCGCCTTGGCGGTGGTGCTGGTGCTGGCCGTGCTGGGCTATTGGTGGCTGCAGTGGCAAAGCGCCCCCGAGCCTGTCATCGGGCCAGAGAGCACCGGAAGCGCAAAATACCAAGCACATGACAACGACGATTAGCCACCCGCTGGCACTGGCCCATGCGCATTCTGCTGGCTGAAGACGACCCCCTGCTGGGCGACGGGCTGCGCGCCGGGTTGCGCCAGCTGGGCTTCCAGGTGGACTGGGTGCGGGACGGCCTGGCGGCTGAGCGAGAACTCGGTACGGGCGACTACGCTGCGGCCGTGCTCGATCTGGGGTTGCCCCTGAAAGACGGCTTAGCCGTGTTGAGGGATTTGCGCCAGCGCAAGATCGCCACACCCATCTTGGTGCTGACCGCGCGCGACGCGGTGCCAGACCGAATTCGGGGCCTGGACCTGGGCGCTGACGACTACGTGGTCAAACCGGTGGATCTGCACGAGCTGGGTGCCCGGCTGCGGTCTTTGGTCCGGCGTGCCCACGGCCAACTGCAAGACGCGCTGCGCTGGGGGCCCGTCTTGTTGGAGCCGGCCGCGCGCCAGGTGAGCCTGCATGGCGCGGCGGTACCTTTGTCGACCCGCGAATTTGACCTGCTGCAGGTGCTGATGCTCAATGCCGGGCGGGTGCTGTCACGCGAGCAGCTGGAGCAACAGCTTTACAGCTGGGGCCACGAGGTCGACAGCAACGCCATCGAGGTGCACATCCACCACCTGCGGCGTAAACTGCAGCCAGAGCTGATCCAGACCCTGCGCGGTGTTGGCTACACGGTGCCGCGCCAGGCTGCCCCAGCATGAGCCGGCCGCAGGCCCCGCGTTCGCTGCAGGCCCGCCTGCTTGGCCTGTTGCTGGCGCTGCTGTTCGTCGTCTGGCTGGTCACCGCCTTGATGACCTGGATTGACGCCCGCCATGAACTTGACGAGCTGCTCGACAGCCACCTGGCTCAGGCCGCCGCCCTGCTGGTGGTGCAGCAAACCCGGGCCGAAGACGACGATGTGGCCGATGTGCCGATGCTGCATAAGTACGCGCCCAAGGTGGCGTTCCAGGTGTTTCATGAGGGCCAGTTGGTGATGCGTTCTCCCAACGTCGATCCGACACCGTTGGCGACGATCAACGCCGGTTTCAGCACCGTCCAGCGGGACGATGGCAGCACCTGGCGGGTGTTTGCCACCCGCGGGGCGGCCGACGATGTCCAGGTTTACGTGGCCGAGCAGGACGACTCCCGCAGCGCCATCCTGCAAGCCGTGTTGCGCAGCGTGCTGCTGCCGCCGCTGTTTGCATTGCCCTTGTTGGCGCTGCTGATTTGGTGGGCAGTAAGACGCGAATTAAAGCCGTTGAGCCAGCTCAGCCGGCAATTGAAAGACCGCGATGGCCGGCAGGCCCAGGCGCTGGCGCCGCTGCCGCTTAACCAATTACCAATGGAAATTCATCCGGTGGTGGAGGCACTCAACGGGCTGTTTCAGCGGCTTGATCATATGCTGTCTGCCGAGCTGCGCTTCACGGCCGATGCCGCGCATGAGCTGCGCACGCCGATCGCGGCCATCCGGGCCCAGGCGCAGGTGGCGCAGGGGGCGGGCAGCGATCACGCGCAACGCGAGCGGGCCTTGCAGGCTACGCTGGCCGGCTGCGACCGGGCCAGCCGGCTGGTCGATCAGCTGCTGACCTTGGCCCGCCTGGAGGCGAACCCAGGTGGCTCTGCAGCCGCAGACGCCGGGCGCCCGGTTGATTTGCGCGCTGTCGCCCAGCGCACAGCGGCAGAGCTGGCCCCGGCCGCCCTGGCCCGGCAGCAGGACCTGGCGCTGGACGCCGCGAGCGCCGCGCTGGTGCCGGGGCCCGAGTTGCTGATCGGCGTGCTCTTGCGCAACCTGCTGGACAACGCCCTGCGCTACAGCCCAACGGGGGCGCAGATCACGATGCAGATCGACTCTGAGGCCGGCCACACTGTGCTGAGTGTCGAAGACAGCGGCGCTGGCCTGAACGAGCCCGAATTGGCCCGCCTGGGCGAGCGCTTTTACCGGGTGGCCGGCCAGGCCCAGCCGGGCAGCGGCCTGGGTTGGTCGATCGTGCGCCGCATTGCGCAGGCGACTGGCGCCCAACTGCAGCTTGGCCGCTCCGAGCGGCTGGGTGGCCTGGCCGTGACTGTGCGCTGGCCGACCCCGCTGAAGCCCTGAGGGTCTTGGGCAGGGCCTCGGGCTCGGCGCCGACTTGCTGCGAAAATCTGCCCATGCAATTCCAGAAATACCTGATTCCGATCGCCAGCGTGGCGGGCGTGGCCGCCGCCTATCGGGCCTACGGCTGGGCCGGCGTGGCCATTGCGGTGGGCGCCCTTGTGATGTGGCTGCTGCTGCACTTCACCCGCATGATGACCGTGCTGCAGCGGGCCGCCAAGCGCCCGATAGGTTTTGTCGACAGTGCCGTGATGCTCAATGCCAAGCTACGCCCAGGCGTGACGCTGCTGCACATCGTGGCCATGACCCGTGCGCTGGGCGAGCTGCAAAGCGCCAAGGATGTTCAACCCGAGATCTACCGCTGGACCGACGGCACGCAGTCGCATGTGACCTGTGAACTGGTCGGTGGCAAGCTCAAATCGTGGACACTGGAGCGGCCAGCGCCAGCCCCGTAAAATCTAGTTTCAGTCTCCAACCTCAACGTCTTCCAACGCCCTCCAACGCCCCATAAGGACCCCCATGAGCCCACTACCCCCCTCCATGTCTGACCGCGACGGCAAAATCTGGATGGACGGCCAGATGGTGGACTGGCGCGACGCCAAGATCCACGTGCTGACGCACACCCTGCACTACGGCTGCGGCGCCTTTGAGGGCGTGCGCGCCTACGACACGGTCAACGGCACGGCGATTTTCCGGCTGGCGGAGCACACCGAGCGCCTCTTCAACAGCGCCAAGATCTTGCGCATGAAGCTGCCCTTCAGCAAAGAAGAAGTCATGGAGGCGCAAAAAGCCGTGGTGCGCGAGAACAAGCTGGCCTCTTGCTACCTGCGCCCGCTGACCTGGATTGGGGACAAAAAACTCGGCGTCAGCCCCAAGGGCAACACCATCCACCTGATGGTCGCGGCCTGGGCCTGGGGCGCTTACCTCGGCGAAGAAGGACTCAAGAACGGCATCCGCGTGAAGATTTCCAGCTACACCCGCCACCATGTCAACATCACCATGACGCAAGCCAAAGCGGTGAGCAACTACACCAACTCGATTTTGGCCAACATGGAAGCCACCGACGAAGGCTACGACGAGGCCATGCTGCTCGACAGCTCGGGCTTCGTGTCTGAAGGCGCGGGCGAGAACCTGTTTATGGTGAAAGACGGCGTGGTCTACACCCCTGACATGTCGGCCGGTGCGCTCAATGGCATCACCCGCAACACGGTATTCCACATCTGCAAGGATCTGGGGCTGGAAGTGGTGCAAAAGCGCATCACCCGCGACGAGGTTTACATCTGCGATGAGGCCTTCTTCACCGGCACCGCTGCAGAGGTGACGCCGATCCGTGAACTGGACCGCATCGAGCTCGGCGCCGGCAGCCGCGGCCCGATCACCGAAAAAATCCAGAGCGCCTTCTTTGACATCGTCAACGGCCGCAACCCGAAATACGCGCACTGGCTCAGCCAGGTCTGAGCCGGCGCTACAAAGAACGACATGAGCCAACCCCCTATTGAACTGCTGGCCAAAGACCTGAACGCCCAGGGGGGCGTGTATTGCCCCAGCCCGCTGGCCGACATGAAGATCTGGAACAGACACCCCAAGGTGTACCTGGACGTGGCCCACAGCGGCCAGGCCAAGTGCCCCTACTGCGGGACCGTCTACAAGCTCAAGGACGGCGAGCATTTCAGCGCCCACCACTGAATCACTGCTCATCGCGCCCCAATGGATCGGGGACGCGGTGATGACCGAGCCGTTGCTGCGCAGACTGCACGCGCGAGGCGAGCGCTTGACGGTTGGGGCACTGCCCTGGGTGGCGCCGGTGTACCGGCTGATGCCTCAGGTGGCTCGGGTGATCGAGTTCCCCTTTGCCCACGGCGGGCTGCAGTTCAAGGCCCGCCGCAGCCTGGCGCGCGAGCTGAGTGGCCGGTTCGAAGCGGCCTACATTTGCCCTAACTCGCTCAAAAGCGCTCTGCTGCCTTTTTTGGCCAGTATTCCCAAACGGATCGGCTACCTGGGTGAGGCGCGCATCGGCCTGCTGACCCATCGCCTGAAAAATCCGCCCAAGGACAAGCGCCCCCCGATGGTGGCGTTTTACTCTGCACTCAGCGGCGAGGCCGGCATCGCCGACGACCAACCTCGTCTGCAGGTGGGCGACGCAACCCTGGCGGCCGACATGGCCGGCCTGGGCCTGCAAGCTGGTGCCTTTAGTGTGCTGGCACCCGGCTCAGAATACGGCCCGGCCAAACGCTGGCCGGCCAGCCACTTTGCAGAGTTGGCACGGCAAATGGAAGGCCCGGTGCTGCTGCTGGGCTCGGCCAAAGAGGCCGAAGTGTGCGAAACCATTGCCACGGAGGCCAACGCCCAGACCCCCGGCAAGTGCCAAAATTTAGCAGGAAAAACGGCTCTAGGCCCTGCCCTGTCTATCATTGCTGCTACTAAATTAATAGTAAGCAATGATTCTGGCCTGATGCACGTAGCGGCGGCGCTGGGTGTGCGGCAGGCGGCGCTGTTTGGCTCCAGCAGCCCGCATCACACCCCGCCGCTGAACCCAAGGGCCAGCGTGCTCTGGCTCAAGGACGAGCCGGCCTACCAGCCGCCGCTGGACTGCGCGCCCTGCTTTGAGCGCAGTTGCCCGCTGGGCCACACCCGCTGCCTGAATGACCTTAGCCCAACCATGGTGCTGGCGCGGCTGGCTGATTGAGGTTTGGGCCTTGGCCTTGATCCGCCCAGGCCCTGACTCACTGTCACACCACCAGCGCGCCACTTGGCCCACCAGTTCCAACGATTCTTGACGCAAAGCCAGGGCAATCGATACACTTGGCTCAATTCGCAGTAATACTGCGCATCCGTTCATCACCATCTCCGTGGTAACCAGCACCCTTCGCGCGTCCTACACGTTCTCCGCCCGTGTCCTGCAACGCTTCAACGCTGTGGTGCCACACGGCGAGCGCAGCCGTGTGATGGAGGAGTTGATGAAGCAGGCCCTGGCAGCCCGTGAAGCCGAGCTAGAGCTCTTGGCCGACGCCTTTATGACCGACCCGGCCTTCGCCGAATGCCGCGACGACGAAATGCTGTGGGAAGCCACGTCCGCAGATGGCTTGGACAGCCCGGCCTGATCGCGCTCATTCATGGACTACAAGCGCGGCCAGATCTATCGGGTTAACTTGGAGCCCACAAGGGGTAGCGAGCAGCAAGGCATGGCGCGGCCCTGTCTGATTTTTTCAATCACCCCCCTGAACGCCAAATTGCGCCAAGTGGGTGTCGTGCCTCTGTCCACCTCTGCCAAAGTTTTGCCGCCGGTCGTGGTTGGCGTGCCGTCAGTCGGTCCGAACTCTGTGGCACTTTGCCACCAGGTGCGCACCATCGACAAGCTGCGCATTAGCAAGTACCTAGGGGAAATCTCGGCGACTGACATGACGGCCATCGGAGGGGCGGTCCGGCAGGTCTATGGGCTTTGAGGTCTCGCCGATGGGCTCAGTCCCGCGACGACCGCGACTTGAGCTCGACCTTGCTGGCCATGAAAACACCGCGGCTGTCCTGCACGCCCTTGACCTCAAGATAAACCGCATTCGCCAGACCCGCGGCACCGAGGTGCTCAAAGCGCGCGCCGGAGGCATCTACCTGCAAGCCATTGAGCCGGAAGTTGGCCACCGACACAAAGTCAGTCACTGGCCCAAACTGCTCGTAGCTGATACCGCTGGCCGTAGCCAATGATTTCAACTCGACCTTGTTGGCCTGCAAGACGTTGCCCGCCAGATTGCCTTTGATTTCCACGTAACTGCCAACCACGACCTGCGCCAGGTTGCCGTGCTCGAACCGTCCGCGGGCCAAGTCCACTGTGACGCCATTGACCACCGCCATGCTGCCGTTCAGGCTGCTGATGGCGCCGTACAGTTCATGACGCCCGCCCAGCTGACTTTCCCGGTAACCTTCGAGCTCAATCTCGGTGGCCTGCAAAAGGGTGCCATTCCAGAGCCCTTTGACTTCCAAGACCTGCCCAGCAACAATGCTGGTGGCACCACCGCTGGACTTGATCTGCGCCTGCGATAGGTCCACGGTGGTCCCGGAAATCTGGAGCTGACCATTGACCGGCGCCGCCAAGGCAATGCCTTTGACCTTCATCCGCGTGCCTGCGCTGACCGAGCTGCCGTCTATGACACCAACGGCAGCGCTGCGCACCGCAGTGGCCGTCAGCACTCCGTTCACCGGCTCAGTGGCGGCTCTCACTCGCACCTGCTGCCCATCGCGCAGCACACCGGTGACCAGAGCGGTGTCATATTTCACGGTCAAGTTACCGACCTGAAAAGTAGCGACCGGCACATTCAAGCCCTGCACCACCCCCGTCAGGCGAACGCCGCCAAGAGCCGCCTTGGTTTCGACCAGCGTGGCCAGCAGGCTGCCGTCGGCCTGGGTCGCGCCGTAGACTTCGACCACCTGCCCCACTGTCAGGGCCGCCAAATTGGCCAGCCCCTGAAAAGCAGTGGCCGTATCGGTACGCACCACCTGACCCAGCACCGTCAGCGTGCTGGCACCCTGGTCCACCGCCGTCACGGCGCCGCGGGTCCCCCGCACCACCTCAAGCTTGCGGGCAGTACCGAGCTGGGTGCTGTCGTCCGCGTCGCCGCTGACGCGCACCGTCATGCCAATTGCCAGGTCCTGCAACTCGATGGCTTGGCTGTCGTCGTCGACCAGGTCTGCACCGACCGAAGAGAAACGCATGCCGTTCACGATCACCGAGCCAAAGCCGGCGATGGGCCCGGCATACACCGCTGCAGCTGCCAGCGGTGTGGGCGTGGGCAGGTCTGCCGACACATTGCCGCCGCCACCACAGGCTGTAACCAGCATGGCGCTGGCCACAGCCACGGCGAGCCAACGGAACTTGGCCACTTGGCCGAAATTGATCACAGTCATTTGAACATCCTTGGTTGATTTGCCGCTTCATGCCACGGCAGACGCCAGCAGAAGCAGTACCGACCTTAACGCGCGCAGCTTAAGCTGGGCTTAACAGTCAAAGCGAACACCTGCCGCAGGCCAAAAAAAAGCCAACCGATTAAAGTTGGCTTTGTAAAAGTCCCCCATGGGACGTCGTTGGAAACCTGGGTTTTCGACGAAAGCGCCCATCTGATGTGGCTTGCATGCCAAAAACCTTTATCACTGTGACAGCAGTGAGTGAACTTTATCGGGCTGGGCGCCGGCACGCTATCCCCCATTTGGGGGATACAGCAACACTTTTTTTGAAAAAACTTTTGCATCGCTCAACTAGGCGTGGGGGGCCAAGGGCAGTTGCATCACAAAACAAGCGCCGCCACCGGCGCGGTCTTCGCAGTGCACGCTGCCGCCATGACGCAGGGCGATGGACTTGACCACCGCCAGCCCAAGGCCAACGCCACCATCGCGCTCGGTTGCCCCGGGCAAACGATAAAACGGCTCAAAAATGCGTTCGCGCAAGTCGGGTGGTACACCCGGGCCCTGGTCGCAGACCCAGATGACGGCATGCCCCGCAGCCTGACTGAGCCCGAGGGTGATGGCGCCGGCTGCGTGGCGATGCGCATTCTCCAGCAGGTTGCGCACCGCGCGGCGCAGCAGCTTGGCCACCCCCTGCACCGGCAGGGCCGCATCCCCAGGTGCTGAGGTTTGAGCGGCGCGCCATGCTGGACTTAGGTCAAGGATCAGCTCCGCCCCGACACGGGCGCACTCTTCGGCGGCCAGCCCGATCAGGTCAACTGACTCCACCGTACCCAAATTGGCGTCACGAGCGTCAAGCCGGCTGGCCAGCAAGATTTCTTCAATCAGTTGGTCCAGTTCGGTGATGTTGCGTGAGATTTCAAGCCGTGTCGCCGGCGATGCCTCGCTGCCCATCAACTCCAGCCCCATGCGGATGCGCGTGAGCGGCGAACGGAGCTCATGCGAGGCATTGGCCAACAGCGATTTTTGTGAGGCCAGCAGTGCCTCGTGTGATTGAACCAGGGTTTGCACCCGCTCGGCCGCCTGGTTGAAGCGCCGCCCCAGGTCGGCCACCTCGTCTTGTCCCGACTCATTGACGCGGGTGGACAAATCGCCCTCGCCCCACTTCTGAACCCCGTTTTGCAAGCGTTCCAGCCGCCGCGTCAGCTTGCGCGTGATGGGGTAGGTAGCCAGGGCCACTGCGACCGCCACCAGCACCAAGGACCAAAAAAAGCCAAAGGGCGGCCGGTACCAGACCGACGGCGGCGGGCGCGGCATGTGCATGTGTACGGTCTGGCCATCATGCATGCGGACCACAAATTCAGGGCCATTGCCAAAATGGCCACGGGGCCCGGGCAGCTTGCGCGCGGTTTCAGGCTCTTCATCGCGTTCTGTGTCGAGCGGGGCGCCCTCGGCCGCTGGCGCCCTGCGCATCATGCGCGCGTGCCCCTGGCCAATGATCTCACCCGCCTGGTTGCGCAGCACGACCTCGCGCAGCGGCGGTTCGGCCGCCAGGCGCCAGGCCCAGCCGACCAACAGGGTGAGTACCGCCACAGCCAGCACCACCGCCAGCCAGATCCGCACATACAGCTTTTTGAAGAACACGCTCAGTCCTGTTGCCGGGCAAATACATAGCCCACACCGCGCACGGTGAGGATGCGTTTGGGGTTCTTGACGTCGAGCTCTATGGCGGCGCGGATGCGCCCCATGTGCACGTCGATCGAGCGATCAAAGGCGTCGAGCTCACGGCCGCGCACCGCCTCCATGATCTGGTCGCGGCTGAGCACCCGACCGGCCCGCTCGGCCAGGGCCAGCAGCAGGTCAAACTGGTAAGAGGTCAGCTCGCAGGCCTGCCCACTGACGGTCACCGTGCGGGCGTCTTGGTCAATTTCCAGGCTGCCAAAGCGAAGCACGGCGTGCTCGGCGGGCGGGCCGTCCACATGCCGACGCAGCACGGCGCGGATGCGGGCCAGCAGCTCACGCGGCTCAAAGGGCTTGGGCAGGTAATCGTCGGCGCCAATTTCCAGGCCGATGATGCGGTCCATTGGGTCACCTTTGGCGGTGAGCATCAGCACCGGGGTGCGGGCCAGGGCACCGGGCAACGCCCGGATGCGGCGGCACACCTCCAGACCATCCACGTCAGGCAGCATCAGGTCCAGAATCACCAGCGCAGGCGCATTGGCTTGCACCGCCGCCAGGCCCTGCTGCCCGTCACCCGCGATGCTGACACCAAGGCCCGATTGACCCAGGTAATCGGCCACCATACGGGCCAGCCGCGCGTCGTCTTCAATCATCAGCAGTTGGTGGCTCATAAGGACAGTCTAGGCCCGCCAGCGGTCCGTGGCTTGAAGCGGCCGTAAAGTTAAGTAAACCCGCCAGCCAGTGCGGCCGTTAGCGCAGCCGGACGCGCGAGGCCAGCCACACCAGCAGCAGCACTGGCACCCCCAGCAGCGCCGTGGCGATGAAGAAGTTGGGGTAACCAAAGGCATCCACATAGCGGCCGGAGTAGCCTGCCAGAAACTTGGGCAACAGCAGCATCATGGAGCTGAACAACGCATATTGGGTGGCCGAGTAGCTGATGTTGGTCAGGCTCGACAGGTAGGCAATAAAGGCCGCCGAGGCGATGCCGCTGGCCAGGTTGTCGGCCGAGATCACCCAAATCAGGCCGGTAAGGTCATGGCCACGCGTGCTCAGCAGAGCAAACAGCAGGTTGCTGCCAGCGCTCAACACCGCGCCCAGCATCAGCACCCGCATCACCCCCAGCCGCATCGCCAACGCCCCGCCGACAAATGCACCCACCAGCGTCATGATCACGCCGTAGATTTTGGTCACGGCGGCCACTTCGGCCTTGGTGTAGCCCATGTCCACGTAGAAGGGGTTGGCCATGATGCCCATCACCACGTCGCTGATGCGATAAATGGCGATCAACGCCAGGATCAATGCCGCCTGCCATTGGTAACGGCGCAAAAAATCGGCAAAGGGCTCGACCAAGGCACTGCGCAACCAGTCACCCACGTTGCGCGCCACGGGCACCGGTGCGTGCGCGGGCTCGGGCGACAACAACACAGTGAGCGCGCCCACCGCCATGCTGGCCGCCATCACCAGGTAGGCGGTTTGCCAGGCGGCAAACTGGTAATTAGCGGCCTGCGCCACCTCGGCCCGCGCGGCAATCCACAGCACGCCGGCGCCAGCCCAGATCATGGCCAGCCGGTAACCGGTCTGGTAGGCCGCAGCGAGCGCCGCCTGGCGGTCGGTATCGGCGGATTCGATGCGGTAAGCGTCCAGCGCAATGTCTTGCGTGGCTGAGCCAAAAGCCACCGCCAGCGCGCCCCACACCACGGGCTGCAAGGCCTGTTGCGGGTCATTGAAGGACATGGCCACCAGCCCGGCCATGATGGCCAACTGCGAAAACAGCAACCAACTGCGCCGCCGCCCCAGCAGCCGGGTCAGAACAGGTATAGGCAAGCGGTCGACCAGCGGCGCCCAGACCCATTTGAACGCGTAGGCCAGCCCAACCCAGCTCAGGTAACCAATGGTGGTGCGGTCAACGCCTGCCTCACGCAGCCAGAAACTCAGGGTGCCCAGCACCAGCAGCAGGGGCAGCCCGGCTGAAAAGCCCAGCGCCAGCATGCGCAGGGTGGGCGGCTCGAGGTAGACCCTGAAGGTGGCGAGCCAGGTGGGCTTGATTTGGGTGGTGGTGGCGGCATCTGGTGACATTGGAGAATAATACGCGCTGACTTATGAAATTTATGCTGCATCCAACACGCACTGATTCAAACCCTGCCCGCCGCGCCAGGCCTTGGCGGATGGCGTCTGCCCCCGCCTTGGCACTCGCTTTGGCCTTTTTCATCGGGTTCCCGGCCACGGCTCAGACGCGCGAGGGAGTGGATGTTGGCAGAAATTCGCCCTTCAGCAACTTGGTGGATGCCGACGGTGTGGAAAAATCATCGGCAGAGGAGTATCAGAAGATGCTCCAGCAAGCCAATGAAAAAAAGGCTTTGGCGGGTAAAGACCACCCGCAGTTGATTCGCCTGCGCGCCATTGCCGCCAAGATCATTCCCCATGCCCTCCAGTGGAACCCCCGCGCCGCCAACTGGCAATGGGAGGTGAACCTGATCGGCAGCAAGCAGATCAATGCCTATTGCATGCCCGGCGGCAAGATCGCTTTCTACACCGGCATCCTGGACCAGCTCAAGCTGACCGACGACGAGGTGGCTATGGTGATGGGCCATGAAGTGGCCCATGCCTTGCGCGAGCATGCCCGAGAGCGTATGGGCAAGAGCACGGCCACCAACATCGGCGCCAGCCTGCTGACCCAACTGCTTGGGCTGGGCCAGATCGGGCAAACCGTCACCAACTACGGCGCGCAATTGCTCACCTTGCAATTCAGCCGCGACAACGAGTCCGAGGCTGACCTGGTCGGTATGGAACTGGCTGCCCGAGCCGGTTACGACCCGCGCGCCGGCGTAACGCTCTGGCAAAAAATGAGCGCAGCCAACAAGGGCGCACCGCCACAGTGGCTGTCCACCCACCCCTCGGGCACCACCCGCATCGGCGACATCGAGGCCAACCTGCCCAGGGTGATGCCGCTGTTCGAGCGCGTCAAGCCCAACTGATCCCCCGGCCCGCTTAAGTTGGCGCGGCCTTCTATTCAATTTACAATACGGTAACTCAATTACCAATTTGTAAAATGATTACCCGTCAAGCGACCGCTACACTTCTGGAACTTGCCAAAGGTTATCCGGTGATTGCGATCACAGGGCCGCGCCAGGCGGGCAAAACCACGCTGGCCCAAAGCACGTTTCCAGACAAGCGCTATGTGTCATTGGAAGACCCCGACACCCTTGCCTTTGCCCAAGACGACCCTCGCGGTTTTCTGGCACGCCTGCCGGACGGCGCCATCCTCGACGAAGTGCAGCGCTGCCCGCCGCTGTTCTCTTACTTGCAGACGAGGGTCGACGCGAATCGGCGCATGGCAGAGTTTGTGCTGACCGGTTCGCAGCAATTTGGTCTGTTGTCAACCATCACGCAAACCCTGGCAGGCCGAGTGGGCCTGGTGCAATTGCTGCCATTCTCATTGCAGGAGCTTGGCAGCGCCCCCCTGCCCGTACCAAGCCTGGACGAGTTGCTGTGGCGCGGCTTCTACCCGCCCATCCACGACCGGCAACTGGCGCCCGAGCGCTGGTTTGCCAACTATGTCATGACCTATGTGGAGCGCGATGTTCGTCAGCTGATTGAAGTACAAAATCTAAGCCTGTTTCAGCGTTTTTTAAAGATGTGCGCGGCACGCTGTGGGCAACTTCTCAACATGACCAGCCTGGCCAACGATTGCGGTGTTACCCACAAAACTATCGGCGCCTGGCTGTCGGTGCTGGAGGCCGGCTACGTGATTTTCCTGCTGCAACCGCATCACAAGAACTTTGGCAAACGACTGGTCAAGACACCCAAGCTCTATTTTCACGACACCGGCCTGGCCGCCTATCTGATGGGTATCCAAGACGCCGCCCACCTGTCAATTCACCCGGCGCGCGGCGCGCTTTTTGAAAATCTGGTCATCAGCGAGTTCTTGAAGCAGCGCTTCAACCAGGGTTTGCCGTCCAACTTGTACTTCTGGCGCAACAACACCGGGGACGAAGTGGACCTGCTGATTGAACAGGGCGACTTACTGACGCCGGTGGAAATCAAATCCGGGCAGACGTTCAACGCCGATTTTGTGACCGGACTAACCAAGTGGATGCGCTATGCCGGGCCCGCGGCGCTACCAGCGCAACTGGTCTATGGCGGCGACGACACCATGGCCCGGCAAGGCGTTCAGGTGCGCAGCTGGAGAAACCTTCAGGCGTCACATGGCGCCGCAACCATAGCCAATCCGCCTCAGGTGCCGCCCACGTAGGGGTTGCTCTTGCGCTCGCGGCCAAAGCTGTCGTGGTCGCCCTGCGGGAAATCGGTGCGGCCGATCTCGGGCGAATGAAACACCACATGGCCCGGGGTGTGGCCTGGGCAGTGCCGCACATCCAGGCGGCAGTGGCCGACAGTGACCTAGTCGCCGTCCTGCAGCCAGCGCGTGGGTGTGAAAGCGGCAGAGGGCGGAAAGCCAAACATCTGGTTTTGCTCGGCCAAACCTTCGATCCAGAACTGATCCCCGGGGCGCAGCCCGATGATGGGCAACTGCAGCCGCGCCGCCAACTCGGCGGTGCCGCCAGCGTGGAGAAGCGTGATAACAATGTTTAGAACTTGCGGTCATAGTTTAGAACTTGCGCAGATTCAACGCCGCAGCACCAGCGTCAAAGTCTCGGACTTAGATTTGGGACTCCACGTTGACTTTTTCAAGGCTAATGCCCGCTCCCGCTGCACACCGGTCTACTGACTGCAATCTTTTTTGCCTGTCAACAGGCTGATGTAGCCTATTGCAACGCCTCCTTTGTTTTTCGATGAGTTTTTTTATGCCGGCAGTTTGATCAACGGGTCAGCGCATGCCACACCCAGGGGCTCGAAGTGCTTAAGGTTGCAGGTCAGTAATAGCAGCCCTGCGTTTTGAGCCAGCGCTGCGATGGCAACGTCTGCAAAGCCCGGATGGCGACCCTGCGCAATAGCTGCATCCGAAATTTGACCGGCCAGCCGGGCGGCTTGTGCATCCAGCGGCAAGATACGGTCTGCATAGGTGCCCAACAGTCCGTCCAACCAGCGATCAAGACGGTCTGCCCGGTCAACGCCGCCTGCGCGTCGCAATTTGCCAATGCCCTGCGCCATTTCTGCAATAGCGATGCAAGGCAAATAGAGTTGCTTGTGATGCACTTGCAGCCATTCACCCAAGGGTGTGGGCACAAAGGCTTCGCGGCCAGGTGCGAGAACAGACACGACGCTGGTGTCGAGTAAGTAGCCGTTAACCAAAGTCAACGCCTCGCAGTGGCGTCGCGTCGCGCTGGGTCGATAGCGGCTCAGGCAAGGCCAAGAGATAGTTTGCCAGATTGGGCATCTCTAGCGGATAGAGGCGTGCGCCGTCGGCCACTGGCACGATCAGTGCACAGGGTCGACCGTGGCGGCTCACAAGTGTGGGTCGGCCTTTCTCAGCGGCGGCCACCAGCGCAGAAAAACTGGCCTTGGCTTCGCGGATTTGCACTGTTTCCATAGCGATCTCCCTTGTGACTACATGAGGTCATTTTAAACGAGTTCGAATTGCCATTGCAAGTACGGTTATCTCCGGAGCAATTTGCAGCACAGGCTGCCAGAAGGTTTTCCGGATTGAATTGCGAGTGTCCGCAGGGCTTTTAGAAAGAATGCCGAAGTCGTAGTTGTTAACGAAAGTCGTCCCTCTCAAGCCGCGAGCACCACGCGAAACCTTTTAAAACGAGAACGGTTGGGAGCGCACAGCCGTCAAATACATTGAGAGCCAAGCAATCCTCAGGACTGCGGCAAGAGCTTACGGTATTGCACAAAACCGCTTTTGTCGGCCACTTTGTCATACAGATGCATGCATCGGTGTTGGACTCGTGCGTCAACCACCAGACGCGGGCCGCGCCCTGGGCTAAGGCCGAGGCGTACACATGCTGGATCAACGCCCGGCCCACACCGGTGCCGCGCTGCTGCGGCAGCACAAACAGGTCTTGCAGGTACCAGTAGTCGCCCGCCGTCCAGCAACTGCGGTGCGCGATGTAGTGCACCAGACCGACCAGGCCGCCATCAGCTTCAGCCACCGCGCAATGCATGTCGCCGGGCTGGTGAAAGCGCGCCCAGGTCAGTTCAGTCACGCTGGCCGGAATCTGGGTTTTGTAGAAGGTTTGGTAACCCTGCCACAGCGGCAGCCAGGCCGTGAAGTCATCGGGTCGAGCCAGTCGAATCGTGGTCTGCATCGTGTTGTCCTTGTTCATCCGCCAAAACCCGGGTCAGACCCAGCCGCCGTCCACCACAAAGTCTTGCGCCGTGCACATGGCGCTGTCGTCAGACGCCAGAAACAGCGCCATACGCGCAATGTGCTCGGGCATCACCATCTGCTGCAGGCACTGGCCGCGTGCGATGTCGGCGCGACCGGCGTCGGTCACCCACAGGCGCAGTTGCTTGTCGGTCATGACCCAGCCCGGCACCAGGGTGTTGACCCGGATGTTGAAGGGCCCAAAATCTCGCGCCAAGCTGCGCGTGAGGCCCTGCACCGCCGCCTTGGCTGTGGTGTACACCGGCATGCCCCCCATCTTGAGCATCCAGCTGACCGAGCCAAAGTTGACGATGGACCCACCGCCGGCCTGGCGCATATCAGCGGCCACGTCTTTGGCGGCAAAAAACTGGTGCTTGAGATTGACCGCGATGCCAGCGTCCCAACTCTCGGGCGTGGTGTCCTCCACCTTGTGGCGCTGGTCATTGGCGGCGTTGTTCAGCAGCACGGCAATCGGGCCAAAGTGCTGGCGCACCGCGTCGATGCCTCGCTCCAAGGCTGCGATGTCGGTCAAGTCGGCCGGCACAAACAGCGGCGCGTGCTGTGCGCCCGCCAAGCGTTGCGCCAGCGCGGTACCGGCGTCAGCGTCAATGTCCAGAAAACCAACCCGCGCGCCCTGGGCTGCAAATTGTTCCACCAGGCAGGCGCCGATGCCGGTGGCGCCGCCGGTGATCAGCACGGTGCGGTCGCGAAGACTGGGGTAGTGGGCAGAGGTGGTCATAGGTTTGAAATTTCTTTAAGCGTTTTTAGCCTCTAGGCCACGTGGTTATTGGGATTATAGCTATATAAATGATAGCAAAATTAAACCCAGACCTGGCGCCAGCGGCTCTGGCCAGGCACCCTTGGTTTTGTACGGCAGGATTGAATTTTGATTGGCCCGACGCCATAGCGAATGCTATATTGCAAATTGATCGAACCACACCATTCCATGCGTCTCACCACCGATCAAATTCAGGCCATCCGTGACGCTGCCAGCAGCGCCTTCGGAGACAAAGCAGCGGTATGGCTGTTTGGTTCGCGCGTGGATGATGCAAAAAGAGGAGGTGACATTGACGTTTTGGTGCGCCCGACGCCGATGACGGACGACGAGCCCTTTGCCAAGAAAATCCGCATGCTGATCCTGCTGGAGCGCGTGCTTGGGGAGCGCAAAGTCGATGTGGTCATCGAGCAACCCAATGACCCCAGGCCGATCGTCGCGGTCGCCCACGCCACCGGCATTCAGATTCAATGACTACCAGCCCTGAGCAACTGGCGCTACAGCACATCCAGACGGTATGCCAAGGCCATGCCGACGCACTGTCAGAGGCCTTACAAGACATGCAATTGCGTGCGCTTGGCACTGAAGACTACACGCACCTGAACAAGGACGACCGTCGGCTTCTTGACCAATTCGCCTACCGCTACACGAGGCTGCAGGACGATATGGGCGCGCGTCTTATGCCGTCAGTGCTGAAAGCCATGGGCGAGGACATAGCACCCATGTCTGCCATAGATCGATTTGCTCGCCTGGAACAACTTGCCTGGCTAGACAGTGCCGACAACTGGCTCGTGTTACGCCAGGTGCGCAACCAATTCGTCCATGACTACCCAGACAGTCCGAACGAACGCTTTGAACGTCTGCAAGCCGCCATTCAAGCCGCACAACAATTGTTGATGATCATGGCGCAGTTCCAGCAAAAGGCGATTGGGTTGTATCCACGGTCGTAGCCGGTAATTCAAACCCAGCCCTGGCGCCAGCGGCTGGTGTCGCGTAGCTCGCGCCAAGCGATACGGGTGACCGTTTTGGAATGCACCGCCTCTAGGTCCACCCACTCTACCGCCAGCGCCGGCGGCTCGGGCAGGATCACCTTGGCCACCAAAAAGTGCTTGTTGCGGCCTATGGGCACCACGGCGGTCCATTTGCTCAAGAGCAGTTTCTTGGGGTTGACGGGGTTCATGGCCATGATCGATTTTGACATTGCCCCGACCCTGGCAACAGCGCCCGGGTTTGAAGACAATAGAGCCACCTCCTAACTGCGAAAGACACCACCATGGAAGACGATGAGCGCTGCTGCGGTACCGGTACCTGTTTGATCAATGCCGACGGCTACTGCTGGTGCGGCCAAAAGTGGAACGGCAGCGTCATGTGCGCCCCCGCAGCCATGGGCGACGCTGCCACCACCCCGGCCCAGGCGCCGGGCGCCGAGCCGACTGACCCGGAATGACTGCACCGGTGGCGACCGCGCCACCGGCCTGGGCCAGCTGGCTCGGTGCCGGCGGCTTGATCCCGTTTGCGGTGCTGGCACTGGCGCTCTTGTGGCCCGAGTTGGGTCACCAGGCCTTCATCAGCCAGGCACTGGCAAGCTATGGCGCCACCATCGCCAGCTTTCTGGGCGCCATCCACTGGGGCCTGGCGATGCGCGACCGGCCTGGCGCCGACGCCGGCCCCTACCTGTGGGGCGTGACGCCCAGCCTGCTGGCCTGGCTGGCGCTGCTGCTGCCGCCGGCTTGGGGCCTTCTCGGCCTGGCCCTGCTGCTGGGGCTGTGCCTGCTGGTGGATGAGCGCCGTTACCCGCACTACCAGTTGCAGGCCTGGCTGCCGCTACGCCGCCGCCTGACCCTGATGGCCGGCCTGAGCTGTCTGGCCGGGGCGGCGGGTTTGCTGCGGTAGCGGCCAAAATAACCCGCTTGAACCCCCACGACATCAGGAGTCACCCTTATGAAAATCACTGTTGAAACCCTCATAAAGGCGCCCGTCGGCAAAGTCTGGAGCGCCTACACCACGCCAGACGACATCACGCAGTGGAATGCGGCGTCTGATGATTGGCACACCACCACATCGACGGTCGACCTGCGCGTGGGCGGGGCATTCTCATCACGCATGGAAGCCAAAGACGGCAGCTTCGGCTTTGACTTCGCCGGGACGTACACCAAGATCGTGCCCAACGAGTTGATTGCGTATTCGTTTGGCGACCGGGTTTGTGCGGTCGAGTTCATGGCCGGCGCCAATGGTGTCACGGTGCGCGTCACGTTTGATGCTGAAACCGAAAACCCCGTGGAGCAACAGCGTGAGGGGTGGCAGGCCATCCTCAATAATTTTGCCAAGCACGTTGAAGCTATTCCCTGACATCATGTCCATCATCCTTGAAGGCGGCTGCCTTTGCGGCAAGGTTCGATTCCGTGCCAACCAGCCGCCCGTGCGCACCTTTGCCTGCCACTGCAAGTTCTGCCAACGCGTAACGGGCACCTCCTTCTTTGCGGAATCGATCTTCCCGTTGGATGCCGTCCAGTTCAATGACGGTGAGCTGAGTCGGTACGAGCATGTGTCGGACGGCAGCCAGAAAAAAGTCTATGTCCACTTTTGCCCGAACTGCGGCACCACCGTCGGCCTGACCTTCGAGCGCTGGCCGGAAGTTCGCGCCATCGCGCGCGGCTGCTACGACGACCCCAATGCCGTTGAAATCACCAGCCACATCTGGACCGAGTCGGCCCAGACCGGGGTGGTTCTGCCAGCGGGCATTGAGTGCTTTGCCGGAGCGCGGGCCCGGCTGGATGGTCAAGCTGAGCAGGCCACCACACATGACAGGCCGGTGATGGTGCGGTTGGGGTGAGGCCTAACCGGCGACCAGTGCATCGGCAATGGTTTGCCCCTTTTGAGCCAATGAACCGACCGCAGCATGCACCGCATTCCAATCGGCAGCACACGCATCGGCCACGTGTTGGTGATTGCGTTGTGCGCTCTGCTGACTGGCTACAAACTCTGCCAGGAGCAACTCCGCCGTTGCCGACAGGTTGTTGGTGTAAGCCTTGGCTTGCGCCAGCAGGCGCATGTTTGATCGTGAGTTCATGCCTGCGCCACGGATCAAGCCTTGGGCGGAAACCTGTGGAACATGAAGAACTCGTCGTCCTGGGTCCAGCCTCTGGCATGGTACAGATCCTGAGCCGGCACGTTGGATTGAGCCACATTCAGGCTGACTCGGCAGGCGCCAAAAGTCCAGGCGTACTGCTCTACCGCCTGCAGCAATGCCGTGGCCACACCTGCCCGACGCCCAACTTCTGACACAAAAAGGTCATTGAGGATGAACACCCGTGCAAGCGCTGTGGAGGAGTAGCTGGGATAGAGCTGCGCCATTCCCACAGGCTGCTCATCAAGGAATGCCAAGAAGACGACCGACTCGCCATGATCGAAGCGCTCGCGCAGAAACGCACGGCAGGCCTTCAGGTCCGATGCTTTGCCTTGAAACTGCCGATATTGGTCGAACACAGACGCGACGTCGTCAAGGTCTGCGAGAACTGCTTGGCGGATAACAGCGGACTTCATGTGAGAGGCACTTTCGCTAATTGCAGATATCCCAGCCGCAAGCCATCGTTACCGGCCCATCGTCCGCAAACCGCTTGCACTTGCAAACCTGCACCGTGAGATCCCCCGCTTCCGCCATGCATCCGGAAGGCGGGGGGATTTACCGAATGGACACGCCTACGCTGAAGCGTTCATACGCATGGCTCGCCGGCCAACAGTGCATTGAATGTAGCGCTGGGGCGCATGACATCGGTAACCTTCTTCCTGTCTGGCATGAAGTACCCGCCAATATCAACCGGCTTTCCTTGTACTGCTCTGAACTCTTCGAGGATTTTTTGCTCGTTGTCGGCCAGTGCTTTGGCAAGTGGGGCGAAGTGCTCCTGCAATTGCTTGTCCTGCGTCTGGGCTGCGAGCTCCTGTGCCCAGTACATGGCAAGGTAGAACTGTCCGCCGCGGTTATCGAGCTGTCCGGTCTTGGGGGATGGACCTTTCTTGTTGTCCAGCAACAGTCCTGTCGCCTGGTCGAGTGACTTGGCCAAAATCTTGGCTTTTTCATTGTTGGTTTTCAGGCCCAGGTCTTCCAGACTAACGGCCAGCGCCAGAAACTCACCGAGCGAATCCCAGCGCAGGTGGTTTTCTTCCACCAACTGCTGCACATGCTTGGGCGCAGACCCGCCAGCGCCGGTTTCATACATCCCGCCGCCAGCCATCAACGGGACTATCGACAGCATCTTCGAACTGGTGCCCAGTTCCATGATGGGGAATAGGTCAGTCAGGTAGTCACGCAAGATATTCCCGGTGACCGAGATGGTGTCCAGGCCACGGGTCGCACGCTCCAGCGTGTAACGCATGGCACGCACCTGCGACATGATTTGGATGTCAAGACCGCTGGTGTCGAAATCTTTCAGGTAGGTCTTGACCTTATGGATCAACTCTTGCTCATGCGGGCGGTAGGGGTCCAGCCAGAACACTGCCGTCATGCCGGAGTTACGAGCGCGGGTTACTGCCAGCTTGACCCAGTCGCGCACTGCGGCATCTTTTAGCTGGCACATGCGCCAGATATCGCCCTCTTCGACGTCTTGCGCCAACAGAACTTCGCCCGTGGCAAGGTCGGTGATGTTGGCCACGCCGTCTTCCGTGATCTCGAATGTCTTGTCGTGGGATCCGTACTCTTCAGCCTGCTGAGCCATGAGGCCTACATTGGGCACTGTTCCCAACGTGCGGGGATCAAAATTGCCATGCCACTTGCAAAAGTTAATCATCTCCTGGTAGATGCGAGCAAAAGTGCTCTCGGGCATCACTGCCTTGACATCCTTCAGTCGACCGTCGGCGCCCCACATCTTGCCACCGTTGCGGATCATTACGGGCATGGACGCATCCACGATGACGTCGTTGGGAGAGTGGAAATTGGTGATTCCCTTGGCAGAGTCCACCATGGCCAGCTCGGGGCGATTCGCATGGCAGGCGTGCAAATCCCGGAGTACTTCTTCCCGCTGCGACTGCGGCAGTGTGGCCAGTTTGTCATACAGGTTGACCATGCCGTTGTTCACATTCACACCCAACTCGTCAAACAGTTTGGCGTGTTTGTTGAAGGCGTCTTTGTAGAAAATTCTGACGCAATGGCCAAACACAATGGGGTGGGACACCTTCATCATGGTGGCCTTGACGTGCAAGGAGAACATCACACCGGTCTGGTGCGCGTCCTCAATCTCTTTCTCGTAAAACTCGAGCAGGGCCTTCTTGCTCATGTACATGCTGTCCATGATCTCGCCATCCTTCAGCGACACTTTGGCTTTCAGCACGATCGTCTTGCCGCTCTTGGTGATGAGCTCCATTTTTACGTCACGTGCCTTGTCCAACGTGATCGATTTTTCACCGTGGTAGAAATCGCCATCGTGCATGTGGGAGACATGGGAGCGCGATGCTTGGCTCCACTCGGCCATTGAATGGGGGTTTTTGCGGGCATAGTTCTTGACAGCCAGGGGCGCGCGGCGGTCCGAATTACCTTCGCGCAGCACCGGGTTCACAGCGCTTCCTGTGCACTTGGAATAACGCGAGCGGATGGATTTTTCAGCGTCGGTCTTTGGGTCGTCCGGGTAGTCCGGCAAGGCGTACCCCTGGGACTGCAGTTCCTTAATGCAGGAGATCAACTGCGCGACCGACGCACTGATGTTGGGAAGCTTGATGATGTTGGTGTCGGGCAGTAGGGTTAGGCGACCAAGTTCTGCCAGGTTGTCCGGTACTCTTTGCGACTCGGCAAGGCACTCCGGGAACTCACCGAGCACCCTCCCAGCGAGCGAAATGTCCGACGACATGACGTCGACGCCCGCTGGCGCGGCAAAGGTACGAATGATGGGCAAGAAGGCAAAAGTTGCCAGAAACGGTGCTTCATCGGTCAGTGTGTAAATGATTCTTGATGTCTGATTTGCCATGTCGGTCGTCCTTCAAATTTGGTAGATCTGCAACCCGCAACTGTATTCGATCATCAATACTCACAGTAAGGTTGGATCAAGACGTGCAAGCAGGTGCTGAATTCGGCGCACAAAGACACCCGTTCGCTACTGCATGATGCGAACTCTGGCACCCAGAGCATGCTCGCCCTAGCCCTTCGGCCGAGACCCGTAGCCTAGGGAAAACACGGTAACTACGGATGTACCTACGGTTTATGATGCTGATCCTTGTGACAAAGCAACAGTCTGGTTAATTGAATCGTTTTAAATAATCTGGAGCCATTTCATGTTCAAGACCCCCTTAACATCTCGGCGGGCTGTCTGTACCGCAATTGCTGGTTTGACACTTGCGGTGGGCATGGGTGCCGTCAACGCCCAGCAAAAGAAGATTCGCGTTGCATTTGGCGACGTGCTTTCCACTGAAACCGTATCGATGGTGATCGCGCTCGAGCGGGCAAAGGAAAAAGGCGTTGATTATGAGATCACCTTCCTTGCCAAAGAAGAGTTGGCGATCCAGGCCGTGATCAACGGGCAGGCCGATCTGGGGGTGGGTACACCGTACTCCGTCATCCAGAAAAGCAAGGCCCCGCTGCGGATTTTGTTTCAAGGCACACGGCTGGTGTTCTTCCCTGTGGCTGACAAGCAGTACAAGTCCTGGAAAGACCTGAACGGTCAACCCTTTACTTTCCATGCCCGTGGCACGGGAACCGAGGCTATTGGCAACATCATTGCGAAACGGGAGGGCATCCAGTTCGGTGACCGCAGTTACGTGCCCGGCTCCGAGAATCGCATCATTGCGATGATGAAGGGCCAGATCAAGGCGTCTATTATCGACCTGGCCAACAAGAACACACTTATGGAAAAAGCCGGGGACCGTTTCATTGTTCTGCCGGGCGTCAGCAGCCCGGCATCGGACGAAACCCTGTTTGGCAATCTCGACTGGATCAAGGCCAACGAAAAACAGGTCGATATCATCGTCACAGAGTTCGCGCGTTTGTGGGCGGAGATGAATGCAGATCCGGCGGTGATCGAGCGCGAGCGTGCGAAGCGAAAACTGATGGCTGATCAGCCCAAGGAGATTCTGACCAAAGTCACGGATTTCTACACCGTATCCACCAAGGAAGGCATCTACGCACCGGGTGGTGGCAGCGCTGAAGTCGCAAAGAGCGACTTCGAGTTTTACGTGGAAGCGGGTCAGATGCAAGGCCCAGTATCGAGCCTGGCGGTTGAGAACTTCTGGTACCTGGGGCCGCTGGAGCGTGCCCGCAAAGCCATCGGCAAGTAAGCCGCTCTTCTTTCCCTCCTGGAGCAGCCCGCCTCGTGCGGGTTTTTCTTGGCCACGCCGCGGGGTATGGCCTCCACTTGGCTTTGTTCATGCAATTGACGCATCCACTTTTCATACGGCTGGTCTCCTTTACCGTCGTCCTGGGGGCTTGGGAGGTGGTTGGCCTAATTGGCCTGAGTGCCGCGTTTCCCGCCTTCTCCGACACCATGGCTGCTCTGTGGGGCATGGCTGCTGACGGCTCGCTTTTCAAGGCCTTTGCCAAGACCCTCGAGCCGTTGCTTCTGGGCTTGGTCATCTCGGTGGTGTTGGGTGTCTGTCTGGGCGTCTGGATGGGTCTCAAAGAGTCAGCCGAATGGCTTTTCGCCCCGGTTTTCATCGTTGCGCAAGCTGCCCCGCTTGCAGCATTGATCCCGGTCTTGACCTTTGCCTATGGCATCGGCTTGACAGCCAAGGTGCTGACAGTCTGCATCATGGCGATGCCCGTGATTGTGTTGAACGCCCTGGGCGCCGTGCGGAACACGCCGTCATCTCTGATTGAAATGGGCAAGTCGTTCCTTGGTACTCGGCGCCAGGTTATCTGGCATATTGTCCTTCCCTCGGCCAGCCCGATGATTTTTGTCGGGCTGCGCCTCGGCTGCGCATCTGGCTTCATCGGTGTGATCCTGGCCGAACTGCTGATTACGCCTACGGGGATTGGTGACCTGATTTCTTATAACCAATCGGTGGCTGAATATCCGAGCATGTACGCAGCCATACTTTCAATCATCGTGGCCTCGGTGCTGTTCATTGAAGGCATCGAGTTCATTGAAAAGACCCTATTCCGTCCAGAAACGCGTTTATGACATTCCCTTCCGTTATCGCCGTGCCTGCCCAACCGCACACTCCCGTACCGATCGTCAGTGTGCGCAGCGTACACAAGACTTACCCGGGTGGCATCGAGGCGTTGAACAATATTTCCCTTGACTTTCCCGAAGGCAAGTTGACCACCTTGCTTGGGCCGTCGGGTTGCGGCAAGACCACTTTGCTGAAGATCATTGCAGGGCTTTTGCCTGCAAGCAGCGGAGAAGTTGTGGTTGAAGGGCGAACGGTCACCGGGCCAGGCCCCGAACGGGCATTCGTGTTCCAGGATTTTGCCTTGATGCCTTGGGCGACAGTCATGCGCAATGTGGCGTTTGGGCTGGAGCTGCGCGGCGTGGCTCGCTCCGAACGTGAAGAGGTTGCCGCCGGCTACATTGGGCGGATCGGTCTGAAGGGTTTCGAAAAAAAGTACCCGCATGAACTCTCGGGCGGTATGCGACAGCGCGTTGGCTTGGCGCGCGCGCTGGCAGTCAATGCAAAGGTGCTGATGATGGACGAGCCGTTCTCAGCCGTCGACGAGCAGACGCGCCGGAAATTTCAGGAAGATCTGCTCGAATTGGTGGCCAACGAGCGCAAGACTTTTATTTTTGTGACCCACAGCATCGAAGAGGCGGTGTACGTGTCAGATCGCATTGTTCTTCTGCACCGTCGGCCCAGCCGGGTGCATGCAATCATAGAGCCAAAGATCTCGCGTGATGTCGATCCGGAGCAAATACGCCGGCAGCCAGAGTACCTCGACGCAGTGGAGAACATCTGGCAAAGTCTTAAGCAGTATCTTGACTGACAGGGGCGCACAATGATCGTATTTGGTTATCGTCTTCCGCTGTTTTCCTCCCTGGTCGTCTGGGCCATCCTGTGGGAAATTCTGGGGCATACCGACGCCAAGTTGATCCTGCCGCCCCTGAGCGCGATCGCACTGCGGATTGTCGAGATAGCGCCGACCGAGAGCTTTTTGAAGGCCCTGATCATTACCGGCAAAGCCTTTTTTGCTGGGTCGCTGATCTCTATTCTTATTGGCATCCCGCTTGGTGTCTTGATGGGGCGCTCCAAAATCGCTGACGACTTGCTGCTACCTTGGGTGAACGTATTTTTGTCTGCGCCTCTGTCTGCTTTGGTGCCGGTGATCATGGTGGTTGCTGGCATCGGCGAGACAACGATGGTGCTTACGGTCGTGTTGTTTGCGGTTTGGATTGTGATGCTGAACGCACGCGCCGGTGTACGCAACATCACGCCATCGTTGGTGGAGATGGCTCGAAGCTTCGGCGCCTCCATGCCACAGAGCTTTAGACACATCTATCTGTGGGCCGCTCTTCCAGAAATAATCGCCGGGATTCGCTTGGGCCTGATCCGTGCTGTCAAAGGCGTGATCATCGGGCAGTTGCTGATTTCAGTGGTTGGGTTCGGAACCCTTTTTGAAATTTATCTGTCCCACTTTCTGATGGAGCATCTGTGGGCCGTCATGCTGGTTATTTTTGCCTTCGCTTTTGTCGTCAATGAGTTGATGGCTTGGGCGGAGAGGTCGGTTCGTTATTTCGCTGCATCTCGTTAGTATCTAAAAGAGGAAAATTGAAATGAGTAGTCTTGAAGCTGAATTTGTCATCCCTGCGATTCAAGGGGTATCGGTCGCAGTACGGGGCAAGGCAGCACGGTTTCCGGTGCGCCGGATTTACTGTGTTGGCAGAAATTATGCCGAACACGCGCGCGAGATGGGGCATGATCCCGACCGCGAACTGCCCTTCTTCTTTCAGAAGAACCCTGACAATTTGGTTCTGAACAACGGGGACTTTCCGTACCCATCGGTGTCAAGCAACGTTCATTTCGAAGTGGAAATGGTTGTGGCAATCGGTATTGGCGGCACGGACATCCCACTCGAAAAAGCGTTGAACCATGTTTACGGTTATGCCTTGGGCCTGGACATGACCCGGCGCGACCTTCAGGGTGAGGCAAAAAAAGCTGGCCGGCCTTGGGAGATTGGTAAGGCATTCGAACACAGCGCACCGATAACCGATATCGTCACGGTCGAACAGGTCGGCCACTTGTCAAGTGGTGAAATTTCGTTGAAACTGAATGGCGAGACCAAACAGAAAAGCGACCTGAACCAGTTGATCTGGAGTGTTCCGGAGATCATCGCCCACCTTTCGGCGATCTTCGAGTTGAAAGCCGGCGATTTGATCATGACCGGCACACCTGCGGGAGTGGGTGCCGTCAAGCGGGGAGATGTTATGGAAGGCCACTGTGCCGGGATTGGGTCAATCACGGCCAAGGTCGTCTGACGGTAACGGCGCCTCTGAAGAGACTACCGCGCCATAAGTGCCGGCGGCGTGGTGGCTCGGGCGGCATTGGGCCGCCATGAGGTCAGCGCCGGCATCCCCTCATGCCACCCAGTCGTACGCAATCGTCACCGGCGCATGGTCTGAGAACTTCTCGCCCTTGTAGATCTCCACGTTACGCGCGCCAGCGGCCAGCTGGGGCGTGGCGAGGTGGTAGTCCAGCCGCCAGCCCACGTTCTTGGCGTAGGCCTGGCCGCGGTTGCTCCACCAGGTGTAGGCCTCGTCGGTAGCGGTGGGGTGGAGTTGGCGGTAGACATCGACCAGGCCAGCCTCGCCCAGTAGCCGACTCATCCAGGCGCGCTCTTCGGGCAGAAAGCCGGAGTTTTTGCGGTTGCCTTTCCAGTTCTTCAGGTCGATTTCCTGGTGCGCAATGTTCACATCGCCCACCAGAATAAAGTCGCGCTCGGCCTTGAGCCGCAGCAGATGCGGGTAGAACTCATCCAGAAAGCGGAACTTGGCCTGCTGCCGCTCCTCGCCCGAGGAGCCACTGGGGAAATAGGCGCTGATGATGCTGTGCTTGGCGCGCGGGGTGTCAAAGCGCAGTTCCACGTAGCGGCCCTCGGCGTCAAACTCGCCCGAGCCGTAGCCGGTGCGCACATCGCTGGGTTCCAGCCGGGTGTACAGGCCCACGCCCGAATAGCCTTTTTTCTCGGCAAAATGAAAGTACCCCTGCAGCCCGGCCAGCTGCTCAAAGCGGCCCTGCACGTCTTCGGCCTGGGCTTTCACTTCTTGCACACCCATACAATCGGGCGCGGTTTTGACCAGCCAGGCTTCGAGCCCTTTGCTGCTGGCGGAGCGGATGCCATTGAGGTTGAGACTGGTCAGTTTAAACAAGGAAATTCCCCATGTCAGAGCGAGTTGCGGCCAGTTCAAACCCTGTGGAGGCACAGGACGCGCTGGCGCGGGATTTTGTGCAGTTTGCGCTGGATTGTGGCGTGCTGCGCTTTGGCGAGTTCAAGACCAAGGCCGGGCGGCTGAGCCCCTATTTCTTCAACGCCGGCCTGTTTGACGATGGCGCCAAGATGGGTCGGCTTGCAGCATTTTATGCGCAGCGCCTGCTGGCCAGTGGGCTGCAATTTGACATGATTTTTGGCCCCGCCTACAAGGGCATTCCGCTGGGGGTGGCGCTGGCGGTGGAGCTGGCGCGGCTGGGGCATAACGTGCCCTTTGCCTACAACCGCAAAGAGGCCAAAGACCATGGCGAAGGCGGCTCGCTGGTGGGTGCCCCGCTGCAGGGCCGGGTGCTGATCGTCGACGATGTGATGAGCGCCGGTACTGCGGTGCGCGAGTCGATTGCGCTGATCCAGGCAGCCGGCGCCACGCCACACGCGGTGGTGATTGCGCTGGACCGGCAGGAAATGGCCACCGAGAAGCAGCTCGACGGAAGCACCTTGGACGTGCCCTACAGCGCGGTGCAGTACGTGCGCCAGCAACTCGGCCTGCAGGTCTGCGCCATTGCCGAGCTGTCCGACCTGCTGGCCTACCTGGCCGCCTCGGCAGGTGGCTCGCCCCACAGCCATCTGGCGGCGGTGCAGGCTTATCGGGATCGCTACGGGGTGAGGTAAAGACAACGGCCAAGGCGTGATGAAGCGTAAATTCCTCAATCACGCTTCAAATGTGATGCGAAAAAGACTAAACTAAGCTTCACATGTACATTTGGCAATCTCCGCAATGGCCCGCATTCGAGGTCGACCTTGCTGTGCTAGCGCCGGCCTTGTCCGCGGCGCGTTTTTCCCAAGGCCGTGCGATAGGCCTGGCAAACCACCTGCACCTGGTGGCGCTGGGCGAGTTGCAGCTTCAGGGTTGGGCGGAGGAGGCGGTGGCAACTGCCCAAATTGAGGGCGAAACACTTCAGGTTCTTTCGGTGCGAGCCTCCGCCGCCAGACGGCTGGGCCTGGTCGCCGGGCCGGAGCAGCGTGACGCTAGAACGGAAGCCACACTCGATGTCTTGCAGGCGGCGCTGCTGCACGGACCTCAGGCATTGACGCACGAGACCCTCTGGGCCTGGCAGGCGGCCTTGTTTCCAAGCGGCTACAGTGGCTTGCAAGCCATAGTGACCGGTGCCTACCGTCACCACGCAGAGCCCATGCAAATCGTGACGCCACGATTGGGCAAGCCCGACATCGTGCATTACCAGGCGCCCGACTCAGCCCAAGTGATGTCCGAGATGACGCAGCTGCTGGCCTGGTTCAACGCGTCGCTTGGCGTGACCGATGGCTTGGTGCGCGCGGCCCTGGCCCATGTGTGGCTGGAAGCCATCCACCCGCTTGAAGATGGCAACGGCCGCGTGGGCCGCGCCTTGGCTGAACTGGCCCTGGCCCAGGACCTGCAAACGCAGCAAAGGCTGTGGAGTATTTCCAAACAGCTGTGGCAAGACCTAACGGGCTACTACGCCCAATTGCAGGCGGTCACTGGGCAAGGCGATCTTGATGTGACGCCCTGGGTGACTTGGTTTGTCAATCGTGTTCAAGCTGCCGCAGACAGCACCTCGCAGCACATGCAAGTGGCCGTGCAGAAAACCCAGTTTTGGACGGGCCTGCGCACGCGCGCACCCGAACTCACCGCAACACAAGCCAAAGCGGTGGACAAGCTCTACGACGCTGGCCCCGGAGGCTTTGACGGCGGTATGAGCACCGCGAAGTACAGCCACCTGTGCCGCGTGTCGCGGGCCACCGCCTATCGCGAACTCAACAAGCTGTGCGACATGGGCGTCCTGAGCCAAAGCGGCGTGGGTCGGGGCACCCGTTATGCCTTACGTCCCGAAGTGTCCAGCTGAGCGGGCGCTGGCCTGTTTAGACACCGTAGTACCGGTCAGCCCGGTGGTTGACACCGATCACCAGATTCAGGGCGAGCGCACCGACCAGTGACAACAAGACCCGCGCCGGGGTGGTCACGGCCAAAGCAGCCAACAAAATCACGCCGTCCACAGCCATTTGCACATGGCCGGCGCGCCAGCCCCGTGATTTTTGCAAATAGACCGCCATGATGGTGACGCCGCCCAGACTAGCGCCGTGGCGGATCAGGATCAAGATGCCGGTGCCCGCCAGCAGGCCGGCCATGATAGCGGCGAACCAGGGGTTCAGGTGCGTAAATCCAATCCACTGCGGCAACAGGGCCACGTTCGCCGACAGCATGGCCACGGCTGCAAAGGTCTTGAGGGTAAAGACAGCGCCCAGGCGTCGCCAGCCGAACACATAAAAGGGCAGGTTAACCACAAACAGCACGCCGGCCAGCGGCCAACCCCACACATAGTGGATCAGAAAGGCCACGCCCGTGGTGCCGCCGGTGAACAGGCCGGCCTCGCGAAACAGACACACTGCCAGGGCCACCAGCAGGCAACCGACCATCAAGGCCTGCAGGTCTTCCAGCCAGGTGTGCGGCGTGGGTGGATGCGGCGCCAGGTCCGCGGCCGGGGTGATGGTCTACCCCAGCTTGGCCTTGAGCAACTCGTTCACCTGCTGCGGGTTGGCCTTGCCGGCGCTGCCCTTCATGATCTGCCCCACCAGCGCATTGAGCGCCTTGGCGTTGCCGGCGCGGTACTCGGCCACGTTTTTGGCGTTGGCCGCGATCACGGTGTCGACAATGCCTTCCAGCGCGCTGCTGTCGTTGAGTTGGCGCAGGCCTTTGGCTTCGATCAGCGCATCCACCTGCGTGCCTTCGCCGCTCCACAGCGCGTCAAACACCTGGCGCGCGGCGTTGTTGGACACGGTGCCGTCCTGAATGCGGGTGATCAGCGCCCCCAGCTGCTCAGCGCTGACCGGGGCCTGCTCGATGGACAGGTCGGCGGCATTGAGACGGCGCGCCAGTTCGCCAGTGATCCAGTTGCCGGCCAGCTTGGGTTGACCGCAGGCCTGCGCCGCCGCTTCAAAATACGTCGCAATAGAGCGGCTCTGGGTCAGTGCTGTGGCGTCATAGTCTGACAAACCGTATTGGCTGGCAAAGCGCTGCGCCATCACGCGTGGCAGTTCGGTCATACCGGCACGCACCTGGTCCACCCAGGCCGGGCCGATGACCAGCGGCGGCAGGTCGGGGTCTGGGAAATAGCGGTAATCGGCCGCGTCTTCCTTGCTGCGCATGGCGCGGGTCTCGCCGGTGTCGGGGTTGAACAGCACGGTAGCCTGCTGGATGGCGTGGCCGTCTTCGATCTGCTCGATCTGCCAGCGCACCTCGTAGTCGATGGCCTGCTGCATAAAGCGAAAGCTGTTCAGGTTCTTGATCTCGCGCCGGATGCCCAGCGCCGCGCCGGGTTTGCGCACCGACACGTTGGCGTCGCAGCGGAAGCTGCCCTCTTGCATATTGCCGTCGCAAATACCGATCCAGGTCACGATCTTGTGCAGCTCTTTGGCGTAGGCCACGGCCTCGGCGCTGGAGCGCATGTCGGGCTCGGTCACGATCTCCAACAGCGGCGTGCCGGCACGGTTCAGGTCGATGCCGGTCTGGCTGACAAAGTCTTCGTGCAGCGATTTGCCGGCGTCTTCTTCCAGGTGGGCACGCACCAGCCGAACCGATTTTTTCTCGTCGCCCAGGTAAAACTCGACTGCGCCGCCCTGCACCACCGGGATCTCGAACTGGCTGATCTGGTAACCCTTGGGCAGGTCTGGGTAAAAGTAGTTTTTGCGCGCAAAAATGCTGCGCGGCGCAATGTGTGCGCCGATCGCCAGCCCGAACTCTATAGCCCGCTGAACCGCGCCACGGTTCATCACTGGCAGCGTACCCGGCAGCGCCAGGTCCACGGCGCAGGCCTGGGTGTTGGGCTCAGCGCCAAAGGCGGTGGCGGCGCGGCTGAAGATCTTGCTCTGGGTGGAGAGCTGGGCGTGGGTCTCGAAACCGATCACCACCTCGTAGCCGCGCACCAGCAGTGTCGCGGTGGCGGCGGGGGTTGGGTTATGGGTCTGGGTGTTCATGTTCATTGCCCCTGTGACTTGCGGGTGTGCCAGTCGGTGGCCTGCTGGTAGCGGTGCGCCACGTTCAGCAAACGTGCCTCTTGCAGGTAATTGCCAATCAGCTGCAGGCCCACCGGCATACCCGCCGCGCCAAAGCCCACGGGCAGACTCAGGCCTGGCAAGCCGGCCAACGAGGCCGGCAGGGTGAAGATGTCGGCCAGGTAATTGGCCACCGGGTCGTCACTTTTTTCGCCGAGCTTCCAGGCCACGGTGGGGGCCACCGGCCCGGCAATGACGTCGCACTGGCCAAAGGCCTGCTGAAAGTCGTCGGCAATCATGCGGCGGATTTTTTGGGCCTGCAGGTAGTAGGCGTCGTAATAGCCGTGCGACAGCACATAGGCACCGATCATGATGCGGCGCTTGACCTCGTCGCCAAAGCCCTCGGCACGGGTTTTTTTGTACATGTCGGTCAGGTCGCCATGCTGGGCGGCCCGGTGGCCGAACTTGACGCCGTCAAAGCGGCTCAGGTTGGAGCTGGCCTCGGCCGGGGCGATGACGTAATAGACCGGGATGGACAACTCGGTACGCGGCAGGGTGATTGGCACCAGCGTGGCGCCGAGCTGCTGGTACTGGGCCAGCGCTGCATCTACCACCGCGCGCACGTCTGGCGCCAGACCCTCGCCAAAAAATTCCTGTGGTACGCCGATGCGCAAGCCGGCCATACTGTCCGCCAGCGAGCGGCTGAAGTCTTCTGCCGGCACATCGAGCGAGGTCGAATCCCGGTCCAGGTCGGGGCCACACATGGCGCTCAGCAGCAGCGCGCAGTCTTCGGCGCTGCGCGCCATGGGGCCAGCCTGGTCCAGGCTGGAGGCAAAGGCCACCATGCCGTAGCGCGAGGCGCGGCCGTAGGTGGGCTTGATGCCGGTGATGCCGCAAAAGGCCGCCGGTTGGCGGATCGAACCGCCGGTGTCGGTGCCGGTGGCCGCCGGCGTCAGGCGCGCGGCGACTGCCGCAGCACTGCCGCCCGACGAGCCGCCGGGCACGCGACTGGTGTCCCAGGGGTTGGTCACAGACTGCGGTTTGGCCGAGGGCACCGCCACGTTTTCATTGGCCGAGCCCATGGCAAATTCATCGCAGCTGAGTTTGCCCAAGGTGACCATGCCCGCGTCACTCAGGCGTTGCACCACGGTGGCGTTGAAGGGCGAGCGATAACCCTCCAGGATGCGCGAACCGGCGGTGGTGGGGAAGTCTTGGGTGACGAAGATGTCTTTGTGCGCAATCGGTACGCCCAGCAAAGGCGAGCGTTCGCCCGCCGCAATGCGGGCGTCGGCTGCCTGGGCTTGGGCCAAAGTGACCTCGGAGTCCACGTTCAAAAACGCATGGTGGGGGTTGCCGCCCAAGCGGGCGAGCATCCGGGTGGCCAATTCCACCGCGCTCAGCTCTTTCTTTTGCAGTAGCGCGGCCAAAGCGGCCACACCGAGGTTGTGCAGGTCACTCATGGCTTATTCAATCACTTTCGGCACCAGAAAGAGGCCGTTTTCCACAGCCGGGGCACTGCGCTGGTTGGCTTGGCGCTGGTTGAACTCGCTCACCAGGTCATCGCGCAGGCGCAGGGTCACGTCCTGCACGGTGGCATAGGGGTGCGCGAGCGGCTCAATGCCGCTGGTGTCGACCGAGCGCATGGTCTCCACCAGGCCGAAAAAACCGTTGATCTGGGCCAGCATGCGCGCACTCTCTGAGGGCTGGAGTTCCAGCCGCGCCAGATTGGCGATACGGGCTATGTCAGAAGGGGTGAGGGACATGTCGAAATTTCGTTGGAAACCGGTTATGAAACCGCCCTATTTTGGGGCGGTCAGGCCCCTGATTCATAAGGCGATGGAGTATTATCCTGCCTTTGGATGCAGGTCTGCAAAAGCGCGGGTTTGCCTCTGAAAAACACCATCACGCACCAGTCAACACGGCGACAGCGGCCAATGCAGCCGGCCACGCCCGAGAGGATTTCTTAATGTTTGGAGCATTCCGTCAGTATTTTTCCACTGACTTGGCCATCGATCTGGGCACTGCCAACACCCTGATTTTTGTTCGCGACAAGGGCATTGTGCTCGATGAACCTTCTGTCGTCGCCATTCGCCACGAAGGCGGTCCGCAGGGTAAAAAGACCATTCAGGCCGTAGGCAAAGAAGCCAAGGCCATGCTGGGCAAAGTGCCGGGCAACATCGAAGCCATCCGCCCGATGAAAGACGGCGTGATCGCCGACTTCACCGT
>JBBAPO010000013.1:0-123443 GCA_040400795.1 Rhodoferax sp.
CCGACGCGGCCCATGGCCTGGCTGTCGCTGCTCATCATGCTGATGGCGCCCAGGTCGTGCAGCACGTCTTCGGCGGCGATGGTTTCGCGGCGTATCCGGCTTTCGGCAAACGCCAAGTCTTCGGCGATGCTGGCGTCCAGGTGGTGGCAGACCATCAGCATGTCCACGTGCTCGTCCAGCGTGTTTACCGTGTAGGGCATGGTCGGGTTGGTGGAACTGGGCAAGAAATTGGCCTCACCCACCACGCGCAGGATGTCGGGAGCGTGGCCGCCGCCGGCGCCCTCGGTGTGGAAGGCGCACAGGCCCCGACCCTTGGTGGCGGCAATGGTGTTTTCCACAAAGCCCGATTCGTTCAGGGTGTCGGAGTGGATCGCTACCTGGGTGTCGGTGGCGTCGGCCACGTCCAGGCAGTTGCTGATGGCGGCTGGGGTGGTGCCCCAGTCCTCGTGCAGTTTGAGGCCGATAACGCCGGCTTCGATCTGCTCGTGCAGCGCGGCGGGCAGGCTGGCATTGCCCTTGCCCAAGAAACCCAGGTTCATCGGAAAGGCATCAGCCGCCTGCAACATGCGCTCGATGTTCCAGGGGCCGGGCGTGCAGGTGGTGGCAAAGGTGCCTGTGGCCGGCCCGGTGCCGCCGCCCATCATGGTGGTGACGCCGCTGGCTAGGGCCTCTTCAATTTGCTGCGGGCAAATGAAGTGGATGTGGCTGTCGATGCCGCCGGCGGTGACGATGTTGCCCTCGCAGCTGATGATCTCTGTGCCGGGGCCGATGATGATGTCCACGCCGGGTTGCACATCGGGGTTGCCGGCCTTGCCGATGGCCACAATGCGCCCGCCTTTGAGGCCGATGTCGGCCTTGACGATACCCCAATGGTCCACGATCAGCGCATTGGTCATGACGCAATCCACCGCGCCCTCATGGCGCGTGCGCTGTGACTGCGCCATGCCGTCACGGATGGTCTTGCCGCCGCCAAACTTCACCTCCTCGCCGTAGCCGCCGGCGCGCAGGGTGTAGTCCTGCTCCACCTCGATCAGCAGGTTGGTGTCGGCCAGCCGCACCCGGTCGCCCACGGTGGGGCCAAAAATTTCCGCATAGGCGCGGCGCCCAATCGTTGCCATCAAAGCTTCCCTTGCACCAAACCACGAAAACCATACACCTGCCGATCCCCGGCATAGTCCACCAACTCCACCGTGCGCTGTTGGCCCGGCTCAAAACGTACCGCCGAGCCGGAGGGAATATTCAGCCGCATGCCGTGTGCGGCGTCGCGGTCAAAACCGAGTGCGCCATTGCTCTCGGCAAAGTGATAGTGCGAGCCAACCTGGATCGGCCGGTCAGCCGTGTTGCACACCACCAGGGTGAGATTGCGGCGGCCCGGGTTGATGGGGTGGTCTGGGCCATCAGTGAATATTTCTCCTGGGATCATGCTGGCCTCACCAGGTGTGACTATCATGGAAAAATATGGCTCTAGGCCACGTGGATAGGGCGTTTATAGCTATCAAAAATATAGTAGTGGGGGCAGGACGATTCATAATGGGCTGATGGCTTGTGAGTCTCAAACAATGGGCTGGTGCACGGTGACGAGCTTGGTGCCGTCCGGAAAAGTGGCCTCGACCTGGATGTCGGGAATCATCTCGGCGATGCCGTCCATCACGTCGTCACGCGTCAGCACGGTGCGGCCTTCGCTCATTAGCTGGGCCACCGTCTTGCCATCTCGGGCGCCCTCCATCACGGCCGCACTGATCAGGGCCATGGCTTCTGGGTAATTGAGCTTGAGGCCTCTGGCTTTGCGCCGCTCGGCCAGCAGGGCGGCGGTGAACAGGAGCAACTTGTCTTTTTCGCGGGGTGTGAGTTCCATGACCAATAGTATGCAATAGCCGTGCCGTGGCATGAAACCTGCACCAGTTCTCTGTGACCCTTGATGCCTCCCCCAGCTCTCATGACTCTGCCCCGCCTGTGGCGCCCCAGCGGATCACGCTGGTTCGCCGCAATTACAACGCCTAGGTGGGCAGCGAAACACTGGAAGACTATGCCCTGCGTTTCACGCCCCAGCGTTTTCGCAAGTGGTCGCCCTGGCGTGTGGCCAACACGGCGTTTGGCGCCGCCAGTTTTCTAATTCTGGAGGCGGTCGGCGCCACCCTGCTGGTGCAGTACGGCTTTACCAACGCCCTCTGGGCTATTCTGGCCACCGGCCTGATCATCTTTTTGGCCGGCTTGCCCATCAGCATTTACGCCGCCCGCTACGGGTTGGACATGGATCTACTAACCCGTGGCGCGGGCTTTGGCTATATCGGCTCCGCCCTGACCTCGCTGATCTACGCCTCCTTCACCTTCATCTTCTTTGCGCTGGAGGCGGCGGTGATGGCCTACGCGCTGGAGTTGGCGCTGGGCATTCCGCCGCGCTGGGGTTATTTGGTGTGTGCCTTGGTGGTGATTCCGCTGGTGACCCACGGCGTGTCCGCTATCAGCCGCTTACAGCTTTGGACGCAGCCGCTGTGGTTGGTGCTGCTGCTGGTGCCCTATGGCTTTGTGGCCTTGCTTGATCCCGGTGCGCTGGCGGGTGTGGTGCACTACAAAGGTGAGCAAGCCAAGGCAGCTGGCTTTGATTTGCACCTGTTTGGGGCGGCTTTGACAGTGGGCATTGCCCTGATCACGCAAATGGGCGAGCAGGCCGACTACCTCCGCTTTATGCCCGCGCAGACGCCTGCCAACCGGTGGCGCTGGTGGCTGGCGGTGCTGGCGGGTGGGCCAGGCTGGGTGGTTCTGGGGGTGTTCAAGATGCTGGGCGGCGCTCTGCTGGCCTACCTGGCGATCAGCCATTCGGTGCCGGTTGAGCGTGCATTAGACCCCAACCAGATGTACCTGGCGGCTTACGAGTACGTGTTTCCCCACTACGGCTGGGCGGTGGCGGCCACCGCCTTGCTGGTGGTGGTGTCGCAGCTCAAAATCAATGTCACCAACGCCTACGCTGGCTCGCTGGCCTGGAGCAATTTTTTCTCGCGGCTCACTCACAGCCACCCGGGCCGGGTAGTCTGGGTGGTGTTCAACACGGCCATTGCCTTCATGCTGATGAAGATGAACGTTTTTGAGGCGCTGGGAGACGTGCTGGGCCTGTATTCCAACATCGCCATTGCCTGGATGATGGCGGTGGTGGCTGATTTGGTGATCAACAAGCCGCTTGGCTTGTCGCCGCCGGGTATCGAATTCAAGCGGGCGCATCTGTATGACATCAACCCGGTGGGCGTGGGCGCCATGGCGCTGGCCTCGCTGCTGTCGGTCACGGCCCATCTGGGTCTGTTCGGACCTCTGGCGCAAGCGTTTTCGGCGCTGATTGCTTTGGTGACCGCGCTGGTGACCGCGCCCCTGATCGCCTGGGGCACGGGTGGGCGCTACTACATCGCACGCCGCAGCCCGGTGCTTCAATCTGTGCAACGCTGTGTGATCTGCGAACGCGACTACGAGGGGCCTGACATGGCGCATTGCCCGGCCTATCAGGGGCCGATCTGTTCGCTGTGCTGCACCCTCGACGCGCGTTGCGGCGACCTGTGCAAGCCACACGCCAGCTTGACCACGCAGTGGTCTGCCACGCTGCGGCGCTTGATGCCTCGCTCACTGTGGCCCTACCTGGACCGCGGTCTGGGTTATTTTCTGCTGCTGATGCTGGTGATTGCGCCTCTGCTGGCCAGCGTTTTTGGCTTGCTGTACCACCAGGAGTTGCGTGGGCTTGTCCCCATGCAAACTGACGAAGCCCTTTGGTTGGCGCCACATGCCGCGCTGTACTCGGGCTTTGTCAAAGCCTACCTGGCCCTGCTGTTGATTGCAGGTCTGGTGGCCTGGTGGGTGGTGTTGGCCCACAAGAGCCGGCAGGTGGCGCAAGAAGAGTCCAACCGACAAACCCATTTGCTGATGCGTGAGATTGAGTCGCACCGACAGACCGATGCCGAACTGCAAAGCGCCCGCCAAGTGGCCGAGCGGGCTCGGGCCGCCGCTGACCAGGCCAATCAGGCCAAGAGCCGCTACATCAGCACCATCAGCCACGAACTGCGCACGCCGCTCAACAGCATTTTGGGCTACGCCCAGCTGATGGGTGAGGACGTCACCATTCCGCAGCATCGCAAGCAGGCGGTGGCTGTGATCCGGCGCGGGGGGGAACATTTGCTGTCATTGATTGAAGGCACGCTCGACATTGCCCATATCGAAAGTGGCAAGCTCACCCTGCAACTAAGGCCGATGCACTTTGACAACCTGATGGCGGAGGTGGCGGCTATGTTTGAGTTGCAGGCCCAGGCGAAGGGACTGGCCTTTGAGTTCAAGCCCGAAGGCAGTCTGCCGGCTGTGGTGCGTGGTGATGAAAAACGGGTGCGCCAGATTCTGATCAATCTGCTGGGCAATGCCATTAAATTTACGGCGCAGGGCCGGGTGAGCTTGCGGGTTCGGCATGCACGGGAGATAGCGGTGATCGATATTGAAGACACCGGCCCGGGCTTGTCGGCCCAAGAGCAGGCGCGTATTTTTGAGCCCTTCAGCCGAAGCGCTTCGGCGGGCGGCGGCATGGTGGCGATGCAGGGCGCTGGCCTGGGCTTGACCATTGCCAAAATGCTCACCGATCTGATGGGCGGCGAGCTCAGCTTAAGCAGTTCGCCGGGCGCCGGTGCGGTGTTTCGGGTCAAGTTGTTTGTGCCCGAAGTTCGGCTTGATACCGCCGAGGCGGCCGAGGTACTGAGCCTTAGGACTCAAAGGCCGCGCTTGGGCTACGCTGGCGTACGGCGGCGGGTGCTGGCGGTCGACAACGAGGAGGCTGACCGAGAGCTGCTGCTGCGTCTGCTGCAGCCGCTCGGTTTTGAGTTGCGCACTGCGGCCAGCGGGCATGACGCACTCGACCTGCTCGCCACTGGCTACCGGCCGGACGTGATTTTGATGGACCTGGCCATGCCTGGGATTGACGGTTGGGAGACCATCCGGCGCCTGCGCTTGCTGCAAGGTGCTTCGGCGTTGCCAGTGGCGATTGTGTCGGCCAACGCCTTTGACAAGGGGCTCGACAACGACGTGAACATTCCTTCCGAGGATTTCATCCTCAAGCCCTTGCGCCACAGTGAATTGCTCGACTGGCTGGAGCGACGCCTGGGGCTGGAGTGGTTTGAGGAGGCGCCACAGCCTGAGCCGGCCTTAGCCACCCCGGAAGCGGGTGAGTCGGTGCCGTCGGCAGCGGCCCTGCAAGCGCTGATCGAGGCCGCTGAACTGGGTTTTTACCGAGGCATCCTGAACACGCTGGCGCAGGTCGAGCGGGAGCAACCGGGCTGCCAGGTGTTTGTCGCGCGGATGCGCGATCTGGCGCGGCAGTTCCAGTTCGAGAGCATGACCCGACAGCTCAGGCCGCTGCTGGGTCTGCCTGACCCGACCCCTGGCCCGACCCCTGACCCGCAGGTGCCTTGATATGACCCGCAGCAACCTTGACGACGCTCTGGACAGAGCCCACAGCGATGTGGTGCTGATCGTGGATGACGTGCCCGACAACCTGGCGGTGCTGCATGACGCGCTGGACGAATCGGGCTACACGGTGCTGGTGGCGACCGGCGGCGAGTCGGCGCTGCAGCGCACCGAGCAGGTGTTGCCCGATATTGTGCTGCTGGACGCCATGATGCCGGGCATTGATGGCTTTGAGGTGGCGCGCCGGCTCAAGGCAGCACCGCGCACCGCGCATATCCCGATCATCTTCATGACCGGCCTGACCGAAACTGAGCATCTGGTGGCTGCGCTCGAGGCTGGTGGCGTGGACTATGTGACCAAGCCGATACGGCCGAAAGAGGTGCTGGCACGCATGGCGGTGCACTTGCAGGGCGCCCGAGAAAAACGCCAGGCCCGCAATGCGCTGGATGCCTTTGGCTATGCCAGCATCACGGTGCGCCTGAGCGACGGTCGCCTGATGTGGCAGACCTCGCTGGCGCGCGAGCTGCTGCTGCGTTACTGTGGCACAGAGGCACCGCGCACGCCCGAGTCGGTGTTGGACTGGCTGCAACAGCATGCAGCAGATGGTCAAGCCCTGGTGGAGCCGCCGCGCCTGAGCATTGAGATGGGCCCCAAGCGCCTGAGTTTTCGGCTGCACCAACAAATTGGCGACTCGGAGGGCGGCGGCGACTGGTTGATCATCATGCGCGAGGTGTCGGATGAGTCCGTGATCGAAGCCATGTCACTCAGCTTCAAGCTCACCCCGCGCGAGGCCGAGGTGCTTTACTGGGTAGTGAAGGGCAAGACCAACCGTGACATCGGCGAGATTTTGGGCGCCAGTCCGATGACGGTCAAAAAACACCTTGAGCGGGTCTACGTCAAGCTCGGGGTGGAGACTCGCACCGCCGCCGCCGGCATGGCCATGAGCCGTATCCGGCAGCTGCACCCGCAGTTTGAAGGCTGAGCCCCTGCGGCGCTGCGACCCCGCCTGCTGCGCTCTGCCAAAATGAGGGCATGGCAGACCATGACGACACCCCTCCCGCGCCTTTGCCTGTGCTGGCACCCCGTCAACCCAGGAATCCTCTGCATGGCTTGACGCTGGAGGCCATCGTGACCGAGTTGGCCGCGCATTACGACTGGCCAGGGCTGGCTGAGCGTGTGCCCGTGCGCTGCTTCATACACGAGCCCAGTGTTGCCTCCAGCCTGAAATTCTTGCGCAAAACGCCCTGGGCCCGCGACAAGGTAGAGAGCTTGTACCTGTTTATGCTGCGCGAGCGCAGGCGTGGGGTCCAATAGCGCCATGACACCCAACAACGATCACGAGCAACGCCTGACCAACCTGGAGGTCAAGGCGGCCTTTTCTGAAGACCAATTGGACCAGCTCGATCAAGTGATCGTGCGCCAACAGCAGCAGATCGACGCATTGATCCGTGAGGTGCGATCGCTGCGTGACCGCCAACCCGAGTCGGGGCAGGGCACGGTACGCCAACCGCGTGACGACTTGCCGCCCCATTACTGACAAGCAGGGATTGTGGACACCATGCCAATCACCGTTCTGCGGGCGAAGGGCCTGAGCTTTGCTTATCCACAGCGCCGTTTGTTTCACGGGCTGACCTTTGAGCTGCCGGCAGGTTTGAGCCTGATCCGGGGCGGCGACGGCAGTGGCAAAACCACATTGCTGCGGCTGCTGGCCGGTGACTTGTCCAGTGATGCCGGGGCCCTGTGGCTCGGGGACGTCAGCCTGAGTGAGCAGCCCTTTGACTACCGGTCGAAGGTGTTTCGGGTGGATCACCAAGTCAATGGCCTGGACCAGGTCACGCCAGAGGCCTACTTGGCCGAGCTATCTGCGCGTCATCCCGATTTTGACCCTGCGGGTTTACCCGCGCTGATCGATGGATTGGGCTTGCAGCCGCATTGGCAGAAGCCGATGTACATGTTGTCGACGGGTTCAAAGCGTAAGGTCTGGCTGGCGGCAGCCTTTTGCGCGGGTGCCACAGTCACGCTGCTTGACGACCCGTTTGCCGCGCTGGACCGCCCCTCCATAGCCTTCACATTGACCTTGCTTCAAAAGGCGGCTACCGACCCGACGCGGGCCTGGGTGCTGGCCGATTACCAGGCACCGACCGGCCTGCCACTGGCCACCATCATCGATTTGCCAGACTAAGCGCTTCACAAGTTGCTGAAGTTGCTTTGGCCATACGCCACCCGGCGTATTTCCTGTTTGCCAGTGACTGTCTAAAGTCAAACCATCGTCGCACCCAAGGGTTTGCAAGTTGTTAACCCAGCCGCGACGACCTGGTTTTTCAACTCCTGGAGAAGCACACTATGCAACGTCGTTTTACCCTCAAGGCGCTTACCGCTGCCGTCGCGCTGTCAGGCCTGTCGGCCGTGCCAGCATTTGCCGCCGACACCATCAAGGTCGGCATTCTGCACAGCCTCTCGGGCACCATGGCCATATCAGAAACCGTGTTGAAAGACACTGTGCTGATGGCCATTGACGAGATCAACGCCAAGGGCGGGCTGCTGGGCAAGAAGCTCGAGGCTGTGGTCGTGGACCCGGCCTCTAACTGGCCGCTGTTTGCCGAGAAGACCAAGCAACTGCTGACGCAAGACAAAGTTGCTGTGATCTTTGGCTGCTGGACTTCGGTGTCGCGCAAATCGGTGCTGCCAGTGGTGGAAGAGCTCAACGGCCTGCTGTTCTACCCTGTTCAGTACGAGGGTGAAGAACTGTCCAAGAACGTGTTCTACACCGGCGCGGCGCCCAATCAGCAGGCTATTCCTGCTGTGGACTACCTGATGAGCAAGGACGGCGGCGGCGCCAAGCGCTGGGTGCTGCTGGGCACTGACTACGTGTATCCCCGCACCACCAACAAGATTCTGCGCGCCTACCTCAAGTCCAAAGGCGTGAAAGACACCGACATCGACGAAAAGTACACCCCCTTTGGCCACTCCGACTACCAGACCATCGTGGCTGACGTCAAGAAGTTCTCTGCCGGCGGCAAAACAGCTGTGGTCTCCACCATCAACGGTGACTCCAAGGTGCCTTTTTACAAGGAGCTGGGCAACGCCGGCCTGAAGGCCAAAGACGTGCCCGTGGTGGCATTCTCAGTGGGTGAAGAGGAACTGCGTGGCGTGGACACCAAGCCACTGGTGGGCCATCTGGCCGCTTGGAACTACTTCCAGTCGATCAAGAACCCGGCCAACGACGAGTTCATCAAAAAATGGGGCGCTTACGCCAAGACCAAGAACATCGCCGGTCACAAGGACAAGCCACTGACCAACGACCCCATGGAAGCCACTTACATCGGCATCAACATGTGGAAACAGGCGGTGGAGAAAGCCAAGTCGACCGAGGTTGACAAGGTCATCGCTGCCATGGCCGGCCAGACCTTCAAAGCACCCAGTGGCATCGTGAGCAAGATGGACGAGAAGAACCACCACCTGCACAAATCGGTGTTCATTGGCGAAGTCAAGGCTGATGGCCAGTTCAACGTGGTCTGGAAAACGCCAGGCCCGGTCAAGGCCAAGCCCTGGAGCCCTTACATCGAAGGCAACGACAAGAAGCCTGACGAACCCGCCAAGAAGTAAGGCAATACTGCATCCCGGCCTGAAGCGTCGGGATGCGCCCCAAGTCGTGTGACTTGGGGCAGCACCTAGGGCCTATGGGTCTGCCCGCAAAGTTGTCATGTCACTCCGAATCATTCTTTCACTCGCCCTGCTTGTTAGTGCTCTTCAAGCGCGTGCCCTGACACCCTTGGACGTGAAGGGCATCGCATTTGGCGAGTCTGATGCACGCATTGAGGCCTTGAACAAGGCTGTGGCCTCGGCGGACGAAAAAACTGCTGCTTTCTTTCAAGCCATTGCCGACGAAGCCGTCAAAGTCACGGGCGAGCAGGTTGTGATCGTTCGCGATGGCAAGGGCTTTGACCCGGTCTCCGGCGCTGCGCTGGCACTACCTGACGGCCTTGAAGACCTGATGCTGAACAACCGACTCCGCGGTGAACTAGATTCAGCGCTGGCAGCGCTCAAATTGTTCTCGCCGGACGCCAAAGTGCGTCGCGCTGCCGTCAAGCAAATGCAAAGCGACGCCGATGACAGCAAGCTGCCGCTGATCGAAAAAGCCTACGCCGCTGAACAAAATTCTCAAATCAAAGCTGAGCTCGGTCTGGTGCGCGCCGCAGCCTTGCTCAACAGTCCAGACCAGGCGCGCCGGCTCGAGGCCGCCGGGCTCCTGGCCGCCAGCCGGCAGGCCAACACCAAGACGGTGTTGATTGAGCGCTTGCAAAAAGAGACCGTGCCCGAAGTGAAGGCCGCCCTGCGCAGCAGCCTGCGTGAAGTGGAAGCCGCGTTGGCATGGGGCGACCGTTTGGGCGCCCTGTTCAGTGGTATCAGCCTGGGGTCTATTTTGTTGCTGGTCGCACTGGGTTTGGCCATTACCTATGGCCTGATGGGCGTGATCAACATGGCGCACGGTGAACTGATGATGATCGGCGCCTATGCCACCTATGTGGTTCAGGGCCTGTTTCAAAAGTATGCGCCGGGCGCATTTGACTGGTACCTGCTGGCCGCAGTGCCCGTGGCATTTTTAGCCTCCGCGCTGATGGGGGCGGCGCTGGAGCGCGGCGTCATTCGTTTCCTGTACGGCCGGCCGCTGGAGACGCTGTTGGCCACCTGGGGCATCAGCCTGATGTTGATGCAACTCGTGCGCAGTGTGTTTGGTGCGCAAAATGTCGGCGTGGAAAACCCGTCCTGGATGAGCGGCGGTGTACAGGTACTCGGCAACCTGTCGCTACCCTACAACCGACTGGTGATCGTGGCCTTTGCCGCCTTTGTGTTGCTGGGTGTGGCCGTGCTGATTGGGCGAACACGGCTGGGGCTGTTTGTGCGTGGTGTCACGCAAAACCGGCCGATTGCTGCCTGCATGGGGGTCAACACCGCACGCATCGACACCTACGCCTTTGCGCTGGGCTCGGGCATTGCCGGTCTGGCTGGGTGCGCCTTGAGCCAGGTCGGCAATGTCGGACCAGACCTTGGCCAGGGCTACATCGTCGACTCTTTCATGGTGGTGGTGCTGGGTGGCGTGGGCCAATTAGCCGGCACCGTCTATGCGGCGCTGGGACTGGGTGTGCTCAACAAGTTCCTGGAAGGCTGGGCGGGTGCCGTGCTCGCCAAAATTGCGGTCCTGGTGTTCATCATCATCTTCATCCAGAAGCGACCTCAAGGCATTTTTGCCATGAAGGGCCGGAGCGCCGAAGCATGACCGCCATGGCCACCCCGGCGCTTGTTTTGCCGAACCCCGCGCCCTTGCTGAGTCGGGCTGGTTGGCGGGCATTCATGTTTGCCCTGCTGCTGGTGTGTGCTGTGGCGCCGGTGCTGAACCTGCTGGTGCCCAAGGACAGCCTGTTCCACCTGAGCGATTACGCGGTGGCTCTGGTGGGTAAGATCATGTGTTACGCCATTTGTGCACTGGCGATGGACCTGATCTGGGGCTACACCGGCATCCTCAGTTTGGGCCACGGCGTGTTTTTTGCACTGGGCGGCTATGTGATGGGCATGTACCTGATGCGGCAGATCGGCCGTGATGGCAACTACAAGAGTGACCTGCCTGATTTCATGGTGTTTCTGGACTGGAAGGCTTTGCCCTGGCATTGGGCGCTGAGCGACAGCTTTGCTGCGACCTTGCTGCTGGTGGTGCTGGTGCCTGGCCTGGTGGCCTTTGTATTTGGCTATTTTGCGTTCCGCTCGCGCATCAAGGGCGTGTACTTCTCCATCATCACCCAGGCCTTGACCTTCGCCGCCATGTTGCTGTTCTTTCGCAATGAGACCGGCTTTGGCGGCAACAATGGCTTTACTGATTTCAAGCGCATCCTGAGCCTGCCGATCGCTACACCCTCCATGCGGATGACCGTGTTTGTGCTGACCGGCGTCACACTGCTGTCGTTCTTCTTGCTGGCGCGATGGCTGGTCAATGCCAAGTTCGGCCGGGTGCTGCAGGCCATCCGTGACGCCGAGAGCCGGGTCATGTTCAGCGGCTATTCGCCCGTGGGCTACAAGCTGACCATTTGGACCATCTCCGCCATGATGTGCGGTGTGGCGGGCGCTCTTTATGTGCCGCAGGTCGGCATCATCAACCCCAGCGAAATGAGCCCGGCGAACTCCATCGAGATGGCCATCTGGGCGGCGGTCGGCGGCCGTGCCAGCTTGATTGGACCCATCGTGGGCGCCTTTATCGTCAACGGTGCCAAAAGCTGGCTCACCGTGGCCTACCCCGAGTTCTGGCTCTATGTGCTTGGTGCGCTGTTTATCGGCGTCACCCTATTCCTGCCCAATGGTGTCGTCGGGCTGGCCCGACACTGGAAGGGCCGCAAGCCATGACGCCGGATTTGATGGAGCAGGGCGCGCAGCGGGTGCAAGCCCGTCAGGCCGCTTTGGCCCTGCACACTGGCCAAACCGAGTCGGGTGGACGCGCGGCCGGCTTCTCGCGTTTGAATACGCCCGGCGAGGTGGACGTCACCCACGGCAGAATCCTGTACCTTGAAAACGTGACGGTTAGTTTTGATGGCTTTAAGGCCATTAACCAACTGTCCTTGGACATTGCGCCCGGCGAGTTGCGCTGCATCATTGGGCCGAACGGCGCAGGCAAGACCACGATGATGGACATCATCACTGGCAAGACCCGACCGGATTCGGGTACGGTGTTCTTTGGCAGCACCATTGACCTGTTGCGCTACACCGAGCCGCAAATTGCGCAGCTTGGCATTGGCCGCAAGTTTCAGAAGCCCACGGTGTTTGAGCAACTCACCGTGTTTGAGAATCTGGAGTTGGCCCTGAAAACCCACAAGGGTGTGCGGGCCTCCATGTTTTTTCGGCTTGACGCAGCCCAGCGCGACCGCTTGGCTGAGGTGTTGCTCACCATCCATTTGAGTGCCGATGTGGCGCGGCTGGCCGGCACGCTGAGCCACGGCCAGAAGCAGTGGCTAGAAATTGGCATGCTGCTGATGCAAGACCCCAAGCTCTTGCTGCTTGACGAGCCGGTAGCCGGCATGACCGACGAGGAAACCGAGCGCACGGCCGAGTTGTTCTTGTCGCTCAAGGGCAAGCACTCCCTGCTGGTGGTTGAGCACGACATGAGTTTTATAAATACCATCTCGGATATCGTGACGGTGCTGTGCGACGGCTCGGTGCTGGCGCAGGGTACCTTAGCCCAAGTGCAGGCTGACGAGCGCGTGATCGAAGTTTATTTGGGGCGCTAGCGCAAACATGCTCACGGTCTCCAACATCAACCAGTACTACGGCGGCTCGCACATCTTGCGTGACGTCAGCTTGCAGGCCACGCGCGGCAAGGTCAGCGTGATTCTGGGCCGCAACGGGGTGGGCAAGACCACACTGCTCAAGAGCCTGATGGGGTTGGTGCCCATCAAAACAGGCAGCATCGAGTTTGATGGCGGTGCTATTGAGCGAGCCACGCCTTATGAACGGGCTCGCGCTGGTATTGGCTACGTGCCGCAGGGGCGCGAGATTTTTGCGCGCTTAACGGTGGAAGACAATTTACGCATGGGCTTGGCCAGCAAGCCGGCCGGCACGCCAATACCGCCAGAGTTGTTTGAGCTGTTCCCTGTGCTCAAGCAGATGCGCCAGCGCCGGGGCGGTGACTTGTCGGGCGGTCAACAGCAACAGTTGGCGATTGCCCGTGCGCTGGCGGCGGGTCCCAAGCTGCTCGTCCTTGACGAGCCTACAGAGGGCATTCAGCCCAGCATCATCAAAGACATTGGCCGTGTGATTCCCATGCTGGCGGATCGGGGCGACATGGCCATCGTGCTGGTGGAGCAGTACTATGATTTTGCCCAAGCACTGGCCGATGACTATGTGGTGATGGAGCGTGGCTCAGTGCTGGCCCGCGGTCGGGGCGCTGACATGGAGGCGGAGGGGGTTCGCCAGTTGGTGGCCATCTGAGGGCCGGGCGAGCGACAACGCTTGGCCGCACCGGCTTGAAATGCCGGCGCCAGGTTCAGGCGGTCATGGCACTGGCGCGAAACTGCAAGCCGCCTGGCTGCCGGGTTTGGTTGGGTTTTCTAGCCTGATTTGGCCTGGTTGAGTAGCGGCTACGAAGGGCCTCGATGGCCTCACTCAAAGTGCTGGCGTCTGGCACCTGGCTCTGGTATCGATGAAGCAGTTGGTAGGCTGTTTCAATGAGTTTGGCGTTCAGCGTCGTCTGGCCTTCTATCAGGAGTTGCTGTACCGCAGAGGCCGGGTCTCCGCGCATCGCCAGCGACACAGCATCCTGCGAAATTTTCATGATCTGGACGCCGGCTTCCCGGATGCGGTCGGGCAAGCCGGGGTGGGATTGGGCAGAGCCGGCCAGCATTTCAGTCAAGGACCGGTTGGTACAAAAGCGCATCGCCAGGATCTCGACAATATCCCCGGTGACGCCCTGTCCCAGCTTGCGCCGACCGAGTTCCGCGCACAGCGACGTCAAGTTGCTACAGGCTTCAAAATCGAAGTCAGCTAGTTTCGAGGCCTGGTTCAAGGCGCGGGTGCGTGCCAGTGCACTTGCATTGCGATCCGCCATGAGGTCGCCCAAAATTTCGATGACCTCGACCTGGCGCATCAAACGCGTATTGCCAGGGCTGCGTTCAAGCAGGCGTGTGAAGTCGTCACGACAGCGCTGCAAGCCTTTGCGATTTTTGCTGTTAAGGCGGGTGAACGCCAGGATCACCAGTGTTTGAGGATCGAACATCTTGGAGTCAAGGCCAATGGTCGTCGCTCGGTCGAGCAGCCGTTCGGCGGCTTTAACATCGCCGGTGTAAAAAGTCATTGAAGCCAGCTTTTGCAGCCGGCTGACCGAATTGGGCGTCAGGTCGCTGGCCATTTTGTACGTCGCCATGGCTTTGTCCAGGTTACCCAATTCAAACTGGGCGCGCCCCATCACATCGTAGGCGTCGGCATAAGTGGGGTCTTCGTCGACAAGTGCCTCCAGTGCCGATACCGCATGTGCGGTCTGACCGGACTCCATCAAGGCACGCGCTACCCCCAGCTTGGCCCAAGGCAGTGTCTTGGCGGCGACAATCGCCTCGTACAAGACTTGGGCTTCGTCAAACCTACCAAGGCGCATGAGCAACTCCGCGCCAATCCGGGCCGAATACAGCCAGAACAGCCCCCGCATTGCATAGCGCTCCAGGCACAGGTCGGCCGCCCGCTCAAACTCTTCCCACTCAACGGCCGCAAAGATGTCTTGCAGCGAGGCCTTGCGAGTGCGCGACTGCCGAAGTCGTTCTGCCAATTCATTGGCCTTGTGGGGCTTGAGCAGGTAGCCGTCCAGCGCAGATTCGGCGGCTTCCGCAACCCGGGTGTAGGTGGCTTCGCCGGTCACCATGATGAAAACAGTACCAAAGGGCAGCAACTGGTTGCGCCGTAAGTCGTCCAGCAGTTCCTGGCCGGTTGCCGTTTCATTTGGGAAATATTGCTCGCACAGGACCACGTCGTAAGTTTGCCCTTCGAGCATGCTACGAGCGTCAGAGATTCGCGATGCTTGGGATACTGCACCCATACCGAACTCGCGCAGTTGAGACACCAATATAGCGCGTGAGTTGGGGTTGCCGTCGGCAACCAGCGCCCTGCACAATGACAGGTCGTCGTCGACGGTATTCATGCCGTCGTCAGGCCTAAGGGGCAGTGGTTCAGGGCTGTGTCAAGGTCCGACATGGACGCACTTTCAAGGGCGAAACAAACTCATCAACAATAATAGCATCAGGTGGCCCAAATCCGGGGTGGCGCTGAGTTCAGCTGCCAAAAATATTGACGCCAACCATGCCAAATCTTTCGCAGCAGGTCTGTGTTGGACTCGACCACGGGCGCGATTGCCCTGACCACCAGCACCTGGTCATTGGGGCTGGTGGCGCCGGCTGTCAGGCGCAAGGGGTGGGCATCGATCAGTGCCCGGGCCAGTTCCAGTGCGGTTTGGCGTCTCGTCCGGCTAAGCGCGCTGCCGGCTACAAAAAACAGCGTCCCCAGGCAAGCCATACCCTGCAGCCCGGCGCGACCATGCATCAGCGTTCGGTCGGTGGCGTCGATTCGTCCTCGCTCCAGCCAAACGCCGGGCACTTCAATGTGCTGCTGGAAGCTGCCGAGCTTGAAGGGCAGTTGGGCATGGGGCAGCCCCAGCGCTGTGATGTCTAGTCCCATGAATTCTGCATCGGGGGCCAAAGACAGCGTGAGCCGGTTTTCGGCCAGGCAATCGTTGTGACAAATGGTCTCTAGTGGCAGCCACTCTAGCCTAGCCTGGGCAGCGAGCTGAATCTGCGTCCGCTGTAAGGCCCGCGCGCCACTTGAGCGGTAAAAACGGGTCGCCCCAGGCGTGGTGATCAGGCCGTGCGTACCCGCTGCGGCCGTGATCTGAAGATCGAGTGTGTCGCCGCCCACCAGCCCACCGGGCGGGTGAACCAGGACGTTATGGCACACCGTATCACCCTCAGGGTACAGGCTCTGCAGGATGCGCAGTGGCCCCTGGTGCTGATGCCGCGCCACCGTTCGCTGGCGTTCCAGACCGTAATCCAGCTGAAGTTTCGCGTGCCAAGCCATCAAAAGGCGAACGCTTGTGGTACTGACTCGCGACGGCGCTGCGGTTCAGGTGTTCTGGCTGCTGCGGTGCGCCCAACCGGTGGTGCGTTTTTCGATGGCGCTGAACAGCTCGTACATGGCCATGGCCATGGCGCCCACCACCACCAGCCCCGCAAATGCCAGACCCATCTGCATGGCCGAACCCGCTGAGATCAGCAGGTAGCCAATGCCTTCGTTGGCGGCCGTCATCTCGGACACAGTGGTGCCCACAAAGGCCAAGGTGATGGCGACCTTGAGCGAACCAAAAAAATACGGCATGGAGCGCGGCAGACCGACCTTGATCAGCACATCCCAACGCTTGGCGCCCAGGACCCGCAGCACGTCCTCCAGCTCTGGCTCCAGCGTCGCCAGGCCAGTGGCAATGTTGACCATGATCGGGAAAAAGCTGATCAAAAAAGCGGTCAGCACGGCAGGCCCCACGCCAATACCGAACCACACCACCAAAATTGGCACAAAGGCCGCTTTAGGGAGGGCGTTGAAGGCGGTCATCAGCGGGTAGACAGCGGCATAAGCCAGGCGCGAGCTCCCAATCACAAAACCGAGGAGCACACCCACCACGATCGCAATGCCGAAGCCGGCCATGGTCACCCAGTAGGTGCGCCAGGCATGGGCCCCGATGATGCCCTTGTACTCCCAGAACTGGGTCCAGATGCGCCAAGGGCTGGGAAAAATGAATTCCGACACCTGAAATACCGAGCAGATCAGTTGCCACAACAGCAACACTGCCGCCAGCAAGATCCAGGGCGACCAGGTTTCGAGCTGTTTCTTGTTCATGCGGCGGCCTTGGTGGTTGTGGTGACAGCAGCCCTGCCCCGCATCGCGCCGATATGGCCTCGCAGCTCGTGCACGATATCGGTGAATTCGCGGGTGTAGGTGATCTCCAGGTCACGCGGACGTGGCAGATCGATGTCTTTCCTGACCACGAAGCGGCCGGGGCTCTTGCTCATCACGTAAACCGTGTCGGCCAGAAATACCGATTCACGCAGGTCATGCGTGACCAGGATGACGTTGAACTGCTGTTCGGTCCAGAGATCACGCAGAATGCACCAGAGTTCCTCACGGGTGAAGGCGTCCAGCGCGCCAAAGGGCTCGTCCAGCAAAAGCATTTTGGGCTCGTGAATCAGAGCCCGGCAAATGCTGGCACGTTGCTGCATGCCGCCCGACAGTTCCCAGGGAAACTTATCCTCGTAGCCGGCCAGCCCCACTTTTTGCAGCAGCTTACGCGCCCGCTCTTCATACACTTTTCGCTGTTGCTTGAAGTTGCTGCGGTAGGGCTCCACGATCTCCAGCGGCAACAGCACGTTGTCGACAGTGGTGCGCCACGGTAGCAACGACGGCGCCTGAAACGCCATGCCGGAGATTTTCAATGGCCCGGTCACCGGTTGACCGTCAATCAAAATGCGGCCAACTGAGGGCATTTTCAGGCCCGTTGTCAGCTTCATGAAGGTCGACTTGCCACAGCCCGATGGGCCGACGATGGCAATGAACTCACCTTGGCGTACCTTCAGGTCAATGGCCTCAACCGCAAAATGCTGTTGCTGCAGCAGTTCCTCGGTGTAGGCGAGCCAGACGTCCTGAAAGTCGACGAACCAGCCGGTTGTGCCGCTTGGCTGCATTATTTCTTGGGCAGCACGTTGAGCTCATCCTTGGACGGCAGAAAGCCACCATTCCAGACCGCATCCGGGTTAACGCGGGTTTTGGTCGCGAAGGCGTCCGACACTTGCGATGCCATCAGTGCCAGGCGCGGGCCGTTAACCTGTCCGAAACCTTCGGCGCGGGCGTTGGGGCTGGTGATAACGGTGTCGATCGCCAGCTTGAGACGTCGGGTTTCGAGCTCAGCATTGATGATGCCGTCACGCGCCTTGACGTCGCCGACGGCCGCTGCCGGGTTGCCGATCACGTCTTTCATGCCCCGGGCAAAGGCCGACAGGAAGGCTTTGACAGCGGCGGGGTTGTCTTTGAGGATTTTGGGTGAGGCGATGATGGCGTTGCCATACAGCTTGACGCCAAATTCAGGGTAGGGCAGCACCACCACGTCGGCCACATTCACGCCACGGGCTTCCAGGTTCAGCAGCGAGGTAAAGGTGAAGCCGGTAATGGCATCCACATCACCACGCGCCAGCATGGTTTCGCGCAGCGGCGGGTCCATGGCGGTCCATTGGACGCCGCTGATGTTGTTGGCTTTGGCAAAAATCGGGAACGCGCGACGACCGGCGTCGAACACCGGGGCCCCGAGCTTTTTGCCATTCAGGTCTGCGGGCGTCTTGATGCCAGATTTTTTCAGGGCCATCACCGAGGCTGGTGTGTCGTTGTAGACCATCATGATGGCCACGGGCTTGTTCGGCGCATCCGGGTTGTTGGCGTGAAACTCCATCAGCGCAGCCAGGTCGGCAAAGCCCAAGTCATAGGCACCCGAGGCGACACGGGTGACAGCGCCGCCCGAGCCGTTGCCAGCATCCACGGTCACGTCAAGCTTGGCGTCCTTGAAGTAGCCTTTAGCCACAGGGGTCAGAAACAGGGCTGCCGGCCCTTCAAAACGCCAGTCCAACTGAAATTTGATGGGGGTGACCTGGGCTTGTGCCGTGCCCAGGGTAGAGGCTGTGACGACTGCGCCAACCAGTTTCAACAGCATGCGTTTTTTCATAAAAGGTACCTCGGGATCAATGATTGTGGAGAAGCCAGTCGCGCCGGGCGGCGCCGATCGGTCAGAGCAAGGGTTCAGCAAGAAGGGTGCCAAGTGTCGCAAAAAAAGTAGCGCTTCGCCCCCCGGTAAACCCTCGGATCGATGGTCGCGGCATCACGCGGTGAAAGGGTGGGTGTCACGCCAGTGCCGCGCAATGTCAATGCGGCGGCAGACCCAGACGCGGTCATGCTGGCCAATATGGTCCAAAAAGCGTTGCAGCGCCGTGATACGACCCGGGCGGCCCAGCAGGCGGCAGTGCATGCCCACACTCATCATGGCCGGCCGCTCCAGGCCTTCGGCGTACAACACATCGAAAGTGTCTTTCAGGTATTGGAAAAAAGGGTCGGCATAGGCGTAACCCTGGGGCAGGGCAAAGCGCATGTCGTTGCAGTCCAGCGAGTAGGGCACGATCAGTTGGGGCACCACCTCACCGTTGGTTTTCTTCACCTTCATCCAAAAAGGCAAATCGTCGCCGTAGTAGTCGCTGTCGTAGTCGAACCCGCCGTCGTCGGCCACCAGGCGGCGCGTGTTCGGGCTGTCGCGCCCGGTGTACCAGCCTAAGGGGCGTTCACCACATAACCGGGTCAGAATCTCCAGGCCTCGTGCCATGTGCTCGCGTTCGGTCGTTTCGTCGACGTTTTGGTAGTGGATCCAGCGCCAGCCGTGGCAGGCGATTTCATGGCCGAGTTGCTGCAACGCCGACACCAGTTCTGGGTGGCGTTCCAGTGCCATGCTGACGCCGAACACAGTCAGCGGCAGCCCGCGTTGTTCAAACTCGCGCAGAATGCGCCACACGCCAGCGCGGGAGCCGTACTCGTAGATGCCTTCCATGCTGATGTGGCGTGCCGGATAGCTGGCTGGGTTGAACATTTCGGACAAAAATTGCTCCGAGCCGGCGTCGCCATGCAACACGCTGTTCTCGCCGCCTTCCTCATAGTTCAGTACGAACTGCACCGCAATGCGGGCTTGACCGGGCCATTGCGCGTGAGGAGGTTTGGGGCCATAGCCAATGAGGTCGCGCGGGTACGCTTGGGTGCTGTCGTAATGGCTCATGCCGTAATGATAACCACGGGTGAATGGTATAAACAATTCAAACGCGCCCCCATCTATTCCAGCGGGCGCTACACCCAATCAGGAGCGCCAATGGGCTTGAGCACACACGTTTTGGACACCATGCACGGGACACCGGCGCCGGGCATGCGGGTCAGCCTGTACACCACGGCGGGCGATTCGGCTACGCTGATCAAACAGTTCGTTCTGAACCAGGACGGGCGTAACCCGGACGGGTTGTTGATTGACCATGACAGCCTCAAAAAAGGCAGCTATCGCTTGGTCTTTGAAGTCGCGGCTTACTTTCTGGCGCGCGGCGTGGTGCTGCCTCAACCGAACTACTTGGACCGCGTCAGCCTGGACTTCGGGGTAGCCAACCCGGATCAGCACTATCACGTGCCACTGCTGGTCAGTCCCTGGAGCTATTCGACCTACCGCGGCTCTTGAGAGCTACGGCTTGGCGTCACAACTGCCCTTCGGTCAGCGTGTCGAGCTGGAAGCGCCCGCTCTTGTGCCACAACCAGGTGTCGGTATAGGTGACCTGTCCCCAACGCGTCGGCAGCGGGAAGGGTGCAGCGCGGCGCACCGTGCGTTCAATTTCTGCCACGACCTCGGGCGCGTGCTTGGGCGCTCGCATCCAGTTCAGCCGTGTTACCTGGCCGCGTCCGTCGACCTCGACTTGCAGCACGCCGATGGCGTACAACATGGCAGGCATTTTGCCCATGTAGATCCGGTGTGCGTTTTGGCCGTACAGGTGCTTGGCTGCTTCGCGCCGGTACTCGCGCGGATTGGCGGGATTGGGCAGGACCGAGTCGATTACCGATGGCGCGGCTGCCGCGACCACGTCCGGCGGCACGGAAGGGGCAGGGAGTGCAAAGGGCACGGGCGTCGTGGACTGTGGGGCAGGGGCGGGGGGTGGTGCCGGGAGAGCAAAGGGCACTGGGGTGGGAAGGGCGGGAATAGGAGAGGCTACCAGGGGGGCAGGGGCAGGTACAGCAGAAGGAGCCGCGGGGGCAGGGCGGGCGGGAGCCGGGGATGCCGAGGCCACGACTTTTGCCGGTGGGACGTCGGCTGCGACAGGCTGCACTGGGGCTCGCTCAGGGGCTTGGGCCGTTGGCGTGGTTACAGCCTTTGGGATAACCGGTTCGGGCGTCGCGGTCGAGGTGGCTTTTGGGGGGGGTGGTGTTGCGCAACTGGCCATCAGCGTCGCAACGATAACCCCCGCCCAGTGCCATCTGTTGTGGGATTTGAGGCGACGATGCAACATGGTGTGAACTCCTATGCCAACGGCTTGCTGACCTGGTTTTGGCCCATTAACCCGAGCGATGTTGACGCTGAGCATACCTGCCTTGTGTCGGTGCGTCCAGCCTGCCATACTGGTTTAAATCGCTATGCACTGCCTTGACGAACTTTTCCGGCGCCTGAGCCTGGCCCCAGCCGTGCTGGTGACGGTGGCGTCGGTTCGCGGTTCGGTGCCGCGCGAGGTGGGGGCCTGGATGGGTGTTTTCGCCACTGGCGAAATTGGGACAGTGGGTGGCGGCCGGCTGGAGTTTGAGGCCTTGTTTGAGGCGCGCCAGCTTTTAAGCCAGTTTGTTGAGGCCGGTATGCCAACATCTGGTGCAGAGATTGATCTTGGTTATTTACGCCGTTTTGCGCTGGGACCTAAGCTTGGCCAATGCTGCGGTGGCGAGGTTCACCTGCGTTTTGAGCTCGTCACGGCGGCCGATGTGGCCCGACTGCGCACGCGCCTGGCGCAGTTACGACATCCGCTGGCACTGTTTGGTGGCGGGCACGTGGGTCGCGCGCTGGTGCGCGTACTGGCCGACCTGCCGCTGGCGGTGCGCTGGATCGACAGCCGCGACGAGGTGTTCCCGCCCGATACACCCGCGCATGTCAGCTGCGAGCACTCCGACCCAGTCCAGGGGGCCGTGCCCTCGCTGCCCGCTGGCTCGCGGGTGCTGATCATGAGCTTCAGCCATGCTGAGGACCTGGACGTGGTGGCGGCCTGCCTGATGCGCCAGCGCAAACAGGCTGACCTGCCCTTCATCGGCCTGATTGGCAGCCAGACCAAGTGGGCGACCTTTCGCCACCGGTTGCAGGAACGAGGCTTTGGCGCCCAGGAGTTGGCGCAGGTGACCTGTCCGATCGGCGTGCCGGGCATCGTCGGCAAACAGCCGGAAGTGATTGCGGTGGCGGTGGCGGCCCAGATTTTGCTGACGTTGCCGGCCTGAGCCGGCCTGATAGAGTTCAGCCCAAACAAGGTGCATATTGATGGAAAGTTATTACCTCGACTGGGCTAACCTGCTGCTGCGCTGGGTGCATGTGATCACCGCCATTGCCTGGATTGGTTCTTCGTTTTACTTCGTTTTTCTAGACAGCAGCCTCACGCCGCCGGTCGATGAGGACCTCAAGCGCCAGGGTGTCAGCGGTGAACTTTGGGCAGTACACGGGGGCGGTTTTTACCACCCGGTCAAGTTCAATGTCTCGCCGCCCAAGTTGCCCAGCCATTTGCACTGGTTTTACTGGGAGAGCTACAGCACCTGGCTATCGGGTTTCTCATTGTTCACAGTGTCCTACCTGTGGAGTGCTAGCACCTACCTGATCGACAAATCAAAAATGGACTGGGCGCCAGCCACTGCCATCGTCGTGGCGCTGGCGTTTCTGGTGGTGTTTTGGTTGCTGTACGACCTGATTTGCCGCACGCTGGGTCAGCGCAAGCAGGGCGAAGCCATGGTCGGTGCTCTGGTATTTTTGCTGGTTTGCCTGGCCTCTTGGTTGGCCTGCCACTGGTTTGCCGGGCGCGCGGCTTTTCTGCTGGTGGGGGCGATGCTGGCCACGAGCATGAGCGCCAGTGTGTTCTTCTGGATCATTCCGGGCCAGAAAAAGGTGATTGCGGCGATCAAGGCTGGACAGCCGGTGGACCCGGTGCACGGCCAGCGCGGCAAACAGCGCAGCGTGCACAACACCTACTTCACCCTGCCGGTGCTGTTCGCCATGCTCAGCGGCCATTACAGCTTCACCTACAACCACCCGCAAAATTGGCTGGTGCTGATTGTGATGATGTTTGCTGGCGCCGCAATCCGGCAGTTTTTTGTGCTCCGCCATGGTTACAAGCTGGGTCGCCACGGCCACCCCTGGTCCTATGCGCTGGCCGGCGTGCTGGTGATTGTTGCGGCTATCGTTTGGCTGCGCCCGGAACCTACGGCCACTGCTCCCTCGGTTAATGCTACAAATTCAGTAGCTAAAGACCCAATAAATACGGGGCTTGGAGGCCAATTTGGCTATCAAATGCTGCAGCCAGTGCTGGCCCAGCATTGCTACAGCTGTCATGGGGAGCAGGTGCAGATGAAGAACGTGCGGCTTGACTCCCCTGCCCTGGTCAAACAGCATGGGGCCAACATCTACCAACAAGTGGTGGTGGCCCGTGCCATGCCGATGAACAACGCCACCGGCTTGACTGAGGCCGAGCGCCAGTTGATCAAGCAATGGTTTGAAGCGGGCGCCCGTACTGACTGAGGCCCTGGCCAATGGCCTTCAATCCACCGTAGCGCCGCTGGCTTTGACCACCGGCTCGTACTTGGCACGCTCGGCCGCCATGAACGCGCCAAAGGTCTCGGGGCTGGTCGGTACCGGTTCTGCCAGCAGTGCAGCAAAGCGGGTTTTGGTCTCGGGCGCATTCAAAGCGGCAACAAACGCCTGGTTCAAGCGGGTCAGCACGTCTTTGGGTGTGGCCGCCGGCGCCACCAAGCCCCACCATGTGTCTATGGCAAAGCCCTTGAGTGTGTCTGCCATGGGCGGCACCTCGGGCAGGGCCGACGAGCGTACCAGCGTGGTCACCGCGATCGCTTTGAGCTTGCCGGAGCGGATGTTGGGCGCAGCCGTGGCCAGGTTGTCGAAATTGAAATCCACCTGGCCGCCCAGCAACGCCAACTGAGCCGGGTTGCCGCCGTTGAAGGGGATGTGCACGGCAGAAATACCGGCTTCCTTCTTGAGCATTTCACCCGCCAGATGGCCGGCGCTGCCATTGCCACCGCTGCCGTAATTGAGTTTGTCGGGATTGGCTTTGGCATAAGCCACCAGATCGGCCAGGGTGCTGATCTTGAGCCGTTGGGCAGTCTCGGCATTCATCACCAGCACATTGGGCACCCGCAGCATCTGCGTGATCGGCGCAAAGTCAGTGGCCGCGTTGTAGGGCATGGCTTTGTACAACCAGGGGTTAATGGCATGGGTGGCGGTTGCGGCAATGCCGATGGTCAGGCCATCGGGTGCGGCCTTGGCCACCGCGTCGGCGCCGATGTTGCCGCCGGCGCCAGGCCGGTTCTCGATGATGACCGTGCCCAAGCTGTCTTTGACCCGCTCCGCCAGTACCCTGGCCGTCACATCAATCGGGCCGCCGGCGGCGTAGGGCACGACCAGGCGGATGGGCTTGCCCTGCGCCAGGGCGGTTGGGCTAGTCAGGGCGGCCAGCAGGGCGAGGGCAGGCAGCAGTAGGGTGTTGAGTTTCATGGGTTTGGGCTGGGTCAGTTAGAGGCCTTGTCGGCTTCCGAGGTGAATGAATCGGCAAAAAATTCGTCGTCAGGCAGGCCGGCCTGCCCGGTATAGGCGGCGCGGGCTGAGTCGACCACGATAGGCGCGCCGCAGGCATACACCTGGTGGCCGCTGAGGTCCGGAACATCTTGCAATACCGCCTGATGCACAAAACCGGTGCGGCCGGTCCAGCCGTCTTCGGGAAGGGCGTCGGACACCACCGGCACGTAATGCAGATTCGGCATGGCTGCCGGCTGCGCCTGCACCCAGCCGTCCAGGTACAGGTCGGCCGGCCGCCGGCCACCCCAGTACAGCGTCGTGGGCCGGGTGATTCCTTTGAACTGCATGTGCTCCAGCACCGCCTTGATCGGCGCAAAGCCCGTACCAGATGCCAGCAGAATGATCGGCTTGGTGCTGTCCTCTCTCAGGTAGAAGCTGCCAAATGGCCCCTCAATGCGCAAAATTTCCTTCTCTTTCATGATCTTAAACACATGGTCGGTGAACTTGCCGCCGGGCATGTGCCGGATGTGCAGCTCCAGCCCGGCGGCCAGTGTGTGCGGTGCATTGGCCATGGAGTAGCTGCGCCGCGCGCCGTCGCGCAGGATGAACTCCACATACTGGCCCGCGTGATAGCTGAAACTGTCGTTGGCTGGTAACTGCAGCTTCAGCAGCATCACGTCGGCTGATTTTTTCTCCAGCAGGTTGACCCGGGTCGGCATTTTCTTGATCGGGAAAGCCCCTTCGCTGGTAACCTGGCGCGACTCCAGCACCACGTCGCTTTGTGCTACGCCGCAGCAGGTCAGCACCAGGCCGGCGGCCTCGTCCTCGGGACTTAATGCCTTATTTTGGTGCGTGCCGTGCACCACAATGCCGCTGATTTTTTTGCATTTGCAGGAGCCACAGGCGCCGTCCTTGCAGCCATAGGGCAGGCCGACCCCCTGACGGATGCCCGCCGCGAGCATGGTTTCCTCGGCATTGGCACTGAAGCTGCGTCCGCTGGGCTCGATAGTGATCTGGAAGACCGCAGGGGCGATATCGGGGCGGCTCATGGTGTTCGGTATCCTTGGGGGGTTGCACGTTTTGGGAAAGCCCCTGATTTTGCCCTCAAACCCAAGCCCCCATGGCAGTTTGTATGCCACCCGTCCCGGCGCACTGCCGGCGCGTTTTCGTCGTCAGCGCCTGCTGATCATTGGCTGCGGTGACGTCGGCTTGCGTGTGGCCCAGGCGCTGCCGGCCGGCGTGCGGGTGTTGGCTCTGACCTCCAGCCCCAACCGCAGCGCTGAACTGCGTGCAATTGGCATCACGCCACTCCGAGGTAATCTTGACGACAGCCGCAGCCTGCAGCGTCTGGCGGGCCTGGCGAACCGTGTACTGCATTTGGCGCCGCCGCCAGGAGACGGCTGGCAAGACCCGCGCACGCTGGCCTTGACCCGGGCGCTGCGCCGGCGCAGCCCACCGAGTGGTCTGGTCTATGGTTCAACCAGCGGCGTCTATGGGGATTGCCAGGGTGCTATTGCTACAGAAATAAGAGCGCCTAACCCAGACACACCAAGGGCCAGGCGCCGAATTGACGCTGAAGAGGCGGTGCGTTTCCTGGGCCGCTCCGCCGGCGTGCCCAGCAGCATCCTGCGCATCCCAGGCATTTACGCGGCAGACCGGCTGGGTGGCACGCCACGCGCCAGGCTGGAAAAAGGTACGCCGGTGCTGTGCGCAGAGGACGACGTCTACACCAACCACATTCACGCTGACGACCTGGCACGCGCCTGCATCGCCGCCCTGTGGCACGGCCAGCCGCAGCGCATCTACAACGTCAACGACGACACCACGCTCAAGATGGGTGACTATTTTGACTTGGCGGCCGACCTGTACGGCCTGCCACACCCGCCCCGCATCAGCCGCGACGCGGCGCCCAGTCAGCTGCCGCTGATGCTGCTGAGTTTCATGAGTGAATCACGCCGCCTGGACAACACGCGCCTCAAGCGCGAGCTGGGCCTGCGGCTGCGCTATCCCACGGTTGAATCTGGTTTGCGTGCATGAACCTCCCCAGCACGCTCAGCCACAGCCCGGCGGCCGAACGCAACGGCCACCTCATTTTGGCGCGCCTGCAGCAGCTCTTGCCCGCGCAGGGGCGTGCGCTGGAGATTGCCAGCGGCACGGGCCAGCATGTCGCCCTTTTCGGCGCTAATTTGCCCGGGTGGACCTGGCAGCCAAGCGACTTGAACGCCGATGATTTCCCGTCCATCAGGCAGTGGTGCGCTCAGACCGGCGCCACCCAAGTGCGGCCACCCTGCCAGCTCGATGTGCTGGCGCCCCGCTGGCCGATGGTTGGTGAGGCATTTGACGCGCTGTTTGATGCGATTTTTTGCGCCAACATGCTGCACATTGCACCCTGGGCTTGCTGCCCCGCCCTGATGCAGGGTGCTGCCCGTCACCTGGCTGTGGGCGGACGCTTGATCACCTATGGCCCTTACTTGGAGCGCGAAAGGCCCATCGCGCCCAGCAACCTGTCGTTTGACTGCAGTCTGCGGGAACGCGATGCCTCTTGGGGTATCCGTCACTTGCATGAAGTGGTGGCCCAAGCCGAGCTCGTCGGTCTTCGCTTGTCGAGCCGATTTGAAATGCCGGCCAATAATTTACTGTTGGTGTTTGAGCGTTTGAGCGTTTGAGCGTTTAAGCGCTGTGCGAGCCGCCGGCAACCCACAATGGCGGCAGGTGCCCGATTTCAATGAAAGTCGGCCCGAGCGGATCGCGAAGCAGGGCGCGACGCCCGTCTCCCCTTGGGTCCGACCGAAAATGACCAGGTATTTTTCTGAAAGACCCCCGTAAATACTCCATCAGCGCGAGAGTGTTGGGTTGCTGCGGCCTGTTCATTTTTAATTTGCGCGACGGCTATGGCCCAGGAAGCCGCAGAACCTGCCGATCAGAAATTACCCAAAGCCCAAAACCTGTTAAAGGGCAAGGATGCCAGTGATCGCGCAAATTGGTATTTTTCCTGGGGCTACAGCAGGCAGCAATATGCGCCGTCCGACATCCATGTGTCGCAGCCAACTTTGGGCAATGATTTCACGTTGCGCCAAGTTGCAGGGAGCGACTTCCCGGCTAACTTTCAGGAAACCGTGGAATCGATCACGAGCCTCGAGTTCACAAATCCTCAGGAGAACATCAGGATCGGTCTTGATGCCAATAAAACCTTTGCGATCGAGTTTTCTCTAGACCACAGCAAATACAACACCAACCCCAATCAAACCGTGGCCGTGGCCGGCACGATTGCCAACGTGAACCAGCCCATCAGCGGCTCAATGGTCTTAACGCCTGACAATTTCAATTACAACTTGCACAATGGCCTGAACCACCTCATGGTCAACGCCGTTTGGCTGCACCACCTGTATGGGCCCGAAAAGCAGCCTGGGGAATTGCAACTCATCAGCCGGGTTGGTGCCGGTATTTTGTTGCCTCATGCCGACAATGTCATCTTTGGCAATCCTAACCAGGTTGGCCCCAAAAATCATAATGTCTGTTGTACCGGCAAAAAGGACTGGTGGCAGATCAACGGCTGGACAACCGGCGTAGAGATCGGCGTTCGATACGCTGTTCACCGTTCGGTGTATCTTGAACTGACCTCCAAGTTGGCTTACGGGGAGCTGAGAGGTGTACCTGTGTATCAGGGGACCGCCGACCAGTCAATCTGGATGTCCGAGCAAGTCTTGTCGCTGGGCTTTCATTTCTAACGCCGTTCGTTTGGGATCAGTCTGGTCTCGCGCAGACCACAGACCACAGACCATTGGCTGATCTAAGTTTGGCATTAAGCGGCGCCTCACCCTGCGATCAAGCCGTCACGTGGTGCCCGAGGCCGGAATCGAACCGGCACGGATTTCTCCGGGGAATTTTGAGTCCCACTGCGAAACGAGCGCTGGCGCGGCCTGCAGCTTAATCAAAGAGATGGTCGCGCCCTGGCCGCCCACGGCGGCGGCGATGGCGGCCTGGTTGGCTTCAATGCAGGCGGCGTGTCTCATGCTGCAAGCCCTGTTCGCTGATTAAAAAAACAACAGAAGTGTTTATAATTGACCGGATGAACTCCCAAGAATTCAAACGCTGGTTGACCAAACAAGGCGTTACTTTTGGGCCAGCCAAGGGCTCGCATATCAAGCTCTATCTGGGCGACAAGCGCAGCGTGATGCCTATGCACAATGCCGATCTCAAAACCGGCACGGTCGAAGGCATCAAGAAGCAACTTGGATTGAAAGGAAAATAAGCCATGCTCGATTACCCTGTATTTCTTGAGTCGCAGCCCGAAGGCGGCTTTGTTGTCACTTTTCCCGATGTGCCAGAAGCTATCACGCAAGGGGAGGATATGGATGAAGCGTTGCTGTACGCCGTGGAGGCGCTGGAGTCGGCGCTGTCGTTTTATGTCGAGGCGCGGCAACCCTTACCCCTGCCCAGCCCACCCAAGCGGGGCCAAAAGACGGTGCGCCCCGGTGCCCTGGAGTCGGCCAAGCTGGGGCTGTACCAGGCCATGACCGAGCAGGGCTTGCGCAAGGCTGAGCTGGCGCGCCGCTTGGGCTGGCATGTGCCGCAGGTTGACCGCCTCTTCGACATGCGCCACGCCAGCAAGTTCGACCAAATTGAATCGGCCGCCCGGGCCCTTGGCAGGCGCCTGGAAGTGACAGTGCGCGTGTAGGTTGGCGTGTCTCATTCGCAACGCCGCCCGGCTAACGGTGGCCGGTACGGGTAGTTTGGGAAGAGCATTGATGCCAAACGATTTGTTCAGCGAGGGCTACTGGATGTACCAGATGTGGTCATGCCGGCGTCTACACCACCCTTTACGTTGACCGTCAAACCACCTTTACGTGGTGCCCGAGGCCGGAATCGAACCGGCACGGATTTCTCCGGGGGATTTTGAGTCCCCTGCGTCTACCAATTTCACCACCCGGGCGGGAAGCAACCAAGAGTTAAATTATGGCACAGTGTGGCCTATGAACTATCCGACTCTCGAAGACTCGATCGGCAAGACGCCGTTGGTGCGGCTGCAACGCTTGGGCGCCGCCGCATGCGCTGAGCGCGGCAATGTGATCCTCGGAAAGCTCGAGGGCAACAACCCGGCTGGCTCGGTGAAAGACCGGCCTGCGCTGTCGATGATTGTCCGAGCCGAGGAGCGGGGCGACATCAAGCCTGGCGACACGCTGATCGAGGCCACCAGCGGCAACACCGGCATCGCGCTGGCCATGGCGGCGGCGATCAAGGGCTACCGCATGGTGCTGATCATGCCGGAAGACCTGTCGATCGAGCGGGCTCAGACCATGAAGGCCTTCGGTGCCGAACTGATCCTCACGCCCAAGAGCGGCGGCATGGAATCCGCCCGCGATCTGGCGCAGCACATGCAGGCTGAGGGCCGCGGCAGGGTGCTGGACCAGTTTGCCAACCCCGATAACCCGCGAATTCATTACGAGACCACCGGCCCTGAAATCTGGGCTGATACGCAGGGCCGCATCACCCACTTTGTCAGCGCCATGGGCACCACCGGCACCATCACCGGTGTGTCGCAGTTTCTGAAAGAGCAGAACCCTGCGGTGCGCATCATCGGTGTGCAGCCGGAAGAAGGCTCTCGCATTCCGGGCATTCGAAAGTGGCCGCAAGCCTACCTGCCCGCCATTTACAACCCCGACCATGTGGATGAGCTGATGTATGTCAGCCAGGAATCTGCCGAAGACATGTGCCGCCGGCTGGCGCGGGAAGAGGGCATTTTTGCCGGCATCTCTGCAGCTGGCGCCTGTTATGTGGCGCAGCAACTTGCGAAAACTCAGTCCAACGCCACCATCGTCTTCATCGTCTGCGACCGAGGCGACCGCTATCTTTCCACCGGCGTATTTCCCGCCTGATCGCCCTCAATGAGCTCTAACTTCAAATTTTGCCCCCAGTGCGCCACGCCGCTGGAATTCATCGCCCAGTTGGAGGACGGCGGTGAAAAGGAGCGCCTGCGCTGTGTGGCCTGCGGCTATACCCACTGGAACAACCCGACCCCGGTGCTGGCAGCGGTCGTGGAGTACCAGGGGAAAATCCTGCTGGCCCAGAACGCGGCCTGGCCGGGAAAGATGTTTGCGCTGATCACTGGCTTTATGGAAGCCGGCGAGACACCGCGGGGCGGCATTGAGCGCGAGATCAAAGAGGAAACTAACCTGGAAGCCACCGAGCTGAACTTGATTGGGGTCTATGATTTCCAGCGGATGAACCAGGTGATCATCGCCTACCACGCGGTATGCCACGGCGGGGTCAAACTGTCGCCTGAGCTGGTGGACTACCGGCTCTATGCGTTCGACGAGGTTAAGTGCTGGCCCTCAAGCACCGGCTACGCGCTGGCTGATTGGCTGCGCACCCGTGGCCACGAACCCGAGTTTGTGGAATGGCCGAAACGGGTCTAGACGGCCTCAAGCGGCCTTAACCGGCCTTAACCGGCCCGAGCCGTTCGGGCCCATTTGTCAGATCACAGTAACTCGAACTTTTGGAACCCTTCATGCAAATCGACAAAGAGATTGACACGCGCGGCCTGAACTGCCCACTGCCTATCCTCAAGGCCAAGAAAGCACTGGCCGATATGCAGAGCGGCCAATTGCTCAAGGTGCTGGCCACCGATGCCGGCTCGGTGCGCGACTTTCAGGCCTTTGCCAAACAGACCGGCAACGAACTGCTCGAGCAACAGACTGTAGGCGCTGAATTCACGCACGTCATGCGTCGGCGCTAAGGGCGGCGCAGGCGCGCTGCAGCGCCTCGATATCAGGCGTCACCCCCAGACCTGGCTTCTCATCGAGGCTGATGTAACCGTCGACCACCTGCGCCAAGGGCGGCGCCAGCAGGCTGCGCAGCGCATTGTCATTCGCATCGATTTCAAGCAGGCCGTCGCCGCCTGCGGCAGCTAGCACGTGGGCCGAGGCCATCAGACCGATGCCGGCACCCAGGTAGTGCGGGCAGTAGCGCAGGCCGTGTTGGCGGATCTGCTGAATCACCGGCCAACAGCCCGAAATGCCGCCCCACTTGGCGATGTCGGGTTGCAGCACGCCAAAGGCCTGGCTGTGGATGGCCATCTCGAAGCTGTTGGTACCAATCAAATTTTCGCCGGCCGCCAGGGGGATGCGCGTGTTGGCTCGCAATTGCTGCCACTGCTTGCCGCTGCTGTCAGTGCGCAAGGGCTCCTCCAGCCAAGCCAGGCCGAGCGGTTCGAGTCGTGGCAGCATGGCGATGGCCTGGGGCAGATCCCATGCCTGGTTCACGTCGGCCATAAGATCAGCCTGCGGGCCCAGCCAGGCGCGCAGGCGGGCCAGGTGGTCGAGATCCTGTTGGGCTGAAAAACCGATTTTGAGTTTAAAGGCGCGGTAGCCTTCGGCGTGTTTGCGCTGGACCACGGCCAGCGGCCCGTCCGGATTGATGCCGCTGGCATAAACCGGCAACCGCGCCTGTTGCCCACCCAGCAGGCGAAACAGCGGCAGGTTGGCGCGGCGCGCACACAGGTCCCAAAGTGCCAGGTCCACGCCGGCAATCACTTGCGCGATCGGTCCAGGCTCGCCGGATTGCAGCGCCAGGATGTCCGTTTTGCGGGTGGCTTCGGCGTAAGCCTGGATCGGATCGGCAAAATGCTGCCCGATCAGCAGGGGTGCCAGCACGGTGTCGAGCAGGCGGGCCCGGTGTTCCGCGCCACAGCCCGGAAAATTGCACCAGATCTCGCCCCAACCCACCGCGCCATCGGCGTTTTCGGCGCGCACAAACACCGCCGGTCGCTCGCGCATGATGCCAAACGAGGTACGCACCGGAACCGGGCTGGGGCAGCGCATTACAAACGCCTGCAGCTTGGTCAAATGCAGGGCTAGAGTGCCCGGGGGAGTGGTCAGACCGGTAGGAAGTTTGCTGAGTGTCATGGCGGGGAGATATGGCTTAAAGGTCAAACGTATGGCATATAATACCTTTGGCTTGCGAGGCCGTCCCGTCTGTCTGACTGTTGGGCGTGCTCGGCGGCTTTAACTCAGATGTGGCCCGTAGGTAAAAACATGACGACACCCAAGTTGGACACCGGTTTTGACTACATCATCGTCGGCGCCGGCTCTGCCGGCTGCGTGCTGGCCAACCGCCTGAGCGCCGACCCGGGCTGCCGCGTCCTGCTGCTCGAGGCGGGTGGTGCCACCCATGGTTTCTGGGTGCGCCTACCGGTCGGTTACTTTCGCACCATCAATGACCAGCGCTATTCCTGGCAGTTCCCGGTAGTGCCCCAAGCCTCCACAGCCGGGCGCCCGATGGTCTGGCCCCGCGGCAAAGTGCTGGGTGGCTCCAGCGCGATCAATGGGTTGTTGTACATCCGCGGTCAGCGCCAAGACTTCGACGACTGGGCCGCACTGGGTGCCACCGGTTGGGGCTACCGGGACGTGCTGCCCCACTTCAAGCGCTCCGAGCGCTATGAGGGTGGCGAAGATGAGTTCCATGGCGGCACGGGCGAACTGGCCGTGTCAGACCTGCGCAATGACCACCCTTTTTGCGAGGCCTGGCTGGCTGCGGCCGAACAGGCCGGGCATCCACGCACGCCGGATTTCAACGGCGCCCAGACTGATGGCATGGGCCGCTACCAGCTGACGGTGCGCGGCCATTGGCGTTGCGACGCTGCCACCGCGTTCCTGGCGCCAGTGCGAAAGCGCGCCAACCTGGTGGTACTTACTGGTGCCCATGTCACCCGGGTGCTGCAGGCCCATGGCCGAGCCGTGGGCGTGCAATGGCTGCAAGACGGCTCGGTGCACGAAGCCCGGGCCGATGGCGAGGTGATACTGGCCGGCGGCGCCTTGCAGTCGCCCCAGTTGCTGCAGCTGTCCGGTATTGGCCCGGCGGCGCTGCTGCGCCAAAACGGTATCACGGTGCAGGTGGATGCGCCCGAGGTTGGCGAAAACCTGCAAGACCACTATCAGGCGCGGGTGATCGTCAAGCTGCGGCAGCGGCGCTCACTCAATGACGACGTGCGCAGCCCGCTGCGCTTGGCACAGATGGGTGTGCAGTGGCTGTTTCAGCAGCGCGGCCCCTTGACGGTGGGCGCCGGCCAGGTCGGTGGGCTGGCCTGCACCGAATGCGCTGAGGGTGGCCGCGCCGATGTGTTGTTCAATGTGATGCCGCTGTCGGTCGACAAGCCAGGGGATGCCTTGCATCGGTTTTCAGGCTTTTCCGCCTCAGCCACCCAGTGTCGACCGCTGTCACGTGGCACGGTCGGTTTGCACTCTGGCGACCCGCTGGCTGCCCCCCGCATCGTGGCCAATTACCTGCAGGAGCCACAGGACGCGCGGGTGCTGGTGGCCGGCCTGCGCCAGCTGCGCGAGATTTATGCCCAGCCCGCGTTCCGCGATCTGGTGACGGGGGAAGAGCATTTTCCTGGTACTGATGCCACTAGCGCTCGTGCGCTGGATGCCTTTGTGCGCCAAAAAGGCGGCACGGTCTACCACCCGGTTGGCACCTGTCGCATGGGCGGCGACAACGCTTCTGTGGTCGATGAGCGGCTGCGCGTGCGCGGCGTGGATCGCCTGCGCGTGATTGACGCCTCAGTCATGCCGCGCCTGGTGTCCACCAACACCAATGCAGCGGCCATCATGATCGGTGAAAAAGGTGCTGCCATGCTGCTCGAAGATGCCGGCGCCTGAGCGGCAGCAGCAGGGCTGGCGGCAGATACAGTGCAGACTCAAAATGACGTTTAATAGCAACTTCTTTCATTCACCATTGCAGCGCTTATGACCGACTATCCCCACATCCAGCTTTTCATCGATAGCCACTGGCGCGACGGTGCCGCCGCCCGCAGCCTGCCGGTGGTCAACCCGGCCACGGGCGCGGTGATGGGCCAGGTGGCCTGCGCTGAAACAGCCGACCTTGAGGAAGTGGCCGCCGCCGCCGTGCGCGGCTTTGCGGTCTGGCGTCAGACCAGTGCCTTCGAGCGCTACAAGATCATGCGCCGGGCTGCCCAATTGCTGAGAGACCGGGTCGAGCGGGTGGCCAGCCTGATGACGCTGGAGCAGGGTAAGCCTTTGGCCGAAGCACGGATGGAAGTACTGGCCGGCGCAGACACCATCGACTGGTTCGCTGAAGAGGGTCGGCGCGCTTATGGCCGTGTCATCCCAGCCCGCCAGCCCGACGTGTACCAGTTGGTGGTCAAGGAACCCGTGGGTCCGGTGGCAGCCTTCACGCCCTGGAACTTTCCCATCAACCAGGTGGTGCGCAAACTCTCGGCCGCACTCGCTGCCGGTTGCTCGATTGTGGTCAAGGCGCCTGAAGAAACCCCAGCCTCACCAGCCGAATTGATTCGGGCCTTCATTGATGCTGGTGTGCCCGCAGGCAGTGTCAACCTGGTCTACGGCGACCCTGCCCACATCTCGTCTTACCTGATTGCGCACCCGGCGATCCGCAAGATCTCTTTCACGGGCTCAACCCCGGTGGGCAAGCAGCTGGCCGCAATGGCCGGCCTGCACATGAAGCGCATGACCATGGAGCTGGGCGGCCATGCCCCGGTTGTGATTTTTGACGACGCCGACGTGGCGCTGGCCGCTAAAACCATGGCGGCCAGCAAATTCCGCAATGCCGGCCAGGTGTGCGTGTCGCCCACCCGGTTTTTGGTGCAAGAAGGCGTCTACAAAGACTTTGTGGCGCAATTTGTCATGCATGCCGAGAAGCTCCAGGTGGGCAACGGCATGGACACGGGTGTCGGCATGGGGCCCTTGGCCAACCCGCGCCGAATGGCTGCCATGGAGAATCTGATCGCCGACGCGCAGCAGCAGCAGGGCCAGGTGAAGACCGGTGGACAACGTCTGGGCAGCACCGGGAATTTCTGGTCACCCACCGTCATCGCCGAACTGCCGACGAGCGCCCGCGCCATGAGCGAAGAGCCGTTTGGCCCGATGGCGCTGATCAACCCCTTTGCCACCTTTGATGACGCCGTGCGCGAAGCCAATCGCCTGCCTTTCGGTCTGGCAGCCTATGCCTGGACGCGCTCGGCGCGAACGGCGCAGCAAATTGCGGCCAGCGTCGAGACTGGCATGATCACCATCAACCACCTGGGCCTGGGCATGCCGGAGACGCCATTTGGTGGCGTGAAAGATTCCGGCTACGGCTCTGAAGGCGGCACCGAGGCGCTGGAAGCCTACCTGAACCCGAAATTTGTCTCCCAAGCCGGACTGAAAGATTAGTCGGTGGCCGGGCCTGTCTTGTCGGGCAAGACCGGTTCGACATAAGGAAAGCGCGCCCGGGATTTGACGCTGGTTGGACCGGCCGCGCCGGAGCCCCGGATGAAGCGCTGGCTTTCATCAACAAAGGGTTGGTAGGCCCAGTTGGGGGATTTGGCGGAGGCCGCCGCCACCTCGGCCAGGAACAGGCGCTCGCGCTGGCTGGCCAGAATGCGCGCATGCATGGTGGCGGGGTCCCAGTCCTGCACCAACCGGGCATGCAAGCGCTGCTCCAGCGGGGCATGGGCCGACTGGCCCGAAAGGTTGAGCAATTCATCAGGGTCGGCCACCAAATCAAACAGCATTGGCGGCAGGCCGTGGGTGAACACATATTTCCACCGGCCCTCGCGCAGCATGCGCGAGGCGGCGCACACGCCTTCAGAGCTGTACTCCGAGATCACGCTGCGCTCGGCTCCCTGCTCGCTTCCTGTGAGCAGTGGCAGCAGGCTGCTGCCGTCCAGCGGGCCCACCGGTGCGGGTGGCTGCCCGTGGCAAGCCAGGTCCATGAAGGTGGGCAGCAAGTCCACCAGCGACACGTGCGCTGAGACGCGCGCCGGGGCGAAACGCTGCGGCATCGACACCACCAAAGGCACACGCACCGATGATTCAAAAAAGCATTGTTTGAACCACATGCCACGCTCACCCAGCATCTCGCCGTGGTCGCCACAAAACACCACCACGGTGTTCTTGTCCAGCCCAGTTTCATTCAGCACCGACAGGATGCGGCCAATTTTTTCATCGACATAGCTCACCATGCCGTAATAGGCATGGCGTGCGCGTTGCACCTGCTCGGGCGTGACCGTGTAGAGGTCTTGCGCATGGGCGACATGCAGCCAGCGGCTGTGTTCGTCCAGGTCCGCGTAGGCAATGGGCGGCACGCGCGGTGGGTCAATGTCTTGGTCCCGGTACAAATCCCAGTGCCGCTGGGGCGCGACAAACGGTGGATGGGGATGGGTGTAGGACACCGTCAGAAAGAAGGGTCGATCTTGCGTTCCACGGGCCAGGTCATACAGGCACTGCGCGCCTCGGTATTCGACTTCGTCGTCGTAATCGATTTGCATGCTGCGCACGCAGGGGCCGGCCTCCAGCACGGGCCGCATGCTCACGCCAGTGGGGCGAAAGGCAGGCCCCTTCAACCAGTCTGGCGTCCAGGCGAAGTCGGCCGGGTAAATGTCGGTGGTCAGGCGCTCGTCGTAGCCATGCAATTGGTCCGGCCCGATGAAATGCATCTTGCCGCACAGGATGGTGCGGTAGCCAACGTGGCGCAGGTAGTGCGCCATGGTCGGTATCGCAGCCGGGAACTCCGAGGCGTTGTCGTAAGCGGCAATGGCATGGGGCAGGCGCCCGGACAGCATCGAAAAGCGCGACGGCGCACAAATCGGAAAGTTGCAATAAGCACTGTCAAACACCACACCGTTTTGTGCCAGTTGGCTTAAGTGCGGTGCCTGCACCACGGGGTGGCCGTAGAACGGCAGTGTTGGCACAGCCAGCTGGTCAGCCATGACCAGCAGGATGTTGGGTTGGGCGGCTTTCATCGCTGGCTTAGGCCCTATTCGGCTTTGATGTTGGCGGCCTTGACCAGCGCAGACCACTGAGCCAACTCCCTTTTGAAGTGGGAGTCAAATCCGTCTGCACTGCCCGGCTTGGCACTGGTGATGCCGGCACCATTCAAGGCCACAGCAAACTCATCGAGCGCCAGAATCTTGTTCACTTCGGCGACCAGTTTGTCGATCACGGCGGGCGGTGTGCCCTTGGGTGCCAGCAGGCCGAGCCATTGGTCGGCTTCGAATTTGTCCAGACCGGCTTCACTCATGGTGGGCACCTGGGGCAGACTGGGCAAACGCTGGCCACTGGTGACGGCCAAGGCCCGCACTTTGCCTGCTTTGATCTGCGGCAGCGCAACGGCGGCGTTGGCAAAATGAAAGTCAATGCGTCCGGCAATCTGGTCGGTCATGGCAGCAGGCGCACCGGTGTAGGGAATATGCAGGACGGACAGGCCTTGCCGCGCCTTGAACAGCTCACCGGTCAAATGCGCCGGCGACCCTGTGCCCGCCGAGGCGTAACTCAGCTTGTCCGGCTGGGCCAGTGCCAACTTCACCAGATCTTGTACCGACTGTATGGCGCTGCCTTGATGCACCACGAGGACGGAGGGTGCATAGGCCACTGCGGCTACGCGTTCCAAATCCTTGATGGCATCAAATGGCGTTTTGGCGCCCAGAGCCATGTTGATGGTGAGGCCACTGGAGGTAAACAGCAGCGTGTACCCGTCAGCGGGCGCCTTGGCGACAGTGTCAGCGCCAATGCTGCCACCGGCGCCCAGCTTGTTCTCCACCACGATCGCTTGCCCTAGCGACGGCTGCAAGCGGTTGGTCAGTTGCCGAGCCGCAACGTCCACCAGTCCTCCGGCCGGCCAGGGCACTACCACGCGAATGGGTTTGGCGGGATAGGGCTGCGCCAGCACGCTCTGGGCCAGGGTCAATTGGAGACCGACCAGGACAAGCACGGATTGAAGGGTGCGAAGCAGGGTTGTCATAGGAGCTTTCATGCGGGTTGGGAGGGGTGTCAAAGCGTGAGCTCCATCTCGAACTCGATGAAGTCGCCGCGGTAGGTGATCTGGCCCAGATACAGCACGCTGCCGTCCGGTGACAGGCAGATGCGCCGAACTTCCGCCACCGGCGAGCCAACCGGTACGGTCAGCAAGCGGGCTAATTCAACGTCAGCTGTCGAGATGCGCAGCGTTTGTCGCGCTGAGGCAATCGCCACGCCGGGCAGGTCCATCAGCACCGGCACCACGGTTTCCTGGCGGAAACGTTTGGGTGCGAGCAAGAAGGCGCGCTGGTCAATGTAAATTGCAGCGACACAGTAGGCCGCGTCATCGCGGGAGTGAACGCGGCGCATGAACTGGTAAGCCGGCGCCGCCAAGCCATCGGTAGCTGAAAGCAGGGGCTGCACCCCGGCTTCTTCGATCAGGGTGAGCTTGGGCTTGTCGTGGCGGTAAGCGTCAGCCAAACCCTGCAGTGAGGTTTCCAGCTTGAGCGATCGCTCGGACCGGATGTGCTCGGTGACAAAGGTGCCGCGTCCGCGCTGTGGCAACAACAAGCCTTCTCGGGTCAGGATCTCAATGGCCTGCCGTACGGTCACCCGTGCCACCTGGAACTCCAGAACCAGCGCCTCCAGCGAGGGCAGTTTGGTGCCCGGCGGCCAAACGCCTCGCAGCACCCGCTGACGCAACAGGTCCGCCAACTGGGCATACAGCGGTACCGGGCTGTCCGGAAAGATGGCGTGCACCGAAGGAATCATTGTTAAAAGATGATAGTCCTAATTATAGTAACAGATGGGCGGAGCGACACCTGTCCAAGCGATGGTGTCAAGCGACGGCGGCCGAATGGCTGGGGTCGCCGGCGCTCAGCCCAGCCGTGCCAACTGCTCGTTCAATTTGGCCAGTGTGGCGACAAAATCGGTCACGCGTTTGCGCTCTTGATCAATCACCGCCGGTGGTGCTTTGGCCACAAAGGCCTCGTTACCCAGCTTGCCCTGCGCCTTGGCGATCTCGACGGCCAGCCGGGCGGCTTCTTTGCTCAGGCGCACTTTTTCTGCAGCGACATCGATCTCCATGTGCAGGCAAATGCGGGCCTCACCCACCATCGCTACCGGGGCGGCTTGCGCAGCGCTGGCCCAGGCTGCCTCACTGTCAAACAGGCGCACCTCGGCCAGCTTGGCCAGGGCTTGCAGCACCGGGGCTGATTGCTGCATGAAAGCGGCTTCGTCTTCGCCCGTTGTCAGCACGTAAAGTGGCAACCGGGTGGCGGGTGACACGTTCATCTCGCCGCGCAGATTGCGGCAGGCGTCGACCAACTGCTTGAGCTTCGCCACGTGGGCAATGGCCTTGTGGTCAATACGCTCGGGCTGGCTCAGCGGGTAGCCGGCGATCGACACCGACTCACCTCCGCGACCGGCTACCGGTGCCACCTTTTGCCACAACTCTTCTGTGATGAAAGGAATCAACGGATGCGCCAGTCGCAAAATGGTCTCCAGGGTGCGGATCAGGGTCCGGCGGGTGGCGCGTTTTTGCGCATCGGTGCCGGTCTGGATCTGCACCTTGGCGATCTCCAGGTACCAGTCGCAGAACTCGTTCCAGACAAAACCGTAAATGGCCCCTGCCACGTTGTCGAGCCGGTAGTCGTTAAAGCCGGTGGCCACCTCGGCCTCGACCTGTTGCAGCACTGAACTGATCCAGCGGTCGGCCGGGCTGAAGACCAGGTACCCATGTGCCGGGCCCCCCACCGCACATTCGGCTTTGGTGTGCTCTTTGAGGCCGCAGTCCTGGCCCTCGCAGTTCATGAGCACGAAGCGGCTGGCATTCCAGAGCTTGTTACAGAAGTTGCGGTAGCCCTCGCAGCGCTTGGCATCAAAGTTGATGCTGCGCCCTAAAGAGGCCAGCGAGGCAAAGGTGAAGCGCAGTGCGTCGGCCCCAAAGGCCGGGATGCCGGTGGGGAACTCTTTTTCGGTGTTTTTGCGCACCTGCGGCGCGGTTTCGGGTTTGCGCAGGCCCTCGGAGCGCTTGGCCAGCAGCGTCGGCAGATCAATGCCGTCGATCAGATCCACCGGGTCGAGCACATTGCCCTCGGACTTGCTCATCTTCTTGCCCTGGGCGTCGCGCACCAGGCCGTGGATGTAGACGTGGCGGAACGGCACCCGGCCGGTGAAGTGGGTGGTCATCATGATCATCCGGGCGACCCAGAAGAAGATGATGTCGTAACCGGTGACCAGCACGCTGCTGGGCAGGTAGAGGTCGAAGTCGGTCAGGCTTTGTGTGTCATTGTGTTCGTTGGCCTCGCCCCGGAGCTCGGCGGGAACGGCCTTGCTCATACTCGCTGCGCTCGCCAAATCGCTGCGTCCGTCCCCACCAAGCTCCGGAGCTGTCTCTGTAGCGGCTTGGCCACCCGTCCACCCCATGGTGCTAAACGGCACTAATGCCGATGAGTACCAGGTGTCCAGCACATCGGGGTCGCGGCGCAGGGTGCCGGTGTAAGCGACTTTTTCGGCTTGAGCCCGGGCCCCGGCTTCATCTCTTGCTACAAAAATCGTACCGTCGTCGGCGTACCAGGCCGGAATCTGGTGGCCCCACCAAAGTTGGCGGCTGATGCACCAGTCTTGGATGTTGTTCATCCACTGGTTGTAGGTGTTGACCCAGTTCTCAGGCACAAAGCGCACCTGGCCGGACTGCACCGCGTCGATGGCTTTTTGCGCGATGCTCTTGCCGGTTGGGTCCTGGGGGCTGACCTGGTTCATCGCCACAAACCACTGGTCTGTCAGCATCGGCTCGATCACCTGGCCAGTGCGGGCGCAGCGGGGCACCATCAGCTTGTGTTTCTTGATCTCCACCACTAAACCCAGCGCCTGCAGGTCAGCCACCACCTGTTTGCGGGCCACAAAGCGGTCCAGGCCCTGGTAGGCGGCTGGTGCCTGGTCGTTGATTTTGGCGTCCAGCGACAGCACGCCGATCATCGGCAGGCCGTGGCGTTGACCCACGGCGTAGTCGTTGGCGTCGTGTGCCGGGGTGACCTTGACCACACCTGTGCCAAAGGCCCGGTCCACATAGGTGTCGGCAATCACCGGGATGCTGCGGCCGCACAGCGGCAGCTGCACCTGGTGGCCGATCAGGTGGGCGTAGCGTTCGTCTTCTGGGTGCACCATCACCGCCACGTCGCCCAGCAGGGTTTCCGGGCGGGTGGTGGCCACCACCAGGCCCGAAGCCAGTTCGCCGTTGACCAGTTGTGGTCCATCGGCAAAGGGGTAGCAGATGTGCCAGAGGAAGCCGTCTTCCTCTTCGCTTTCCACCTCCAGGTCGCTCACCGCGCTCATCAGCACCGGGTCCCAGTTGACCAGGCGTTTGCCGCGGTAGATCAGGCCCTGCTCATAAAGCTGGACAAAGGTCTCGGTCACGGTGCCCGACAGCTTGGGGTCCATGGTGAAGTACTCGCGGCTCCAGTCCACGCTGTCGCCCATGCGGCGCATCTGGGTGGTGATGGTGTGGCCGCTTTTTTCTTTCCATTCCCAGACCTTGGCCACGAAGGCCTCACGGCCCAGGTCATGCCGGCTGATGTTTTGGCCCTGCAGTTGCCGCTCCACCACGATTTGGGTGGCAATGCCGGCATGGTCGGTGCCGGGCACCCACACGGTGTTGTCTCCCAGCATTCGGTGGTAGCGCGTGAGCGAATCCATGATGGTCTGGTTGAACGCGTGCCCCATGTGCAGCGTGCCGGTGACATTGGGTGGCGGCAATTGGATGGCAAACGCAGGTGCCTCAGCGCGCGCTGTGCCGCTACCACGGTAGCCGGCATGGGCGTAGTTGCGGCGTTCCCACTCGGGGCCCCAGTGCGCCTCCAGGGCGGCAGGCTCAAAGGATTTGGACAGGCTGTTGAGGCCGGGTTGGGCTAGTTCGTCGTTCATGGTGTCTCTATCGGCAAGCCCTTGAGTTTATGCGACCGCTGGTACGCCCGCCGGTATTGGCCGCCTGCTGCCCAAGGTCTTGATACCTTGCGCATAATCAAATTTGGTAGTCGATAGCAAAAAGCAATTTTTGATATTGAACCTGCCAATTAGACGACCCGGGTCATCCGGGCTAAGCTCCCGCAGTCTTTGGAAAGTTTCTGACCAAAGCGCATGCGTTATTTTTTTAAACCTCTAGGAGATTTCCATGGCAGCACTCAAAGGCTCCAAGACGGAAGACAACCTGAAAGCCGCCTTCGCAGGCGAGTCACAGGCCAACCGCCGTTATCTGTATTTCGCGAACAAAGCTGACATTGAAGGCCAGAACGATGTGGCAGCGCTGTTCCGCTCCACCGCCGAAGGCGAAACCGGTCATGCCCACGGTCACCTCGAGTGGCTTGAGCAGTGCGGTGACCCGGCTACCGGCTTGCCCATCGGCGCGACCCGTGACAACCTGAAAGCCGCAGTGGCTGGCGAGACCCATGAGTACACCGACATGTACCCTGGCATGGCCAAGACCGCACGCGACGAAGGCCACGACGAAATCGCCGACTGGTTCGAGACCCTGGCCAAGGCTGAGCGTTCACACGCCAACCGCTACGCCAAGGCGCTTGCCGAACTCGTCGATTGATCCGCGAGTGATGTGTGTTGGGCGCTGCTTGCAGCGCCCAATGCACAGCACTTGTTTCTGAAGACTCTCCCTGAAAGACCCCCATGGCACGCGAAGGCAACCTCGACGCACCGACCCGGTACCCGCTCGACTGGAAAAACCCCGACTTCTACAACGAAGACCTCGCGCTTAAGGAGATGGAGCGCATTTTTGACATTTGCCACGGTTGCCGCCGCTGCGTCAGCCTCTGCGGATCTTTCCCTACGCTGTTTGACCTGGTCGATGAGAGCAAGACCATGGAGGTCGACGGTGTTGACAAAAAAGATTACTGGAAAGTGGTCGACCAGTGCTACCTGTGTGACCTGTGTTACCTGACCAAGTGCCCTTATGTGCCGCCGCACGAGTGGAACCTTGATTTTCCGCACACCATGCTGCGCGCCAAGGCGATCAAGTTCCAGAAGGGCGAGGTCGGCACCGCAGAGAAGCTGCTGGCCTCGACCGACGTACACGGCTCCTTTGCCGGCATTCCGATCGTGTCGCAGGCAGTGAACGCCGTGAACACCACCAAGGCCGCGCGCAGCCTGATGGAAAACGTGGCCGGCGTCGACAAAAACGCCTGGTTGCCAGCCCTGGCCACGCGCAAATTCCGCAGCAGCGCACCCAAGGCGAAGGCCACGGTGGTGCAAGACGGCGCCAAGACCCCGGGCAAGGTGGCCATCTTCGCCACCTGCTACATCAATTACAACGAGCCCGGCATCGGCCACGACCTGCTGAAGATCCTGGACCACAACGATGTGCCCTATGTGATCGTCGAGAAGGAAAAATGCTGTGGCATGCCCAAGCTTGAGCTGGGCGATCTGGAATCAGTCAACGCCAGCAAGGAGGCCAATATCCCGATGCTGGCCCGTTACGCCCGAGAGGGCTATGCGATCTTGGCCGCCGTACCGAGTTGCGCCCTGATGTTCAAGCAAGAAATTCCGCTGATGTACCCTGAAGACGCCGAGGTGCAGTTGGTCAAGGACGCGGTCTGGGACCCGTTTCAGTACCTGATGCAGCGCAAGCGCGACGGCCTGCTCAAGACCGAGTTCAACACGCCGCTGGGTAACGTCAGCTACCAGATTCCCTGCCATGGCCGGGTGCAGAACATCGGTAAAAAGACTGAGGAAATGTTGAAGATGATCCCGGGCACGACCATCAACACGGTGGAGCGTTGCTCGGGCCATGCCGGCACCTTTGGCGTGAAAAAGGCTTTCCATCAGCAAGCCATGAAAATCGGCAAGCCGGTGTTCAAGGCCATGGCTACCATGAAGGACGGCAGCAAGCCGGATTACATCAGCTCCGACTGCCCCTTGGGCGGCCACCACATCGCCCAGGGCTTTGAAGTGAACGGCCTGGGTGCGCCGGAACTGCAGCACCCCCTGTCGCTGGTGCGCCAGGCTTACGGATTGAAATGAGGACACCATGCAATTGAACGGACACATCACCCCCGACAGCCTGATGTCGCTGGAGGCTTACACCAAATACCGCAAGGCCAACAAGCCGGCCATCATCGCCCACCGCAAATTGCGCAGTGTGACCCTGGGCGAACACATCAACCTGCAGTTTGAGAGCGAAACCACCATCCGCTATCAAATTCAGGAGATGCTGCGCATTGAAAAGGTGTTTGAAGAAGAGGGCATCTTGCAGGAGATCGAGGCCTATGCGCCGCTGGTGCCGGACGGCAGCAACTGGAAAGCCACCATGATGATCGAGTACCCTGACGTCAATGAGCGCAAGCGCGAGCTGGCGCGACTGATCGGGGTTGAGGACCATATGTTTGTCGAGGTGGAAGGCCAGCCGCGCGTCTACGCCATCGCCGACGAAGACCTGGACCGCGAAAACGACGAAAAAACCTCGGCGGTGCACTTTGTGCGCTTTGAGCTGACGCCGGCCATGTGTGCGGCGGTCAAGGCCGGTGCGGCGGTCAAACTGGGCTGCGATCACACCAATTACCCGGCGCACATTGCCATCGCGCCCGAGACACTGGCCTCGCTGGCGGGTGATTTAAGCTAGTGCCGGCGGCAGCCAACGGGCCAGCATCTCTTTGAGCTCACTGGCATGAAATGGTTTTGCTAAAAAATCGCTCATGCCGGCTTCCATGCACATAGCCCGGTCGTCGGTCATGACATTGGCGGTCATCGCCACGATGGGCGCTCCGGTCGACAGGCCGGCGTCAGACCTCAGGTGACGCGTGGTTTCAAGGCCGTCCATATCGGGCATGTGTATGTCCATCAGGATCAGCTGATAAGCCGTTTCGCGGGCCATCCGAACTGCTTCGACACCGTTAGGTGCGATGTCGACGGTGTGTCCAAGCCCTTCCAGGACGAGGGTCGCCAATTTTTGATTCACCAGGTTGTCTTCGGCCAGCAACAAGTGGGCGGCTTGGGTGGGTAAGGCTGGCACGGGCTGCGATGTCAGTCGGTCGGCCGGGAGCTCTGGCACGGCGACAGGTTCGAGCGGCAGCGAGAAGCTGAACAAACTGCCATGGCCTGGTGAACTCTTGACCTCGATCAGGCCACCCATGCCGGTGACCAGGCCCTGGCTGATCACCAGCCCCAAGCCCGTGCCGCCAAAACGCCGTGTGGTCGATGCGTCGGCCTGACTGAAACTGGTAAACAGTCGATCGATTGCCTCTTGGGAAATGCCAATCCCCGAGTCAATAACGTCAAAATTCAAGCCCTTGCCCAGCCGGTGTACCTTGAGTTGAACCTGGCCTTTGAGCGTAAACTTCAGACCGTTGCCGACCAAGTTGAGCAATACCTGACGCAAGCGCGTGCTGTCACCCATAAAGTGGCCGGCGGCATCGGTATCTACGTGGGCCACCAAGCCCACCCCTTTTTTCTGAGCCTTGAACTGCAGCAAGCCGCACACGTCTTTCACCAGTTCCGCAACAGAGAAGGGTATGGCCTCAAACTCCATGCGTCCCGCATCAATCTTGGAGATGTCCAGAATGTCATTGATGATGGTCAACAGTGATTCCGCCGAGGCCAGCAGGTGTTTCGCCAGGTCCTGTTCCGCAGGAGGTAGTTTGCCGCCAAGCAGCAACTCGCTCATACCCAGAATGCCATTCATGGGTGTGCGTATTTCGTGGCTCATGTTGGCCAGGAATTGCGATTTCACCTGGCTGGCTTTTTCAGCAATGGCGCGTGCCTGCGCGCTCTCATCGGCCAAACGGTAGAGGTCAGATTCATTGTTGCGTTGCACGGCTATCAGCCGAGTGCCCAACAGCACAAGTACCGCCAGCAAGGCAAGCAGGTTGGGGGCCAGCCACAGCAGTAATTGCCTGAGTTCTGCCTCGGTTAGGGCGATTGCACTGGTGCGGTCGGCATAGATTTCTGCGACCGCCTCCACACGCTGGCCAGCGCGAATCGGCACATAGGAGGCCACCAGGTTGCGATCGTAAATATCGCCGTCGAATGCTGCAAACGTACCGCGAAAAATCAATTCACTGGCCGTACTGCCGCGAGCGGCGCTCATGAAGCCTTCATTGTTCGATTTGTCTTCACCAATTTGCCGAGCGTCAGTCGAATAGATGGTGAGTCCTTTGACGTCATAAATCTTGACCTTGACGACATCGGTGAAACTGTTGAAGCGCCGCACTAAGGCGTCGATCTCGGCCAAGCGGCTGTTTTGGCGAATGGCCTCAACGCTGCTGCCCTGCGGCGGCAGCATGGGGCGCAATCGCTCCCAGTTCTCGTTTACAAAGACGCGGGTCAGCGCCTGGTTGGCTGCTGCCGTGGATTGCTCTACGCTGAGCTGCAGGCTGCGCTGCACCAGCGTTAGCACAAGGACCAGCAAGGCAAGAACAATGGCGGACCCGATCAAAGTCAGGTACAGCATGGGTCGCTGCATGATCAGCTTACCGATTTTGTCCAGTGTATTTTTCATCGTTTGGAAACAACGGTATGGTGGCTCATGCCGAAGGCCGATCGGCGATTCGAAAGACATTATGTCGCAGCCCCTGGTCAGTATCGGCATCCGGGCCTTGAACACCCTTGTGCCCATAACGCACAGGCACATTGGTCCCGCCTGAATCTGTAAATCCGACCCAAAGTAAAGCATGAATGAACCGTCGTCGGCGCGCTTCGTTTCGGCACCCTCACGCCCGGCCTGGCCTGGCCCAGTTGCCCAGCGCAGTGACTGTGTGACGCTGATAATGCAGTCTACCCTGGATTTTTTGATTGATCCCTGCCATGCTTTTGTTGCTATCCCCCGCCAAGTCGCTCGATTACGAGACGCCGTTGCGCGAGCTGCCTCACACGCCTCCGCTGTTTGTGCCGCAATCGGCCGAGCTGATAGCCCAGCTGCGCGAGCAGTCGCCGCAGCAAATCGCCGAACTAATGAGCCTGAGCGACAGCCTGGCCGGGCTCAATGTGGCGCGCTACCAGGCCTGGCGCCGTAAGCCCACCGAAAAAAATGCGCGGCAGGCGGTGCTGGCTTTCAATGGCGATGCGTACGAGGGGCTTGACGCCCGCAGCCTGGGCGACGAGGACCTGGTCTGGCTGCAAGACCACCTGTGCATTCTCAGTGGCCTCTACGGTGTGCTGCGCCCGCTGGACTTGATGCAGCCCTACCGTCTCGAGATGGGCACCCGACTGGCCAATGCCCGTGGCAAAGACCTGTACCAGTTCTGGCGGTCCGAGGTGGCGGCCTACCTGAACCGGCGGCTCAAGACCGATGCCGCGCCGGTGGTGGTCAACCTGGCTTCGCAGGAGTACTTCAAGGCGGTGGACCTCAAAGTGCTCAAGGCCCATGTGGTGGAGTGCGTGTTTGAGGAGTATCGCAACGGTCAGTACAAGATCATCAGCTTCATGGCCAAGCGGGCGCGTGGCCTGATGGTGCGCTATGCCGTCAGCCAGCGGCTGATGACGCCGGTGGGCTTGCAGGGTTTTGCTGCCGAGGGCTATGCCTTTGACGCAGCCGCCTCAGAGCCGCAGCGGTTGGTGTTTCGCCGGGGCCGTGACGGCCAGTCAGTTTAAGGGTCAAACGGGCCTCTAGCCCCCGTCCTATATAAGGTTGTAGCTATGAAAATAGTAGCAAATGGTGTGCAGATCGAAGTTGAGGACAGTGGCTCCGGCGCCGCTGGTGAAGTGCGTCCGGCGGTGTTGCTGATCATGGGCCTGGGCATGCAGCTGGTGGCCTGGCCTCCTGAACTGGTGCAGGCCCTCATCGAGGCCGGCTACCGAGTGATCCGGCATGACAACCGGGACGTTGGCCTCAGCCAGCGCATGGACAGTCTGGGCAAGCCGAACCTGCTCTGGGCCGGACTGCAGCACAAGCTGGGTTTTGCGCCCCGGCCGCCCTATACCTTGACCGACATGGCGGCCGATGCCCTTGGCGTGCTCGACGCGCTGGGCGTGAAACAAGCGCACGTGGTCGGCATGAGCATGGGGGGCATGATTGCGCAACGACTGGCGCTGGCGGCGCCAAACCGGGTGCTGAGCCTGACCAGCGTCATGAGCAGCAGCGGCGCGCCCGGCCTGCCCCAGGCCCGCCCTGAGGTGATGGCCGCCCTGATGCGTCGCCCCTCAGGGCGTGACCGGCAGGCCGTGGTAGACCACTATGTTCGGCTTTTCAGGGTCATTGGGAGCCCAGGTTTTCAGACCCCTGAGCCCGAATTGCGCCAACGCATCGCTCAGGCGGTCGAGCGCGGCTTTTACCCGGTGGGCACCCTGCGCCAGATGCTGGCTGTGATGGCTGACAGCGCACGTGCGGCCCAGTTGGCGCAGATCAGCGTGCCAACCTTGGTTTTTCACGGTCACGACGACCCGCTGCTGCCCTACGCCTGTGGCGAAGACACGGCGCGGCGCATTCCCGGCGCCCGCTTGATCGGCGTGGCCGGCATGGGCCACGACTTGCCCGGGCCGGTCGTGGACCGCTTGTTGGCCGTGCTGTTGCCCCACTTCAAAACTGCATGAACACCGCCCAAGAATCCCAGTTAGGCAAGGCCTCAGCCTATGCCGATCAGTACGCCCCAGAATTGCTCTACCCGATCCCGCGTGCCGCCAAGCGTCTTGAACTGGGCCTGACCAACACCCTGCCTTTTCTCGGTGCTGATATGTGGACCGCCTTCGAGCTCAGCTGGCTGGGGCCGCGCGGCAAGCCGCAGCTGGCGATTGCGCACATCACTGTGCCTTGTGAGTCCAGCCACATCATCGAGAGCAAGTCGCTCAAGCTCTACCTGAACAGCTTCAACAACACGGTGTTTGCAGATACCGCTGCCGTGCTGGCGCGCCTGCGTGCCGATCTGAGTGAGGCGGCCTGGCGTGGTGCTGTGGTTCAGTCGTCGGTGGGCGTGCGGCTGCTCGACCCTGAGCTGTTTGACCGCGAGCCAGTGCAGGAGCTTGACGGTCTGAGTCTGGACCGGCTTGACGTGGCGTGCCGCCAGTACACGCCGGCGCCGGAGCTGCTGCGCGCAGCGACCGATGAGCCGCCAGTGACCGAAGTGCTGGCCAGCCGCCTGCTCAAAAGTAATTGTCTGGTGACCGGCCAGCCCGACTGGGGCAGTGTGCAGATCAGCTACAGCGGCTTCGCCATCGATCAGGAGGGGCTGTTGCAGTATCTGGTGAGTTTTCGCAACCACCATGAGTTTCATGAGCAGTGCGTGGAGCGCATTTTCATGGACATCTGGCAGCGTTGCCAACCGCACAAACTGGCGGTCTACGCCCGCTACACGCGTCGTGGCGGGCTGGACATCAACCCTTTTCGCACCAGCTGCGCACAGGCCTTGCCGGCCAATGTGAGAACGGCGCGGCAGTAGCCGCGCTCAGCCGGGCGGGGTGCTCGCCCATTAAGGCAGGTGAAACACCTGGACCGCGCGCGCTAGCGTGACGGCGCTGCCGCTTAAGCCGTCGGCCGAGGCGGCCGACTCTTCTACCAGTGCCGCGTTTTGCTGGGTGACCGTGTCAAGCTGGGTCACCGCCTCATTGACCTGGGCAATGCCGATGGCCTGCTCGTGCGTGGCGTTGGTGATCTGCCGGATCAGGGCGCCGACATCCCGCACCGAGCGCACCACTTCGTCGATGGTCTCACCCGCGTGTTTCATTTGCTGTGTGCCCTCAGCGATTTGTTCGGCCGATTGGGCGATCAAGTCCCGGATCTCCTTGGCGGCCACACCGCTGCGCTGGGCCAGTGCCCGTACCTCGGAGGCCACCACGGCAAAGCCGCGCCCCTGTTCGCCTGCGCGCGCCGCCTCGACTGCCGCGTTGAGCGCCAAAATATTCGTCTGAAAGGCAATGCCTTCGATCACGCCGATGATGTCGCGGACTTTGGACGACGACTGGTCGATGGCGCGCATGGCCTCGCCCACCTTGTGCACGGCGTCGCCGCCGCGGGCCACCAGGCTGGTGCTGGCGTCGCTTTCCGTGGCCACTTGGGCTGCGGTCGTCGCTGTTTGTTTGACTGTGCTGGACAGTTCTTCCATGGAGGCCGCAGTTTCTTCAAGGCTGCTGGCCTGTGATTCGGTTCGAGCCGATAAATCAAGGCCACCGGCCGCAATTTCTGAGGCGGACTGGGTGAAAGTTTCGATCTCACCGCGCACGTCGCCCACGACGGCCTGCAGGTTGACTTGAATTTGGCGGAGACTGCGAATCAATGAATTCATGGGCGGCGCAAAGTCCGCCGACACCGAGGTGGTAAGGTTGCAGCCCGCCAGGTCGTCGGCAAAGTGCTCAGCTGCGCGGATAGCTCGGCCAAAGCTTCGGCTGAACCAGGTCAAGAGCAGCACAGCCCCCACCACCAGGCTGGCCAGTTGCAGCCCGAGCTGCTGCGTGCCCTGCAGATGAATGCCCAGCAGTTCTAACAACTGGGGCACCATGCCCAACAGCACCATACCGCCCAGCCCCAGGCCCAGGCGGCTGGTGATCGTGATGCGCCGCAGCCAGCCAGCTACGCCACGCAGGCCGTTATAGCGCACCTCACCTGAGCGCAACACAAAGGCAGGGCGTTGCTCGCCCGCTTCCCGGGAGGCCCGCATCTGCGCATACAGGGTCTCGGCGGCCTTCACCTGTTCCCGAGTCGGCTTGATGCGCACCGACATATAGCCCTTGGGCTTGCCGTTTTCCAGGATAGGCGTGACATTGGCCTGGACCCAGTAGTGGTCGCCATTCTTGCGCCGGTTTTTCACCATGCCAGTCCAGGGCCGGCCACGGCCAATGGTCTGCCACATGTCCTTGTAAGCCTCTGGTGGCATGTCCGGGTGGCGCACCAGGTTGTGGCTTTGTCCAATCAGCTCTTCGTAGCTGAAGCCGCTGACGGCTACAAAAGCATGGTTACAGTGTGCAATATTGCCTTTGGTGTCGGTGGTCGACACCAGCATCTGGTCAGAAGGGTAATCAAAGTCCTGCTGAGTGACAGGTAGATTCATGCGCATAGGACGTCCTTCTCGAAATTCTGATAAAAGCCAAACCAGCATCTTAAGTGAGTGGCGGCCTCTGATACGGATCAATTTGCGGTCAGTTTGACCCTTTGATCGTGGTGGACGGCGCTTTAGGCCAGGTCGCGAAAGCCCTGCAGGGGTGCCAGAGCCGGAAATTCCGCCGGTTTTTTGGTCTTCAGGGCCTCCACGGCGCCGCGCACATGGGCGTTGCTCCAGATCGCGCCCTGCAGCCAGCCCATCTGTCGCAACGAGTCTTCCACCGAGTGATCACGGGCGTAATGCACTGCTTGTTTCGTGCCCCAAATCGCCACAGGCGGCTTGGCCGCAATTTCGCGGGCGCACTGCAGCGCAGCGGCCAGCGCCCCCTCAGCGGTGTCAAACACCTCGTTGACCAGGCCGTAGCCCTGCGCCCGCGCCGCGCCCAGGCGCCGCCCGGTGTAGGCCAACTCCTTCACCACGGCCATGGGCATCAGTTTGGGCAGCCGCTGCAAGGTGCCCACATCAGCCACCATGCCGATGTTGATCTCCTGAATGCAAAAAAACGCGTCTGTCGTGGCGTAGCGGATGCAGCAGGCCGTCACCATGTCCACCGCGCCGCCAATGCAGCCGCCCTGGATGGCGACGATCACCGGCATGCGCAGGGCTTCGAGCTTGCTGAACGTGGTCTGCATGTCAGTCAGGGCATCGAAGATGGCGGCGCGCCCCTCAGGGCTTTGGTCGTCCATGCTGATCGCGCCGGCAAAGGTCTCCAGCGCCATGCCGGCGCTGAAGTGCCGCCCCGTGCTGCTGATCACCAGCGCCCGCGCTGTGCCCTCTTGGTGCAACTGAGTCAGCACAGCGTCTAGCTCGCGCCAGAACAGCGGGTGCATGGTGTTGAGCTCGGCTGGCCGGTTCAGCACCAGGTGGGCGACGTGGTGTTCGGTGCTGAGCGTGAAGCAGTGCAGGGGGGTGGTCGGGGTGTTCATGGGTGAGACTGTAGTTCAAATGCGCTGCGTGTTGCGCCGACATTGACCGGACAGGATTCATGCGGCATGATTGCATGAATCACTTTGGGAGATCCTATGCTCAAGGCAGTCGGGGCCAGCGGTCAAATCTCGCTTGGCAAGAAATACGCAGGACGCTTGTTTGAGATGCAGGTGGCTGAAGACGGCTGCGTCACCCTTAGCCCTGTCCAAGTGGTGCCGCTGGTACAAGAAGAGCTTGCACGATATGGTGTCAACGTGGCCACGGCTGGCCGTCGGCTGCGCCCGTCCGGCCCGCGTACTGAGCGCGATCCAGTGGCTGCCCATGCGCAATGGGAGGCCGACAACCGGGATGCCATTGAGGCCATGGACCAGCGCCTGGCCACTATCGGATCGATGGCACAGCGGGTACAAGCGTGGCGCAAGCGCCAGGGCGTTTGATGGCGCAGTTCGACGTGTACCTTAATCCGCTGGAAGACCTGCGGGACAGCCACCCGTTCGTGATCGAAATCCAGAGCAAGTTGCTCAAGCGGCCTGTCGCCCTGATTGTGATCCCCCTGGCGCGCCTTGCGCAGGGCAGCGAAGCGGTCACCTTGTTGAATCCGAGTCTCGCCGTTGGTGATGAGGCCCTGGTTCTCGAAACACTGGCCATCACCTCGTTCCAGCCCGGTGAGCTGCGCGGTCCAGTCGCCAACCTCAGTCAGCATGCGTCTGTCATTTGGGATGCACTTGATTTCGCCTTGCACGGCTACTGAGGCGGGTCAAAACAGCTGCCCGGTCCAGTGGCTTTCTGCTTCTGAATCAATAGCAATAACTCCAGTATTGACGGGGCTTAGAGGCTGATTTGGTTCTAAGGTTGCAGCATGGTCCAGGCGTTGCAAGGCACCTACGCGCACACCCAGCAGCCGAAAGCGGCGCGCTAGCGGGGCGCGTTTGAGGCACTGGCCGGCGGCGCGGCGGATGGCCTGGGCATCGGCGGTGGGTGTGGCTATGGTCAGGTCGCGCGTGAGGCTCTTGAAATCGGCAAAGCGCAGCTTGATGCCAATGGTGCGGCCGACATAGCCCTTGCGCTGCAGGTCGTCGGCCACCTGAGCGCACAGCCGGGTGAAGATGGCGCCAAGTTCGGCGCGGTCGTGTACCGCGTGCAGGTCGCGCTCAAATGTGGTTTCTCGGCTCATGGACACCGGCTCGCTTTCGGTCACCACTGGCCGTTTGTCGCGGCCGTGGGCTGCGTCATGCAGCCAGGCGCTGGTGCGCGGGCCGAAATGGCTGGTCAGCCAGCCCATGTCCTTTTCGGCCAGTTGTCCAATGGTCTCGATGCCCAGCCCTTTGAGCTTTTCGTCCGCTTTTGGGCCGATGCCGTTGATTTTTCGGCAGGCCAGTGGCCAGATCACGTCGGCCAGGTCGGCCTCGTGAACGATGGAAATTCCCTTGGGCTTGTTGAATTCGCTGGCCATTTTGGCCAGCAGCTTGTTGGGTGCCACACCCACCGAACAAGTCAGGCCGGTCTGGTCGAAGATGCTTTTCTGGATCAGCCGCGCCAACACGCGCCCGCCCTCGCGCTGGCCGCCGGGCACGTGGGTGAAGTCGATGTAGACCTCATCGACACCACGGTCCTCCATCACCGGCGCAATCTCGGTCACGATGGCCTTGAAGGCGCGCGAGTATTTGCGGTATTCGGCAAAGTCCACCGGCAGCAAAATGGCCTGGGGGCACAGCCGCGCTGCTTTCATCAGGCCCATGGCCGAGCCAATGCCAAACTGCCGAGCGGCGTAGGTGGCAGTGGTGATCACGCCGCGTCCGGTGTAGCCGGCCAACCGCGGAAAAAAATCGATCGGGATGCGGCCCAGGTCGGCCGTGGTCCACTGCCGCTCTGGCCGCTCCTGGTTCAGGCGCGCCAGCAGGTCGTCTTCACTGCGGCGGCCACCACCTATCACCACCGGCAGCCCCTTGAGCTGCGGGTAGCGCAACAGTTCCACCGACGCGTAGAACGCGTCCATGTCCAAGTGGGCGATGCGGCGCGGCGCTGGCACCGGGCTCACGCCGTCCACGTTAGGCCCGTTGGGATGCCAATCAGCCGTCGCTGTTGATTTGCCGGATCAGCGCGGCCAAGACCTGCTCGGCCTCGGCGTGTGCCACCTGGCAGGTGCCGGCTGCTGAATGGCCACCACCACCGTAGTGCAGCATCAGCTCGCCGATATTCGTCTTGCTGCCGCGGTCAAGAATAGATTTGCCCGTGGCCAGCACAATGTTTTGGCCCTGCACGCCCTGCATGACGTGAATGGAGATGTTGCACCGGGGGAACAGGGCGTAAATCATGAAGCGGTTGGTGGCCCAGATGGTGGGCTCATGACGCAGATCCAGCACCACCAGATTGCCATGCACCGTGGCGCAGCGCAGGATCTGCTCGCTGGCCTTGCTGGTTTGCTCGTTGTACAGGTGGACACGTTCCACCACATCAGGCAGTTGCAAGATATCGCCGATGTCATGGTCGGCGCAGTAGTCGATCAGGTCCATCATCAGCTGGTAGTTGCTGACGCTGAATTCCTTGAAGCGGCCCAGGCCGGTGCGGGAGTCCATCAGGTAGTTCAGCAGCACCCAATCGGTGGGCGCCAAAATCTCGTCGTGGCTGAATTGCGCTGAATCGGCCTTGTCCACGGCGATCATCATCTCGGTTTTGATGCGTGGAAAGGCCTGGGCACCGCCGTAATGGTCGTAGACCACCCGCGCCGCTGAAGGCGCGTGGGCCGACAGGATATGGTTGGGCCGCTCCCCCGTGTTGCGAATAGCCTCTGACTCATGGTGGTCGAACACCAGATGCGCGCCGGCCACGTAGGGCAGGTTGGTCATGATGTCACGGCCGCTGATGTCAATCTTGCCATCTTGCACGTCTTTGGGGTGCACAAACTTGATGTCGTCAATCAGGTTCAATTGCTTGAGTAGCACGGCGCATACCAGGCCGTCAAAATCACTGCGTGTGACCAAGCGGAATTTTTCATTTGCCATAGGATAGGTTCTTGATGGGTTGATGGTTAGGAAGATGATGAATGATAGGCCAGTGCGTGGGGTGTGGCCTCAAAACGTGCCGGGCAACAAAATGCGCTGATCCACCCGGTCGATCTGGGTATGGCCGCAAAAAGCCATGGTGAGGTCCAGTTCTTTATGAATAATTTCCAACGCCTTGGTCACGCCGGCCTCGCCCATGGCGCCCAAGCCGTACAAAAAAGCGCGGCCGATGTAGGTGCCACGCGCGCCCAGGGCCCGGGCTTTGAGCACATCTTGCCCGCTGCGGATGCCGCCGTCCATGTGCACCTCGATCTGCGAACCTACAGCGTCCACGATGGCCGGCAATGCCCCGATCGACGACTGCGCGCCGTCGAGCTGGCGCCCGCCGTGGTTGGAGACGATCAGCGCGTCCGCACCGCTGGCCACGGCCAGGCGGGCGTCTTCCACGTCCTGGATGCCCTTGAGGATGATCTTGCCGCCCCAGCGTTTTTTGATCCACTCCACGTCGCCCCAGTTCAGCGCCGGGTCAAACTGCTTGGCGGTCCATTCGCTCAGCGAGCCCATGTTCTCCACCCCGCTCACGTGGCCGACGATGTTGCCGAATTGCCGCCGCTTGGTACCCAGCATGCCCAGCGCCCAGCGCGGCTTGCTGGCAATGTTGATCAGGTTGGCCAGCGTCATCTTGGGTGGCGCCGACAGGCCGTTTTTGAGGTCCTTGTGGCGCTGCCCCAGAATTTGAAGGTCGAGCGTGATCACCAGCGCAGAGCAGTGGGCCGCCTTGGCCCGGTCGATCAGGCGCTCAATGAAGCCGCGGTCTTTCATCACGTACAGCTGGAACCAAAATGGGTGGTTTCCAGTAGCTTCGGCGATGTCCTCGATCGAGCAGATGCTCATCGTCGACAGGGTGAAGGGGATACCAAATTTTTTGGCCGCCAGCGCCCCCAGGATCTCGCCGTCGGCATGTTGCATGCCGGTGAGGCCGGTGGGCGCAATCGCCACTGGCATCGCCACCGGCTGGCCGATCATGGTGCTGACGGTGCTGCGGTTTTCCATGTTGACCGCCACCCTCTGGCGCAGCTTGATGCGCTGGAAATCGCTCTCATTGGCGCGGTAGGTTGATTCGGTCCAGGCGCCCGAGTCGGCGTAGTCGTAAAACATGCGCGGCACACGCTTTTTGGCCATGACGCGCAGGTCTTCAATGTGGGTGATCACGGTCATCGGGGTCTCCTTATTCTGGTTCGCATGGTAAAGCCTGCATCCAGAGTCGACGCTGAAATTTGCTGCAGCTGCAATGAAAAAAAGTGAATCTCCGCAGCAGTTTTTGGTCAGTTTCGGGCTTCAGCCTGAAATTGCGTCACAACAGCCACCATGCGCGAGCGGTTTTTGCCGAAGTCATAGCGGCCCATGAGCGAGCGGGAGCGGAACTGGATTCTTTGCCCCGCTGGGTCCAACACAAAAATCACCTCGTCCTTGAAGCCCAAAGTGGTGCGAAAAATCAACTCCAGCCGCAGCGGCCCGCTGGCCGTGAGGGTGGCCTCAGGAAAATGGGCCAGCGTGGCTTTGAGCAGCGTCAAGCCGCGCGCCGCATCGCCGGTATAGACCATGGGTGCCAACCCTTCGCTGGCCGAATTGACGCAATTGCTGGTGGTTTCGCAGGGCAGGGGCTCGGCCGACTGAGCGATGCTTCGCAGTGGTGCCAGCAGGGTGAGCAGGGTGAGCAGCAGGGCGAATAGCAGTGTCGTCAGTTTGACGAGCCATTGGGCGTGGGGTGAGGATCTTGGTGTCATAACCGCCACTGTAGCGCGAGACGAGCGACCCTATGGCCTCAGGGCGTCTGTGTGACCAAACGCTCCGCTGGCCACGCACTTAAAAAATCAAGGGATTCGGCTGGCGCTGCAGTCAACCACGCCTGGTAATGCTGCGGCGCCAGAATCACCACCATGCGCTGTTCTTCGCCTGGTTTATGAAAATTTTGCATCAGCGAGTGGGCGTCGGCATTGATGGTGAGCATGGTGTAGCTGTGCAACAGCTCCCCCTGCGGCGAGCGCCAGCGGGCCCACAAACCGGCAATGCCCAGTGGCTCGCCCTCGGCACTGGCAATGCGGGTGGCTACGGCGCGACCGCTGCGCCAGTCGGGCTCAAAAAAGGCCTCGGCCGGAATGATGCAGTGTTGTACGTGCTTCCAGGCGTCCCGAAAACTGGGCTTCACCGCTACCGTTTCAATGCGCGCGTTGTAGGTGTGGCGGGCTATTTTGGTGTCGGCTGACCAGTGCGGCACCAGGCCAAACAGGCCGGTGAGGGCCTCCAGTGGCGGCACGGCCGCGTCGCCCACCTCCGCCATCGGGTGGCGCCGGATAAAAGTACCGGCATAGCCTGGCCAGAGGTCTTCCCGGCCCGGGTCAGGCGGCATGGCCACCCCGAAATGGCGGCGAAAGCGCGCCTGGTCTTTGACGCCTTGGTAGTGGCTGCACATGGCGTACAAATTAGTGCGAGACCAAGCAATAGCTTGGCAAGGTTTCAAGGCGTGTTGTGCCCTGCCGGCCCATCGGGCGAGGTCTCAGCGGCCGCGTAGGCCCGCCCGCCGGAGCGCAAAGCCGAGTTGGCCCGGTTGGACTGCAGCAGTGGGTAAAAAATCTGGTGGTACCAGCGCTCTTGGCCATGCAGCAGATCGTCTTGCAGGCCTACCCGGGCCGGGTAGCGCCGGGTGATGTGGGCCGTGCCAAAGATGAGGTCCCAGACAAACAGCAGGTTGCCAAAATTGCCCGTGTAGTGGCCTATGCCGTCGGCATTGGTCAGCGCATGGTGTGCCCAATGGGTAGCCGGGGTGGAAATAGTTCGCTCCACCAGCCACATCAGTGGCCGCAGTGCGCGGATTCGGTACAACGGCTCGTCCCAGCGCCAAGCGGAATGCGCCCCCATGATCACCAGCAGCTTCACCACCCCATAGGCCAGGTACACCGGGCCAAAACCCAGATAAGTGAGCGCCCCGGCAATCCACAGGCCCGGCATCATCAGGTAATAAAAGAAGTTGTTGCGGTAGGTGACGCGAATGCTCATGTACCGCGCCGTGTGGTGGGCCCGGTGCAGCGGCCACAGCAACGCCGAATGAGAGGCCCGGTGCCAAAGGTACTGCGTCAGGTCGTCGCCCACCAGCAAAATGGCCACCATGCCCCACCAGGGCAGGTGCACAAGAGCATCACGGTAGCCGGGCGCTGCCCATTCCCCCAGGGCGTTGGTGCTGAGCAGGGCCAATGGTTGACAAACTGCAACCAAGCTGAGGAACATGAGGAGTTCCAGCTTAGTGTCATCGGCCGTGGCTGTGACAGTGGCTTGGTAACGCCGCGTTGCCAGCTCCATGAAGATGAAGCCGGCAATGATGCAGAGCACCAGGATGGTTTGCAGTTCAGAACTCATGGCTGCGGCCTGAAGTCTTTCTTAGTTGGATATGGATAGAAGATTGCAATGATTTTGAGGGATGCTGCTGCTATCGGCCGCCGCAAGCATAAGGCCAAATCAATTTGCTGCCCGCAGGCACGGTCTGCCCGTCTAAATTGCGATAGGGCACTGGCACAGATTTCTCTAGAGCGCTGAGCTCACGCAGTTTTGCAGACTCGAAAGGTGGTTTGTCACGGTACAGGGCAACCGGGTCCATCCAGCGGCCGGCATGCGGAATCAAGCGGCCGTGCCAGACTGCAAAGCGTGGGTCTTCACTGTAGAGAACGGCGAAATGCACCGCGTCTCGCCGCGCGCTCACCCCTGATCCCTTGCCACCGCCAACGCGCGCTGAGCCCGTGTTGCGCACTCGCACATCTTTGCCCGATAGCCCGCTGTTACCGGTTTTGCCGACCACATCGCCAAGTCGCAGGCGCTGCCCGATCGTCCAGGCCGGCAGTTCGACCAGGTGGGCATATTCGGTATAAATCCAGTAAGGATGCCTGGTGTCTCCCGGTGCATGGCGCAAATAGACTTTCAGGCCCTCTGGGTTCTCCAGATCGTCGCTGATTGCGACCAACTCGCCGTCGGCCACCGCCAGGATTGGCGTGCCTCTGGGCGCAGGGATGTCGATTCCACCGTGGTAGGTCACCTTGCCGCGTTTTTCCGAGTAGTCGATGGCCCAGCCATCGTCAATCGTCCTGCAGCTCGCGTTCAATTCAAAACGTGGCGCAAGCCCGGTTGGCTCCATGCCCAGCTCGCGCGCATCGGCCGCGTCGCACTTCAGACAGCGGGTCATGCCGCTGAAGGTCTTGGCTTCAATGCTCAGGTGCGGCACGACGAAGTTCCCCGATACCCCCTGCGCTAGGGCCGATCCCAGGGCCGCAAGACCTAGCCAAAGCGCACGTGAGGCCCAGCACTGCAATCCATTTGTTGTCGGGCTCATAGCCGCGCCCGGTGCCGTGCAATCTGCGCCTGCACCTGCGCTGGCGCCGTGCCGCCCAAGGTGTTGCGGGCGTTGAGCGAGCCGCGCAGGCTGAGCACCTCGAACACATCGGCTCCGATCTGCGGGTGAAATTGCTGCAGGGTGGCCAGCGGCAGCTCGGACAGGTCGAGCTGCTGGGCCTGTGCCGCCTTGACAGCGTGGGCCACGGTTTCATGGGCGTCGCGAAAGGGCAGGCCTTTTTTGACCAGGTAGTCGGCGAGGTCGGTGGCGGTGGCGTAACCCTTGCGCGCCGCCTGCTCCATCGCTTCCGGGTTGACCGTGATGCCGCCGCTTTTTTGTCCGGTGGCTGGGTCGGTCTGGCCGCCAATCATCTCGGCAAAGATGCGCAGCGTGTCTTTGAGCGTGTCCACGGTGTCGAACAGCGGCTCCTTGTCTTCCTGGTTGTCCTTGTTGTAGGCCAGCGGCTGGCCCTTCATCAGGGTGATCAGGCCCATCAGGTGGCCGACCACGCGGCCGGCCTTGCCACGCGCCAGCTCGGGCACATCGGGGTTCTTTTTCTGCGGCATGATGGAGCTGCCAGTGGTGAAACGGTCGGCGATTTTGATAAAGCCGAAGTTCTGACTCATCCACAGGATCAGCTCCTCGCTCAGCCGGCTGATGTGCACCATGCACAGGCTGGCGGCGGCGGTGAACTCAATCGCAAAATCGCGGTCACTCACCGCGTCCAGGCTGTTCTGGCAGACCTGCGGCTGGCCCTGCTCGTCCACCATGCCCAGGGTGCGCGCCACCCGGTCCCGGTCCAGCGGGTAGGTGGTGCCGGCCAGCGCTGCGCTGCCCAGCGGCAGGCGGTTGGTGCGACGGCGCACATCGGCCAGGCGCTCGGCATCGCGGCTGAACATCTCCACATAGGCCAGCAGGTGGTGGCCAAAGCTGACCGGCTGCGCCACCTGCAGGTGGGTAAAGCCCGGCAGGATCACCGCCACATGGCGCTCGGCCACGTCCACAAGGGCCAGCTGCAACTCGCGTAGCAGGGCGCTGATCAGGTCGATCTCGCTGCGCAGCCACAGCCGCACGTCGGTCGCCACCTGGTCATTGCGGCTGCGGCCAGTGTGCAGGCGTTTGCCGGCGTCGCCCACCAGCTGGGTCAGGCGGGCCTCGATGTTCAGGTGCACATCTTCCAGATCCAGTTGCCAGTCAAACTGGCCGGCCTCGATCTCGCCGCTGATTTGCGCCATGCCGCGTGCAATAGCCGCCTGGTCGGCAGCGGACAGAATGCCCTGGTGACACAGCATCTCGGCGTGCGCTAGCGAGCCGGCGATGTCGGCCTGCCACAGCCGCTTGTCAAAAAACACGCTGGCGGTGTAGCGCTTGACCAGGTCGCTCATGGGTTCGGAGAACAGCGCCGACCAGGCCTGCGATTTTTTATCAAATTGAGTTTCAGACATGCGGGGGGCGGCGCGCGCGGCGCTGGACCAGGGTTGTGAGTTGCAAAAGGAGATCATCAATAATGCGGCAGAAGCCCCACCACCTGATGTCAGACCCTGAAATTTTATCGGTCTTGCCGGACGCGCCAGCCCCAGGCCCCACACTGCGCCCAGACGCCGCGCTGTTGTTTGACGCCTGCCATCTGGGCGTGGTGCTGCGGGCGGTGCTGTTTGTCGAGCTGGTGGCGGCGGTGGCGTCGCTGTTTGGCGCTGACAACTTGGGCGACTGGCTGACGCGTCTTAGCCTGGTGACTGGAGCCGCTTTGCCGGGCGTGCTGCTGTGGTTGTTGGCGGCCTGTAGCCTGAAAACGCGGCTCGCGCGCCTGCCGCTCCCCTGGCAGCAGGCGATTGGGGTTGCTTTGGGTGGCTTGGCCGGGCTCTACGGCTGTGGCGTGCTCTGGCTCGCGGGTGAGCAGGAGCGGCTGCCGTGGCTGGCCAGTGGCGCCAGCGGCGCCCTGCTGGCGGCCTTGCTGGTGGCCGCGCTGGTTTGGCGCGCGCGCGGCCAGACCCCTGCCACCACCACCGCCCGCTTGGGGGAACTGCAAGCGCGCATCCGGCCGCATTTTCTGTTCAACACACTGAACAGTGCCATTGCCCTGGTGCGGGCCGAGCCGGCACGGGCCGAGGCCCTGCTGGAAGACCTGAGCGACCTGTTTCGCCACGCCCTGCGCGAGCCAGGCCCGGTGGTCACGCTGGACCAGGAGATTGCGCTGGCGCAGCGGTATCTGGCGATCGAGCAGGTGCGCTTTGGCGAGCGGCTGCGTTTGAGTTGGCAGCTGGACCCGCAGGCTGGCGCTGCCTTGCTGCCGCCGCTGTTGTTGCAGCCGCTGGTGGAAAACGCGGTGCGCCATGGTGTGGAGCCCAGCGCCGCAGGGGCTGAGGTCCGCATCAGCACCGAGCGTCGCGGTGAGCGCGTGGTGATCAAGGTCAGTAACACACTGCCCGATGGCCCGGGTGACGCTGGACAGGGCCTGGCGCTGGCCAACGTCCAGGACCGACTGAAGCTGCTGCACGATGTGCAGGGCCAGTGCCGCTTTGGTCTGCGCGACAACTGGTTTGTGGTGCGGCTTGAGGTACCCGCGTGAGCCGCCCGTTGACGGTGCTGGTCGTGGACGACGAGGCCTTGGCGCGTAGCCGGCTGCGCACACTGCTGGGCGACTGCACGCAGCCCGCTGCGCAGTGCTTGGGCGAGGCCACCAATGGGGCACAGGCGCTGGCCTGGCTGCAGCACCACCTCGCGGATGTGGTCCTGGTCGACATCCACATGCCTGGCGCCGATGGCCTGAGCCTGGCCCGCGCCCTGGCCGGTTTCACAGCTCCGCCCGCCGTGGTGTTCGTCACTGCCCATGCCGAGCACGCGCTGCAGGCCTTTGAGCTCGATGCCGTGGATTACCTGACCAAGCCGGTACGGCTGGAGCGACTCCAGTCGGCGCTACAAAAAGTAGAGCGGCTCCGTCAATCCCGACAAGGGCTAGCACCTGATTTGCCTGAAGAATCATTGACCGTGCAATCGCGCGGTCGGCTGGAGCGACTGCCGTTGGCGCAGGTGCTCTACCTGAAGGCCGAGTTGAAGTACCTCACGGTGGTCACAGCCACCGCCGCCCACTTGTTGGAGGGGTCGCTGAGCGAGCTGGAGCAGCGCCATGGCAACCGCTTCATCCGCATTCACCGCAATGCCCTGGTGGCGCGCTCGGCGTTGCGTGCGCTCGATAGGCACGATGTCGGCCCCGACGGCAGCGGATGGGCTGTGCGCTTGCACGGGCTTGCCGAGTCCCTGCCGGTTTCGCGCCGACAACTGGCCGCCGTGCGTGAGGCCTTCGGCACCTGAGCCCTTGAGCCTGCGCCTTACCCGGTGTTGCGCAGCCCCGCCGCGATGCCATTGATTGAAATGTGAATACCGCGCTGTACCCGCTCGTCGGCCTGGCCGGCGCGGTAGCGGCGCACCAGTTCCACTTGCAGATGGTGCAGAGGGTCAATATAAGGAAAGCGGTGGCGAATCGAGCGCTGCAGGGCGGTGTTGCTGGCCAGACGCTGGCGCTCGCCGGTGATCTGGCCCAGCGCCGTCACTGTGCGCTGCCATTCGGCCTCGATCATGCCAAAAATCTTTTTTCGCAGGCGCGCGTCGGTCACCAACTCGGCATAGCGCGAGGCCAGGGCCAGGTCACTCTTGGCGATCACCATGTCCATGTTGGACAGCAGGGTTTTGAAGAACGGCCATTGACGCTGCATTTGCTGAAGCAGCGCCAAGCGCTCTTTTTGCGACTTGGTGCCTTCTGCGCGCAGGAACTGCTCCACCGCCGATCCAAAGCCATACCAGCCTGGCAGCGTCAGCCGGCACTGGCCCCAGCTAAAGCCCCAGGGGATGGCCCGCAGGTCTTCAATCCGCTGGCTCGGCTTGCGCGAGGCCGGACGCGAGCCGATGTTGAGCTCGGCAATTTCGCGGATCGGGGTGGAGTCGAAAAAATACTCGGTAAAGCCCGGGGTCTCATAGACCAGCTTGCGATAGGCCGCCATGCTGCTGGCGGAGAGCTCGGCGGCGGCCTTGAGGAAAGGCGCGCTGGCGGGCTTGGTCGGCTGCAGCAGGGTCGCCTCCAGGGTGGCTGCAACCAGGGTTTCCAGGTTGCGTCGACCGATCTCGGGGTTGGCGTATTTGGAGCCAATCACCTCGCCCTGTTCGGTTAGCCGAATCTGGCCGCGCACCGTGCCGGGCGGCTGCGCCAAGATGGCCTGGTAACTGGGGCCACCGCCGCGCCCGACGGTGCCGCCGCGGCCATGGAACATGCGCAGGCGAATGCCGCCCTCGGTGGCGCCGCCGTTGATCTCGTCAAACAGGGCGACCAGCGCGATTTCTGCGCGGTAGAGCTCCCAGTTGCTGGTGAAGATGCCACCGTCCTTGTTGCTGTCCGAGTAGCCCAGCATGATGTCCTGCTCGGCGCCGCTGCGCTTGACCATGGCCTGCACGCCGGGCAGGGCGTAAAACTCGCGCATGATGGGCGCGGCATTGCGCAGGTCATCGATGGTCTCAAACAGCGGCACCACAATCAGGTCGTTGCTGGCGCTGCCCTGGCCGCCGTCCGCCAGCAGGCCGCGCATCAGGCCAACCTCTTTTTGCAGTAGCAACACCTCGAGCAAGTCACTTACCGTTTCGGTGTGGCTGATGATGTAGTGGCGGATCGCCTGGGCGCCGAAGCGTTCGCGCAAATCCCGGGCACTCTGAAAGATCGCCAGTTCACTTTGCGTGTGTTCGGTATAGCTGGCCCCAGGCACGCGCAGCGGCCGCGCATCGCGCAATTGCTGCATCAATATGCTGCGTTTGGCATCCTCATCGAGCTGGGCGTAAGCGCTCTCCAATTGGGCTTGGGCCAGTAGTTCGGCCACCACCAGCTCGTGCTTGTCCGAGCTCTGGCGCAGGTCGACGGTGGCCAGGTGAAAGCCAAAGACCTCGACCGCCCGGATCAGAGGGTGCAGCCGTTGCGCCGTCAGGGCTGCACCATGGTGCGACTTGAGCGAGGCCTCAATGGTGCGCAGATCCACCAGAAACTCGGCCGCACTGGCATAGGCGTTTTGCGGCGCCACGGCATGGCGCGCCGCGTCGCCGCCGGTCAGCGCCTTGAGCGAGGCGGCCAGCCGGGCGTACATGCCGGTCAGCGCCCGCCGGTAGGGTTCGTCCTGCCGGTGCGCATTGGTGTCGGGCGAGCGCTCGGCCAGCGCCTGCATGGCCGGGTCGCACTGGACCAGCATCGCCGATATTGACAGCTCCCCGCCCAGGTAATGCAACTCGGTCAGGTAATGGCGCAGCGCCACCTCGCCTTGGCGGCGCAGCGCATGCTCCAGGGTCTGGGCATTGACATTGGGGTTGCCGTCGCGGTCGCCGCCAATCCACTGGCCCATGCGCAAAAAGCTGTGCACCGGCTGCTGCCCAAGCTCGCGTTCCAGGTCGGCGTAGAGGCGCGGGATCTCGCGCAAAAAGGTGGCCTCGTAGTAACTCAGGGCGTTTTCCACCTCGTCGGCCACCGTCAGCTTGGTGAAACGCAGCAGCCGGGTTTGCCACAGTTGTAGCACCCGGGCCCGCATCTGGGCCTCATTGGCGGCCAGTTCACGCGGGCTTAGGGCGTCCTTGCGGGCGTTGTTGGCAGTTGCCTTGGCCCGGATGTCGTCCCGGGCACTCAAGAGCTGGGCAATGTCGCGTTCGGCATCCAAAATGCTTTTGCGTTGGACTTCGGTCGGGTGGGCAGTCAGCACCGGTGACACAAAGCTGGTGGCCAGGGTCTGGGCAATGGTCTTGGTCGAAATGCCGGCCCAGCGCAGCCGGGCCAGGGCAACGTCAATGCTGCCCTCCTGGGTGTCGCCGGCGCGCTCGTGGATGGCGCGGCGGCGGATATGGTGTCGGTCCTCGGCCAGATTGGCCAGATGGCTGAAATAAGTGAACGCCCGGATCACGCTCACCGTCTGGTCGCCGCTCAGGGCCTTGAGCAGCTTTTTCAGGGCCCGGTCGGCGTCGTGGTCGGCATCACGCCGGAACGCGACCGACAGCTTGCGAATCTGCTCGATCAGGTCAAACGCGGGCTGACCCTCTTGCTCCCGGATCACGTCGCCCAAAATACGCCCCAGCAGCCGGATGTCCTCGACCAGCGGTCTTTCGTTGTCTTTGCTCCTGGCCGATGTTGAGCGTTCAGACGGGGCAGGGGGGGCAGGTTTGTTCATGGCAGAGGCGTAGCAAGAGGCGGACCATGCTAGCATCGTCTGACCATCAAAAATTACACGTCGGGTACGAGTTTGGGCCACCACGCATGAGCATTTTGACCATCGCAACAAGAGAAAGCCGACTGGCTTTATGGCAGGCCGAGCATGTGCGCGACCTGCTGATTGGGCTTGGTCACCAAGTGAGCCTGCTGGGCATGACCACCCGTGGCGACCAGATTCTGGACCGCTCCCTGAGCAAGGTCGGCGGTAAGGGCCTGTTCGTGAAAGAACTTGAGGTGGCGCTCGAGGAGGGGCGGGCCAATCTGGCGGTGCATTCGCTCAAAGACGTCCCGATGGAGTTACCCGAAGGTTTCCAACTGGCCTGCGTCATGGCACGGGAAGATCCGCACGATGCCCTGGTCTCCAACCGCTACGCCAGCTTGGCAGAGTTGCCATCAGGCGCGGTGGTTGGCACATCCAGCTTGCGCCGCATGGCGCTGCTGCGTGCCTTGCGGCCAGATTTGCGGATTGAACCGCTGCGTGGCAACCTCGATACCCGTTTGCGCAAACTCGATGATGGCGGCTTTGATGCCATCGTGCTGGCGGCCGCCGGTCTCAAGCGCCTCGGACTGGCCGAGCGCATCCGCGATCGCTTTGAGCCTGACGCCATGCTGCCCGCTGCTGGCCAAGGTGCGCTTGGGATCGAGGTACGCAGTGACCGCCCTGATGTGATGGCTGCGCTGGCCCCGTTGGCACATGCACGCACCTGGGCCGCGGTGACCGCCGAGCGCGCGGTCAGCCGCTGCCTGGGCGGCAGTTGCTCCATGCCGCTGGCTGCCTTTGCCGCCTTTGACGGCGACCTTCTGGGCCTGCGCGCAGCATGGGGCGACCCGGAAGGCCATCTGCCCTTGGTTCAGGTGCGCGCTCAGGCCACGGTACTTGACCTGGCTGATGCCAATGCGCTGGGCGAGCGGGTCGCAGCCGAACTGCGCGCCGGCGTGTTGGCCCAGGGCGGAACGCTCGTGCTCGCCAGCGAGCAGCCTGACAACACCTGAGCCGCATGCGCGTGATCGTCACCCGGCCGCAGCGCGAAGCGCAGCGCTGGTGCCAGGATTTGACGACACGGGGTCTGGATGTGGTGGCGCTGCCGCTGATCGAGGTGGCCGCCGTGACCGATACCGCGCCCTTGCATCAGGCTTGGGAGCGGCTGGGCGAATGGGCTGCAGTGATGTTTGTGAGCGCCAATGCCGTTGGTCCATTTTTTGCAGAAAAACCGCCTCTAGCCCCCGTCCTTATTGGCTCTCCAGCTATAAAAACAAGAGCATGGGTGACCGGGCCCGGGACCCGGCAGGCGCTGCTGCAAGCCGGTGTGCCAGCGTCATGCATCGACATGCCGTCACCCGAGGCCGGCCAATTTGACTCCGAGTCACTGTGGCGGGTGGTGGCCGACCAACTGCAGACCGGCGACCGGGTATTGATTGTGCGTGGCGATGATGTTGATGGCGACAGTGAGGCTCAGCCGCCTGGGGTGGTCGGCGGGTCTGGCAGCGTGACCGAACACCAAACAGGCCGTGGACGCGACTGGCTGGCTGAGCAATTGGCCGCGCGTGGCCTACAGGCACAGTTTTTGGTGGCCTACCGGCGCCGTGCGCCCCGTTGGGGCCGAGCTGAGCGCGACCTGGCGAGTCGGGCGGCCGATGATGGTTCGGTCTGGCTGTTCAGCAGTTCGCAAGCCATCGCAAATTTGGTGCACTTGCTGCCAGGGCAAAGCTGGCAGCAAGCCCGTGCGGTCGCGACCCATCCTCGCATTGCGTTGGCTGCCCGGGCGGCCGGTTTTGGCCAAGTGCACGAGTCACGGCCCACCCTGCCAGACATCGTGGCCTCGATAGAATCAGTTGAATGACTGATACAGATGCGCCAGCGCCGCAAGGTGAGGGAGGGAATGCCGTGGTCGGCGCCGCCGAGACCGCGGCGCCCCCCCCTGTGACGCGTCGCGTCTGGGGCTGGCTGGCGGCCTGCGGTGCTTTGGCCCTGCTGGCGCTGCTGGCCAACCTGTTGCTTTGGCAAAAACTCGACAACATTCAGCTGCAACTGGCGCGCCAAAGTGCCCAGACTGGCGAGCAAGCGCAAGAGGCCCGCGCCAGTGCCCGCCAGGCCCAGGAACTGGCGCGCGAGACAGCCGCACGCGTCGCTGTGTTTGAGGCGCGGCTGAGTGAGATTTCACTGCAACGCACCCAGTTGCAGGAGCTGATGCAAAGCCTCTCGCGCTCACGCGACGAAAACTTGGTGGTGGACATCGAGTCGGCGATCCGGTTGGCCCAGCAGCAGGCGCAATTGACGGGCAGTGTTGAGCCTTTGCTGGCTGCGCTGCGGTCGGCGGACCAACGGGTGCTACGCGCAGCCCAGCCGAGGCTCAACGCTTTGCAGCGGGCTATTGTGCGCGACATCGAACGAATTAAGTCAGCGGCTGTGAGTGACACGCCAAGTTTGCTGGTCAAAATCGACGAGCTGGTGCGCCTGGCCGACGAACTGGTGCTGGCCAACGCGGTGGCACCGGTGGCGGCGATCGCGGCTGCCAAGCGGGCACTGCCTGAAGCCAAACCTAGTTGGTGGCAGCAGGCGCTGCAGTTGGTCTGGGATGAGGCCCGCGCGTTGGTGCGGCTTAGCCGTATCGAGGAGCCCGAGGCGGCCCTTTTGTCGCCTGAACAGTCGTTTTTCTTACGAGAGAACTTCAAGCTCAGGCTCCTTAACGCCCGCCTGGGGCTACTGGCGCGGCAGATGGAGTCAGCGCGGGCCGATCTGGTCGCCGCCCGTTATGGCCTGGACAAGTACTTTGACCCGGCGTCGCGCAAGACGCAATCCGCGGCCGCTCTGCTGCTACAGGTGCAACAACAACTGCAGTTGTTGCAGTTGCCCCGCGTGGACGACACCCTGGCCGCCCTGGCCACGGCGGCGGCGGGTCGCTGACCATGCGCGTCGCCCTATGGCTCTTGTCGCTGTTTGCCGTGGCCGTCGCTGTGGCTTTGTTTGCGGGCGACAACCAGGGCACGATCACCCTGTTTTGGCCGCCCTATCGTCTGGACCTGTCACTGAACCTGATGCTGCTCTTGCTGGCTCTTCTGTTCGTCACCCTGCATCTGGCCCTGCGCTCGCTGGCGGCACTGTTTGCCATGCCGGGTCACGCCAGGCGCTGGCGCATTCAACACCAGGAGCGCTCGGTCTACGCCGCGCTGCTCGATGCCTTGTCGCATTTGGTGGCCGGGCGCTTCATCCGGGCGCGCAAGGCCGCTGAAACGGTGCTGACCCGGGCAGATGCCATGACGCGTTTGGGCGAAACGCTGAACTATTCCGGTCGGCTGCGCGCCCTGGCGCATTTGCTCGCGGCCGAGAGCGCGCAGTCTCTGCAGGATCGGGCTGCCCGGACCCATCATTTGCGGCTGGCACTTGAGCATGCCACCCGGCGGGACGCGCAGGAAATGCGGGAGGGCGTACAGTTTCGCGCGGCCCGTTGGGCGCTGGAGGACCGTGACCCTGAAGCCGCTCTGCAGGGGCTTGATGAATTGCCGCTCGGTGCGGCCCGCCGAACGATTGCCCTGCGTTTGCGCTTAAAGGCCGCCCGCATGGCGCAGCAGACACGTTTGGCGCTGGACACGGCGCGCCTTCTCGCCAAGCACCGCGCATTCTCTGAGGTGGCAGCGAAGGGCATTTTGCGTGGCCTCGCTCTGGAGCTGTTGCACAGCGCCCATGACCCGGAGCAACTGCAGAGCGCCTGGCTCCAGCTCGATCCGGCGGAGCGTCAATTGCCCGAGGTGGCCACCGAGGCCGCGCGCCGCCTGTTACAACTCGACGGCGACGTTGAACTGGCGCGCAGCTGGCTGTTGCCAGTCTGGGACAGCCTGGTCGCGCAGCCATCCACTCTGGCACCGGTCCAAAGCTTGCAGTTGATCGATGCCTTGGAGCGTAGTTTTGCTCTGGCCGCAGGTGCGCCCGAACCAGCTTGGCTGACCCGCATTGAGCAGGCGCAGATGCGTAACCCGGGCGACGCGCTGTTACAGCATTTGGCAGGCGTGACCTGCATGCGTTTGCAGCTTTGGGGTAAGGCCCAGCAACTGATCAAGCAGTCGCTGCCGCGCCTGCAGGATGTCGGCTTGCAGCGTAACGCCTGGCGCGCTTTGGCAGAGCTGGCTGAACAACGTGGCGATGCCGCCGCGGCGGCTCAGGCTTGGCGCGAAGCCGCCAAGCGCTAAGGCCTGCGTGCTCCCCTGATCAAGTCCCCGAGCTGTTGGTCTCGAAGGGCAGCGTCACGTTTCGCAGGTCGCGCTGCGTTTCCACCAGCACCAGCGGGCCTTCATCGAGCACCGGTGCTGCCGACCGTTGCCGCGGCACGTGGACCGGTTTCGGCTCTGCCGCAATCGCGGCTTGTACAGCAGCAATCTTGACAGCATCCGAATTGACCCAGTTCAGGCCTGAGCTTTGCGCCACGGCAGCCAACTCGCCCAAGGGCAAGACAAAGGCTTGTACCGAGGGCATGGCGGCCGCGGCCGCGGACGCCACTGGCACTGCCACGGGTACTGCCACGGGCATGTGAACTGGCGCCGGTGTTGCCACAGAAACAACCGCTGGCGTTGCCGCCACTGGCGTTGGCTCTTGAGCCGGCGATGGCACAGGCTCGAGGACAAGGGGTGCCAAGCTTGCCACGGCCACTGATGCCTCGGCGGGCGTGGGCGCTGGGCTCATCGGCTGATCAGTGCCCGATGCAGCGTTTGGCGTGGCTGCGCTGGCTGTGAAGTAAGACTTGCGCGGCTCGGCGGAGGACTCTTCGTTGGTCGCCGCTTCCTCGCGTCCTGCGGGTTCAGTGCGCTCGGTGCGTTCGCCACGGTCACTGCGCTCGCCACGCTCTGGGCGAGGCCCACGGTCACGGTCCCGCCCACGAGGGCGCCGTTCGCGCGGCTCTTGCGTTCGAGCTCCGGCCTCAGCCTGCTGCTCGCCGGATTCGACGCCGGGAGCCGCATCGGCACCAGCTGCCAGGGCATCAGCCCGTTGCACTTCAGGTGCGCCATTGGCGTCAGGCCGGGCGAGCTCGTCCGGGCGGCGGCTGCGCTCGGGTCGACGCTCGCCGCGGCTACGCTCGCCCCGGTCATTGCGCTCACTACGCTCACCACGCTCACCACGTTCGCCACGTTCGCCATTTCGGCCTGGCCGCTCTGTGCGTGCCTCTGCGGCTGGTGCATCTGCAGCAGAAACCGCAGCCTCTGGCAGGTTCACGCCCTCGTTGCCGGTTGGCTTGCCATCGGCATCCATGCGGTCACGCTGGCCTGGTCCGGTGCGTTCGCCCCGGCCCCGTCCGCCCCGTCCGCCCCGTCCTTCACCCCGGCCTTCACCTCGTCCACCCCGGCCATCGGCGCGGGGCTCACCCCGACCGTCAGCACGCGGCTCCCCGCGGCGTGCGCCATCCCGGCCACGGCTGTCGCGCTTGTCGTCTTTGGCCGGCTCGACTGCCGGCTGAGGTGCGGCCACTGGTTTGGCAACAGGTGCCGGGGCAAATAGTTGCTTGACCCAGCCAAAAAAGCCCTTTTCCGCCGCTGGCGCTGGCATTGCAGGCTGTGCTACCGGTGCAGCCGCAACTGGTGCGGTGGCTTGCACCATCGGTTTGGGTGCTTCTGGTCGCGGTGCGGCAGCGGGCGCTGGTGCGTCGGGCAGCACGCCCTTGATCACTGGCGTCTGCTTGTTGGTCGGCTCTTGCGATCGGCGTGTGACTGAGGTGGCGTCTTCGATCTCTTCGGCCATCTTGTAGGAGGCCTGGATGTTGTCCAGCCGAGGGTCGTCGTGCTTCAGGCGCTCGAGCTTGTAGTTCGGGGTTTCCAGTGCTTTGTTGGGCACCATCAGCACATTGATGCGCTGTTTGAGCTCAATTTTGGCGATCTCGGTGCGCTTCTCATTGAGCAAGAACGAGGCCACCTCGACCGGCACCTGGCACAGCACCGAGGCCGTGTTGTCCTTGAGCGACTCCTCCTGGATGATGCGCAGGATTTGCAGCGCGCTCGATTCGGTGTCGCGGATGTGGCCGGCACCGCCGCAGCGCGGGCAGGGGATCGAGGCACCTTCGCTCAGCGCCGGACGCAGCCGCTGGCGGCTCATTTCCATCAAGCCGAACTTGCTGATGGTGCCGAACTGCACCCGGGCGCGGTCCTGCCGCAGCGCGTCGCGCAAGCGGCTTTCTACTTCACGCCGGTTACGGCTTTCTTCCATGTCGATGAAGTCGATCACGATCAGGCCACCCAAATCGCGCAGGCGCATCTGGCGCGCCACCTCGTCGGCAGCTTCCAGATTGGTGCGTGTGGCGGTCTCTTCGATGTCACCACCACGAATGGAGCGCGCTGAGTTCACGTCCACTGACACCAGGGCTTCCGTGTGGTCGATCACGATCGCGCCGCCACTGGGCAGCTGCACGGTGCGGGCGTAAGCCGACTCGATCTGGTGCTCAATCTGGAAACGCGAGAATAGCGGCGCGTCATCGCGGTAGCGCTTGACCCTGGCTGCATGCTCGGGCATGACGTGCGCCATGAACTGCTGGGCCTGGTCATACACGTCGTCGGTGTCGATCAGGATGTCGCCAATGTCGTGGTTGAAGTAGTCGCGAATGGCGCGGATCACCAAGCTCGATTCCTGGTAAATCAAGAAGGCGCCTTTGCCACCCTTGGCCGCGCCGTCAATGGCGGTCCAGAGTTTGAGCAGGTAGTTCAGGTCCCACTGCAGCTCGGGCGCGCTGCGGCCGATACCGGCAGTGCGCGCAATGATGCTCATGCCGTTGGGGTACTCGAGCTGGTCGAGCGCTTCTTTCAACTCGGTACGGTCCTCGCCCTCAATCCGGCGCGACACGCCACCGCCCCGCGGGTTGTTGGGCATCAGTACCACATAGCGGCCGGCCAATGACACAAAGGTCGTCAGCGCTGCACCCTTGTTGCCGCGCTCTTCTTTTTCCACCTGCACCAGCAGTTCTTGGCCTTCGCGGATGGCATCCTGGATGCGGGCCTGATTGGCGGCCACGCCCGGCTGGAAATACTGGCGCGAGATTTCCTTGAACGGCAAAAAGCCGTGCCGGTCTTCGCCGTAGTCGACAAAGCAGGCTTCGAGCGAGGGCTCGACCCGGGTCACTACGGCTTTGTAAATATTGCCCTTGCGCTGTTCGCGCCCCTCGATCTCGATTTCGTAATCGAGCAGTTTTTGTCCATCGACAATGGCCAGGCGGCGTTCTTCAGCCTGCGTGGCGTTGATCAGCATCCGTTTCATGGGTAGCGTTCCTTCAGTTCAATCATTCAACCGGCTCATAACGAGCCATTGATACCGAAACTGACGCTTTGAACTGAGGAGGAATTGCCGGAGAACCAGGACTCAAATGAGGAGTCCGGGCGTAGGCGCGTGGAGGGGAGCAAGTAGCCTGGGTTGTGGAAGTGCTATTGCTGAAATAGCGGGCTGCGTCCATCGGTCGGACGCTGATGGCCGCCCCATGCAAGTCGACGGCGCGCTAACACGCCGCAGGCACAAGGGGTACAGGCTCATCAACACAAACATCTTGCTTCAATCCATCCGCAGGCGCTGTGGTCTGCGGATTTGGGGTATTCCGTATCAGTGGTTCAAGGCGTCGTCTTGACCGTATGTGGTGCAGGCCACTACAGGCGACTGGCCTGTGGTTTGCGCGCATCATGCTCGGCGGTATCGACCTGCTAGCGGGACTGTGGATGGCGTGTGGACTAAACTCCAGACAAATCAACCACTTACAGCTCGGCGCTAGTGAAACACATTATAGGGGCCAATCCGGCTCCGTCGTCGCCCCAGGCGAAAACCCTGAAGGTCGACGACGAAAGCGCCGGTCAGCGGCTGGACAACTACCTGATGCGCCACCTCAAGGGCGTGCCTAAAACCCATGTCTATCGCATCATCCGCAGTGGCGAGGTGCGGGTCAACAAGGGCCGCGCCGGCGCCGATGCCCGGGTGCAGGCCGGTGACTTGGTGCGCTTGCCGCCAGTCCGGGTGTCGGAGCGCATGGCCGAGAAATCTCAGGAGATGGCCGCGGCCGCCCTGGTTGCACCGGCTCGCAGCTTTGTGGTGCTGTTTGAGGACGACCACTTACTAGCCATCGACAAACCGGCCGGCGTGGCGGTACATGGCGGCTCGGGCGTGAGTTTTGGTGTGATCGAGCAGCTGCGCATGGCGCGGCCGCAGGCGCCGTTTTTGGAACTGGTGCACCGACTGGACCGCGAGACCAGCGGCATTTTGCTGCTGGCCAAGAAGCGCTCGGCGCTGCGCCAACTGCAGGACCAGTTCCGTGAGCGCGAAACTGGCAAGACCTATCTGGCGCTGGTGGTCGGCCACTGGCCCGTCAATCGCAAGGTGCTTGACAAATCGCTGCACAAGTATTTGCTGCCCGACGGCGAGCGACGGGTGCGGGTGGTGGCCAAAGACGACCCTGACGCCATGACTGCCTTGACCTTGGTCAAGGTGCGCCACAGTGGTTCGGGCTTTACCCTTCTGGAAGTCACGATTCGCACCGGCCGAACCCACCAGATCCGGGTGCATCTCGCCAGTGAAGGCTTTCCCATCGCTGGCGATGACAAGTACGGTGATTTTGAGCTGAACAAATCGCTGCAGCGCGCTTCGGTAACACCGCCACTTAAGCGAATGTTTTTGCATGCCTGGCGGCTGCAATTCAACCACCCCATCACTGACGAGCGCCAGACCCTGCTCGTCGAACTGCCCCCTGAACTGGAAGTCTTTTCCCATTATGTCGCCCCTGTCCCAGCCTGAATCTGCCGCCCGCCGCCGTCAATACGATTTGATTGCTTTTGACTGGGACGGCACTCTGTTCGACTCCACCGCCATCATTGCGCGCAGCATCCAGTTGGCGGTCCGCGATGTGGGCGGAACCGTTCCTAGCGACCGCGATGCCGCTTTTGTGATTGGCATGGGCCTGAGGGCGGCGTTGGCCCATGCTGCGCCCGATGTGCCAGAGTCGCGCCACCCAGAACTTGGTGAGCGCTACCGCCACCACTACATGGCCGAGCAGCACCGCATCAGCCTGTTTGACGGTACCCTGGCGATGCTGGCTGAGCTCAAGGCGCGCCAGCATTGGTTGACGGTGGCCACGGGGAAAAGCCGCAGCGGCCTCGACGTCGCGCTGCAGGTGGTCGAGTTGCGTGGCCTGTTTGATGCCTCTCGCACCGCCGACGAGACGGCCGGTAAGCCAAACCCGCGCATGTTGCATGAGCTGATGGCCGAGTTCGGTGCCACTCCGGCCCGCACCTTGATGATCGGCGACACCACCCATGACCTGCAGATGGCGCGCAATGCCGGCTGCGCCAGTGTGGCTGTGAGCTATGGCGCGCACAGCCCGGAGGCTTTTGGCGAGCTCGGACCGCTGTTTGTCGCGCACTCAGTGCCGCAACTGCACCAGTGGCTGCTGCACCATGGCTGATGCCGGGCTGTGAGCATGCCGAACAACGAGGCGATTGCGCTGTGCGGCTCGGCCGATTTGACGAATGGTGGCCTTGCGGTGCCGTTTGACGTGGTGTTTGGCGGCCGGACCTGCCGTGCCTTTGCCATTCGCTACCAAGGCCAGGTGCACGGCTACCTGAATCGTTGCGCCCATGTGGCCATGGAGATGGATTTCCAGCCCAATCGTTTCTTTGACATCAGTGGCGATTGGCTGATCTGCGCCACCCACGGCGCGCTTTACCAGCCGCAGACCGGCCAGTGCCGGAGCGGTCCTTGTCGGGGCGGCCTGATCAAAATCACCTTATCCGAGAGCGACGGTGCCGTGCACTGGCATACTGACCATAACCTACAACCCCTTGAGTTTTGAATGAACAACCCTCTGAGCCCCGAGCCTGGTACCACCCCTTCTGCTGGATCTAATCCATCAAATCAGCCACCAAGCCTTGCTGATGCAGATGGTAGTGCTATGAAAAATGAAGAGAAGGTCGGTCAGCAGACAGCTCCGGGTTGGGAGCGCGCCACGCTGGAAAAACTGGCATTTGCTGCACTGGAGGAGCAGCGGCTCGCACGACGCTGGCGCAACGGGGTTCGCTTGGCCTGGCTTGGTTTTTTGATGGTGGTGGCCTGGATAGGCTTTAGTCAAAATGGACCCACCCGCGATGTGTCCCAGCCGCACACGGCGGTGGTCGAGATCAAGGGCGAGATCGCCTCGGGGGCCGAAGCCAGTGCCGACGCGATCGGCGCTTCGTTGCGGGCGGCCTTTGAGGACCAGGGCGCGTTGGCCGTGGTGCTGTTGATTAATTCACCGGGCGGCAGCCCGGTCCAGGCCGGCATCATCAACGATGAGATACGCCGCCTGAAAGCCAAGCACCAAAAGCCGGTCTATGCCGTGGTGGAAGAGTCTTGCGCCTCGGCCGCTTATTACATTGCCGTGGCAGCCGACAAGATTTTTGTCGACAAGGCCAGTATTGTGGGCAGCATTGGCGTGCTGATGGATGGCTTTGGTTTCACCGGGCTGATGGACAAGTTGGGCATTGAGCGCCGTCTGATGACCGCGGGTGAAAACAAAGGCTTTCTCGACCCGTTCAGTCCGCAGACCGACAAACAGCGGGTGTTTGCCCAATCCATGCTGGACCAAGTGCATCAGCAATTCATTTCGGTGGTGCGGGCCGGACGCGGTGCACGCCTGAAAGAGACGCCGGAGACCTTCAGCGGCCTGTTCTGGAGTGGCGAGCAGGCGGTAGCGTTGGGTCTGGCGGACCAATTGGCCAACCTGGACTATGTGGCGCGAGAAATCGTCAAAGCCGAAAACATCGTTGACTACACCCGTCACGAAAACGTGGCCGAGCGTCTGGTCAAGCGTTTTGGAGCCTCCATCGGGGAGTCGGCGGTGCGCGCCCTCGGTTACAGCGCGGTGCTGCGCTAAAGGGTCTCGGTGGGCTCAGCGGCCCATGGCAAATACGGCAGGTGTGTGCTTGTCCAGTGCGGCACTGTGCTGGCGCCACTGTTTGACGGAATGGCTGTGGCACTGCGCCGCGGCCAGTGTCAGGCCACTGCAGATGGCGAGCCGGGTGTTGTGTTGCAAAGTTTGTAGCAGAGCCTGCAGCATGGCGGCATTGCGGTAGGGTGTCTCGATGAAGATCTGGGTCTGGCCCGTTTTGAGGGCCAGAGATTCGAGGTCGCGAATGCGTTGGGTTCGCTCGCCGGGATCTTGCGGCAGGTAGCCGACAAAGGCAAACTGCTGGCCGTTCAGGCCGCTGGCCGCGAGCGCCAGCAACAGAGATACCGGCCCGACCAAGGGCACTACCGACAAGCCCAGGTCATGGGCCGCTCGCACCACCGACGAGCCCGGGTCAGCCACCGCCGGCATACCGGCCTCACTGACCAGGCCCATGTCATGGCCGGCCAGAGCTGGCGCCAGCAGGGGGCGGGCGTCAAAGTTGCCTTGGTGATCGCCTTTTTTGTGTACCTCGCGCGGCAATTCCTGTAATTGCAAGGCTTGCACCGGCAGCAGCAGGGGCACTATTTCGTCCACGCGCTTGAGGTAAGCGCGGGTTGATTTGGCGTTTTCGCAAATCCAATGGCTCAGTCGGGCTGCCACTTGCAAGGTGCCGAGCGGCAGGCTGTCTTGAAGCCATGTTGACAGTTCGCAGCCAAAATCGAGTGGCGCCGGCACCAGGTAAAGCCTGCCGGGCACCACGGCGATGCCGGGCAGTGGCGCAGCACTCATGCCGTCAGCAGTCGCACACCGGCGGCAGTCAGCATGCGGCAAGTGCGAATCAGCGGCAGCCCCACCAGCGCGGTTGGGTCGTCGTTGTCGATGCGCTCCAGCAGCGCAATGCCGAGCCCTTCGCTTTTAGCGCTGCCGGCGCAGTCATAGGGGGTCTCGGCCAGCAGATAAGTCTCTATCTCAGCGTCGCTCACATCCCGGAACAGCACCTTGACCTGTGCAAGCTCCATCTGCGCAAAGCCGCTGGCTTGGCAGACCACCGCTACCGCCGTCTGGAAGATCACGGTCTGCCCCCGCATCTGCCGAAGCTGCGCCACCGCCCGTTCATGGTTGCCTGGCTTGCCCAGCGCTTGGCCGGCCAGGTCAGCCACTTGGTCCGAACCGATTACGACATGGTCTGGAAACCGCGCCGCCACGGTCATGGCCTTGGTCATGGCCAGGCGGCAGGCGAGTTGCTGTGGCGACTCGTTGGGTTGGGCGGTTTCGTCAACGTCGGGCGGCGCCACCTCGAACGGGATACGTAAACGGGCCAGTAACTCGCGCCGGTAGGGAGAGGTCGAGCCGAGCAACAGCCGGCGGTGTACGGTTTCAGTCATGTCGCGATTCTCTTACACTGAGGCCATGCAGAATGAAACCCGGGCCCCCTCCCTCGACATCCAAGCCTTTGCCGAATCGACGCAGCCACGCTCAGGCCGTGATTTGCTATCGAATTACGAGCGGCTAATCGAGGAAACACAAGGTCTGGGGACCGATAACCCTGTTGACTGGTCGGTACAGGGCGCCTTGCGCGCGGACCAAACTGGCGCCGCCCAGGCCTGGCTGCACCTGACCCTGGCCGCCAAATTGCCACTGACGTGTCAGCGCTGCCTGGGCCCCGTCGAGCAAGCGCTTGCAGTTGACCGCTGGTTCCGATTTGTCGGGACCGAGGCCCTGGCCGAGGCTCAGGACGATGACGCCGAAGAGGACCTGCTGGTGACCAGTCGACAATTTAATTTGGCCGGCTTGATCGAGGACGAGTTGCTGATGGCGCTGCCGCTGGTGCCGCGCCACGAGGTCTGTCCGCCTGGCCTCAAAATGGCTGTGGCTGATCCGAATTTTGATGCGCAGGAGCCGGAAAAAGCCCACCCGTTTGCCGCCCTGGCCAAGTTGCGGCGCGGCAGCCCTGATTGAATCTGCACCTAAGTTACGCTATACTCTAGGGCTTCGCGCGGCCAGATGCCGTGCTTTCCACTCACCCGCCGTTGCGCCAACCGCGCAGCGCACAACGTACAGACGCAAGGAGCAGACCATGGCTGTCCAGCAAAATAAGAAGTCGCCTTCAAAACGCGGCATGCATCGCTCGCACAACGCACTGGTTGTACCTGGCATTGCTGTCGAGCCGACCACTGGTGAAATCCATTTGCGCCACCACATCAGCCCGACCGGTTTTTACCGTGGGCGCAAAGTTCTCAAGACCAAGTCATAAGCCTGATCGCAAGCACTCTATCCGGGCCCGATGCTACTGAACCTGTAGCCTCGGGCCTTTGTTTTGATGCTGTCCCTCTTCGGTTGCCTTCTTGCTAGTAGCGCCGCTGCACCATGATCACCATTGCCGTCGATTGCATGGGTGGCGATCATGGCCCACGGGTCACGCTGCCGGCCTGCCGACAGTTTTTGGTGCAGCACCCTGATGCCCACCTGCTGCTGGTAGGGCTTGCGGCGCCGCTTCAATCCTTTGTCCATCCCCGAGCCACTGTGATCGCCGCCAGTGAGGTGGTCACCATGGACGACCCACTTGAAGTCGCGCTGCGTCGCAAGAAAGACTCCTCGATGCGGGTGGCCATCCAGCAGGTGAAGGACGGCCGCGCCCAAGCCGCAGTGTCGGCTGGCAATACGGCGGCTTTGATGGCCATCTCCCGTTACCTGCTCAAGACTCTGGATGGCATTGACCGGCCGGCCATAGCCGGCCAGATTCCCAATGCAAAAGGTCGGGCCACCACAGTGCTCGACATGGGCGCCAATGTCGACTGCACTGCCGAGCACCTGCTGCAGTTTGCGGTGATGGGGGCTGCTCTGGTATCGGTGCTCAATGGCGAAGACAACCCGTCGGTCGGGCTGCTCAATATTGGCGAAGAGGCGATCAAGGGCAACGAAGTCATCAAAAAAGCGGGTGAACTGCTGCGTGCTGCAGCCCAGGCCGGCGATCTCAACTTTGTTGGCAATGTTGAGGGCAATGACATCTTCAAAGGCAAGGCCGACATCGTCGTCTGTGACGGTTTCGTTGGCAATGTCGCACTCAAGGCCAGCGAAGGCCTGGCCACCATGATTGTCGATTTCCTGAGGGCCGAGTTCTCGCGCAACTTGCTGACCAAAATGGCCGCTGTGGCCGCCTATCCGGTGATCGCAGCGCTGAAAAAGCGCATGGACCACCGCCGGTACAACGGGGGCGCGCTATTGGGCCTGCGGGGTTTGGTGTTCAAGAGCCACGGCTCTGCCGATGAACTTGGTTTTGGCTTTGCCCTGACCCGCGCCTACGATGCGGCGCGCAACGACTTGTTGAAACTTGTGCAAGCCCGGATCGCTCGTGCGGCACCGCTTTTGGCCAGCACCGAAGCCATGGTCCTCCCCGAGCCCAGCCCCTCCTTGAGCGTCTGATCCATGACACTGTATTCCCGAGTTACTGGAACCGGCAGCTATTTGCCGCCGCGGCGCCTGAGCAACGCTGATCTGGTGGCCGAATTGGCTGGACAGGGCGTGGAGAGTTCGGACGACTGGATTGTCGAGCGCACCGGCATTCGCGCGCGGCATTTTGCCGCCGACGGCGTCTTCAGCAGTGACCTGGCCTTGCCGGCATGCCGTGCTGCGCTTGAGGCGGCGGGCTTGCAAGCCAGCGACATCGACCTGATCATCGTCGCCACGTCCACGCCCGACATGGTGTTCCCCTCCACCGCCTGCATCCTGCAGCACAAGCTTGGAGCCGCTGGGGGCGCCGCGTTTGATGTGCAGGCCGTTTGCAGCGGTTTTGTGTATGCGCTGACCGTGGCCGACGCCATGATCCGTACTGGTGCGGCGCACAAGGCCTTGGTGGTGGGCGCCGAAATTTTTTCTCGCATTCTCGATTTCAAGGACCGAACCACTTGCGTGCTGTTTGGTGATGGCGCCGGTGCCGTGGTCTTGGAGGCCTCTGAGGTGCCCGGCATTCTGGCCAGCGACTTGCACGCCGACGGCAGCCATGTTGGCATCCTCTGTGTGCCCGGTCATGTGGCGGGCGGTCAGGTTTTGGGGGACCCGTTGCTGAAGATGGATGGACAGGCGGTGTTCAAACTGGCTGTAGGCCTGTTGGAGGGTGCGGCGCGTGCCGTGCTGGCCAAAGCTGGCAAGACTGAGGCCGACATCGACTGGTTGGTCCCGCACCAGGCCAACATCCGTATCATTCAAAGCACGGCGCGCAAGCTCAAACTGTCGATGGACAAGGTGATCGTCACCCTGGACCAACATGGCAATACGTCGGCCGCTTCAATTCCGTTGGCGCTGGATGCCGCTGTTCGCAGCGGCCGCATCCAACCGGGCGATACGCTCATGCTGGAGGGCGTGGGTGGCGGCTTCACTTGGGGTGCAGTGCTCCTTGATCTATAGCAATAGAGTTAGACTGGGTATGGCTTAGAGCCTGTTTTTATACTTTATTTCGGCAATTTTCATGACACCATTTGCCTTTGTTTTTCCAGGCCAGGGATCGCAGTCAGTTGGCATGCTTGATGCCTGGGGTGACCACCCGGTGGTGCGGCAGGCCCTGCAGGAAGCGTCGGACGCCCTCGGTGAAAACCTGGCCACCCTGATCGGGCAGGGTCCGAAAGAGTTACTTGCTCTGACCACCAACACGCAACCCATCATGCTGCTGGCGGGTGTGGCGGCCTACCGGGTCTGGATGGCCGAAGTTGGCGTCGCACCAGCCGCAGTGGCTGGCCATTCGCTGGGTGAGTATTCGGCATTGGTGGCAGCCGGCGTGCTGTCATTAGCCCAAGCTGCGCCCCTGGTGCGCTTTCGGGCCCAGGCGATGCAGGATGCCGTGCCCGTGGGTGTTGGTGCGATGGCAGCGATCCTTGGCATGGAGTCGGCCGCCATCATCGCTGGCTGCGCCGCGGTCACGGCTGAGTTTGGGGCAGACTCTGGCGAGGTGGTTGAAGCAGCCAATTTCAATGACCCTGCGCAGACCGTGATTGCCGGTAGCAAGGCGGCGGTTGAAAGGGCCTGCGAGCGACTCAAGGCCGCCGGGGCAAAACGCGCCTTGCCCCTGCCGGTCTCCGCCCCGTTTCATTCAAGTTTGATGCGTCCGGCGGCCGAGCACCTGCGCGAACGCCTGGCCTCGCTGGCCTTGCAGGCGCCCAGCATCCCCTTGATCAATAACATCGATGTCATGGTGCAATCCGATCCGGTACAGATCCGTGATGCCTTGTGCCGACAGGCGTTTGGGCCGGTGCGCTGGGTCGAGTGTGTGCAGGCTATGAAAGCGCTGGGGCTGAGCACCCTGATCGAGTGTGGTCCGGGCAAGGTGCTGGCTGGTTTGGTCAAGCGCATCGACCCTGCGCTCAGCGGATACGCTGTGAGCGACCCAGTCACTCTGGCAGACGTGAAGGCAGCATTAGCATGAGCGATCTTGAATTCAAAGGCCAGGTTGCCCTGGTCACCGGTGCTTCACGCGGCATTGGCGCCGCTATCGCGCTGGAACTGGCGCAGCGTGGTTTGGCCGTTATCGGCACGGCCACCACCGATGAGGGCGCTGCGCGTATCAGTGACACCCTGGCCGGTTTTGCCGGTTGCAGCGGGCGCACCCTTAATGTCAATGAAGCCCCGGCGGTTGAGGCGCTGATCGAGGCCCTCCTCAAGTCTCACGGTGCTCTGCATGTGCTCGTCAACAATGCTGGCATCACGCGGGATAACCTGGCCATGCGCATGAAAGACGACGAATGGGACGCGGTCCTTGAGACCAACCTCAAGTCGGTGTTTCGCATGAGCCGTGCCGTCATGCGTACCATGATGAAGCAACGCTATGGGCGCATCATCAACATCACGTCGGTGGTTGGCGCGTCGGGCAACGCCGGCCAGGCTAACTATGCCGCAGCCAAAGCGGGTGTGGCAGGCATGACGCGGGCGCTGGCGCGCGAACTCGGTTCGCGCAATATCACAGTCAATTGTGTGGCGCCCGGTTTCATTGAGACTGACATGACCGCCAAGTTGCCACCTGAGCAGCACAAGGCGCTGCTGGGTCAGATTCCTCTGGGACACCTGGGTCAACCGTCTGATATTGCGCACGCTGTCGCGTATCTGGCCTCGCCGCAGGCCGCCTATGTCACCGGGCAGGAACTGCATGTCAATGGCGGCATGTTCATGTGAGTCAGGCCAGATGACATTAAAAGCCGATTGAGCCGAAGCACGGCTAAAATCACCGATCAATTCACAACCCTCTGAGGGAATCCATGAGCGATATCGAAGCACGCGTTAAAAAAATCATTGCCGAACAACTCGGTGTTGAAGAGTCACAGGTCACCAGCGAGAAAGCCTTCGTGGCCGATCTCGGCGCCGACTCGCTCGACACCGTGGAACTTGTGATGGCGCTGGAGGATGAGTTCGGCATCGAGATTCCTGATGAGGATGCTGAAAAAATCACTACCGTGCAAAACGCGATCGATTACGCCAACACGCATCAAAAAGCCTGAGGCCAGGCGGCTTGTGCTGTCTCCGTTCAGTTGCACTGAATTCGTGCCGTCGCCGGCGGCTTTTGTCAGATGAACCCCTGATTGCATACTTCAATGGCCCGTCGTCGCGTTGTTATCACTGGTTTGGGTTGTGTTAGCCCCGTAGGTAATACGGTTGCGCAAGCCTGGGCCCAAATCCTAGCCGGCAAGTCCGGTATCGGACCGATCACCAAATTTGACGCCTCCACCTTCGCCTGCAAGATCGCAGGTGAAGTTAAAGGCTTCGACTTGGAGTCCTACATGAACGCCAAAGAGGCGCGCACCATGGACACCTTCATCCACTTCGGCGTGGCAGCGGCCAGCCAAGCGGTGGCCGACGCGGGTCTGCCCACAGGTGCGGCGCTGGATGATGACTTAGCCAACCGAATTGGTTGCGTGCTGGGGTCGGGCATTGGCGGCTTGCAGATGATCGAAGAGGTGCATGGCGAGTTCATGCAGCGCGGAGCCCGGCGTATTTCGCCTTTTTTTGTGCCATCCACCATCGTCAATATGGTGGCCGGACAAGTGTCGATACGGTTTGGTTTCAAGGGCCCAAATATCTCGGTGGTCACGGCCTGCACCACAGGCCTGCATTGTATTGGCGAAGCGGGTCGCATGATTGAATACGGCGACGCCGATGTGATGGTCGCGGGTGGCGCCGAATCCACTGTGTCCCCCTTGGGGATTGGTGGTTTTGCCGCGATGCGGGCTCTAAGCACCCGTAACGATGACCCCCAGACGGCATCGAGGCCGTGGGACCGTGACCGCGATGGCTTTGTGCTGGGAGAGGGTGCAGGTGTGTTGGTGCTTGAAGAGTACGAGCACGCCAAGGCTCGCGGTGCCAAGATCTACGCTGAACTTGCCGGCTTTGGCATGAGCGCCGACGCCAGCCACATGACCGCGCCCAATATGGACGGGCCGCGCCGGGCGATGGTGGCCGCATTGCGTAATGCGGGTGTTAACGCGGACGATGTCCAGTATGTGAACGCCCATGGTACTTCCACGCCGCTCGGAGACCTGAACGAAACCCATGCCATCAAGGCTGCACTCGGCGCCCACGCCCACCAGGTGGTCGTTAATTCGACCAAATCCATGACGGGTCACCTGTTGGGTGGCGCCGGTGGCATTGAGTCGGTGTTCACGGTGTTGGCCTTGCACCACCAAATTAGTCCGCCGACGATCAACATCTTCAACCAGGATCCTGAATGCGACCTGGATTACTGTGCCAACACCGCGCGGGCCATGAAGATTGATGTCGCGCTGAAAAATAATTTTGGCTTTGGCGGCACCAATGGCTCGCTGGTGTTCAAGCGCCTGAGTTGATTCCCGTTCGCGCCTGACTTGCGTCGCCCAGACCGTCTGTCACCATGCATCAAGCCCCGGCGCTTGCCTTCCAAGTGGGGCGGTCGCGGATCCACGGGTATCTGTTGATTGCGTTGGCCAGTTTGGGCGTCCTGACGGGCATTTCCTGGCTAAATCCTCTTGACGCGGCAGGGTGGCGGCAGGCGCTGTTTTTCATCACTTTCCTCATCGCTCTGGCAATCGCTGTCCGGCAGTGGCTGCGCTGGCCCAGTGGCGAATTGGTGTGGGATGGCCTTGTCTGGCGCTGGCGGGGCAGGGCTCCTTGGGCTGTTGAACAGAGCCAAGGCGTGCTGCAGCATCACCTCGACTGGCAGTCTGGCCTGCTTTTGAGCCTGCGGTCCGAGACGGGCAAAAGGATCTGGCTGTGGGCGCAACGTGGCGACAATACACAACAATGGGCGGCCTTGCGGCGTGCCGTCTTTGCACCGGCGCGGTGGGCAGAGCCAGCCCCCTATGGCGACGCTGGCCAGGCCGTGACCCGTTGAGCAATACCGCACCTATCCCACCGCCTGACGACAGCGACGCGCTGCTGGTACAGCGGGCCGTGGCCGGGGACCAGCGGGCCTTTGAACTGCTGGTGATCAAGTACCAGCGGCGGCTTCAACGTCTGATCGGCCGAATGGTGCGGGACAGTGATCTGGTCGAAGATATTGCCCAAGAGACTTTCATTAGGGCCTACCGTGCGCTGCCGAAATTTCGCGGAGAGTCTCAGTTTTACACCTGGCTGTACCGCATCGCCGTGAACACGGCGAAGAAGTTTTTGCAGGAACGCAAGCGGTCGCCGACCATGTCAGACCGGGCTTTTGCATCAAATGAGGACAACGATGAAACTTTTTGGGCGGTGGGGGAACCAATTGATGATGAAACGCCCGAGTCGATTCTGGCTGCCAAGGAAGTCGCTGCTGCAGTCAATAGTGGCCTGGCAGCCTTGCAGCTTGATTTACGCCAAGCGCTCAGCTTGCGTGAGATTGAGGGCTTGAGTTATGAAGAGATCGCCGCCGTGATGGACTGCCCGATGGGCACGGTGCGGTCACGTATTTTTCGGGCGCGAGAGCTGATTTCCGCCAAATTAAAACCGATGCTGGAGAGACAGACCGGCAAACGCTGGTAGACCACCATGACCATGACGCCCCAACACTCTGATCTCGATGCTGAACTGGCGTCGGCCTTGGCTGACGGGCAGTTGGACGGAGCCGAGTTGGCCCAAGCCCTTGACTGGGTCAGCCAAACCGAGGACGGGCAACGGCATTGGCGGGCCTACCATGTACTGGGTGAGGTGTTGCGAGGGGGCCAGGTCGGGGGGCTTGCCGAGGATGCGGCCTTCCTTGGTCGCCTGCGCGACCGGTTGCAGCAGGAGCCGGCGCCCGTCCGAACCATTGAAGCCGCCAACGACGCGCGGTTTCATTGGGCGCGACTGGCCGGCGTGATATTGCTGGTGGCGGGATCTTTACTTGGCTGGCAAAACTGGCGGGATTCGGGTGGTGCGACGGGTCAAGAACAATTAGCGAAGGTGCCGGCCGAGCCCCGCGTCGAGGCCTCGGCGACCATGATTCGCGACCCCCAACTCGACGCCCTGCTAGCGGCTCACAAGCAGTTTGGGGGTGCCTCAGTCCTGCAAACACCAGCTGGTTTTTTACGCAATGCCACCTTCCAAGGGGGGGCACCTTGAGATTTTTTGCTTGCCTGCTGGCCGGCTGTTTGCTCGCCCTCACTGCTGGGGGGCAAACGCGGCAGGTGCCTGCCGCAGCAACCCCGGGGCCTGCCGAGGACCGGCGATTGGGCGAGTGGTTGCTGCGCATGCACGAGGCCTCGCGGCGGCGCGCCTACATCGGTACTTTTGTCGTCTCAGTGGGCAGCAGCATGTCCAGTGCGCGAATTTGGCATGTGTGCGACGGTGAACAGCAAATGGAGCGGGTCGAGACACTGACCGGCGCCCCACGGTCGACTTTTCGCCGAAATGACCAAGTGCTGACGTTTTTTCCTGACAGCCGCGTGGCGGTGGCCGAGCGGCGTGAATCCTTCGGGCTATTCCCGAATTTACTGCAGTCGGGCGATGCCTCCATTGCCCGGTTTTACAGCCTGCGGCCAGCTGGCCAAGAACGCGTCGCCGGTTTTGAAACGGATGTGGTTCAGCTTCGCCCGCGTGACAAGCTCCGCTTTGCCTACCAAGTCTGGACTGAAAAAAAGACCGGCTTGGTGGTGAAGCTGCAAACGCTGGATCTCGAAGGCCAGGTGCTGGAGCAGGCAGCGTTCTCTGAGTTGCAGCTTGATGCGCCAGTCAGCATGGCGCGTCTGAGCCAGATGATGGGCAACACTGAGGGTTACCAGGTTGAGACGCCGGATTTGGTAAAGACGACGGCCGTAGCCGAGGGCTGGGCGCTCAAGGCTCCGGTGCCCGGCTTTCAGCCGATGAGTTGCTACCGGCGTCCGGGCGCCAGCGCCGTTGAGGGTCGTCACGACAGCACCCTGCAATGGATTTTTTCTGACGGCCTGGCCACTGTCTCCCTGTTCCTCGAAGACTTTGACTCCCGGCGGCATAGCCAACCCGGTGCCCAGGCGCTTGGCGCCACCCATACCTTGACGCGCCGCCTAGGCGACTCGTGGCTGACTGCCGTCGGCGAGGTGCCACAACAAACCCTTTTGACATTTGCCCAGGCTCTTGAGCGGCGCAAATAGCACCCCATTTTTATTTTGTTTTTGAATGAAAGGTCGACCATGGTTTTAATCGATAAGAAAAAGCGGCAAGCGCTGGCGCTGACGCTGGTCCTGGCAATGACTGCGGCAGTCGGCATCCTGCCTGCGGCCCCCGCGCTGGCCCAGACCCGCACACTGCCTGACTTCACCGACCTGGTGGAGCAGGTCGGGCCGTCGGTGGTGAATATCCGCACCGTCGAAAAAGTGGCTGCCCGCAGCGGGGCTGGCGGTACCGATGAGGAGATGCTGGAGTTCTTCAAGCGCTTTGGCCTGCCCATGCCCAACGTACCGCGTCAGACGCCCCGGCCCAACCGGCCTCAACCCCAGGAGGAAGAGCAACCGCGCGGGGTCGGCTCCGGTTTCATCCTGTCGAGCGATGGCCTGATCATGACCAACGCCCATGTGGTGGAGGGCGCGGATGAGGTCATCGTCACGCTGACTGACAAGCGCGAGTTCAAGGCCAAGCTCATCGGCGCCGACAAACGCAGCGACGTCGCCCTGGTCAAGATCGATGCAGTTGGACTGCCAGCCGTTAAGGTGGGGGACGTCAGTCGGCTCAAGGTGGGAGAGTGGGTGATGGCCATCGGCTCGCCGTTCGGCCTTGAAAATACTGTGACCGCGGGCATCGTCAGCGCCAAGCAGCGCGACACCGGCGATTACCTGCCCTTCATCCAGACCGACGTGGCCATCAACCCCGGTAACTCGGGCGGACCGCTGATCAACATGCGTGGCGAGGTGGTTGGCATCAACAGTCAGATCTATTCACGTTCAGGCGGCTCGATGGGGATTTCGTTCGCCATTCCGATGGATGAGGCGGTGCGCGTGAGTGAGCAATTGCGCGTCTCGGGTCGGGTCTCGCGTGGCCGAATTGGGGTGCAGATCGACCAGGTGACCAAAGAGGTGGCGGAGTCCATCGGTCTGGGCAAGGCGCAGGGTGCGTTGGTGCGGGCAGTTGAACCTGGTGCTCCGGCCGACAAGGCCGGCGTGGAGGCGGGCGACATCATCGTCAAGTTTGAAGGCAAGGCCGTCGAAAAGTCCAGTGACCTGCCGCGCATGGTGGGCGCCACCAAACCTGGCACACGGAGTGCGTTGACGGTGTTTCGACGCGGCAGCTACAAGGATTTGTCGGTCACCATTGCGGAGATCGAAGCCGACAAGCCAGCGCGCAAAGCCAACGAGCCGGAAGAAAAGCCCAAAACCTCAAGTTCAGGTCAGGCACTGGGGATGTCGGTCAGCGACCTGACCGAGGCGCAGAAGAAGGATCTCAAGCTCAAGGGTGGGGTGCGTGTCGATGCGGTGGTTGATGCCGCTGCGCGGGCAGGCATGCGCGAGGGTGATGTGCTGGTGGCTATTGCCAACATCGAGGTCAATACCGTCAAGGACTTCGAGGCAGCGGTGGCCAAACTCGACAAGTCCAAGCCGATCAGTGTCCAGTTCCGTCGCGGCGAATGGGCCCAGTACGCGGTGATCCGTCCCACGCGCTAGCATCGCGCTCAGCAAAAAGACCTCAATTTCCCCAGGGACTTTGGGTCTTTTTGCGAAATCCAGAGCCTGCGCTGATGCGCGCTTAATTTATTTCGGGTGCTCCCGATGTCTCCATAAGTGGGCGCGCACTAACTTTAGCGAAGGCTAAGTGTGATTCTGGTTAGAATAGAGGCCCTATACCGAGGGTTAGTGGTATATAGGGTCGGCATAAATCCACGATACGAGATAGACCCCGGGATCCAGCGGTTGATCCACATCTCGCCCACACCGCACTCCCTTGCTTCGTTAAATTATTGTGAATAAGCTGTGAACAATAAAGATGTTGCTGACATGCAACGTGCATCCCAAATTGTTGTTCGGCGGCCCGCCAGTGACTTTTTGCCTACAATGAAGTTCCAACTTTCGCAGTTGCCAAAGACGGTTGGTTCAGGGCGCGTCCAATTCCGACGCGCCCTTTTTTCTTGGTCAGACGCTTTTAATTCAATCACTTGAACGTTCCCGTTGATGAATCACATCAGAAATTTCTCGATCATTGCCCACATTGACCATGGTAAGTCGACCCTGGCTGACCGCCTGATCCAGCGTTGTGGCGGCTTGCAGGAGCGCGAGATGGAGGCGCAGGTGCTGGACTCGATGGACATCGAGAAAGAGCGTGGGATAACCATCAAGGCACAGACCGCGGCGCTGCATTACAAGGCCCTTGACGGTCAGACCTACAACCTGAATTTGATCGACACACCTGGCCACGTAGACTTCTCATACGAAGTCAGTCGCTCCCTGTCGGCCTGCGAGGGCGCGCTGCTGGTGGTCGATGCCAGTCAGGGCGTAGAAGCGCAGACTGTGGCCAATTGCTACACCGCGCTGGACCTTGGGGTCGAGGTGGTGCCGGTGCTCAACAAGATGGATCTGCCCAACGCTGATCCGGAGAACGCCAAGATCGAAATCGAGGATGTCATCGGCATCGACGCCACGGACGCCATCCCCTGTTCGGCCAAGACCGGTATGGGTATTGACGAAATACTTGAAGCCGTGGTCGCCCGTATTCCAGCACCCAAAGGCAACCCCAAGGGCGCGCTGCGTGCCATGATCATTGACAGCTGGTTTGACAGCTATGTGGGTGTCGTGATGCTGGTGCGTGTGGTTGACGGCAGGTTGGCCCGCGGCGAACGCATCAAGTTGATGGCCACCGGCGCCACCTACAACGCCGACACGCTGGGTGTCTTCACGCCGGGCAATGAGGCGCGGCCTTCGCTGGAGGCGGGCGAGGTCGGTTACATCATTGCTGGCATTCGCGAACTGCAGGCGGCCAAGGTGGGGGATACCGTCACCTTGATCAAACCAGGTACAGGCGGTGCGGCGCTCACAGCCACCGAGGCGCTGCCAGGGTTCAAGGAGATTCAGCCTCAGGTGTTTGCCGGGCTCTACCCGACTGAGGCCAACCAGTACGAGGGCTTGCGTGACAGCTTGGAAAAGCTCAAGCTCAACGACGCGTCGCTGCATTACGAGCCCGAAGTGTCACAGGCGCTGGGCTTTGGTTTTCGCTGCGGCTTTCTCGGCCTACTGCACATGGAGATCGTGCAGGAGCGGCTAGAGCGAGAGTTCGACCAAGACCTGATCACCACTGCGCCCAGTGTGGTGTACCAGGTGGTGCAGGCCGACGGCGAGGTGCGCATGGTGGAGAACCCGTCCAAGATGCCCGACCAGGGTCGGCTGGATGAGGTACGCGAGCCCATCGTCACGGTTCACCTCTACATGCCCCAGGACTATGTGGGTGCGGTGATGACGTTGGCCAACCAAAAGCGCGGCATGCAGATGAACATGGCCTACCATGGCCGTCAGGTCATGCTCACCTATGAGATGCCGCTGGCTGAGATCGTCCTGGACTTTTTTGACAAGCTGAAATCCGTATCTCGCGGCTACGCTTCGATGGATTACGAATTCAAGGAGTACCGCGCCGCCGACGTGGTCAAGGTCGATATCTTGCTCAATGGCGACAAGGTGGACGCGCTGTCCATCATCGTGCACCGGTCGCAGTCGCAATACCGCGGCCGTGCTGTGGTTAGCAAGATGCGAGAGATCATTTCGCGCCAGATGTATGACGTGGCGATCCAGGCCGCCATTGGGGCCAACATCATTGCGCGTGAGACAATCAAAGCCCTTCGCAAGAACGTGATCGCCAAGTGTTACGGCGGTGATATTTCGCGCAAACGCAAGCTCCTCGACAAACAAAAAGCAGGGAAAAAACGCATGAAGCAAATTGGCTCCGTGGAAGTTCCACAAGAGGCCTTTCTGGCAATTCTGCAGGTGGACGATTGATGCAGGCCCTCACAGCATTTGTGCTCGCGGCCTTTGGGGGCTACGCCGGCTCTTGGTACTTCGGTATGGTCGAGGGTAACTTCGCGCTGCTGTTGTTTTTGGCCACGCTTGTCACTGGCGTCTACTGGCTTGCGGAACGCTTTCATTTTTTGCCGGCGAGGCAGAAGGCTGCGGCCCTGATGGAGGCGCAGGCTGTGCAGCGTCGCCAAGAGTTGCTCAAAATGGGCATCACCCAAGTTGACACGGACACTGCGCCAGCCCGGGCGGCCGTTCTGGCGCAACCCTGGTGGCTTGACTGGACGGCTGGTTTATTCCCGGTAATCCTGGCCGTTTTCCTGCTGCGCTCTTTCCTTTTTGAGCCTTTCAAAATCCCCTCGGGCTCGATGATCCCGACGCTGTGGATCGGTGACCTGATCCTGGTCAACAAGTTTCACTACGGTTTGCGGCTGCCGGTGCTCAATACCAAGATCACCGAAGGCACGCCACCCATGCGTGGGGACGTGATGGTCTTTCGCTATCCGCCCAAACCCAGCCTTGACTACATCAAGCGCGTGGTCGGCGTGCCCGGTGACGAGGTGGCCTACATCAACAAGCGTCTTACCATTAATGGCCAAGCGATGCCCACCGCGGTAGTGCCAGAGTTTTTTGACGAAGACGTGATGCGCTACTTCAAGCAGTACGAGGAAACCTTTGGCGAGCGTCGGCACCGGGTGCTGAATGACGACGACCGGCCGGGTTTTGTGCCTGGCGCCGACGACTTCCCTTTCAAGGAAAACTGTCGTTACAGCGCCGAGGGCGTGGTGTGCAAGGTGCCAGCGGGTCACTACTTCATGATGGGCGACAACCGCGATAACTCGCTCGACTCGCGCTACTGGGGTTTCGTGCCGGACAAGAACATCGTGGGGCGTGCGTTCTTTGTCTGGATGAATTTCGGCAGCCTCAAGCGCATTGGGTCTTTCAATTGAGCCGAATGGTCCCAGTCAGACTTTGCCCGCGGCAGGGTCCTTGCGAGTGAACGACGGACTGGTCGCCTTGCAGCAGCGTTTGCAGCATGACTTCGCGACACCTCAACTGCTGACGCAGGCGCTGACGCACCGCAGTTTCTCCATTGACCACAACGAGCGGCTGGAGTTTTTGGGCGACTCGGTGCTGAACTTGGCAGTCGCCGATTTGCTCTATGCACAGCTCAAGGCCCTGCCCGAGGGCGATCTGTCGCGTGTCCGCGCCAATTTGGTCAAGCAGGACACGCTGCATCAACTGGCGCTGGAACTGGGCCTGCCAGAAGTGTTGCGGGTAGGCGAGGGCGAAGCGCGTTCTGGTGGGCAAAAGCGCCCTTCCATTCTGGCCGATGCACTCGAGGCCGTGATCGGCGCAGTGCACCTGGACGCCGGCTTTGCTGCTGCGCAAGCCCTGGTGCAACGTTTGTTCAAGGGGGTCGAGATCAATCCGCAGATGGAGGCGATCGGCAAGGACGCGAAAACCGAGTTGCAGGAATGGGTGCAAGGGCGCAAGATGAAGCTGCCCCTGTACCGGGTGGTCGGCACCCTGGGAGTGGCGCACAAGCAGACCTTTGATGTCGAATGTGAAATCACCGAATTCGGCCTGGCCGAACGTGGCATTGGCGGCTCGCGCCGCGCCGCCGAGCAGGCTGCCGCTACGGCCATGCTGCAAACACTGAAAGCTGGGGCACGCAAATGAACACGACTGAATCGACCACTGACAACCAAGACAACACCGCCGAGCCCAGTGCCGATGACCAGGCTGCGGCCTTGGCCAGCATGCTCAAGGGCTTGCGTGCGGCGCCAGCGGGCGGCGTGCCCGTGCCAGGCCAGCGCTGTGGCCTGATCGCCATTGTTGGCAAGCCCAATGTGGGCAAGTCCACCCTGCTCAATGCGCTGGTAGGCCAGAAGATCAGCATCACCTCGCGCAAGGCGCAAACCACCCGACACCGGATTACCGGCATGCGCACCCAGGGCGCGACCCAGTTCGTGTTTGTTGACACCCCGGGCTTCCAGACCCGCCACAACAACGCTTTGAACCGCTCGCTCAACAAGACGGTGCTGGGCGCGGTGGGCGATGTCGACCTGATCCTGTTTGTGGTGGAAGCTGGTCAGTTCAATCAGGCTGATGCCCGTGTGCTCGGCTTGCTGGGCAAAGATATTCCGACGCTGCTGGTGGCCAACAAGTTCGACCAGATCCACCGCCGCGGCGACATTGCGCCCTGGCTGCAAGAGATGCAACAACGCCATGCCTTTACCGAATTTGTCCCGATGTCGGCCAAAAATGCCCGGGATATCGAACGCCTGCTGGTCCTTTGCGAGCGCTTTCTACCCGAGCAGTCCTGGTGGTACGCTGAAGATGAGCTGACCGATCGCAGTGAGAAATTTCTGGCCAGCGAGACGGTGCGTGAAAAGTTGTTTCGCCTGACTGGCGACGAGTTGCCCTACACCTCGACCGTGATCATCGACAAATTTGGCGAAGAGGCCGGGCGCGGCAAGCAAAAGCGCTTGCTGCGTATCGCCGCCACCATTGTGGTCGAGCGTGACACCCACAAGGCCATGGTGATTGGTGACAAAGGGGAGCGCATCAAGCGCATCGGCACTGAGACCCGGGTCGAACTGGAAAAACTGCTGGATGCCAAGGTGTTCATCGAGCTATGGGTCAAAGTGCGCTCAGGCTGGGCTGACGACGAAGCGCGGGTGCGCAGCTTTGGCTACGAGTAAATCTTTGACCCCCACGCTTGCCGCTGCGCGTGCTGCGCTGCCCCCCGAGGGGGCCCGTTTCGCCTTGGGGCGGCCCAGCGGCGAAACCGTATATTGCTGGCCGGCTTGACGGCTCGACGTGGCTACGCAACGTGTCTCTGACGAACCAGCCTATGTGCTGCACCGCTACGACTGGAGCGAGTCCAGCCTTATTCTTGAGGTGTTCACGCGGCACCATGGGCGTATTGCCTTGGTGGCCAAGGGAGCGAAGCGGCCCAGCTCCAACTTTCGGCCGATCTTGCTGCCATTGCAGCCGCTGCGTCTGAATTTTGGTGGTGATACTGAAATCCGCACCCTGAAGGCTGCAGAGTGGGTAGGTGGCCATGTCATGCCCACTGGCGACGCCTTGCTGTCGGGGTACTACCTCAATGAGTTGCTGCTCACGCTGCTGGCGCGGGATGACCCGCACCCGGCCCTGTTTGATATTTACGCGCAAGTGACGGCTGTCCTGGCCAGTGGCCATGCCGAACTGTTGCAGGCGGCGCTGCGGGCCTTTGAGCTGCTGTTGCTGCGCGAGATCGGCCTGCTGCCGCTGCTGGATGCCCAAACCATGACACTGGGCGTGCTGGACCCTGACGCGCGCTACAGCCTGGTGCCTGAAGGCGGCCTGCGCCAGACGGCCGCGACGGATCGCGCCAGCCTGAGCGGTTCGCAATGGGCCGAATTGCAGCAAGTGTTGGGCAATAACGCGCCGTTTGCCACCACCCTCCGCACTTGCGCTGCAGTGATGGCTGAGCTCAAGCCGCAACTGCGTGCTCTGCTGAATTACCATTGCGGCGTGGGCACCCTGCGTACCCGGCAAATGATGATCGACCTGCAATCCCTATGAACACCACTGCACTCTCCGTCAACGTCAACAAGGTTGCCACCCTGCGCAACACCCGTCACCTGGGCATCCCCAGCCTAACGCGCGCCGCCACACTGTGCCTTCAAGCCGGCGCCCATGGCATCACCGTGCACCCGCGGCCCGACGAGCGGCACATTCGCGCCACGGATGTTCCTGAACTTGCCGCCCTTGTGCAGCAGTGGCCCGGACGAGAATACAACATCGAAGGCAACCCATTCCACAACCTGATGGAGGTCGTGGCCGATGTGCGGGCACGCCAGCTGCCGGTGCAGCAGGTGACCTTTGTGCCCGATGCAGAGGGCCAGTTCACCAGCGACCACGGCTGGAATTTCCCGACCGACGCCGAACGGTTGCGCCCGCTGATTACACAGGCCCATGCCCTAGGGGCGCGGGTCAGCCTGTTCATGGACGCTGATGCCTCGGCCATGGCCGCAGCCCGCGCGGTCGGCGCTGACCGGGTGGAGCTTTACACCGAACCTTATGTCGCGGCCTGGGCCACGCCTGCGCGGGCCACGCAGTTGAAGCGTTTCGCCGAAGCCGCCCGTGCCGCCCGCGCCGCTGGCCTGGGCATCAACGCCGGGCACGACCTCAACCGCGACAACCTGACTGCCTTTTTGCGCGAGGTGCCGGGCGTGCAAGAGGTGTCAATTGGCCATGCGCTGATCGCCGACGCGCTGGAGATGGGCTACAGCGCCGCCGTTGGTGACTACCTGCGTTGCATTGCCGACGCCCACGGCGCGGCCTGAAACCGCTGAGCTGCACGGCAGATGATTTACGGCATTGGCACCGACATTTGTGACGTGCGCCGCATCCGCGCCAGCTTAGAGCGCCATGGCGAGCGTTTCGCCCAAAAAATCCTCAGTGACGCCGAACTGCTCACCTGGCGCAGCCGCAGTGCCCGCTGGCCCGAGCGCGGCCTGCGCTACCTGGCCACCCGTTTCAGCGCCAAGGAGGCTTTCAGCAAGGCAATTGGCCTGGGCATGCGCATGCCGATGAGCTGGCGCCTGTGCGAGGTGGGCAAGCTGCCGAGCGGCCAGCCAGTGATCGTGCTGCGTGGCGGCTTGAAAACCTGGTTTGAGGGCCAAGGCCTGCGCGCCCATGTGACCGTGACGGATGAAACCGACTACGCCGCCAGCTTTGTAGTGGTAGAAAAAAATAATGATTAAATTGGCCTCTAGGCCCCGTCAAATATAGCGGTATAGCTATAAAATATATAGCAAACTCCCTGGAGGTATTCATGACCCAACACGCACCCCTCATCATCGACATTGAAGGCGTGAGCCTAAGTAAGCTTGACCGGCAGCGCCTCAAGCACCCACTGGTGGGTGGCCTGATCCTGTTTGCACGCAACTGGCAAGACCGGGCGCAACTCAGCGCCCTCTGCCGCAGCATCAAGAAACTGCGCGCTGACCTGTTGATTTGCGTGGACCACGAGGGCGGCCGGGTTCAGCGTTTCAAGACCGACGGTTTCACCCACCTGCCGCGAATGCGGGCACTGGGTGAGATCTGGTTGCAAGACGGCCAGGGCGGGGAGGGCAGTGGTGCCATGCGAGCTACCAATGCCGCCACCGCTTGCGGTTACGTGCTGGGCGCCGAGCTGCGCGCCTGCGGCGTCGATTTGAGTTTCACGCCGGTGCTGGACCTGGACTTTGGCGCCAGCAGCGTAATCGGCGACCGCGCCTTCGGCCGCGACCCGCGCGTGGTCAGCCTGCTGGCCAAAAGCCTGATGCACGGCCTGCTGCAAAGCGGCATGGCCAACTGCGGCAAGCATTTTCCGGGTCACGGCTTTGTACGCGCTGATTCCCACACCGACCTGCCGGTGGACCGGCGCAGCCTCAAAGCCATCCTGGCCGAAGACGCTGCGCCCTACGGCTGGCTCAACACCACTTTGTCGGCGGTGATGCCGGCGCATGTGGTCTACCCCAAGGTCGATGCCCGGCCGGCTGGCTTCTCACAGCGCTGGCTGGGCGACATCCTGCGCGGCCAGCTCGGTTTTGGCGGTGCGGTGTTCAGCGACGACCTGTCGATGGCTGGTGCCCGGCTGCTCGATGGCGAACCGGTCAGCCACGCCCAGGCTGCCGTGGCGGCGCTCAATGCCGGCTGCGACCTGGTGCTGCTGTGCAACCAGTCGCAAGATGGCGGTGCGGTGTTGGATGCCCTGATCAGCGGCCTGACCGAGGCCCAGCTCAAAGAGGAGTGGCAGCCCTGGGAGGGCAGCGAAGAACGCCGCCTGGCCCTGCTGCCGCGCGGCCCGGCCCTGGCCTGGGACGACCTGATGGTGCAGCCCGACTACATGCACGCGCTCGGGCTGCTGCCCTGAGCGGTTTGGGCGCGCAAGGCGGGCCGGCTCAGGGGGAGCGGTGCAGCCGCGGCGCCGACAGGGCCGCAATCTGATCGGCGGTGGCCTGGTCAATCGCCGGGTATTTGGCCAGCAGTTGGCCCTGACCCAGTAGCTTGCGCAAGGCTTGTAGGTCTTTCACGCTGGGTGCCACCTTGATCTGTGCCAGTGCGGCGGCGCTGTTGCCACCCTGGATCAGGCTGGCCACCTTGGGAGCCCAGAGGCTTGGACGTGACATTGGCGTGGTTCCTAGCGGATGTTTGATAGGCGATGATTTTGGCACATAGCCCCCGTCGGTATTGGGGTTTCAGCTACAAATAGAATAGCTGACCATGAAGTCTCGTTCCTCATCTGGCGGCCTGGTCTACTCCACCGAGACCGGCCGTATGTGCCCGGTGTGCCGTCAGCCCCTGGCGCAGTGCGTTTGCCGCAGCGACCGTCCCCATCCGGTTGGCGATGGCGTGGTGCGCGTGTCACGCGAGACCAAGGGCCGGGCCGGAAAGGGCGTCACGCTGGTCAGGGGCCTGCCGCTGGCGCCAACTGAACTGACCGCTTTGGGTAAGCAACTCAAGGCGGCTTGTGGCTCGGGTGGCACGGTCAAGGACGGTGTGATCGAGGTGCAGGGCGACCACGTGGAGCGGGTGATGGTGGCCTTGGTGGCCCAGGGGTTTGTGGTCAAGCGGTCGGGTGGCTGAGTCCTTGTGCTGATTGTCGGGATCAGGCCGGTGGGGCATTCGGCTCCGCGGCTGTCCCCCGCCCTGCGGGCTCCTCCTTGATGCCGCTGCGCCGAACGCCCCGCCACCCTGATCTGAGCATGTGGTTCGTGCGCACTGCACAGGTTCATCCTAGAGGGGTGTACTGTCTCATGAGCTGGGTGAACCAACTGCCTCGCCGGCTGCTGGGGCTGCCTGGGTGTCGTGGCGAGGTCAAGGAAGGAGCCCGCAGGGCGGAGGGACACGAGCGGCGGCACTCGGGCGGTCCCAGTAGCTCGCCAACAACGGTCCTCAGCGCCTTGTCCAAGACCATCAACTAAACCGGTCCGCTCCCAAAATCAGTCCGTGGAACGCCCATCCGCACCCTGCGCCACCCACAGCTTGGCACCACCGGCTTCCAGGTGCGTCAGGTAAACCCGCAGGTCAAACTCGAGCTGGTGGTAGTCGGGGGCCATGTGGGCGCACAGCTGGTAGAACGCACGGTTGTGCTCGCGTTCCTTGAAATGGGCTAGCTCGTGCACCGCGATCATGGTTAAAAAGGGAAGTGGCGTGTCTTTGAACAGCGCCGCCACCCGGATCTCGCGTTTGGCTTTGAGCCGTGACCCCTGCACGCGCGACACCGTGGTGTGGGTGCCCAGGGCGTGGGCCACGGTGTGCAGTTTGCTGTCAAAGCAGGCCCGGCTTAGCGGCTCTGCGCCGCGCAAAAACTCGGTTTTCAGGCCTTGGATGTAGTCGTACAACGCGCGGTCGGTGCGCAGGCCGTGGGCTTTTGGGTAGCGCGCCAGCAGCCAGGCGCCCAGCTCGTCCTGGCTGAGCAGACCCTGCACCCGTGCCTGCAACTCAGGGGCGTAGTGGCCCAGGTACTTCAACGTCGGCTCAATGCCCGCCCTCGCGGCGCAGCGCGGGGAACAAGATCACGTCGCGGATGCTGGGGCTGTCGGTCAGCAGCATCATCAGCCGGTCGATGCCAATGCCGCAGCCGCCAGTGGGTGGCATGCCGTACTCCAACGCCCGCACAAAATCGTGGTCAAAGTACATGGCCTCGTCATCGCCACGGTCCTTGGCCTCGACCTGGGCATGAAACCGTGCCGCTTGTTCTTCGGCATCGTTCAGCTCTGAAAAGCCGTTGCCGAACTCGCGCCCGGTGATGTAGAGCTCAAAGCGCTCTGTCACACCGGGTTTGTGGTCGCTTTCGCGCGCCAGCGGTGAGATTTCCACCGGGTGCTCGCAAATAAAGGTGGGCTGCCAGAGCTTGTCTTCAACGGTTTCCTCAAAGTACAGCACCTGCAGGCTGGCCAGCGAGCGGCCAGAGAGCTTGTGCTTGGCCTCCGAGAGGCCGAGCTTGCGCAGCGCGGTGATCAACCAGGCCGGGTTGTCGACCCGCAGGCCACTGCCGTCGTCCAGCGCCAGCGCCGCTTCGGTGTACTTGACGATGGCTTCACGGATGGTGAGCCGCTCAAAGGGCAGGGCCAGGTCCACCGGTTTGCCGTCGTAACTGAGTTGCAGTGTGCCCGCTGCCTTGCGCGCGGCGTCGCGCACCAGGCTTTCGGTGAAGGTCATCAGGTCCTGGTAGTCCCAGTAGGCCGCGTAGAACTCCATCATGGTGAACTCGGGGTTGTGCCGCACCGAGATGCCTTCATTGCGGAAGTTGCGGTTGATCTCGAACACCCGCTCAAAGCCTCCCACGATCAGCCGTTTGAGATACAGCTCAGGCGCGATGCGCAAAAACATTTGCTGGTCCAGCGCGTTATGGTGAGTGGTAAACGGCCGGGCGTTGGCGCCGCCCGGGATCGGGTGCAGCATGGGCGTTTCGACTTCCAGGAAGTTGTGCGCCACCATGAACTCGCGGATGCCGCTCACAGCCTTGCTGCGCGCCGTGAAGCGCTGGCGCGCCGTCTCGTCCATCATTAGGTCAACATAGCGCTGGCGGTACTTCACTTCCTGGTCGGTAATGCCGTGGAACTTGTCGGGCATGGGGCGCAGGCTTTTGGTCAGCAGGCGCACCTGGGTGGCGTGGATCGACAGCTCGCCGGTCTTGGTCTTGAACATCGTGCCTTCGGCTGCCACGAAGTCGCCCAGATCCCAGTGTTTGAAGCTGGCATACACCGCCTCACCCACGTCCTCGCCCTTAATATAGATCTGGATGCGGCCAGTGCTGTCTTGCAGCGTGCAGAAGCTGGCCTTGCCCATAACCCGCTTGAGCATCATGCGACCGGCCACTTTGGCTACGCTGCCCTGGGCCAGCAGGCCCTCTGGAGTCTGGCCAGCATGCGCAGCAAAGAGTGCATCGGCCCGGTCAGCCGGCTTGAAGTCATTGGGGAAAGCCACGCCCTGACCCTGCGCCTGCAGTGCGCGGATGGCTTTGAGTTTGTCACGCCGCTCCAGCATGAGCTGGTTCTCGTCGTGGACGGGGGCGGGGGTCGTGGTTTCAGACATGGGGCTGGTGCTCGCATCGGGCGGTGGGACAACCGTTGATTTTAGTTGGCTGGCGCCGGGTCGCTATGATTCGGAAAGTTTTACCCAACCTCATCATGCTTTATCAGATTATTTCTCTGCTGCTCGAAGTGGTGACTGGCGTGGTGGGCGGCAGTTGCCTGCTGCGTTTGTACATGCAGCACCAGCGCATCCCCATGTCAGCACGCTCGGGCAATCCGCTGGGTCGTTTTGTGTTCGCCCTGACCGACTGGCTGGTGCTGCCCTTGCGTCGGGTGCTGCCCGCAGTTGGCGCATTGGACACAGCCAGTCTGGCGGGGGCTTACCTGTTGCAGTTGGTGCAGTTCATGGTGTTGTGGCTGCTCGCCGGTGCTGACGATGGCCTGTTTGCTGTGCCTATCCTGGCTGGGTTTGGGGTGGTGCGTTTGGCGATTTCGGGTTTGACCGGGCTGCTGATTGTCTACGCCGTCCTGTCCTGGGTGCAGACCGCGTCCGTCATTGGAGACGTGGTGGAGCGCCTGTGTGCGCCGCCGTTAACGCCGATTCGGCGCCTGGTGCCGCTGGTCGGCGGTGTTGACCTGTCGCCCTTGGCGCTGCTGGTCTTGCTTCAGGTAGCTGCCATTGTGCTGGGCCACCTGCAGGGCCTGGTATTGCTGACCGTCTGATCAACCTACGGCGTCGGCGGGCTGGCGCTGCAGCATGGCCAGGGTGCTGGCCAGGGTTTTGCGCAGTTCACGCCGGTCGCAGATGAAGTCGATCGCCCCCTTGGCTTGCAGGAACTCAGACCGCTGGAAGCCCTCAGGCAGTGTTACGCGCACCGTCGACTCGATCACACGCGGGCCGGCAAAGCCGATCAAGGCCTTGGGCTCGGCGACCACCACATCGCCCAAGAACGCAAAACCGGCGCTGACGCCGCCCATGGTGGGGTCGGTCAGCACACTGATGTAGGGCAGGCCTTTTTTGGCCAGTCGGGTTAGCGAGGCGTTGGTCTTGGCCATTTGCATCAGGCTTAGCAAGCCCTCTTGCATGCGCGCACCACCGGTGGAGGTGAAGCAGATGAAGGGTACTTTTTGATCGATGGCGGTGTGTACGCCGCGTACAAATCGCTCACCCACCACCGAACCCATGCTGCCACCCATGAACTCGAACTCAAAGCAGGCTGCCACCACGCCTATGCCCAGCACAGCGCCGCCCATCACCACCAGCGCGTCGGTCTCGCCGGTGTTCTCCAAAGCTTCCTTGAGCCGTTCCGGGTACTTGCGGCTGTCCTTGAACTTGAGGGCATCCACAGGCAGCACCTCCTGTCCGATCTCGTAGCGCCCTTCATTGTCCAAAAACAGGTTAAGCCGGGCCCGCGCCCCGATGCGGTGGTGGTGGCTGCAGGTCGGACAGACATTTTGGTTGTGCTCCAGGTCGGTCTTGTACAGCACGGTCTCGCAACTGGGACATTTGATCCACAAGCCTTCGGGCACGCTGCGCCGGTCTGCCGGATCGGTGTGCAGAATCTTCGGGGGCAGCAGTTTTTCAAGCCAGCTCATAGGGGTACTCCGCAGTCGATGAACAATTATGAATCCAAAGCGGTCCGGATTTCACGCAAAAACGCCTGAGCCACCGGGCCGACCTGCTCGCGCGGCTGGCTGTCCAGCAGCTGGATGATGCGGCTGCCGATCACCACGGCGTCGGCCACCCGGCTGATGGCCCGCGCGGTGGCAGCATCGCGGATGCCAAAGCCAACGCCCACCGGCACGCTGACGAACTGGCGGATGCGCGGTAGCATAGCCTCGACCGCCGCCGTGTCCAATGTCCCGGCGCCGGTCACGCCCTTGAGCGACACGTAGTAAACATAACCGGTGGCCACCCGTGCCACCTGGGCCATGCGCTGGTCGGTGCTGGTGGGCGCCAGCAGAAAGATCAGGTCCAGGCCGTGGCGGGCCAGCTCAGCAGCAAAGTCTTCGCACTCTTCGGGCGGGTAGTCCACCACCAGCACACCGTCCACGCCCGCCGCTGCGGCGTCGTGCACAAAGGCGCTGGCACCATCGGCGCGGGCATGTTTCTGGTTGTAGCGTTCGACCGGGTTGGCGTAGCCCATCAGGACCACCGGCGTTGTGCTGTTGGTGGCGCGGAAGGCTCGGACCATGGCCAGCACCTGCACCATGCCGATGCCCAGTGCTAGCGCGCGGTCGCCGGCCTTCTGGATCACCGGGCCGTCAGCGCTAGGGTCAGAGAAGGGCACACCGAGCTCAATCACATCAGCGCCGCCAGCGACCATGGCGTGCATCAGCTCAGGTGTGACGTCGGCAAAGGGATAGCCAGCGGTGACGTAGGGAATCAGCGCTTTTTTGCCCTGTGCTTTCAAGGTGGCCAGGGTGCTGGCAATGCTGCTCATGCATGGGCTCCCAAGGCGGCCAGGGAGATAATTTGCGGCATGCCGCCCTTAACCGACTGGCCCTGGCAGCTGGGCCGGCAGTAAAAGTCGCCGTTGCTGAGGTCGGCCACTGTCCCGATGTCCTTGTCGCCCCGGCCTGACAGGTTGACCAAAATGGACTGGTCCGGCAGCATGGTCTTGGCCAACTGCATGGCGTAGGCCACGGCGTGGCTGGATTCCAGTGCCGGGATGATGCCCTCGGTGCGGCACAGGTAGTGGAACGCCGCCAGGGCTTCGGTGTCGGTGATGCCGACATATTCGGCGCGGCCGATGTCTTTCAGGAAGGCGTGTTCCGGGCCGACACCGGGGTAATCCAGCCCGGCACTGATGCTGTGGGTTTCGGTGACCTGGCCGTTGTCGTCCTGCAACACATAGGTACGGTTGCCGTGCAGCACGCCCGGGCTGCCCCGCTGCAGCGACGCCGAGTGTCGGCCCGAATCCATGCCTTCGCCCGCCGCCTCAACGCCAATCAGGCGGGTGCCGTCGTGGGCAATATAAGGGTGGAATATGCCCATGGCGTTGCTGCCGCCGCCAACGCAGGCGATCACCGCATCAGGCTGCGACCCGCGGCAACCCTGTTGCGCCAGGATTTCCGGCATTTGCACCAGACACTCCTTGCCAATCACACTCTGGAAATCGCGCACCATCATTGGGTAGGGGTGCGGCCCGGCCACCGTGCCGATGATGTAAAAAGTGTTGTCCACATTTGCCACCCAGTCACGCATGGCCTCGTTCAAGGCGTCTTTGAGAGTTTTGCTGCCGCTCTCCACCGGCACCACGGTAGCGCCAAGCAGCTTCATGCGGTAGACGTTAGGGCTCTGTCGCTTGACGTCTTCGCTGCCCATGTACACCACGCACTCCAGGCCATAGCGGGCGCAGATGGTGGCGGTGGCCACGCCATGCTGCCCGGCACCGGTTTCGGCAATCACACGTGGCTTGCCCATGCGCTTGGCCAGCATGGCCTGGCCGATGGTGTTGTTGACCTTGTGCGCACCGGTGTGGTTGAGGTCTTCGCGCTTGAGGAAGATTTGCGCACCACCTTGCTCGCGGCTCATGCGTTGGGCATGGTAGACCGGTGACGGCCGGCCGACAAAGTGCGCCAGCTCATAGTTGAACTCGGCGACGAAGGCCGGGTCATACTGGTAGCGGGCGTAGGCCGCCTTGAGTTCGTTGATGGCGTGGGTCAGGGTCTCCGAGACGAAGGAGCCGCCATAAATGCCGAAATGACCGGACGCGTCAGGTTGTTGGTACTGGAACATGTGCTCTCTCTGCAAGTTGCTGGTCTGCTGCCCGGACGGCAGCGACAAATTGGTTGATTTTTTCGGGGTCCTTGAGCCCCTTGTTGCCGGGGCCGGACAGCTCCACCCCCGAACTCACATCAACGGCCAGCGTCTTGCAACGCGGCCGCAACTGCCGAATGCCTTCGGCCACGTTTGCAGCGCTCAGTCCACCACTCAAGACGAGGTGAGCGTTGACGTTTGGAGGCAGCAGTGACCAATTGAATGTTTGCCCGCCACCACCGTACCCGTCGACATGGGCGTCGAGCAAGATGGCCTGGGCTCGTGAATATTGAGACACGAATTCTACGAGATCAAACCCAGTGGCGTGCGCCCCCACTGGAATACGCGCCGCCCGGACAAACGGGCGACTGCCGTTACCCGTTGCCAACAGGCAGTCAGCCGGTGTTTCATCACCATGAAATTGGACGCAAGCCCCCGCCAATTGGTCACTTATAGCTATGATTTCAGGAGCAAATTCGTTCACGAACAGCAGCACCGGCGTGACGAAGGGTGGTAGGCGCCGCGCCAAGGTCATTGCCCGTTCCGGGGATACGTAACGCGGGCTTTTGGGGTACAGCACAAAGCCAATGGCGTCGGTGCCGGCCGCCACGGCGGCGTCCACGTCCGCTTCCCGTGTCAGGCCGCAAATCTTGATGCGGGTGCGGAGGGCAGGATTGCTCAAAGTGGAGGTCTGGTTCATGGGAGGGCGTCGAAGGCGGGGGTGCGATCCGGAAGACCCCAATGCGGGGCGTAGCGCGGACCCAGAAAGTAGAGTCCGTCTGCGGCAAAGGTGGGGGCGGCGACCTTGCGGTCCCGGGCCTGCAGCACCTGAGTGATCCATGGCGGCGGCTGTTGTTCCTGGCCGATGGTGATCAGGCAGCCCATGATGTTGCGGATCATGTGGTGCAAAAAGGCGTTGGCTTCGAATTCAAAACGCCAATAGGCACCCCGGCGCGAGATCGCCAGCCGCTGCAGGTGTTTGACAGGCGACAGCGCCTGACAGGCCGAGGCGCGAAAGGAACTGAAATCATGCTCACCGATTAGCAGTTCGGCCGCCTGCTGCATGGGCGCCAGTGTGAGTGGTCGGAACGCCCAGCCCACCCGCCCAGCCTCCACGCTTGGCCGCACCGGGGACTCCAACAGGATGTAGGCGTAGCGGCGGGACAGGGCGCTGGCACGGCAATGGAACGACTCGGGCACGGCACTGGCCCATTGGATGGCAATGTCACGCGGCAGGAAACTGTTGGTGCCCCGCACCCAGGCGGCCGGGCTGCGCTGAACCGGGGTGTCGAAATGAACCACCTGCATCAGACCGTGCACACCGGAGTCGGTCCGGCCGGCACACAGCGTGGTGGTTTTTTGGGTGGTGAAGCGGCCCAATGCCGCCTCGAGCCGGTCCTGCACGGTCTGGCCCGACAACTGGCTCTGCCAGCCTTGGTACGGTTGGCCGTTGTAGCTGACGCCAAGCGCAACTCTCACGTTTGGCTCGTGGCGCGGAGCACGCAGCGCATTAGCCCCGGCGTCACTTCAGTTTGCCTAGCGCCCGTTCCGCCCTGGCCTTCATATCGCCAGAGGCCGACTCAATCACCTCTTCAATCAAGGCGCGGGCACCATCCTCGTCACCAATGGCACGGAATTCTTCGGCCAGGTCGAGCTTGGTTTCGAGTGGGTCGTCGGACAAGTCGGTCAGGTTGGTTTTGCTATCTTGAAACTCTTCGCCCAGATCCAGCGACAGCGAGCCCAGGTCAAGCGGCAGAGGTTCGGGCGCAGTCGACGCTGGCTCTGTTGGCGTCTCAGCTTCAGGTTCTGAAAGGTCGAATTCCAGGTCAAGTTCGTTGGGACTGAGCTCCCCAGGCACCTCCGCTTGCTGTGGCTCATCGTCGAGCGAAAAATCGACTTCCAGTTCGGCCGGCTCTGCCTCTGCCTCTGGCGCTGGTTCGGGCTCGTCCTGCATCTGTGGCTGCTCGGCGAACAGGGTCTCTGGGCGGGCTGGCAGGTCTTGGGCGGCTTGGCTCGGCTCAAACAATGGTTGCACCGAAGGCTGGTTGGGCGCAAATACTGTCTCCTGCGCGTCGTCTTGCCGACTCACAATGAAGGCATCTAGTGATCGCTTGTCATCCGACCCGCCCTCAGGAGCCCCTTTGCGGCGGCGACCAATGCGGTAGGCAAGGATGCTGGTTAGTGCGGTGATCAGTGCACCGGCTCCCCAGGGCACCAAGGGATGATCGACCAGGCGATCAATGGCATGGCTTTTGATGGGTGGTTTAGTCTCTGATGCCGCTGTTTTGGGGGCCGAGACCGGCGCACTGGCTGCAACAGCGGGCGCACTCGCTGGTGCGCTGGCAGAGGCATCGGCTGGCAGAGGGTTGGTGACGGCTGGCGCGATCGGGCTCGAAGTCGACGAGGCGGGCTGGGACGCTGCAGCGGCCTGCGTACTGGCACCCAGCTTGTTCAGCTCGACGATGTTGCGTGCCAGTTCATCGGCACGGCTGGCGGCTTCCCGGGCGCTCCGCTCCTTGGCAAGCTGCTCCTCGGAGGGCGACTCTTGCACGCTGCCTTTGGCCAATGTCAATTTGTCAGTGGCGCCGTTACCGGCAGGCTTGTCGTCGACCCTAGCCTCTACCTTGCCACTGGATTGACGGCTGGCTCCCTCGACCTGAGCCTGCGGCGCAATACCAGCAAATTTACGTCGAAATTCATTGAAATCGCGGCTTTGCGCGGCAATGATGCGGGTCGCTTCAGGTCGGACTGTCTCAGAAGCCTGCAGATCGTTCGGTAAGTTCAGGATGGCACCTGCCTGGATGCGATTGACATTGTCGCCCTGGAACACACCAGGATTAGCGCGCAAAAGGGCTACAAGCATCTGATCTAGCGAGACGTTGCCGGGTTTCAGGGCCAGCGCAATTTCGCTGGCCGTGTCACCGGCAGTGATCTTGACCTTGCCACCTTCAACTTGACGCGCCCGGCCTTTGGTGTTGCCATTGCTGACGGCAGTCCCTGTACCGCTGTCCGTCTGCGTTGCGCCTGTCTTGGCTGGCGCAAACAACAAGGTGTAGTCACGCAGGATCCTGCCCGATGCCCAACTGGCTTCAAGCAACAGGTCAAAAAAAGAATCGGTGATTGCGAACGCGCTGCTCAGCCGAATATAGAGCCTGCCGTCAGCACGTTTTTGCAGCGATGCTTGCAGACCCACAATACTGGCGTTGTAACTCAGGCCTGCCGCCCGAAAGGCTTCAGGAGAGGCGACAGACGTCCTGAGCGAGATAGCCTCCTCGTCAGTGATGTCAAGAAAATCAATTTCTGCGCGCAAGGGCTCACCCAGTGCCGACTGCACCACAACCCGTCCCATTGACAGGGCCAGGGCTTGCGAGCCAGACAAGGCCAGCACCAAGGCGCCAATCGCCCAAAGGGCGCGGCGCCAGGGTCGAATCTTTACAGTCAACGAGGTCGGCGGCATTGGCCTGATTCTACGTGGGCCAGCGACCGGCGTGCCGTGGGCTCGGCGTCAATGCGCTAGCAGAATGCGCAGCATACGACGCAATGGCTCAGCCGCGCCCCACAGCAGTTGGTCGCCAATGGTGAAGGCCCCAACATACTCAGGCCCCATCGCGAGCTTGCGGATACGCCCGACAGGAATACCTAGCGTGCCAGTGACGGCCACTGGCGTGAGCGCCTGCAAGCTTGCCTCCCGGGTGTTGGGGATGACCTTGACCCATGGGTTGTCGGCCGCGAGCATGGCCTCGATGTCAGCGCTGGGTACATTCTTCTTGAGCTTGAAGGTCAATGCTTGGCTATGGCATCGCATCGCACCCACCCGGACGCAAAGGCCATCAACCGGCGTTTCGGCGGTGCCGAAGGCGGGTCCCTGGCCCAGAATCTTGTTGGTTTCGGCGCCGCCTTTCCACTCTTCGCGGGAGGTGCCCCAGCCCGGTTCGTCAGACTGCTTGCCGACGCCCAGGTCTTTGTCAATCCAGGGAATAAGGCTGCCCCCCAGGGGGACGCCGAAATTGGCTGTCTCGGCCGAGCTCAAGGAATGCTGTTTGGCGAGGACCAATCGGTCTATCTCCAGGATGGCCGACTTGGGGTCATCCAGCAGGCTCTTGACTTCGGCGCTCAGGGTTCCGAACTGGGTCAGTAGCTCGCGCATGTGCTGAGCACCACCGCCAGACGCAGCCTGATAAGTCATGCTGGTCATCCATTCGACCAAACCAGCTTTGTATAGAGCGCCCACACCCATCAGCATGCAACTGACGGTGCAATTACCCCCAATCCAGTTTTTGCCGCCCTCCGTCAGCGCTTTCTGAATGACGGGTAAATTGACCGGATCAAGCACGATGATGGCATCGTCCTTCATGCGTAAGGTAGAGGCGGCATCGATCCAGTGGCCTGTCCAACCGGTTGCACGCAGCTTGGGGTACACCTCAGAGGTGTAGTCGCCACCCTGGGTACTGATGATGATGTCGCACTGGCGCAAGGCCGCGATGTCAAAAGCGTCTCTCAGCGTGGTTTCGTTTTTTGCCTGCGCCGGGGCCTGGCCGCCAGCATTGGAGGTCGAGAAAAACACGGGCTCGATGTGGTCAAAGTCACCCTCGGACTGCATGCGGTCCATCAGGACCGAGCCAACCATGCCTCGCCAGCCGACCAGGCCGACCAAATTGCCAATTTTCATGAGATTTCCCTTTCAGATGTTTGAGATATGAATTCCATCTGCCCGGCTCGTCTGGCCGGTGGGGCGCGACGAACCGGGCTGTACTAGCCTTTAATGGTGGTCGTTTTGGTGACTAATGCTGTCGCCCAGGCACGCACGCATTGGCCCAAGCCGACGCGGCAGGTCAGGTGCTTGAGGGTGTGCAGCTCAGCTAACATGCTCAAATTGTAAATTGAAATTATTTCAGGGCCCTGACGACCGCAGCGCCCATCTCCAGGGTGCCAACCCGCGTCATGCCGGCGCTAAAGATGTCGGCGGTTCGCAGACCCTGGTTCAGCACCGTCTTGACCGCAGCCTCAATTCGCTGAGCCGCGGCCTCCTGATTCAGGCTGTAGCGCAGCATCATGGCTGCACTCAGGATGGCCGCGAGAGGATTTGCAACGCCTTTACCAGCGATGTCAGGGGCGCTGCCATGGCTGGGTTCGTACAAGCCCTGGTTGCTCGCGTTCAGACTGGCCGAGGGCAGCATGCCAATGGAGCCAGTCAGCATGGCCGCCTCGTCGCTCAAGATGTCGCCAAACATATTGCCGGTCACGACCACATCAAATTTCTTGGGTTCACGCACCAGTTGCATGGCGGCGTTGTCGACATACATGTGGTCTAGCGTCACATCGGGGTACTGCTTGCCAATGTCGCTAACCACATCTTTCCAGAACTGAAAGGTCTCCAGCACGTTGGCCTTGTCCACACTGGTGACGCGATGGCTGCGCTTGCGCGCAGCCTGGAATGCGACGTGGGCAATCCGCTCGATCTCGGGTCGCGAGTAACGCATGGTGTCAAATGCTTCTTCGGTACCCGGGAACAGCCCATCGGTGGCCACTCGGCGCCCGCGTGGTTGACCAAAGTAGATGTCTCCGGTGAGTTCCCGGATGATCAGGATGTCAAGGCCACCAATCAGCTCGGGTTTAAGGCTGGACGCGCCAACCAGTTGCTCGTAGCAGATGGCAGGGCGGAAGTTGGCAAACAAGCCGAGGTTTTTACGCAGACCCAAAATGGCCTGCTCCGGCCGCAAGGGTCTGTCCAGGGTGTCGTATTTCCAGTCTCCAACGGCACCAAATAGGACGGCGTCAGCCTGACGCGCCAATTGCAGGGTGGCGTCGGGCAGTGGGTGGCCATGGGCGCCGTAAGCAGCACCGCCTACCAGCGCCGTTTCCATTTCGAAATGAAGATCGAGCGCCTGCAAGACCTTGACCGCCTCGGCCACGATTTCTGTCCCGATTCCGTCGCCGGGTAAAACTGCAATTTTCATAATAGAACCAAGATGCTATAAATTAAGGAGCTACTCAGGCAATCAGCGTGCGGGCTAGCCATGGTTTTTGTGTCAAGCGTTCAGCTTCAAAAGCCCGGATCTTGTCGGCGTGCCGCAAGGTCAGGCCAATGTCATCAAAACCATTGAGCAAGCAGTACTTGCGAAACGCTTGCACTTCGAACGGCAATTCTTGGCCATCCGGTTTGACGATCCTCTGGCGCTCCAGATCGATCGTCAGGCTGTAACCCGGAAATGCCGCCAACTCGTTAAACAGCGCGGCCACCTGTGCGTCCGGCAACACGATGGGCAACAGGCCATTCTTGAAGCTGTTGTTGAAGAAAATGTCGGCATAGCTGGGCGCAATGATGGCGCGAAAGCCAAATTGGTCCAGCGCCCAGGGCGCGTGTTCACGCGATGAGCCACAGCCAAAATTTTTACGTGCCAGCAAAATGGAGGCCCCCTGGTAGCGTGGCTGGTTAAGCACGAAGTCTGGGTTGGGCTGACGGCTGGCGGGGTCCTGGCCAGGATAGCCTGCGTCCAGGTAGCGCCATTCATCGAATAGGTTCTGACCAAAACCGGTCTTGCGGATCGATTTGAGAAATTGTTTGGGGATGATGGCGTCAGTGTCGACATTTTCCCGATCAATGGGGGCCACGAGGCCCTTCACGGTTCCAAATTTTTGCACAGTGTGCCCCTATTTCTTCTTTGCTGCGTCTTCAATTTTTTCGCCAGCCTTCTGCAGATCCTGCCCAAGGCCCTTGACCGTATTGCAGGCTGACAGGCTCAACAGCAATGCGCCGAGCCACACCAATCGCCAATGTCTCATGCAGTGCTTCCCCGGGTAGCTTGGTCAGGCGAATTGCCGGACATCGACAAAATGACCATGAATAGCCGCTGCGGCCGCCATAGCTGGGCTGACCAGGTGCGTGCGTCCGCCCGCACCCTGCCGACCCTCGAAATTACGGTTGCTGGTGGAGGCGCAACGCTCGCCCGGCTCAAGTCGGTCGGCGTTCATTGCCAGGCACATCGAACAGCCAGGCTCGCGCCACTCGAAGCCGGCCGCCCGGAAAATCTCGTGCAAGCCTTCGCGTTCGGCTTGTTCTTTGACCAAGCCCGAGCCAGGTACAACCATCGCCAATTTGACATTTTTAGCGACTTTTTGTCCTAGTTTGCGCACCACTGCGGCCGCTTCCCGAATATCCTCAATCCGGCTATTGGTACAAGAGCCAATGAAGACTTTGTCAATAAACAGGTCGTTCAGGGCCTTGCCCGGCTCGAGTCCCATGTAAACCAGGGCGCGCTCGATGGCGGAGCGTTTGTTGGGGTCCTTCTCCTTGTCCGGGTCTGGCACCCGGTTGTCGATGCCCAGCACCATTTCGGGCGAGGTGCCCCAGGTGACCTGGGGGATGATGCCGCTGGCATCGAGCCCGATCACCTGGTCGAAAGCCGCATCAGAGTCTGAATGCAGTGTCTTCCAGTAAGCGACGGCTTGGTCCCATTCCACGGCAGCGGCCTCTCCACTGGCCAGATGACCCGGTGCCAGGGTCCGCCCGCGCACGTAATCGATGGTTTTTTCGTCGACGGCCACCAGGCCGGCTCGGGCACCAGCCTCGATGGCCATGTTGCACACTGTCATGCGGCCCTCCATGCTTAAGGCACGAATCGCCGCACCCCCAAATTCAATGGTGTAGCCCGTGCCGCCAGCAGTGCCGATTTGGCCAATGACCGCCAGCACGATGTCTTTGCCACTACAACCGCGAGGCAACACGCCATCGACTCGGACCAGCATGTTCTTGGCCTTCTTGGCCAGCAGCGTTTGCGTGGCCAGAACATGCTCAACTTCGCTGGTGCCAATGCCATGCGCCAAAGCGCCAAAGGCACCATGGGTCGATGTGTGGGAGTCGCCGCAGACCACGGTCATCCCTGGCAGCGTAGCGCCGTTTTCAGGTCCGATCACGTGAACGATACCCTGGCGTTTGGACAGGAATGGGAAGTAGGCGGCCGAGCCGAACTCCCGCATATTGGTGTCCAGCATCACGACCTGTTCCTTGCTGGTCGCGTCTGTAATGCCCTCATAACCGCGATCCCAGCCCGTGGTCGGTGTGTTGTGATCGGCTGTGGCAACGATGGAGCTCACCCGCCAAACCGGTCTGCCGGTTTGGCGCAAGCCTTCAAAGGCCTGCGGACTGGTCACTTCATGTACCAAGTGTCGGTCGATGTAGAGGATGGCAGTGCCGTCGTCTTCGGTGTGGACGACGTGGTCGTCCCAGAGTTTGTCGTAAAGGGTGCGTCCCATGGGTTTCCTTCGCAATCCTGCATTTTACGCAGCCTGTGGCAGCCATCGCACAGCAGTAATTGCCCTTTTGGGGAGTCCATAAGAGAAAATGCCCGCCGATTCGATCATCGGACGGGCGCTCTGCTTCAGGTGATTGGACGTCGGGTTCTCAGGCTGTAACCTTATCGCTGCGCAATCGGCAGCACATCGCGACGATCCGAACCTGTAAAGAGCTGTCTTGGGCGGCCAATTTTGTACTCGGGATCACCAATCATTTCATTGAGCTGGGCAATCCAGCCGACGGTACGGGCCAGCGCGAAAATCGCCGTGAACAGGCTGACTGGGATGCCGATGGCGCGCTGCACGATGCCAGAGTAAAAATCCACATTCGGGTAGAGCTTGCGCTGAACGAAGTAGTCGTCTTCGAGCGCAATTTTTTCAAGCGCCATGGCCAGCTTGAACAGCGGGTCATTTTCAAGACCCAGCGAGGTCAGCACTTCCTTGCAAGTTTCTTGCATCAGCTTGGCGCGCGGGTCGTAGTTCTTGTAGACCCGATGGCCAAAACCCATCAATTTAACGCCAGAGCTCTTGTCCTTGACCTGCTCCATGAATTGGCCGACGTTGGCCACCCCACCCATTCTCTGGATGTCTTCGAGCATGTTCAGACAGGCTTCGTTGGCGCCACCGTGGGCGGGACCCCACAGGCAAGCTACACCGGCCGCGATGGCAGCAAACGGGTTAGTGCCAGAGCTGCCACACAGTCGCACGGTGGAGGTCGAAGCGTTTTGCTCATGGTCGGCGTGGAGCACGAAGATGCGATCGAGGGCGCGCTCGATCACCGGGTTGACCTCGTAGTCCTCGCAGGGGTTGGCAAACATCATGTGCAGGAAGTTGCCCGCATAACTGAGCTTGTTCTTGGGGTACATGTAGGGCTGGCCTGCGCTGTACTTGTAGGCCATGGCCACCAGCGTTGGCATTTTGGCAATCAGGCGGATCGCCGAGATTTCCCTGTGCTCCGGATTGCTGATGTCGGTGCTGTCGTGGTAAAAGGCCGAGAGGGCGCCAACCAGCCCAGTCATGATGGCCATCGGATGTGCGTCACGCCGGAAACCGCGCAAGAAAAACTGCATTTGCTCATTGACCATGGTGTGGTTGGTCACACGCTTGGTGAAGTCGGCCTTGGCTGCTACGTCAGGCAGGTTGCCATACAACAATAGGTGACAAGTTTCCATGAAGTCACAGCTGGTGGCCAACTGTTCGATCGGATAGCCACGGTAAAGCAGTTCACCTTTGTCGCCATCGATGTAGGTGATGGCGGACTGACAAGACGCTGTTGACAAAAATCCGGGGTCATAGGTGAACATCCCGGTCTGCGCATACAGCTTGCGGATGTCGATCACAACAGGGCCGACACTGCCTTGGTAAACCGGCAAGTCGACGCTGGGGCTGCCGTTACTGAACGACAGGGTGGCTTTGTTGTCAGCTAGCTTCATTTTCTACCTTTCAAGGGTTTTCTCTCAACATACTTAGTACTTCATGAATGTCACTGCGGTCCAGCTCGGCACTTACCACGCCGAGTGATTGCCGTCCAAGGTGCAGGTCAAGCAGATCGTTGTCGGTCAACTCCATCAGGTCTGCCAGGGCATGCCCCTGACGACGCGTCAGCGTGGCCTCGAAACGATTGAAGAAGCGTTCAATGAACAAATCGTTTTCAAGCAGGCCCCGACGACATCGCCAGCGCAGTTTGCTCAAGCCACGTTCATCAATCAACTCGTCCAAAATAATCGACATAAACAGGGCGCTCAGACCGTGCGCAGGACCATCATTTCTTTGATCTTGCCAATCGCCTTGGTGGGGTTAAGGCCCTTGGGGCAAACATCCACACAATTCATGATGGTGTGGCAGCGAAATAATCTGTAAGGGTCTTCCAGGTTGTCCAGTCGCTCGGCAGTGGCCTCGTCACGGCTGTCCGCAATGAAACGGTAGGCCTGCAGTAGTCCAGCAGGGCCGACGAATTTATCCGGATTCCACCAAAAGCTCGGGCAACTGGTAGAGCAACTGGCGCACAGGATGCACTCATACAGGCCATTGAGCTCTTCTCGCTCTTCGGGACTCTGTAGTCGCTCTTTTTCGGGTGGTACCGTGTCATTGATCAGGTAGGGCTTGATCGAGTTGTACTGTTTGAAAAACTGCGTCATGTCGACGATCAGGTCACGAATGACCGGCAGCCCGGGCAGGGGCTTGAGCACGATGGTGCCCGACAGTGTGCGCATGTTGGTCAGGCAAGCCAGGCCGTTCTTGCCATTGATGTTCATCGCATCCGATCCGCACACCCCCTCCCGGCATGAGCGACGAAATGAGATGGCTGGGTCTATGGCTTTGAGCTTCATCAGCGCGTCCAGCAGCATGCGTTCGCTGCCATCGAGCTCGACCTCGATGGTTTGCATGTAAGGCTTGGCGTCTTGGTCCGGGTCGTAACGGTAAATTTGGAAAGTGCGCTTGGTCATGGGTAGCTCCGGTTCAAATGCAGTTGGGGGCTGGTTGGCCTCAATGTAGCCGCCAGGGTCAGAATGTGCGGACCTTCAGTTCAACGGAATCTACCGTCAGGGGTTTCATCTGGACTGGCTTGTAGCTCAGACGATTGCCCTCGCTGTACCAGAGGGTGTGCTTGTGCCACTCAACATCATTGCGGCCGTTTGGATGCTCAGCGCTGTCACTGTAGTCGTCCACCGTGTGTGCGCCGCGGCTTTCGTGGCGAGCAGCCGCTGACACGATGGTCGCCTGGGCGGCTTCAATCAAGTTTTCGACTTCAAGCGCCTCAATCCGAGCCGTATTGAATACCTTAGACTTATCTTTAAGATTGATGGCATTGACGCGTTCGCGCAGGTCGGCGATCTTGATCACGCCTTGGTCCATGCTGGCCTGGGTGCGGAAGACGCCAGCATGCAATTGCATGCTGGCGCGCAGGTCATTGGCTACATCTTGGGCGTATTCACCTTGTGTGACGTTGTCCAGCCGGGACAGCCTAGACAGGGTGCGGTCGGCGGCATCTGCCGGCAGGGGTTTGTGCGCTTTGCTCTTGCTGTTGAACTCGACAATATGGTTGCCGGCCGCGCGGCCGAACACCAGCAGGTCCAACAGCGAATTGGTTCCCAGGCGATTGGCGCCGTGGACGCTGACACATGAGCATTCGCCAACGGCGTAAAGGCCGTTGACCACCTGGTTGTGCACCCCATTAGCCTGAATCACCACTTGGCCATTGATGTTGGTCGGGATGCCGCCCATTTGGTAATGGATGGTTGGTACCACCGGAATCGGTTCCTTGGTGATGTCCACATTTGCAAAGTTATGTCCGATTTCAAAAACCGAAGGTAGCCGCTTCATGATGGTGTCGGCGCCCAAGTGGTCGAGCTTAAGCAACACATAGTCCTTATTCGGACCGCAGCCACGGCCCTCTTTGATTTCCTGGTCCATGGAGCGTGACACAAAGTCGCGCGGGGCCAGGTCTTTCAGGGTCGGCGCATACCGCTCCATAAACCGCTCACCATTGCTGTTGAGCAGAATCGCCCCCTCACCGCGGCAACCTTCGGTCAGCAAGACGCCGGCGCCGGCCACGCCGGTCGGGTGAAATTGCCAGAATTCCATGTCCTCCAGCGGTATGCCTGCGCGGGCCGCCAAACCTAAGCCGTCACCGGTGTTGATGAAGGCGTTGGTCGAAGCCGCAAAGATGCGCCCCGCCCCGCCCGTGGCCAACAGTGTGGTTTTAGCTTCCAGAATATGGATGTCCCCGGTCTCCATTTCCAGCGCAGTCACACCGACCACGTCGCCTTCGGCATCACGGATCAGGTCGAGCGCCATCCACTCAACGAAAAAACTGGTCCTAGCCTTGACGTTTTGTTGGTAGAGGGTGTGCAGCATGGCGTGGCCCGTGCGGTCGGCTGCAGCGCATGCGCGCTCCACTGCTTTCTCGCCGTAGTTGGCCGTATGGCCGCCAAAGGGGCGCTGGTAAATGGTGCCGTCAGGGTTACGGTCGAACGGCATTCCCATGTGCTCCAGGTCGTAGACCACCTTGGGCGCTTCGCGACACATGAATTCGATTGCATCCTGATCGCCCAGCCAGTCCGAACCCTTGACGGTGTCATAGAAGTGGTAGTGCCAGTTGTCGTCATTCATGTTCCCAAGCGAGGCCCCGATACCGCCCTGGGCGGCCACAGTGTGTGAGCGCGTGGGGAATACCTTGCTCAACACCGCCACATTCAGGCCGGCACGGGCCAATTGCAAGGAGGCGCGCATGCCGGAGCCTCCTGCGCCAATGATGACGACGTCAAATTTTCTTTTGGTCACGGAATAAGTCATGGATTTTCAGCCTTTAAGGGGAGGGCGGAGACGCCAGGGTCACGGCCGCGTCAAAGACGCAAAAGCACTTGAATGGCCCAGCCGGCGCATCCGACCAGCCAGACTATAGTGAAGACCTGCAGCGATAGCCGCACGGCGACTGGCTTTACGTAGTCCATCCAGATGTCGCGCATGCCGACCCAGACGTGGTACAGCAGTGCCAGAATCACTGTAAAGGTCAATACCTTCATCCATTGGGCTGAAAAAATCCCAGACCAGGTGTAGTAGCCAATGGGACCTTTCGATCCCAGTAACTGCCCCAGGACCAAAAGTGTGAACAGGGCCATTAGGACCGCTGTGACGCGTTGCGCCAACCAGTCTCTCAAGCCGTAATGTGCACCGACAACGATGCGTTTGGAGCCGTAGTTAACTGCCATGGTCATGCGCCTTAATAGAGACCGAACAATTTAAGTGCCAACACCAGCGTGAGGCCGGAGCCCAAAGCTAGGGTCAGCAGTGCCGATGACTTGCCGAATTCTTTGCTGACAGCGTGCCGAGCATCCATCCACAGGTGACGCAAGCCAGCGATCAGGTGGTGAAGGTAGGCCCAGATCAGGGCCAGCGCCAGCAATTTCCAGATCACGCCCGGCAGTCCCAGCAGGCCGACATTGAATGCGGACTTGAACTTCAGGAAGGAAATTTCCGACGATACCGAGGTATCAAACATCCAGATCACAAAGGGCAACAACATAAACATGATGGCGCCACTAATGCGGTGCAAGATTGACACCCAGCCTGCAGGCGGCAGTCGGTAGCTGGGAAGGTCCTTGAACGCGTTGATGTTGCGGAATTCGGGCCGCTTTGCTGGCGCCTGTGAGTCAATCTCGGTCATGGCTGGACTTTCCTGGGGGTAAAAACACTGTCTTTATGGTTATCGCTGACGAGTAAATTCTATTGCACCGCAACAAACTGACGTCAAGGTTTCAATTTGTCCTTCAGATGCGAAATCTTAGGCTCAACTCAATTCAGCTCGTTTCGATAATAATGGGTATCGGTCACGTAAAGTCCGCGCCTGAGTTCTATGGGGAGGTCGTGGTAAGTGAACGCAATACGCTCGACACTCAGCAAAGGTGTCGCTGGCGCCACCCTCAAGAGCTGGCTGTGCACATGGTCGGCGCTGATGGCGCGGATTTTTTCTTCGGCGCGCACCATCCGCACCCCGAATTCTGTCTCAAACAAAGCGTACATCGGCCCCTCGTAGCCACGTAGCCGGTCAGCGGTCAGACCTTTAAATGGCACGCCCGGGAGCCAGAGGTCTTCAAGGATTGTCGGCTTGTCGGCAAAAGACAGTACGCGCTTCACTTGGAGCACGGCGTCGCCTGGACGCAAAGCCAGTCCGCGCGCGACATCCGAGGGCGCGCGAAGACGCTTGCAATCAACAATTTGGCGTTGTGCTGGGCCCTCTAGGCTGCGGTCGCCACTGTCGGGCATTAATTTGAGAAATCGATATTGAACTTGGCGCTCGGCATGGGTCGCTACAAAAGTTCCTTTGCCCTGTCGTCGCACCACCAGGTTATCGGCGGCAAGCTCGTCAATGGCTTTGCGGACCGTCCCTTGGCTGACTTTGAAACGCGCGGCCAAATCCATTTCACTCGGTATAGCTTCCCCTGGTTTCCATTCGCCGACACGCAGGCTGTTAAGGATCAGGCCCTTGATTTGCTGGTACAGCGGGCTGAAGGCAGGCGCTACTGAAGGTGCCACGGTGTTGGCGTTGCCTTCAGTGACGTGGTTCTCGGGAGAAGTAAAAGCGGTTGAGGCCATGGCAAATGAGTGGCGGCTTGGATGAGCCAGAGGCGTTGAATGATATCTTATATAAGACATAAGACAAGTTGACGGCTAAGGGTTTTCCAGAGTACACTGCGCGCCGAATCTGCGGTGCTCGGCATGATCAGTCGGCGTCGCCCTCCCTGTTTTTCTACACTTCTGGAGTTTTTACCATGAGCAAAAAGCCCGTCCGCGTCGCAGTGACCGGTGCCGCAGGTCAAATCGGCTATGCCATCCTTTTTCGTATTGCCTCTGGCGAAATGCTAGGCAAGGACCAACCCGTCATCCTGCAGTTGCTAGAGGTACCCATGGAAAAGCCGCAACAGGCTTTGCAGGGTGTGATGATGGAGTTGAAGGATTGCGCTTTCCCCCTGCTGGTCGGCATGGAAGCCCACGGCGACCCTATTACTGCTTTCAAAGATGTGGATTACGCTCTGCTGATCGGCTCGCGCCCACGCGGCCCTGGCATGGAGCGCGCGGAGTTGCTGGCCGTTAATGCTGAGATTTTCACTGCCCAGGGAAAAGCCTTGAACGCTGTCGCCAGCCGCAATGTGAAGGTGCTGGTGGTCGGTAATCCTGCCAACACCAACGCCTATATCGCCATGAAAAGCGCGCCAGACCTGCCGCGCAAGAACTTCACTGCCATGCTGCGCCTAGACCACAACCGCGCGTTGAGCCAACTTGCACAGAAGACTGGTAAGCCGGTAGCGGCGATTGAAAAACTGGCAGTCTGGGGCAACCATTCGCCGACCATGTACGCGGATTACCGTTTCGCCACCATTGACGGCGTCAGCGTTAAGGACAGCATTAATGACCATGACTGGAACGTCAATACCTTCTTACCCACAGTTGGCAAGCGCGGTGCGGCCATCATTGCTGCGCGGGGCGTTTCTTCTGCTGCTTCGGCTGCTAATGCCGCCATTGACCATATGCGTGACTGGGCGCTCGGGACCAATGGAAAATGGGTCACGATGGGCATCGCGTCCGATGGTCAATATGGCATCCCTAAAGACACCATGTTTGGATTTGCAGTCACTTGTGATGGGGGTGAATACCTTCCCGTAGCGGGTCTGCCCGTGGATGCATTCAGTCAGGAATGCATCAACAAGACCCTCAAGGAACTGCAAGACGAGCAGGCTGGCGTGGCGCATCTGCTTTAGGTCGCGTGACCCACCTCGTCTTGCTGGGCACGGGACGACCGATCAGCCATGCAAACACCTCGTGACGTGCTCCTTGGCGCGCAAAGCGTGGGCAGCCCAATTCCGGTTTGCGATCACTACTGTGGCGTCGAAGCCCGGATGCGCAAAAGTCTGGCCTTGCAGGCCACGATGACCGAGGAGTTCGGTGCCTGCCCCTTTGATGTGACGCTCGACTGTGAGGACGGTGCGCCGATTGGCGGTGAGCATGACCATGCCCTGATGGTGGCAGACCTGGCTCGCGCTACCTTGGCGCGGGCGTCGGTTGATCCTAGCCGCGGCCAGCCCAGGGTGGCGGTACGCGTTCACCCGGTCGACCACCCTGCTTTCGAACAAGACGTGGCGACGATTGTCGGTACGGCCGCTGAGGCGCTCTGCCACGTCATGATCCCCAAGCTTGAGTCGCTCTCCGCGCTCGAGCGGGCTGTGCAATGGATAGACCATATGGCGGCCAGATCTGAACGGCAGGGACCCTTGCCGTTGCACGTCTTGATTGAGTCACCTGCGGCGGTTCAGCAAGTCTTTGAGATCGCCGCGCATGTGCGCGTGCAGTCGCTGAGTTTTGGTCTGATGGACTTCGTTTCTGCCCATGGCGGCGCAATACCAGCTACTGCCATGGGCTTGGACCAAGGGCGTGGCGACGCTGCCCTCGATCAATTCAACCATCCCTTGGTGTTGCGTGCCAAGCTGGAAATTGCGTCCGCGTGCCATGCCCATGGAAAAGTGCCGGCGCATTGCGTGGTAACCGAGTTTACTGACGTAGCGAGGTTGCGCGCTGCGGCCAGGAAGGCCAGTCGCGCACTTGGATTCACCCGCATGTGGAGCATTCATCCGGCCCAGATTAGACCGATTCTTGAGGCGTTCGCCCCAGAGCCCGGTGAAATTGAACAGGCGACGCGCATTCTGGTGGCTGCCCAAAGGGCGGACTGGGCGCCTATATCGGACCGGGGCGTTTTGCAGGATCGAGCCAGTTATCGCTATTTTTGGCACTTGTTGGAGCGCGCCCAGCAGACTGGCACCGCACTGCCGAACGAGGCCCGGGCCTTTTTTATGCTAACCGCTGAGCCAGCGCCCCGGCCATGACACAAGAGCTGGTGATGGGGCAACGTCTTACAGAGGTTGAACTTATTTTTATCAATTGAAAAGGAGAACATCATGTTGCAAAATTACCGAGTCCATGTTGCCGAGCGCGCCGCCTTGGGTATTCCCCCTCTGCCCTTATCGGCCAAGCAGACCAGCGAGTTAATCGAGTTGCTGAAGCAGCCGCCAGCCGGCGAAGAGGCAACACTTGTCGAGTTGATCACCTACCGCGTGCCAGCTGGTGTCGACGATGCTGCTAAGGTCAAGGCCAGCTACTTGGCGGCGGTGGCGCATGGCACTGAGAAGTGCCCTCTGATGTCGCGGCAAAAGGCCACCGAATTGCTGGGAACCATGCTGGGCGGTTACAACATCAGTCCGCTGGTGGATATGCTAGGAGATACGGCGGTGGCTGACGTGGCCGCCAGTGCCCTCAAGAAAACGCTGCTGATGTTTGACCAGTTCCATGACGTCAAGGAAAAGGCCGATGCGGGTAACGTCCACGCCAAGGCTGTCCTGCAGAGTTGGGCCGACGCTGAGTGGTTCACCTCTCGGCCGGAAGTGCCACAGTCGATCACCCTGAGTGTGTTTAAGGTGGCGGGAGAGATCAATACCGACGACCTGTCACCCGCGCCTGATGCCTTTAGCCGCCCCGACATCCCTTTGCACGCTTTGGCTATGCACAAAAACGCCCGGCCTGGCGTAACCCCCGAAGAAGATGGCAAACGTGGACCGGTCAAGTTTATCAATGAGCTCAAGGGCCGCGGCCATTTGGTGGCCTATGTTGGTGACGTGGTCGGCACCGGCTCGTCGCGCAAGTCCGCCACCAATTCGGTCCTTTGGTTTACTGGCGAAGATATTCCCTTCGTTCCGAATAAGCGCTTCGGTGGCGTCTGTTTGGGCAACAAGATAGCCCCAATTTTCTACAACACAATGGAAGATTCTGGCGCCTTGCCGATCGAGCTCGATGTGAGCCAGATGGCCATGGGTGATGTGGTGGAACTGCGGCCTTATGACGGCAAGGCACTCAAAGACGGCAAGGTAATCGCCGAGTTTCAGCTCAAAAGCGAGGTGCTGTTTGATGAGGTTCGAGCTGGCGGCCGTATTCCGCTGATCATTGGTCGAGGTCTGACGGCCAAGGCTCGTGAGGCACTGGGCTTGCCGGTAAGCACCTTATTTCGCTTGCCCAGCAATCCTGTAGATTCGGGTAAAGGTTTTACCTTAGCCCAAAAAATGGTTGGTCGCGCCTGCGGTCTGCCCTTGGTCAACAGCCATCAGCAAGGTGTGCGCCCTGGCACCTACTGCGAGCCTCGCATGACCAGTGTTGGCTCACAGGATACGACTGGTCCAATGACGCGTGATGAACTTAAGGATTTGGCCTGCCTGGGCTTCAGCGCCGACCTGGTTATGCAGTCTTTCTGCCATACCGCTGCATACCCGAAGCCGGTCGATGTAAAGATGCACCACGAACTGCCCGAGTTCATCAACAACCGGGGTGGCATCAGCCTGCGTCCTGGTGATGGCATCATTCATAGCTGGCTCAATCGCATGCTGCTGCCTGATACCGTGGGCACGGGTGGCGACAGTCATACCCGCTTCCCCATTGGCATCAGCTTCCCGGCCGGGTCCGGCCTGGTGGCCTTTGGTGCCGCCACCGGCGTGATGCCGCTTGACATGCCCGAGAGCGTGCTGGTGCGCTTCAAGGGCACGATGCAGCCCGGCATCACCCTGCGTGACCTGGTCAACGCGATTCCTCTCTACGCCATCAAGGCCGGTCTGCTGACCGTGGCCAAACAGGGCAAGAAGAACATCTTTTCGGGGCGCATCTTGGAGATCGAAGGTCTGCCTGACCTCAAGGTGGAGCAGGCTTTCGAGCTCAGCGACGCATCGGCCGAACGCAGCGCTGGCGGCTGCACGGTGCACCTGAACAAAGAGCCCATCATCGAATACATCACCAGCAACATCACTATGTTGAAGTGGATGATTGCGATCGGCTATGCCGACGTGCGCACCATCAACCGCCGCATCAAGGCGATGGAGGCCTGGCTGGCCGACCCGCAGTTACTTAAAGGTGACGCCGATGCCGAGTACGCTGCCGTGATCGAAATCGACTTGGCTGACATCCACGAGCCGATCGTGGCCTGCCCGAACGATCCGGACGACGTTAAGACATTGTCAGAGGTCGCCGGGGCTAAGATCGATGAAGTATTCATCGGCTCGTGCATGACCAACATCGGTCATTTCCGTGCGGCCAGCAAGTTGCTCGAGAACAAGCGTGACATTCCAGTCAAGCTGTGGATGGCGCCACCGACCAAAATGGACGCCAAACAACTGAGCGATGAGGGACACTACGGTGTGCTGGGTTCAGCCGGAGCTCGAATGGAAATGCCGGGATGCAGCCTCTGCATGGGAAACCAGGCGCAGGTGAAAGAGGGCGCAACGGTGTTTTCGACTTCCACCCGTAATTTCCCCAATCGGCTAGGGAAAAATAGCAATGTCTACTTGGGCAGCGCCGAACTAGCGGCGATCTGCTCCAAACTAGGACGTATTCCTACCAAAGCCGAGTACATGGCTGACATGGTCGTACTCACTGCAGCAAGCGATCAGGTCTACCAATACCTGAACTTTGACCGCGTGCCGGATTATGTGGAGGCCGCTTCCACAGTGTCGGCCTGATTCCAAGCCCACCCAAGTCCGGGATGAGTTCATACTGACAGGCCCACAGCGCTCGCTGTGGGGCCTTTTGTTGGCCCCTGTCCATCAGCGTCTGGGACAGTTTGTGAGTTGCATTTTTTGATCAAATGTTGTAGGCGCCGGCCAAATGAATTGGTGCCTAACAGGGCGGCATGAACACATCCCAAGCTTGGTTGCCTTTGGTTTGCACTGTGGTTGATGGACGCGTCCCATTTTTTATTTTTCGCGCTGGTCGAACTGCTCTGTGATGCAGCGGCATGGGGGTAACCTGATAGCCTGTCATAAATTTGTCAAATAAATGACGCTAAACCCTCGGGAGTCGGCCATGTTTTTTGGCAAATTGTTGCCGCGTGACGGTAATTTTTTCGTAAGCGTCTGGCGACGGCACCTTGACCGTGCCGCAGATTCAGGATTGCGGTTGC
>JBBAPO010000014.1:0-119823 GCA_040400795.1 Rhodoferax sp.
TCAAAGCAGCCTGACTAGCCAATAAAAATGCGACAACTTGATTGACAACTACCGGTGATGGATGTCAAATCCGCAGAACTTACCAAGTATGCAGCCAATGCCATGCTGGCGACCAGGATTTCTTTCATGAACGAATTGGCCAACCTCGCAGACAAACTGGGCGCAGACATTGAACAGGTGCGAAAAGGCATAGGTTCAGACCAGCGAATTGGCTACCATTTCTTGTACTCCGGTTGTGGCTATGGCGGTTCTTGCTTTCCCAAAGACGTGCGCGCTCTGAAACGGACCGCCACAGAAATGGGTATGCCACTGAAAATACTTCAGGCCGTTGAGGACGTGAACCATACCCAAAAGTCGGTTCTTTTGGAAAAAATTATCCGCCGCTTCGGTAACGATTTGACCGGCAAGCACTTTGCTCTCTGGGGCTTGGCATTTAAACCTGGTACAGACGACATGCGTGAAGCGACCAGCCGCGTAGTCTTGGAGGGCCTGTGGGCACGCGGCGTCTGCGTGACTGTTTATGACCCAGTTGCGATGCCAGAAACTCAGCGTATTTATGGTGATCGACCAGATTTGCGCTACGCTCAAAGCCCCAACGCGGCGTTGAACAGCGCCGATGCCTTATTGATTGTCACCGAGTGGAAGGCGTTCAAAAGCCCCGATTTCAACCAAATCAAAACCCGCCTCAAGCAGCCAATAATCTTTGATGGGCGTAACCTGTTTGAGCCGGTAGCTATGCAAGCCATGGGGCTGGAGTATTTTGGTATTGGTCGCGGCTTGCCGACGGAAAGATAAAGTTATGAGTTTCTTGAATTTTGCGCTGGTGGGTTGTGGGCGAATCTCTAAGCGCCACTCTGAGCTACTCGGCTTACAACAGATACGCAACGCGAAACTGGTCGCGGTGTGCGATGTGGTTGCTGAGAAAGCCGAAAAAATTGCTCAGAATTTTTCGGTACCCCATTTCACGGATATGCATGCCATGATGCGCTCGGTAGCTATTGATGTGGTGGTGGTTTTGACCGAAAGTGGAAATCACGCAAAACATGTGGTCGCTCTAGCCCCCTACGGCAAACATATAGTGGTTGAAAAACCAATGGCACTGACACTTGACGATGCTGACGCGATGATCCGTGCTTGCGATGAGTCTGGGGTGAAACTGTTTGTGGTTAAGCAGAACCGATTCAATGTCCCGGTCCTTAAACTGCGTGCTGCTTTAGAAGCAGGCAGATTCGGCAAGTTGGTTCTTGGGACGGTACGCGTAAGATGGTGTCGTCCGCAAGACTACTACGATCAGGACGCATGGCGCGGCACTTGGGCGCTCGATGGTGGCGTCTTGACCAACCAGGCCAGCCATCACGTAGACCTGCTTGAGTGGATGATGGGCGAGGTCGAGAGCGTATTTGCTATGAGTTCGACCGCCTTGGCAAACATTGAAGCCGAAGACACCGCGGTCGTGACGCTGCGCTTTAGAAATGGAGCGCTTGGTGTGATTGAGGCAACAACTGCCGCACGCCCAACCGACTTGGAAGGGTCGATCTCTGTGCTTGGTGAAGGCGGAACCGTAGAAATTGGTGGATTTGCCGTCAATCAAATGAAAGTTTGGAATTTTTCCAAGCCAAGCGATGGCGATGAAAGGGTCATGGCTGACTACTCGGTTAACCCACCAAATATCTATGGATTTGGACACCAAGCCTACTACGAGCATGTCGTCGACAGCATTAAAAAGGGTACGCCGCATCTTGTAGATGGGCTTGTGGGTCGCAAAAGCTTGGAGCTTATTAGCGCTATTTACGAATCCTCAGAAACTGGCCGGGAAGTGCCACTGCGCTTTCGTGCTAAGCACTCCCGCCTTGGAGGCAAATAATGCCAAATCCGAATTTGAAACAAATTGGCGTTGTAGGCGTCAATTTTGGCAACAATGTGACGGTAGTGCAGCCTGCAAATCTTTACGATTGCACGATCTGTGACGATGTATTTGTAGGCCCATTTACCGAAATACAAAAAGGAGTAAAGATTGGCGCGCGGACCAAAGTACAGTCGCACTCTTTCGTTTGTGAACTCGTAGAAATTGGAGAAGACTGTTTCATTGGCCACAGCGTTATGTTCACCAACGACAAGTTCGCACAAGGTGGACCAGCCAGGGGCAACAAAAGCCTGTGGGGCTCCACACGTATTGGCAACCGCGTCTCGATCGGATCCAACGCTACGATTCTTCCTGTTGTAATCTGTGACGATGTGGTCATTGGTGCTGGTGCGGTTGTCACTCGTGACATCGCTATTTCAGGAACTTATGCTGGCAACCCTGCACGGTTACTCAAATCAAATATAGTGTCTGCTAGCTTGATTGATGCATCATGACCGGTTCGATTGTGCTCCTCAAAAATCTTGACAATCAACAATAAGATGCAGCAAGGAATCTCATTGACCACTCATCGGGACATTGAATTAGATGGCCTTCGAGGTCTCGCTGTCGGGATGGTGTTGGCATGGCATTTTATCGGTATACCGGCTTGGGCTAGCGAAGGCAGGGCGTTTCAAGCCTTATTCCGAGTATTTTTGCTAGGCGGCGCAGGCGTTAATTTGTTTTTTGTACTTTCTGGGTTTTTAATAACGCGCATCATCATAAGCAGAAATCAATCCAATACACTTTTTCTACGAAATTTCTATACACGCAGAGCCCTACGCATACTACCTCCTTATTTTTTATTGTTAGCTGTTTTTTGGGTGATCGTTTGGAACAGTGGCGTACAAAATAATGTTTTTAACGATCAAATTTCGCTTTGGCGATTTTTAACTTTCACACAAAATTTCTGGATGGCTGAAAACGCCAGTTATGGGCCAGACGGCATCTCTGTAACTTGGTCGGTAGCAATAGAAGAGCAGTACTACCTTGTATTTCCGTTGTTGGCGCTCATGCTACAAAAATCACGTTTACCGATTTTCCTCGCCTGCATAGCGGTCACCTCAGTGGTTTGGAGAGCTTGTATATTTGCGCTCGATCCGTCTAACAATTTTCCTGCCGACTCAGGAACGTTGGCCCGACTGGATGGCCTTGCGATTGGAGGTCTCATTGCATGTGCATTCAACAATCCCAAATGGACAAAATGGCTCAGAGCCAATTTTGTCGGTCTGCGTCGCGCAATGCTCTGGAGTTTTGTGATGCTTTTATTCGTCCGTCGTGACTCGGGATCACTGATGGCCTACATCGGACATACGACTCTGAACCTTTGCTCTGCGCTGGTCATTACCAATATTTTGTTACATCTTGGATCCACATCTGTGTGGATGCATACATTGCGGTCTAGGGGCTTACGATTCTTAGGGCGAATTTCATATTCTCTTTATCTGTTCCATCCCATCATTATTGCCACAGTATTCTTGCTGGCCGGTTACCCGAAAACGTTATCTGGTTGGCCTCAAGTTTTACTGTTAATCGGGAGCTTGATGCTTAGCCTTTTTTTCTGTCATCTACTGTTTGATCGCTTCGAAAAAAAGCTTATCGATTTTGGCCGGAAAATACCTTACTGAGCACTTATGAACGTCCCTTTTGCTGACCTACACGCCCAATACCTGACCATCAAAGACGACATTGACGCCGCCATTGCCAACGTCATCAAAACCTCGGCCTTCATTCGAGGGCCTTACGTTCAAGAATTTGAACAAGCCTTTGCTGCTGCGATGCAACTCAAGCATTGTGTCTCTTGTGCCAACGGCACGGACTCCCTGTACATCGCCATGCATGGCCTGGGTGTCAAACCTGGCGATGAAGTCATTGTCCCGGCCCATTCTTGGATTTCAACCAGCGAAACCGTTACGCAGGCTGGCGGCACAGTCGTGTTTTGTGATACAGACGCCAACACCTTCACCATTGACCCTGCGCAACTTGAAGCCAAGATGACGCAGCGTACGGTGGGCATCATTCCAGTCCACCTTTACGGCCAACCAGCCGATATGGGTGCCATCATGGCGGTAGCAAGCAAACACAAGCTTTGGGTGATTGAAGACTGTGCTCAGGCCCATCTTGCCCAATGGGAGGGCCAGCAAGTTGGCACATTTGGCAACGCTGCATCTTTTTCTTTCTACCCTGGCAAAAACCTCGGGGCCATGGGCGATGCGGGTGCGGTTTGCACCAACGATGATGGCTTGGCAGCACGCATGGGCAGGTTTGCGCGCCATGGCGGCCTAACCAAAGGCGACCATCAAATTGAAGGTATCAACAGTCGGCTTGATGGCCTTCAGGCTGCCATTCTTTCGGTCAAGTTGCCACACTTGGCGGGCTGGACGCGGCGTCGGCAAGAGCTCGCAACCCACTACGGTTTTTTGCTGCAAGGTGTTAGTGGCTTGGGGCTTCCCGCCACGGCGCTGGGTCGCGAGCACGTTTTCCATCTTTATGTCATTCGGCATGAAATGCGTGATGCACTGGCACGCCACTTGAATGGCTTGGGTGTCCAAACAGTCATCAGTTATCCCACGGCCCTGCCATTCCTGCCTGCCTACGCACGTTTTGGACATCAGCCGGGCGATTTTCCCAACGCTCATCGCAACCAGTCGCGCATCCTTTCAATCCCGATCTTTCCGGAAATGACGCAGGCCCAGCAGGAAGCTGTTGCTGCGGCTATCCGGAGTTTTCCGGCATGACTAAAGCCAAAGCTTTGACTGTTGCGGCTTCGTCAAGCGCTGGTGCCCGTCTTGTCTCAAATTCTCGCTGGAATCTCATTGCCTTCGGTATCTCGCTTGTCATCAATTTTGCGACCATTCCAGTCGTGATCGCTTACATCGGGCTCGAAGCGTTCGGTGCGGCCGGCCTGGTAATCGCGATCTACGCGCCCTTCATGCTCGTGGGCACGGTGGTGGGACAGGCAATGGTCGGAAAATTGTCACCGCAAATAGCGGCTGGCAATTTTGAGCTTGCTGCCCCAGTGTTATCGGCCGGGCTCTTTATGTGTGCGGCGGGCAGTCTGGCTGTTGTCGCTTTGCTGGCCTTGGCTGGTGAAGCTTCGGTTCATTTTCTCAGCAAGCAAAGCAGCACCATGACACATTGGTCGCTCGCATTCTTTGTCGCAGGCATTGGATGGGCTGCACAACAAGGTGTCCTTGTCCTTCAAGCAGCAGTTGCCGCTACGCAGCGGTATGCCTCACTTGCCTGGATCAGCGTTGTTGCGGCTGTGACCAGTGCAGCTTCTATAGTTGCTGGAGCCATGCTGCTGCCGGATTACCTAGGCTTTTTGTTAGGCACAAGCGCCGGTTTTTTGCTGTCGCTGGTGTTATGGGTGGTGCTTGTAAGGCGCCTTATGCCAAAGATGTTTCCGTTACGACGATTTGGCCGACGTGAGTTGCGCAGCATTGCCGAATTCGGCAAGTGGCAAGGCGGCGCGCACTTTGTCGGCGCTGTCGGCAACCAAGTTGATCGCTACGTGCTGGGTGTATTCGCACCCCTGACGGTCGTTGGCCAATACAACGTGGCCATGCGATTGCAAGAAGTGGTGCACATGGGGCTTCTCAAGGCGACCGAAGTCCTGTTTCCGCATTTCACCGTGACGGCCAGCGATCCCGTCGAGCGACGGGCCTCATTTTTCATTCAAGCCTCGTGGATTCTCAATGTGTTAGGCGTTGCTGCACTGGCACCACTCATCCCTTTGGCAGGTGATCTGTTGACCCTTTGGGTCAACAAGGAAACAGCCAATGGTGGCGCGCAGATGCTGCGCACACTGGCTGCTGCTGGCATTTTGGGTTGCGGCGTCAATGTCTATTACTATTTCGCCATAGGTACTGGTCAGAGCGGCCGAATCGCCAGCCTGACCCTTGCCCACGCCGTTCTAACAGTTGTCTTCACCTACATTGCCATCAAGAACTTTGGACCTTTGGCTGCTGGCGCCGGCTACCTAGTCGCTAATGCGATTCGACTCGGCGTTACGCTGTGGTTCACTGGGCGGCATTTTTCTGCAACCGCGGCAATGCGCAAGCTGATCGAATGCACCTTGCCGCCGCTCATCGTCGGTTTGCTGCTTGCTGTCGCTTGGTGGCAATCGGATTGGCTCGCACCTTCAGGATGGACCCAGCTTATCGCCGCCTATGCCTTGGTGGCGTGTTCTGTGGTTTGCGGCTCGGTATTAGCAACATCGGTCAGCGCGAATGGTCGCCTACTGATGGCGGATACTCTTTCGGCCTTGCGCAGCCTTATGCGGAAGGGGGCCTGACCCATGTGCGGCATCGCAGGCATCCTCGTCAATAATCCGGCAGACCTTGACCGGGCTGATCTCTCGCGGCTAGCGGCTGCTTTGACGCACCGCGGGCCGGACGGCGAAGGTGTCTGGATCAGCAGCGACGGAAGGGCCGGGCTGGTTCACCGCCGCTTGGCGATCATCGATACCAGTGAGCGTGGTCATCAACCCATGCAAAGTGCGGACGGAAACTACACCATTGTCTATAACGGCGAAATTTTTAACTTTCTTGAACTCCGAGCCGAGCTGGAGGCGTTAGGGAGCCAATTTCGCAGTGACAGTGATACAGAAGTTGTGCTTGAGGCTTGGCGTCACTGGGGTGAAGCCATGTTAGCTAGATTCAATGGCATGTGGGCACTGGTGATTCGTGATAACCGCTCTGGCGACGTATTCCTGGCTCGCGACCGCTTCGGCATCAAACCATTGCTGTATTCACAAAGCGGAGGCCGCTTCAGCTTCGCGTCGGAAATGCGCGCATTACGTTCTCTGCCTTACATAGATGGCGAGATCAGCGAGTCGGTTGCCAAACGGCTTCTTTTCGACCCGTTCAGTATTGAAGGCAGTGAGTCAACCTTGCTGGGATCAATCCGCCGTTTACCGGGTGGACACTTTGCCTGGCTGCGCAAGGGCCAACTGAGCGTCACACGGTGGTGGCGCACCATTGATCACTTGGTTCAAGTGCCCTCATCACGCGAGGAGCAGGCGGCGCGTTTTCGAGAGCTGTTCTTTGATGCCGTCCGACTGCGCCTTCGCAGTGACGTCTCTGTGGGAACCTGCTTGAGCGGCGGGTTTGATTCAAGTGCCATTGCCTGTGCAATGGCCCATGTGGCCGCCGACTCGCAGCCACATCTGCGCGAAGCATCCGACTGGCGCCATGCTTTCATTGCGTCTTTCCCCGGCCAGTCCAATGACGAGACGCCAGAGGCTATGGAAGCGGCAGCGTATGCAGGAGTCACTCCCCACGTGCTGAGCTTTGAGGACAAGGATCCTTTGGCTCAAATAGACACCATTCTTGCCGACTTGGATGAGGTGTATATAGGCCTGCCAACGGCCCCTTGGCAGATTTACCGTGAGCTGCGTAGTGCCCACACTTTGGTATCGCTCGACGGGCACGGTGCAGACGAGCTCATGGGCGGCTACCGGCAGGCCGGGCAGTCGGTGGGCTTTGCGCTACGTAACCAAGCCGCGCGCCTTGCCCAAGGGTCGGTCGGCATCCAACAGGTCATCGATTCAGTCAAACTGGCCACCCTGTCGGCGCGAGGGCTGAACTTTCTTCGCGGGCATACGTTGATTGCACCACAGCCGCCTAAGTTACCCAGTGATAGCGATATATTGCCTTCGCATTGGGGGCCATTGAACCGACGGCTCTATCGCATGTTCCACGGCACTGTGTTGCCCACCATATTGCGCAACTTTGACCGCTTGTCGATGGCCCATGGCGTCGAGGTCCGCATGCCGTTTATGGACTGGCGATTGGTGACTTATGTGATGTCACTGCCCGATGAGTCCAAAAGCGAAGATGGACGAACGAAAGCGGTTGCACGTAATGCTATGGCTGGATATATGCCAGACAGCATAAGGATGGCGCGACGCAAGGTAGGTTTCAATTCGCCCATGCCCGAGTGGCTCAACGGTGCCTTGGGGCGGTGGGCAGCCAGCCTTTTGTCTAGGCCAGAATCCCAGTTTGATGCCCTGGTCGACCGCAAGGCACTCCTTGAGCGCGTCAATGCGCTGAATGCTATGCGTGGCTGGCATTGGGAACGGTGCGGACGGCTGTGGCCGTATTTGCATCTGAAGTGGTACTTGGAACACCCCGACGCCTCAAAATGACGGTCGCCACAGTCAAGAAAGTCCTACGGCCCTGAGCTGGATGTCATGAATCGTTTAGAAATCCATCACCTGAGCATTAACGACGCTTCATGCACTCTCGAGCGAGCGCAAACCATTTCAGCCCAATGTAGTGCGTTCATTTTTGCCCTAGCGGTTTTTGGATACCCAATCATCGGTAATCTTGTAAGTTGGCTCGGCGTTGAGAGCAGGATGCTTTCTGTACCATTTCGATTATTTCTAGGATCGCTAGGTATATTGGTGATTGCTCTCACCACCAGTATACGTATCGATAAATGGCATTTCTTGATGTTACTTATTTGGTATGCTTTGATTTTGAGATTGGGTTTTGATACGTCCATTTCAGGCATTGAAAGTGCAGACTATGCACTAGAATTCTTTCTGATTGGCTGCGTTTTGCCAGTACTGGCAATCTGGGCCCTCGACAGCTATAACCAAAAACATTACGCAGCTACAGCATTCGTTTTGGCATCGACGGGGAGTTTGACCGCTCTGCTTGCAAATTATTTCGGAATCTTTGGTGAGTCAGATTTAACTGAAGTAACTGGCCGATTATCAAGTACAGCTTTAAATCCAGTGACCCTTGGGCACCTCGCACTCAGCGGTTTTCTTTGTGGCATGACACTAATGCGATCAAAGTCATTCTGGATACGCGCTACGATCATGCTGACTATGATGGCGCTTATCATTGTCGTCATTCAAACCGGATCGAAAGGTCCTGTAATTGCATTGGCAATAGTTCTATTCATTTGGGCGAGCCAGAGGGCATTAATTGCACCCATGATCGGATTGGCCGTACTTGCAGCTATTTTGCTTTTGGTATATGTTGACAGCCCATTTTTTCAAAGGCTTATTGCGATTGATGATGACCCATCTACGACTGAACGTATTGTCTTGATTCAAGACAGCTTGCAACAAATTGCCGCTTCACCTTGGTTGGGTAGTGCGTCGGTCGAATTAAAATCTGGAGCTTACCCTCATAACATTTTTCTCGAAGGTGCTTTGTCCTTTGGATTGCCGCTGACAGCTGTGTTAGCCATACTTCTTTGTCACGGTTTTTTTAAATCCTTAAAATTATTAAAAACCGAGAATGATCTTGTATCACTCCTTTTTCTGCAGTCCCTTGTAATCTCTCAAATTTCAGGAGCACTTTTCGCAGACAGCATGTTGTGGATCTGCTTGGTTTTGATCTTGGGATTGGACATAAAAAATGAGGGAAAGGTGCTCGTCCAGCCATGAGACTATTTCAAAATTCCGGGCTTTATCCGGCTTATGTTCCACGCTTACGTGGGCTGACACAAGATTGCATTTCGTTTGCATCACAAATAGATGTTTTTCTCGGCGACCGTTTTGGAGCCTGCCATTTCTTGAAGCCTGTGCTTGATCGCGAAACCCCTGCCTTTTTCACCAACGGCGATGATGAGCAAGTTCAGCGACGGTGGGCGCAAGAACAAGGCATGCGCTCTAAGGTGAGTCTTGCGAGTATCCTGCTTGCACAGATTGAGAGTCACAGAACTGAAGTGTTCTACAACCTCGACCCCATGCGTTACCAAAGTGACTTTGTGCGCAGTTTGCCCGGTTGTGTGAGAAAGGCTATAGCTTGGCGGGCTGCGCCTTCGCCGGGCGCAGATTTTTCAGCCTACGACTTGGTGGTGTGTAATTTTCCAAGTATCCTTGAAGGTTACCGGCAACGCGGTTGGCATGCAGAGTATTTTTCGCCGGCACATGACCCCGAGATGGACTCGTATGCCGCTAACACAGATCGGCCGATCGATGTGCTTTTTGTAGGAGGCTATTCGCGCCATCATCGCAAACGTGCGTTGGTCTTAGAGACAGTCTCTTCTCTGCGGGATAAGCTGAATATCGTTTTCTGCCTTGATCGATCAAGGCTCACACGTTTAGCGGAATCGCCAATAGGGTATTTTTTGCCACTCGCATCACATTGCCGCCCGGCGGATATTCGAGCGGTTAGTCATGCGCCGGTATTCGGGCGAGAGTTATACAAGATGATTTCGCAAGCAAAGATCGTTTTGAATGGCGCTGTAGATATGGCCGGTCAAGACCGTGGCAATATGCGTTGCTTCGAGGCCATGGGATGTGGCAGTCTTCTGTTGTCGGACGAAGGCAACTACCCGGCGAGCATGGTTGCTGGCGAAAACTTGGTCACGTATTCCGCACCAAATATTGCTTTAGACCTGATAAGTCAACTTCTGAAGAGTGAAGACCAGCGATCTGGTATATCAGTCGCTGGGAATGCCATGATTTCTGAAAAGTACAGCAAAGCGCTCCAGTGGGAGCGCTTTGTCCACCTTACTCAATAAACATCTAGGGCTCGTCTGTGCTTGGTATTAACTTTCATTATCTTCTGCGTCGCTTGATTGGTAAGCCGACTTGCAACAAGCACCCAACGGCTCGACTGGGACCGTCAGCGCGAATCATCAATATCGGCAATGATTCAGCCCTCATCAAGATTGGGGCAGGCACTATTGTGGAGGGGTCCTTATTGACATTTGCTCACGGGGGGCAAATCACGGTGGGCCAATGGTGCTACATAGGCGAGGGTAGTCGCATCTGGTCAGCTGGACAAATTGACATTGGCAATAGAGTCATGATTTCACACAATGTCAACATCTTCGACAATCTGACTCATTCTGTTGACCCCGTCTCGCGTCATCAGCATTTTCGCGCCATCGCCACGGTCGGTCATCCCAACCGAATGGACTTGGGCGAACGGCCTGTGCTAATCGACGATGACGCTTGGATCGCTGCGGGTGCCATGGTTCTGCGCGGCGTCACCATCGGAAAAGCAGCCATCGTAGGCGCTGGGGCTGTTGTGACGCACGATGTGCCACCCTTTGCCATAGTTGCCGGGAACCCTGCGCGAGTGATCCGTTATGTGACTTTGGCTGACGCCGAAACGAGCGACGCCGTCAATGGCAATGACCGATCTCCCCGAACTGGACGCAATCATGTTTATTAAACTTAATCGTCTGGCTGAAGCGTTGCCGATGCTGCTGAAACTGGACCGCCATATTGATGCGATCAAAATTAATCAGGGCCGAATATTGACTCAGATGCAAAGGCCTGACGCGTCTAAGCCTCTCTGGCAACACGAATTCAAGGTGTTTTCGCAATGGGGCGAGGACGGCATAATTCAGTTTCTAGTCAATCACTTGAACGTTGCCAACCGTACATTTATTGAGTTCGGCGTAGAAGATTTCGCGGAGTCGAATTGCCGCTTTTTACTTATGAAGGATTATTGGAGCGGCTTTGTGATCGACGGCTCCTCGAAAAACATCGCTCGCCTGCGTGCTTCTTACTTTTATTGGCAACACCAGCTTACCTCCAAGGCCTCGTTCATCACGCGAGAAAATGTGGCGACTCTGCTGGACGAAAGCGGCTTCGACAAGGAGTTGGGCATTCTCTCTGTGGATATTGATGGGGTGGACTACCACGTGCTCGAAGCGCTTGGCCAGTGGCGGCCGGCCATTCTTATTGTGGAGTACAACGAGGCGTTCGGAACCCAACGACCTGTCACGGTGCCTTACGATCCCACGTTTGTGCGCCGAAAAAAACATGTGTCCAATCAGTACTGGGGTGCGAATCTGCCCGCCTTCTGCCATCTTGCAGATCAGAGGAGCTATGCCTTGGTTGGCGTTAATGGCGTAGCCAGTAATGCTTTCTTTGTGCGGCGGGATTTGCTCAACGAGCATGTCCGCGAAGTGAACTTGCATTCCTGCAGTGGGCAGGCGAATTTTCGCGACAGTCGCGGTGCCAATGGCGAGTTGACCTTTCTATCGGGACGCTCACGGGCTTTTGCCATGGCAGACATGCCTGTTGTCGATGTGGCAACAGGGCAGACGCTTACCGTGGGAGACCTGTATGCCTGATGCGCAGCAGTCAGGCCACAATAAACGCTTCCATACTTGGGAGCAGGCCGTCCAATGGCTGCGCGAGCAGCCCGAGCAGCAGGAACTGGTGCTGGCCGCCTATTACGACGACCCCTTGCCTGCCTCGGCAGATCGCTACTGGCGCAGCGAAGAGTGGCAGGCCATCCGGCGATTGCTGCCGCCAGCGCCTGGTCGTGCGCTGGACGTTGGCGCGGGCCGAGGTATCGCGAGTTATGCGCTCGCCAAAGAGGGCTTTGCGGTCACTGCGCTGGAGCCTGATGCGAGCGCCCTGGTGGGTGCCCAAGCAATATGTGGTCTGGCAGCAGCCAGTGGATTGCCGATTGAGGTCACCCAAGAATTTTCTGAGCGGTTGCCATTTGCGGATGCACAGTTCGACGTGGTGTTTGCGAGGGCGGTGCTGCATCACACCAGCGATCTGGCGGCAGCCTGCCGTGAGTTTTTGCGCGTCTTGAAGCCGGGCGGCCGCCTGCTAGCGGTGCGGGAGCATGTGATCTCGCGGCCCGAAGATTTGCCGGCTTTCCTGGATTTACATCCGCTGCACAAGCTTTATGGTGGTGAAAATGCGTTTCTATTGGAGCAGTACGAAGTGGCTATCCGCGCGGCGGGCTTTCAGCTCCACAGCGTGCTCACGCCGTTTGAAAGTGCAATCAATTTTTCGCCATACACCGAGATAAGCCTCAGGGCTGAACTCGCAGTCCGGATTACTCGCCGTTTTCCAGTGGCGAAAGGACTGGTGGCAAGCCTGCTGGGCGTACAGTCGCTGTGGGCTGTCGCGCGCCGTGTTTTGGGGCGTATAGATCACCGTCCCGGTCGGCTTTACTCCTTCATCGCCCAACGGCCCTGATGATGTCGAATATCCTCATCACCGGCGCGCACGGGTTTATCGGCAAGTACTTGGCGCGATGGCTCGCGCGCCAGGGCCATCAGATCATGGGCCTTGGCCATGGCATTTGGCCCGCACCGGAGGCTGCCGCTTGGGGTGTGACCCATTGGCTCAATGGCGATATCCAGTCGGGTAACCTTCGACTTTTGCAACAAGCTGGAGGCACGCCCGACGTGGTTTACCACCTTGCCGGCGGCTCGTCAGTAGGCGTAGCCATTGCCAACCCGCGTGAAGATTTTTTTCGGACTGTGGCAACCACCGCTGAGCTGCTGGAATGGATGCGTGTCGATGCGCCGCAGGCACAACTGGTTGCCGTTTCCAGTGCCGCAGTCTATGGCTCGGGTCATGATGGTCCCATTGCCGAGGACGCACCGCTAACACCCTACTCCCCTTACGGGCATCACAAACGCATCATGGAAGAGTTGTGCCGATCCTACGCTTCAAGCTATGGTCTGCGGGTGTCCATCGCACGGCTTTTTTCTGTGTACGGTGCCGAACTCAAAAAACAGCTGCTATGGGACATGTGTGTGCGCCTTGCAGCTGGCACGCGGTCACTTGTGCTTGGCGGTACCGGCAATGAGCTGCGCGACTGGACCGAAGTGCGGGACGTGGTACGCGCATTAGATTTACTCTCTGCGCACGCCAGCACTGAGGTGGTGACCATCAATGTCGGCACGGGAACTGGACTCAGCGTGCAACAGATTGCAGGCAGCATCTTGAGGCACTGGCCGCTGTCGGCCGCTGCAGACGCCTTGCAGTTTTCTGGCCGATCCCGGCCCGGCGACCCATTCAGCCTAGTGGCCAACGCCACCAGGCTGAACGGACTTGGTTTTACCTGGGAGGTGCCGATCGAAGATGGGCTGGCTGCCTATGTCCGGTGGTTCCAGGGTCAAAGGGAAGTGATGCAGTGATTCGGATTGCGTTCACCCTAATTGGCGGCAAGAACTGGACCGGTGGCTACAACTATTTGCTCAACCTCGTCCGCGCGCTCGCTGAGCATGTGCCCGACCGCGTGCAGCCCGTATTGTTTTTTGGCACTGACATTGATAAAAAAGATGCTTCGCCTTTCGAGCATATCGCGGGAATCGTGGTCATACGCCATGCAGCCTTCAATGAGGCGTACAAAGCGCGGCGATTGCGACAGGCGCTCTTGATGGGTCGCGATCAGGCGGCAGCGTCTGCGTTTGCTGCGCAGGATATCAACGTCGTATTTGAGGCTGCGCAGTTTTATGGCTGGCGTTTCCCGGTGCCGGCGGTGGCTTGGATTCCTGATTTTCAACACCGCTACCTGCAACACCTGTTCGATTTCAAAGCCTACTGGAAGCGGGAGATCGGATTTAGAGCTCAAATCCTGAGTGGACGTCAGGTCATGTTAAGCAGTGAAGACGCAAGAGAAGATTGTGAGCGGTTTTACCCCAGTACCCGCGGCCGCACCCATGTTGTGCGTTTTGCAGTGCCAGCTGCGAACGCAATCGATGCGGAAGCCGCACGCAGCGTGGCGGATACCTATGGACTACCAGCAACTTTTTTCTTCTTGCCCAATCAGTTTTGGAAACATAAGAATCACGAGTGTGTCATTCAGGCGCTTCGGATATTAAAAGCGAGAGGCAGAGAAGTGGTCGTTGCGGCATCTGGCCAACAGGCTGACCCGCGTGATCCAGAGCACTTTCCAAGGCTTTACCAATTAATCAAATCAAACGGGCTGGAAGAAAATTTTCGCTTGTTAGGGTTGATTCCGCATGCGCATATTCCCGCTCTGATGCGGTCGTGCGCAGCCTTGATCAATCCGTCGACGTTTGAAGGTTGGAGTACGACTGTTGAGGAGGCAAAGGCAATGGGAGCATCCATGATTTTGTCGGCACTACGGGTACACAGGGAGCAGCGTGAAGATGCCCTGTTTTTTGACGCGGATTCGCCCGAGCAATTGAGTCGTGTTTTGGATGAATTTTTGCCGGCGGGAAACTTAGAGCGGGAGACGAAAATTTCTTTTGCTGCACAGCAGGCACCTATTTATATGGAAAAATTCGCAAGAGAGTTTGCCGTGCTGATGACGTCAAGTGCGGAGAGCAAATGAAAATATCAATCATCACTGTATGCTACAACTCAGAAAAAACAATTGGTGATACGCTGCTGTCAGTGCGTCAACAAAATTATGGAAACATCGAGCATATTATTGTTGATGGATTATCAACCGATCGTACATTGGCGGTTGTTGCAACTGAAGGATCACATGTCAACAAAGTTGTTTCAGAGAAGGATAAAGGCATTTACGATGCCATGAACAAAGGTATTGCTCTGGCCACAGGCGATGTTATTGGCTTCATCAACGCCGATGATTTTTACCCAAGCCCGGACGTGCTGGCTGTGGTCGCGTCAGCCTTTGAGTCCAGCGGTGTGGATTGTTGCTACGGAGACTTGTGTTATGTGCAGCAAGACAATGTCGCCAAGACCGTACGTTACTGGCGCTCTGCGTCCTTTGCGCCCGGTATGTTTGGCCGAGGCTGGTGCCCGCCGCATCCTACCTTTTTTGTGCGGCGCGAGGTTTATTCGCGCTTGGGCAGCTTTGATTTGAGTTTTAAGATTGGGGCGGACATTGAGTTAATGGCGCGGTATCTGGAGGTGGGGCGCATCAGCAACCACTACATACCCAAGGTCTTGGTACACATGCGCATGGGTGGCACCACAAATCGCAGTTTTTCAAACATAGTCACCCAAAACCTTGAGATAAGGCGCGGGTTTTTGGCGCTTGGCCTGGGATTTTCTTGGTGGCGGTTTATGGGTAATAAAGTAGTCTCTAGGGCTCTGCAGTTTGTGAAGCGGCCGCCGCTTTGATGGTTCGGGCCGTTACTGGTGCGACGGGTTTCTTGGGCGCCGCTCTCTTGCGGCGGCTGGCTTCGCAGCAAGCCGACGCGTCTGGCGCCACGGCGTACAGCCTGTCGGGCATCACTCGGCATGCCCCAGCCAAAAGGGTTGCAGGTGTACGTTATCTGCCATTGGGTGACTTGACTGGGAGGGTAGATTGGCCAGCCGCGCTGTCTGGCGTGGACGTGGTGGTGCATACAGCTGCCCGTGTGCATATGATGGCCGACACGGCGGCAGACCCTTTGGCGGAGTTTCGCAGGGTCAATGTGGAGGCAAGTCTGCGCCTGGCGCGCGAGGCTGCTGCAGTTGGGATGCGACGCTTTGTGTTTATCAGCTCGGTCAAGGTCAATGGCGAGGCAACTTTGGCTGGCCGGCCGTTTACCGAGCAAGATGCGGTGGGGCCACAAGACGCCTACGGCATTTCAAAGATGGAGGCCGAGCAAGGCTTGCGCCAGATTGCCGCTGATACCGACATGGAGGTGGTCATCATCCGACCGCCTTTGGTGTATGGCTCAGGCGTTAGGGCTAACTTTGCCGCCTTGATGCGCGCCGTGCAGCGCGGGTGGCCTTTACCGCTGGGCGCAGTGCAAAACAAGCGCAGCTTGGTGGCGCTGGACAACCTGGTGGATTTCATCATCACCTGCATCAATCACCCCCAAGCGGCCAACCAGACTTTTTTGGTGAGTGACGGGCAAGACCTCTCTACCACCGAACTGGTGCGCGGAATGGCGCATGCGGCCGGGGTGCCTGCGCGTTTGCTGCCTGTGCCGGTGTGGGCTTTGCAGACGGGAGCTTCTTTGCTATACAAAGGTGATGCGGTGCAGCGCTTGTGCGGTAATTTGCAGGTTGATATTTCCAAAGCGCGTAGCTTGTTGGGTTGGGTGCCGCCGGTATCTTTGGAAGAGGGCTTGCGGCGGGCGATGGCGGTATGAAAAGAGTCTTTGATGTTTTGCTGGGCTGCCTGGCGGCGCTTATCCTGTTCATGCCTGTACTGATGGTAGCGATTGCGGTCCGCTTAACGTCCAAAGGTTCCGCCTTGTATTGGTCTGATCGGGTTGGCCGAAATAACGTTATTTTCAAAATGCCAAAGTTCCGCAGCATGCAGGTGGGCACGCCGGCGGTGGCCACGCATCTGCTGGTGGACGCCCGTTCGCACCTGACCCCCATCGGCTCCTTTCTGCGCAAGAGCAGCTTGGATGAGCTGCCACAACTGTGGAGCATTTTGGTGGGCGACATGAGCTTTGTAGGGCCTCGACCGGCCCTATTTAACCAGCACGATTTGATCGCGTTACGCACACAGCAGGGCGTGCACAACCTTGTTCCAGGGCTAACTGGCTGGGCCCAGGTGAATGGACGGGATGAATTGCCGGTTCCTCAAAAAGTTCGATATGACGCTGAGTATTTGCAACGTCAATCGTTTTTGCTGGACTTACATATCCTGTGGCTAACGCTAGTGAAAGTGCTCAGACGTGACGGCGTGACGCACTGAGACAGCCTTACCAAAACACTTTATGAGTATGAGTCCATGATGACGCTTTTATCCCAATTTGCCACGCCCGTGCTGGCCTTGCCAAGAGTGGCCAAACGGGCCGTGGTGCTGGCAGTGGATGCCAGCCTCTGCGTGGTCACAGTCTGGCTCGCATTTTATTTGCGCTTGGGAGAGTTTGTACCCCTCTCAGGCGCACCGGTGTGGGCGGTGGTTGGTTCGCTTGCCTTTGCCATTCCCATTTTTGTGGTGTCTGGTTTTTACCGAGCCATCTTCCGTTATAGCGGCCTGCCAGCCATGGTAGCAGTGGCCCGCGCCATGATGATCTACGGTTTGTTGTTTGCGTCGGTGTTTACTGCCATGGGCATTACTGGCGTGCCCCGCACGGTGGGTCTGATACAGCCCCTGCTGCTCCTGTTTATGGTGGGCACATCACGAGCTTTGGCTCGGGTCTGGCTCGGCGGGCTGTATCAGAGCCACTTACAACGGGCTGCCCTGCCACAAGCCCTGATCTACGGCGCAGGCAATGCCGGACGCCAGTTGGCGGCCGCCATGGCCAACAGCCATGAGATGCGGGTGGTGGGCTTTTTGGATGACGACGATCGGCTGCATGGGCACGTCCTCAATGGTTTGCCGATTTACAGCCCCGGTGATTTGGCTGGAATTCAGCTTGAATTTCGGGTAACCGATGTCCTGATGGCCCTGCCATCGGTCTCGCGCCAGCGCCGTAATGGCATCTTGAGCAAGTTGGCACCGCACCGATTGGCCGTGCGCACCCTGCCGGGCCTGTCCGACCTTGCCACCGGCCGAGTCACTATGGCGGATGTACGCGAGCTCGATATCGATGATCTGCTGGGTCGCGAACCCGTTCAACCCAATGGCCTGCTGCTCAACCGCAACACACATGGCAAGGCCGTGCTGGTGACCGGTGCGGGCGGCAGCATTGGCAGCGAGCTCTGCCGCCAAATCATAAAAACCCAACCCCGGCAGTTGCTGCTGGTGGAAATGAGCGAGTTTGCGTTGTACCAAATCCACCAAGAGCTGCAGGCTGCAGTCCTGGATGCTGACGTGGAGTTAGTGCCCCTGCTGGCGTCGGTGTGCGATGAGGTACGCATGCACGAAATCATGGACACCTGGCGGCCCAACACCGTCTACCACGCTGCGGCCTACAAGCATGTTCCTTTGGTTGAGCACAACCCCGCGGAAGGAGTGCGCAACAATGTGTGGGGAACCAAAGTATGTGCCGAAGCAGCCGCCCGCAATGGCGTTCAAAATTTTGTACTGATCAGCACTGACAAGGCCGTGCGGCCCACCAATATCATGGGCGCAACCAAACGGCTGGCCGAGATGGTGTTGCAGGCTCTGGCACAACTCAAGCCTGCCGCGGTGGCGAAGAGTGGCCACCCCAACCATCGAACCTGTTTCTCCATGGTGCGTTTTGGCAATGTGCTGGGCTCCAGCGGATCGGTGGTGCCCCTGTTTAGGGAGCAGATCAAAAACGGCGGACCCATCACCTTGACCCATACCGACATCACCCGATATTTCATGACCATCCCAGAGGCCGCGCAACTGGTCATCCAGGCCGGCGCCATGGGCTCGGGCGGGGATGTGTTCGTGCTGGACATGGGCCAGGCTGTTCGCATCTATGACTTAGCGGTTCGCATGGTTGAGTTGACCGGCTTCACAGTACGGGATGAGGCCTACCCCGATGGCGACATCGAGATCAAGGTCAGGGGCTTGCGCCCCGGAGAAAAGCTGTATGAAGAGCTATTGATTGGCGACGACCCTAAACCCACTCAGCACAGCCGGATCATGAAAGCCCATGACGAATTCTTGCCCTGGCCCATATTGCAGGAACAACTGCAGGCCCTGGGACTGGCCTTGGGCGTCAACGACGTGCCGGTGATCCGGGGCATGCTTCAACAGTTGGTCCAGGGCTATGAGCCCAGCGGCGAGGTGGTGGACTGGGTGCACCTGGCCCAGGCGCGCGAAGCGAACGCAAGGGACTTGGGATAAGGGCATAAGCCCATGCAGACCTTAGCTGGCCTAGCGGATGCCGCTAGGAGCCGGTGCCAGCCTGACGTTTTTGCTTAGGGTTGTGGCTCATGTCCCGCCCTTCAAAAACCTACGCATGTGCCTAGGACTTACCGCAATTTAATGGCTGCGCGCAATCTCGTCAATTTGTCCGCAGACCGGGGTTGGGCTGCCAATACCAGCCACGATCGGCGCATCAACACCCAAATGAGCATCACAAAACCGGCAGCGAGCGCAACCAGCAAGGCAATTTGCCCCTTCTTGGGGGCAACCGGGTCGATCGGAAGAGTAGGCGCCTGAACCACCACATCGCGGCTAAGACCTTGCAGCGCTCGCGTCAAACTGAGCACTTCATTCACATAACGGGATTGCAGGTCAGCGACAGAGACGAGGCTGGTACCTGCCTCGCCACGACTCAGCGGTTGCGCAAGGTAGCCAACTGACTCTTTTGACAAACGCGCCAGCAATGCCGTGACGCCTTCCAAGGAAGTCTTGGCATAGCTCAGTCTGATCTCAATGTCTTTGCGGTCCTGCTCGCCAGGTTTTGTGGTCTTGATCCAAGCATCAATGACAGCATTGGCCAGCAATTGCGCCTTGGCGGGCGATGGTCCGGTCAGCTCCAAGCGAAGGAGGCCGTCCTTGCCAACCGTCGCTTTCATATTCTCGACAAACTCGCTGCGAGCCAAGTTAATTGACTTGCCACTGGCCAGACCAAACGCAGCAATGACTGGGTCCAGCACCAAGGGCGAACGCATCAGGAAGGCTGCCTGTACCGCAGATTGGCCACCATTGTTGGCAGGCGTCTGCGTTGGCAGCGTCAAAATCGCTTCACTGACAAATTTTTGCGGTAACAAAAAAGAGAAGGCCAGAGTTGCCAATCCGGCTGTAACCGGCAGCAAGATGAGCAGCTTCGCGTTTTCAACCAGGCCCAGCAATAGGTCGAGCATGCTGCTTCGACCGTCTTCGGTATTCATACTTCGTTCTCCAACCCGTGGAAGTGTACCGGCTCAAAGGCAAACCTCTCCCATCATTCTGCCCAAACCTCGCTCCCACTTCGGTAACGCCAAGCCAAACGTACCCTGCAATTTTTGACAATCCAGCCGCGAATTGAGCGGCCGACGAGCGGCGGTGGGAAAGGCACTGGTGGGCACCGGCGCCACCTCGGTTGCTTTTATTTTGATATCGCCACCATTAAGCCTGGCAAGGGCTAGAACCTGATTGGCATAACCATGCCAGGTGGTCTCGCCGCCGGCGGCCAGGTGGTACAGGCCGGCGTCGGTAGGCTGGCGTAGGCACTGGCGCAGGGCGTGGGCGGTGACGTCGGCAATCAGCTCGGCACCGGTGGGCGCGCCAAACTGGTCGTTGATGACCGTCAGGCGCTCGCGCTCCTGCGCCAGGCGCAACATGGTCTTGGCAAAGTTGCCGCCCCGCGCGGCATAGACCCAGCTGGTCCGAAAAATCAGGTGATGCGGGCATGCCGCCTGGATCAGGCGCTCGCCTTCAAGTTTGCTGCGGCCGTAGACGCTTAAAGGGGCCGGTATATCAGCTTCTGTCCAGGGGCGGTTGCCGCTGCCGTCAAACACGTAGTCGGTGCTGTAGTGCACCAACCAGGCGCCCAGTTTGGCAGCCTCTTGGGCCAGCACTCCTGGCGCCAGGGCATTGAGGGTATGGGCCAGCTCCGGCTCGCTCTCAGCCCGGTCCACCGCCGTATGCGCGGCAGCATTAACGATCACGTCGGGTCGTACGGTTTGCACGGTTCGAGCCAGGCCGTCCAAATTGCTGAGGTCGCCACACAGGTCCGCATCGCTGCGTCCAGGCGCCACCAGCTCGCCCAGCGGCGCCAAGCTGCGCTGCAGTTCCCAGCCCAACTGGCCGTTTTTACCGAGGAGCAGGATTTTCATGCGGATAATGCCCACTCTTCGACTGCAAGCCCGGGAACCCGCATAAATTCGCGGGCGTTGTTGGTCACAAGAACAGCGTCTTCGGCCAGCGCGTGGGCGGCAATCATCAGGTCCATGCCCCCGATGGGTTGCCCGGCCCGCTCCAGCGCGTACCGGATGTTTGCATATTGGCGCGTCGCGTCGACAGGCCAGGGCCGCACATCAAAACCTGTCAACCAAGTCTCCACGGCAGCAGCAAACCGGACAGAACCCAGCTTGACTGCTCCAAAACGCAACTCTGCCGCCACGACGGCCGACAGCCAAAGCTGGGCGCGATCCAGCCCGGCAAACCGCTCAATCATTGCCACAGGGTGGCGACGCAAGATGTAGCTGCAAATATTGGTGTCGAGGGTGCGGCGCATAGCGGGTTAAGACCAGTCGCGAGATTGCGGCGGTTCGTCCATGCGATCGGCCAGGTAGGCCGCAGGCAATGGCTCAGTGGTCTTGTAGAACGTGGCAAGCCAATCGGCCATGTTTTGACCGGGTTCTGGCTCAGCCTGCACCCACAACGCCTTGCCCACCTGCTCAATGCGCACCTCTTTGGCGTCCAGCCGCAATTTGGCAGGAAGCCGGATAGCCTGGCTGCGGCCACTCATAAAAAGTTTTGCGGTAGTGCTCATAGACCCCCTGTTGTCATATGACACTAGGATATCACACGGCTAACCAACATACTGCTTGGTCACCCAATCGCGATACGCCCCGCTTTGTACATGGGCCACCCAGTCGGGATGCGCCAGGTACCACTGCACGGTTTTGCGGATGCCGGTGTCAAAGGTTTCGGCGGGGCGCCAGCCTAGCCCCTGCTCGATTTTGCGGGCGTCGATGGCGTAGCGGCGGTCGTGGCCGGGGCGGTCTTTGACGAAGCTGATCTGGCTGCGGTAGCTTTGGCCGTCGGCGCGCGGGCGCAGCTCGTCAAGCAGGGCGCACACAGTGTGGACGATGTCCAGGTTGGGCTTTTCGTTCCAGCCGCCCACGTTGTAGACCTCCCCCACCCGGCCCGCCTGCAACACGCGGCGGATGGCGCTGCAATGGTCATTGACATACAGCCAGTCGCGGATTTGCTGGCCGTCGCCGTACACCGGCAGCGGTTTGCCCGCCAGCGCGTTAACGATCATCAGCGGGATGAGTTTTTCGGGAAAGTGATACGGGCCGTAGTTGTTGCTGCAGTTGGTGGTGAGCACCGGCAGTCCGTAAGTGTGGTGCCAAGCGCGCACCAGATGGTCGCTGGCGGCCTTACTGGCCGAGTAGGGGCTGTTGGGCTCGTAACGGTGGGTTTCCGTAAAGGCGGCCTCGCCCGGCCCCAGGCTGCCATAGACCTCGTCGGTGGACACATGCAAGAAGCGAAAGGCTGCGCGCCCGGCATCGCCCAGGCCCTGCCAGTAGCTGCGCACGCTTTGCAGCAGGCGGGTGGTGCCCACCACATTGGTCTGGATGAAGTCTTCCGGACCGTGTATGGAGCGGTCCACATGGCTCTCAGCCGCAAAGTTGACAACCGCACGGGGTTGGTGTTGCGCCAGCAGTTGCGGCAGGAGGGCCGCATCGCCAATATCGCCCTGCACAAACACGTGCCTGGCGTCGCCCTGCAGCGAAGCGAGATTTTCCGGGTTGCCGGCGTAGGTGAGCTTGTCCAGGTTGAGCACCAGCTCATCCGACTGGGCCAACCAATCCAACACAAAATTGGCACCGATAAAGCCGGCGCCGCCAGTGACCAGAATCATGTTTATTACTCCCAGCGCCGTCACGCCCGATCACTTTCAGGCCGCCTGTCAGCGCCGTGAATTATCGCTGGGGCTTGTGGCTGCGGATTTAGAAGCACATCCCTACACGGCAGCGCGCGCCAGACTTAAAGTAGAAGCCATGGCGTTGACCGCCCCACCGGTCAAGGTCAAGGTCAAGGTCAAATTAAACTTTTCAGGAGATGCCCCATGGCCACGAAATTGAAAAATACTGCCGCACCAAAGGCCAAGTCAGTCAAAGCAGACTCGGCCAAAACCCGCTCAGCCCAGGCAAGCCCGGACGCTGCGTCACCGCTGGCTAATGCGGTCAAGGATTCGGCGCAGCAGATCTGGCAGGCCGGGCTGGGCGCTTTCCACCGGGCGCAAGCCGAAGGCAGCAAGGCCTTCGAGGCCTTGGTTAAAGAAGGGGTGACCCTGCAGCGCAAAACTCAGTCTGCCGCCGAAGACAAAATTGCCGAGGCGGCTAGCAAGATGTCCAGCATGGCAAGCGACATGTCTGCCAAGGCCACCGGCCAATGGGACAAGTTAGAGACCATTTTTGAAGACCGCGTGGCCAAGGCGCTGGGCAAGCTGGGGGTGCCTTCAGCCCAAGACATCAGCGCTTTGGTGGCCCGTATCGATGAACTCAACAAGACCGTGCAACAGCTGTCGGCCCAAGTCGCCGCCAGTCCGAGAAAAAAACCAGCGGCCCGACGCGCCACCCCGCGCAAGACCGCTTCGGTGCCAAGTTGACTGTCATCCCCGCTTCATTGCTGCAGCGCAATAGATTTTCAAACGCGAGACGCCTACACTTCGCATTTATGGCAGGTCGTGTTCCACCCCTAGGCACTCCAGCATGGTGAAAAAAGCGCCGCGGCGCACCGCTGAGCGAATTCTGGAGACGACGCTCACCTTGTTCAACCGCTTTGGTGAACCCAACGTCTCAACCACCCTGATCTCCAGCGAACTGGGCATCAGCCCCGGCAACCTGTACTACCACTACCCTGCCAAAGATGAGTTGATCAACGCCCTGTTTGACCGCTTTGAGGGCGAGCTTGCTCGCTTGTTGGAAGCGGGTGAGCAGGTGCGGGACGTTGAAGAAGCCTGGTTCTTTTTTCACAGCCTGTTCGAGCTAATCTGGCAGCACCGGTTTTTGTACCGCGACCTGAACGACCTGCTGAGCAAAAATCGCCGGTTGGAGACGCATTTTCAGTCGGTGCTAAAAAACAAAACTCAAGCCATCAAAGGTCTGCTGGACGGCATGGCCCGCGCCGGGGCCCTGCGCAATGACGCCCGCGAGCTAGACACCACGGCGACCAGCATGGTGGTGGTGCTGACTTACTGGCTCAGTTTTGAGTACGTCCGCGATCCGCGCCATGCCCACGAAGCGGCCAACGCGCAGGCCGCACTGATGCGTGGGGCGCAGCATGTGTTGAACCTGCTCGCGCCCTACCTGGAACAGGGGCAGCGCCAGCATCTGGTCAAATTAGTGAGCGCCTACAACCCCACCGCGGCCGCCTGAATCTCGGCGCGCTTAAGATCGTTCGTTTTGCCCCACCAGCGGGGCCTGCACATTAAGGAACCCAATATGTCCGACTTGAAATCTCGCTTCGACGCCGCCGTGGCGAATTCCAAAGACCTGAGCGAACGGCCCGACAACATGACGCTGCTCAAACTGTACGCCCTGTTCAAGCAAGGAAGCCTGGGCGACAACACAGAGAAAAAACCCGGCTTCAGCGACATGGTAGGTCGCGCCAAGTGGGAAGCCTGGAACACGCTCAAGGGCACCACGGCTGACGATGCGATGCAGCAGTATGTGGACCTGATTGAATCGCTCAGTTAACCCCCAGCCAACCCAACCAACACTCAGCTCTGCTTTTTGGGCACAGCTTGCGGCGCCAGCAAGGTGTCGAGGTTGCTTGTGATCTCGCGCTCGATGCGGTCCTTGAAGGTGCCCAGCAAGAAGCCAAGTTTGGCTTTGAGTTCAAAGCGGTCATGGCTGACCACCAGCGTGCCGGCCACACCTGAGCGGCTGAAGCCCACCTCGTCCTCTTGCTGGCCCTCGGTGTGTTGGCATCGCAAGCCAAAATCAGTTTGGGCCTGCTCGACCCAGCGCAAGGCGAGCGCGCGCGCCTGGGGGAGACCCAGCGCATGAGGACGCAGAATGTGAAGCTCAGTCATGACGGGGTTTCCCCAGGGTGAGTTGTTGCAAGGCCTGGGCCCGCTCAGGCGCTGGCAGGGCGGCCAAGCGCCGCACTGCCGCATAAAACCGAGGCCAGTCTTGGCCTTCGCGTTCAAACAGGGCCTCAAACGCAGGCACTAATTCGTCGTAGGCGGCCTGAGCGCCAAAGGCTGCGTTGTTGGCGCCCGCCACCCAGGCGTCATAGCCGGCGTAGCCGCCCCAGCCGCGCCGCAATTCGGCATAGGCGGCACGGAAATCTTTCATTGCGTCATTTTTCATAGCAAACAACCCTTTACCATCAAAGGCTGGGGCCTGATTTGACTGATAAATTTCGGCCAGGCGGCTGCGGGTGGCCAGCGTCAGTGCGCGGAACTGTTGACGCCGCTTCGTCTGCTCGGCAGCCTCGCGTTGGGTACCCGCTGTGCCCGGCTGAGCCAGCCAGCGCTGGACGCCCAGGCGCTCCACCGCCGTGGCAAAGGACTCATTGAAGCGGGTGTCATCGGGCACATACAACACCTGGTGCGCCAGCTCATGAAAAATCAACCGGGCCAGTTCGGCGTCAGGCAAGCCGACAAAGGTATTGAGGAGTGGGTCGCCGCCCGCCCAGTTGAGCCAGCCCAGGGTGGAATAGGCCGGCACCCCATAGACGCTGACCTCCAGCCCGGTCTGCTGCAGCGCCGCGGCCTGCTCGCGCGCCTCGGCTTCGTTGAAATAACCCCGGTAGCCTACGCAGCCCGCCACTGGGAAACACCAGGTCTTGAGCGTGAGCGAAAACTCAGGCGCAGCCACCACGTTCCAGACCACCGCCCGGCGCTGCAGGTCGGCATAGCGCTGGTAGCTGGCGTTATCAGGCAACTTCAGCTCAGACACGGCAAAGGCCCGGATCTGCTGCGCCAGCGCCAGCCGCGTCTTGAGCCCGTCCGGCGCCTGAGGGTCGGCCAGCCAATCGCTCACCGGCCGCGCCGCTTGCATCAGCTGCAGGTGGCCGCTGACCGACTGGTAGTAATAACGCGTGTCGGCGCAGCCAGCCAGCAGGGCGGACAGCAGCGAGGCAGCAATGAAGCGGAGTATGCGTATGACTCGGCAGTTTACGCGCCCGTCACCACAGGGTGATTAACACCCACTGCGCACCAGCCAACTTGCCAGATCGGGCTGGCAGGGCGTCCGGCACAGCGGCATCAAGGCGGAGACCGCAGGTCGGGGGACAGCCGCGGAGCCGGATGCCCTGCCAGCCCGATCCCCACAAAATAATGGCTTTATCGTGCTTTTTGGTGGGATTCAATCCGGCAACACCGCCGTCACCTCAATCTCCACCTTGGCCCGCGCCTCGATCAGTGCGGCCACCTGCACGCAGCTCATGGCGGGAAAATGGCGGCCGATCACTTCACGGTAGACCTGGCCCAGCTCTTTCAGGCGGGCGTTGTACTCACTGCGGTCAAGTATGTACCAGGTCATGCGCACCATGTGCTCAGGCCCGGCGCCACCTTCAGTCAGCACCGCCAGCACGTTGCGCAGGGTTTGCGCGGTCTGGGCGATGAAATCGTCGCTCTCAAACTGCTGCTGCGCGTTCCAGCCAATCTGGCCGCCCACAAAAATCTGCGTACCGCGCGCGGCCACACCATTGGCGTAGCCCTTGGCAGGCACCCAGCCGGGGGGATGGAGGTGTTTCATGGGGTTTTGAGCCTGAAGCGCTGCAGTTTGCCGGTTTCGGTGCGGGGCAGTTTGTCCAGAAAGGTGATCTCGCGGGGGTACTTGTAGGGCGCGATGGTGGCTTTGACATGGTCCTGCAGCGCCTGCACCAGCGCGGCATCGCCCACCACGCCGGGGCGCAGCACGCAAAAAGCCTTGACGATCATGCCGCGCGCCTCGTCGCTCTGGCCGATCACGCCGCACTCGGCCACCGCCGGGTGGCTTAGCAGCGCGTCTTCCACCTCAGGGGCGCCCACGTTGTAGCCCGAGGTGATGATCATGTCGTCCGTGCGGGCCTGGTAGAAAAAGTAACCGTCGGCGTCCTGCAAAAAGGCGTCGCCGGGGTAGTTCCAGCCGTCTTTCACGTAGGTGGCCTGGCGGGCGTCACCCATGTATCTGCATCCGGTGGGGCCCATCACCGCGATACGGCCAACACTGCCGCGTGGCAGTTCCTGGCCGTCCTCGCCCACCACACGGGCGGTGTAGCCTGGCACCACCGTGCCGATGGCGCCACGCCTCACGTCCTCGGGCGCTGCCGAAATGAAGATGTGAAACATCTCTGTGGCGCCGATACCGTCCAGCATCTCCAGGCCGGTGGCATTTTTCCAGAGCTGGCGGGTGGCGTCGGGCAGGCCCTCGCCGGCACTGACGCTAATTCGCAAAGCCGCCGGGCGGCCGCGCTGCATGGCCTGCTCTTGCATGAAGGGCGCCATCTGCCTGTAAAAAGTGGGGGCCGTGAACACGATGGTGGCGCCAGTGTCAAAGATCAGCTGCGCCATGGCCTGCGGCGTGTAGGGAATGTCCGGGAAATACACCGAGGCGCCGGCCCACATCGGAAAGATCAGCAGGCCGCCCAGTCCGAAGGTGAAGGCCAGCGGCGGCGAACCCATCACGATGTCGTCGGGGGTGGCACGCAACACATGGCGTGGCCAGGTTTCGCAGGCCACCAGCACATCGCGGTGGGTGTGAACCGCGGCCTTGGGTTTGCCCGTGGTGCCCGAGGTGAAGGCCAGCAGCGCCATGTCGTCGGCTGACGTGGCGCACGGCGGGCGCTGGCCATCTTGCCGGGCTGCGGCCAGGGCCAGTTCGCCGGCTTGGTGCAGCGAATCAAAGCTGACCAGAGTTTGCAGCACCGGCTGCTGCGCACGGGCGAGTTGCAGTTCGTCAAGCAGGCGTTCGTCACACAGCGCCAGGGTAGGCTGGGCCTTGTCGATGATGTCGCTCAGCTCTTTGGCGCGCAGCAGGGGCATGGTGGCCACCGCCACCGCCCCGGCCTGCACCACCGCCAGCCAGGCCAGTGCCATGCCAATGGAGTTGCCGCCGCGCAGCAGCACCCGGTTGCCCGGCACCAGGCCGTAGTCTTGGACCAGCGCCTGCGCGATGCGCGCCACCTCAGCCTGCGCCTGGGTATAACTCAGGGTGCGGCGCGGCGACCGCAACAGGGGCCGGTCGCCCAGTCCACGCCGGGCCGCGCTCTCAAACAGGGTCTGCACCAGATTCAATTGCGCCGGCAATTGCAGCTCGGGCAGCGTGTAGCTGAGTCGGGGCCACTGCTCGGGCGGCGGCAGCCGGTCGTGCACAAAACGGTCGGTCTGGGCAGAGTAGCTCATGCAATTCCTTCTGTATGGTGTTAACCGGCTAGGGGCACCGGGCTGGCCGGCAGGGTTCGCAACACCGACTTGCCGATGATGAGTTGCTGCACCTCGGTGGCGCCCTCATAAATGCGCAGGGAGCGGATGTCACGGTAAAGGCTTTCCACCTTGGTGCCCACCCGCACGCCCATGCCACCGTGCATTTGCAGCGCCATGTCAATCACGCGCTGGGCGTTTTCGGTGGCCGTCATCTTGGCCATGGCGGCGGCGGCGGTGTAGGCCTGCGCCTGCGCGGGTGAGTCGGTCCCGACACAGTCGCGCAGCCAGGCAGCGCGGTAGGTCAGCATGGCGGCGGCGTCCACCAGTGCGGCCATCTCGCCCAGCTTGGCTTGGGTTAGCTGAAAATCCGCCAGCCGCTGGCCGAACATAGGTCGGGCGCGGGCGTAGGCCACCCCCTCGGCCAGGGCCCGGCGCGCCATGCCCAGGGCCGCAGCCGCCACCGAAGCGCGAAAAATATCGAGCGTGCGCATGGCCAGCTTGAAGCCGCCATGCAGCTCGCCCAGCAGCGCGCTGGCTGGCAAGAGGCACTGCGCAAAGCGCAGGGTGGCCAGCGGGTGCGGCGCCATCACGGCGATGTGCTCAGACGCATCCAGCCCCGGCGTACTGGCATCGACGATGAAGGCGCTGATGCCACGCGTGCCGGCCTCGGGGTCGGTTTTGGCAAACACGCAGTAGTAGTCGGCGATGCCGCCATTGCTGATCCAGGTCTTGCTGCCATCCAGCACAAAGCCCGTGGCTTGGGCATCATTTTGGCCTCTAGCCCCCGTGGAATGGACCTGAGTAGCTACTGTTTTCATAGCGCCCGCATCGGAGCCGGCGTCAGCCTCGCTCAGGGCAAAGGCGGCAATTTTGTCGCCCCGGGCCACCGCCGGCAGGTAGGCCGCCTGCTGCGCCGGGCTGCCAGCCAGGGTGATGGCGCCACTGCCCAGGCCCTGCATGGCAAAGGCAAAGTCGGCCAGCGGCGAGTGGTAGGCCAGGGTTTCGCGCAACACCACCAGCGCGCGCGAATCGAGCGCTGGCAGGGCCCCGCCAAACGCCGCCGGCACGCAGTAGCGCAACCAGCCGGCGTCGCCCAGGGCTCGCACCCAGGCGCGGCAGGCGGCGCGGTCGTCCTGCTCGTCAATCTGCTGCTGCGGCACCCAGGCCGCCAAAGCGCCGCCCAGGCTGCGGTGCGACGCGTCAAAAAACGGCAGGGCCAGGTGCTCGGTGGGCGCCATCTCAGTCGCCCCCAAAAATGGGTTTTTGCTTGGAGGCAAAGGCATCAAAGGCGCGGCGGAAGTCTTGTGTTTGCATGCAGATGGCCTGGGCCTGCGCCTCGGCCTCCACCGCCTGCTCGATGCTCATCGACCATTCCTGCTGCAGCATGGTCTTGGTCATGCCATGGGCAAAGGTGGGCCCGGCGGCCAGCTCGGCGGCAAGCGCCTGCGCCCGGGGCAACACGTCGGCCGGCTCATGCAGGGCGTTGAAGAAGCCCCAGGCCAGTCCCTCAGGCGCGCTCATGGCGCGGCCGGTGAACAGCAGCTCAGAGGCGCGGCCCTGCCCGATCAGCCGTGGCAGCAGGGCGCAGGCGCCCATGTCGGCACCGGCCAGGCCAACCCGGGTGAACAAAAACGCGGTTTTGGTGCTGGGTGTGCCCAGCCGCAGGTCGCAGGCCAGCGCCATCATGGCCCCGGCGCCGGCGCAAATGCCGTCAATGGCGCCAATGACTGGCTGCGGGCAATCGCGCATGGACTTGATCAGGTCGCCGGTCATGCGGGTAAAGGCCAGCAGCTCGGGCATGGTCATGCGGGTCAGCGGGCCGATGATCTCGTGCACATCGCCGCCCGAGCAAAAGTTGCCGCCGGCGCCGGTCACCACCACCGCCTTAACGTCGGTGCTGCTGCGCAGACCGTGGAACAGCGTGCGCAGCTCGTGGTACGAGTCAAAGGTGAGCGGGTTTTTGCGCTCGGGCCGGTTCAGGGTGATGGTGCCCACGCCGCCCTGAAACTGCCAGGCAAAGTGGCTGGCCTGGTAGTCGGCGGTGGCTTTGAACTGGCCGTGCATGGGGTTGGCGGGGCCGATGTAATGGGTCATGAAGTCTCCAGGGATAAGGGGGTGGTTTGGCTGTTGGCCTTGACCCGGCCTAGCAGCCGGTGAAGGGTGGCCACCTCTTTCTCGCTCAGGGCGGCGAAGGCGTCGACGATCCAGGCCTCGTGCTGCTGCGCCATGGCAGCAAATTGCGCCCGCCCGGCTGGGGTGAGTTGCACCCGGTAGGCCCGGCGGTCGCCGGCCACGTCCAAGCGCTGCACCAGCCCTTCGCTGACCAGCTGGTCGGTGATGCCGGTGACGTTGCCGCCGGTGACCATCATGCGGCGCGACAGCTCGTTCATCTTCAGGCCCTCGGGGGCGCGTTCCAGCTGCGCCATCAGGTCAAAGCGCGGCAGGGTGGTGTCAAACTGCTCGCGCAGGGCTGCGCGCACCCGGGTCTCGATCAACTGGGTGCAGGTGAGCATGCGCAGCCACAGCCGCAGCGCCTCGGGGTGCTCTGCGGGCGTGGTGCCCTGCAGGCGGGCCTCTTTATCCATTCTGTTTGGCGATCTCGCGGTAGAGCTGGTCGCGCCCGCTCAGGTAGGGGCGCGGCCAGTCGATGGCGCGGCTTTGCAGCTTGGCGGCTTCGTGCAGGGTCCAGGCCGGGTCGGCCAGGTGCGGGCGGGCGATGGCGCACAGGTCCGCCCGGCCGGCGGCAATGATGCTGTTGGCCTGGTCGGCGTCGGTGATGGCGCCCACCGCGATGGTCTGGATGCCGACCTCATTGCGGATGCGGTCAGAAAACGGCGTCTGGTACATACGGCCATAGACCGGTCGGGCGGCGCGGGTGGTCTGGCCCGAGGACACGTCAATCGCGTCGCAGCCGGCCGCCTGAAACAAGCGGGCCATGGCCACCGCGTCGTCGGCAGTGTTGCCGCCGGGCGCCCAGTCGTGCGCCGAGATGCGCACGCTCATCGGCTTGGCCGCTGGCCAAACAGCGCGCATGGCAGCAAACACCTCCAGCGGGTACCGGCAGCGGTTGGCCAGGCTGCCGCCATAGTCGTCGGTACGCAGGTTGGTCAGCGGCGTCAGGAAAGACGACAGCAGGTAGCCGTGGGCGCAGTGCAGCTCCAGCCAGTCAAAGCCGGCTTGCGCCGCACGCCGGGTGGCCGCCACAAACTCGTCGCGCACACGGTCCATGTCGGCCCGGCTCATGGCCTGCGGCACCTGGTTTTGCGGGCCGTAGGGCACAGCGCTGGCAGCCAACAAGGGCCAATTGGCGTCAGGGAGCTCCAGCGGCTCGTCGGCCTGCGCCCAACCCACCTGGGTCGAGCCCTTAGAGCCGCTGTGGCCCAGCTGCAGACCGATGGCGGCGCTGCTCTGACCATGCACAAAGGCCACGATGCGCTGGAAAGCCACCTCCTGCGCCTCGCTCCACAGGCCTGGGCAGCCAGGGGTGATGCGGCCCTCGGGGCTGGGGCTGGTCATCTCCACCATCACCAGCGCGGCGCCACCCAGGGCGCGGGCGCCCAGGTGCACCAGATGAAAATCCTGCACCAGGCCATCGACCGCGCTGTAGGTCGCCATCGGCGACACCACAATGCGGTTCTTTAGCGTCAGCTCACGCACGGTCAGCGGCAGCAGCATGGGCGCTACCGGCTTGCCGCCGGCCAGCCAGGCCTCAAAGCCGCCCAGCCAGGCGGCATCGCGCAGGCGCAGGTTTTCGTGGCTGATGCGCTGCGAACGGGTCAGCAGCGAGTAGGCAAACTGCTCGATGGCCATGCCGGTGTAGCGCGTGACGTTCTCAAACCACTCGGTTGAATTGCGCGCAGCGTTCTGAATCTTGAGCACCTCGACGCTGCGCCGCGCTTCGTAGCGCTGCAGCACCGGCAGCAGGTCGCCACCAGCCACCAGCTCGTCGGTGCTGGCGGCAAACTCATTCACCAAGTCAATCGCGTCTTCCACCGCGAGCTTGGTGCCGCTGCCAATCGAAAAGTGTGCGGTGTGGGCCGAGTCGCCCATCAGCACCAGCGGCACCTGTCGCCCGGGCAAGGGCAGCTGGTGCACCCAGGTGTTACAGACCACGCGCGGAAACTGAATCCACTGGGCCGAGCCGCGCAGGTGCTTGGCATTGCTGACCAGCGGTTGCCCGTCCAGGTATTTGGCAAACAGGCGTTCGCAAAAGGCAATACCCTCCTCCTGGCTCATGGACGCCAGCCCGTGCGCCTGCCAGACCGCCTCGGGCGTCTCGACAATGAACGTCGAGGTATGCTCGTCGAACTTGTAGGCATGGGCCTGGAACCAGCCGTGCTCGGTCTGCTCAAAGGCGAAGGTAAAGGCGTCAAAGGTTTTGTGCGTGCCCAGCCAGACAAAGCGGCAATCGCGGGTGTCGATGTCGGGCTGGAACACCTCGGCATAGCGGCTGCGGATGCGGCTGTTGAGGCCGTCGCTGGCAATCACCAGGTCGGCCTGGTACTGCTGCGCCAACGCCTGGTCGTCTGACACATCAACCTCGAACACCAGCTCCACCCCCAGCGCCAGGCAGCGGTCTTGCAGGATGTTGAGCAGGTGCTTGCGCCCGATGCCGCAAAAGCCGTGGCCGGTGGAGCGTACGCTGCGGCCCTTGAAAAAAACCTCGATGTCGTCCCAGTGGTTGAGCGCGTCACCAATCAACTGCCCGGTCACCGGGTCGGCCGCGCGCATGTTGTCCAGGGTCTGGTCCGACAGCACCACGCCCCAGCCAAAAGTGTCAAACGGCTTGTTGCGCTCCGCCACGGTGATGCGGTGGGCGGGGTTTTGCAGCTTCATCAGCAGCGCGAAATACAGACCGGCGGGACCACCGCCTATGCAGAGAATATTCATAAGCCAATAGTTTAGACCTAAACTATTTACTGTCAAGGGTTTGCTGACAGGGCTTGAGGTCAGCGCACCTTGCGACATGTTTTGCCACCTTGAAATATAACGCGACACGTTATATGATTCAGGCATGATCCGTTCTTTCAAACATGCAGGCACCCAGGCGCTGTTCGAAGGTCGGCCAGCGTTGCAGTTTGTCAATATCAGGTCTGTGGCCGAACGCAAGCTGCAAATGCTGCACCGGGCCGTGAGCCTGGATGATTTGCGGATTCCACCTAACAATCAGCTGGAAGCGCTCAAACGTGATCGGCAAGGCCAGCACAGCATCCGGATCAGTGCGCAGTGGCGCCTGTGCTTCCGGTTCGATGGGCGAGACGCCTGGGACGTTGAAATTGTGGACTACCACTGAAGGAGAACCGAATGACCAGCCCGATCAATGGCATGCGCCCAGTCCACCCGGGCGAAGTGTTGCGTGAAGAATTTTTACTGCCCTTTGGCATGACCCCTCATGCCCTGGCCGTGGCCTTGCAGGTGCCACCGCCCCGCATCCATGATGTGGTGCGGGAACGTCGCGCTATCAGCGTGGACACGGCGCTGCGTCTGGCCCGCTACCTGGGCACCAGCGCCGAGTTCTGGCTGGGCCTGCAAACCGACTATGACATGGCCATTGCGCGAGCCTCCTTGGACGATGTTCTGTCCAAGATCGAACGTCGCGACAACCGGGAAACCGCTTGAGCCTGACAGTCCGCACGCGCCCTGACGCACAATCCCCTGAATGAAAGCCCCTCCCCGACTACAAACCCTGATTGAAGAAGGCCTTATCGACAGCGTGGTGCGCCAGCTGATGAGCGGCAAGGAGGCTGAGGTGTTTGTGGTGCGCTGCGGCACCGACACCCGCTGCGCGAAGATTTACAAAGAGGCGACGCAGCGCAGTTTTCGGCAAGCCGTGGACTACACCGAGAACCGCAAGGTGAAAAACTCGCGCCAGGCGCGGGCCATGGCCAAGGGCACGCGCTTTGGCCGACAAGCGCAAGAGGCGGCCTGGCAGAGCGCCGAGGTCGACGCACTGTACCGGCTGGCCGACGCCGGCGTGCGGGTACCCAAGCCCTACAACTTCTTTGAGGGCGTGCTGCTGATGGAACTGGTGACCGACGCCAACGGCGACGCTGCGCCGCGCCTGAACGACGTCGCCTTCACGCCGGAGCAGGCGCGCGCCCACCACGCAACGCTCTTGGGCGAAGTGATCCGCATGCTGGGTGCCGGCATCGTGCACGGCGACCTGTCCGAGTTCAACATCCTGCTCGGGCACGAGCAGGACGCAGCGGTACCGGTCATCATCGACCTGCCGCAAGCCGTGGACGCCGCCGGTAACAACCATGCCCAGCGGATGTTGCTGCGCGACGTGGCCAACCTGCGTGATTTTTTTGGCCGCTTTGCGCCCGAACTGCTGCAGACCCACTACGGCCCGGAGATCTGGGACCTGTACCAGCGCGGCCTGCTCAGCGCTGACGTGACCCTGAGCGGCCAGTTCAAGGCCAAGGGCGGCGCGGTTGATGTGCGCAGCCTGATGCGCGAGATCGACGACGCGCGAGCGGAGGACGCCGCGCGCCGCTTGCGGATGCAGACGCCGGCCTGACCCCGCCAAATTAACTCAACCGTTCAGCGCAACACCGCGCTGGCCTGTGCGGCCGCCGTCAGCGCAGCAGCGTCAGCCTCAAGCAAAAAGCCTTCTGCCACTGCGCGCGCGACCGCCTTGGCCACAGCGGCGACATAGCCCGCGTGGTCGCCATAGCGCTCCTGCAGGGAGCGCCGGGGGTCACCATTGGCTTGACGCTCGGCGGCGGTGCGGGCAAAAGGCAGCATGCCCCCCGCATAGTTGCAGATCTGACCCTTATGGAAACCCGCCGCCGTGACATTCCAACCCAAGTAAGTGCCCAACGGCGCATCCAGCAAGACCACCGGCACGCCGCCATGCTCGTTGCCATCGGCATCGACAGTGGGCGCCCACATGTCGAGCACGCGGCGGATGGCCGGTGGCGCCAGGCTGGCGACGCCCGAGCCATCCAGGGGGTTGAAGCCCGGGCCCCAGTCGTAATCGAGCACTGGCATGATGAAGTCTGGCTCGGGCAGCGTGGCCCGCAGTCCTGGCAGGGTCGGGAAACCCAATGCTGCCTTATTGGCCGGCGCCAGTGTGCCCTGGGCTAGCGTGGGGTAGCGGCTGGGCGGGGGTGCCACACCTTTCATGACCCAGTTGCGAAAATGCACACGCAGCGCATTGACGGTCTGGGTGTGCGGCACCGGGTTGGCTGGCAGCAGGCCCTGGCCAAAGTTGTTGCCGGGGCACATCGGACCCGCCTTGGGCAGGGCCGCGCCCGGCACACTGGTGTCGAAGCCGCCGGCACCGCCGCCATGGGTTGAGCTGGCAATGTAGTAGCGCCGCACCGAATCCGGCAAGGGCAAGTCAGCCTTGCCATCGGTGCCCACCCACTCAGGCGTGAGCTTGAGCGCCCAGACCTCAGCCGAGCCAAAATGCTCCATCACCTTCGGGCATGTCTTGCTGGCGGTGCAGCGGTCCAGAATGCCGGCTGCTGGCAGTCCACGCACCGGGTCAGGGTGCGGCAACCACCACTGAGGGCCCTCGCTGCCGGCTTGGTACAACTCCAGGACGCCGTCAGGCTGAGCCCAGCGAAAGTTCAAGGCAATGCGCCGGCCAGCGATGATGGGCCACAACCCGTCGTGTACCGGTGCACCAAGCTCGTCCTGATTGAATCCCATATGAAGCCAGCCACGCAGAAAGTTGCCGGACTGCGAGACGCCACGAGTGATGCTGTGGTTGATGCGCCCGGCCAAGGGGTTGGCTGTGCCAACGTCGTCGGCCGCAGCCCGCTTGAAAAAGGCGCCGACATCACGCCAGGCGGCAAAACCGATGCCCAACACGTAGGGGTCTTGCGCTGTGAACACCACCTGGTACAGCCGGTTGCCGTCGAAACCGTCTTTCAGGCAGATCTGTGTCGGATCTGGCGTACCAGGGAATGGGTTGGCAGCATCACAGCGGGCCCAGGCCCAATCGGCTGGCGCCACCGGCCGCTCATCCAGCACCTCGCCGCTCTGGCGTTCCCCGCCCCGGGACACCAGGCGGGCCAGGCGGGTGTCCAGGTTGACGGGTTTATAGGGCACGGGGTTGGATTGCACCATCAGCCGCTGCGATGCGAACCCACTGCGGTTGACGATGCGGCCGAACACCTCGCCGGTGACCGCGGCCCCACCGGGGCCGCGCGCCACCGGCAGCTGAAGGAACTGGCGGCCGTCAACGCTGGCGCTGGCACGCACCACTGTATTGCCGCTGTTGTCGCCCTGCCAGGCGCTGGCCAGCATCACGTCGCCCAGGGCCTGTTCCTGCGCCGCAAATGCAGGCACGTTGCCGCGGTTGGGCACGTCATGCCAGAGCAGGCCGCTGGCCTGCGCCATGTCGCGCGGCTTGTGCAGCACGAAAGAGGCCACATAGCGCACTTTGCCATCGGGGTCCTTCGCCAGCGCGATATCCTGGATGCTGGCGTTACCCGGCAGCGCTGGATCGAGCTCGCCAAAGGCCCGCCCCGCCACCCGCTCATAAGCAATGGCCGGGCTTGCGGCACCGGCCGGCGGCGCCCAAGGCTTGGCTTCGTCAATGACAATGCGGGTGACGCGGGACTGTGCAGGGGCCAGCAGGGCCAGGGCAAGGGCTCCGCCCAGGGTGAGAGACAACATGCGTTTCATACGTACACTTTTTGTAGTTTGCGGTGGATTAAGGCAGTTTGGGCGGTTTCGCGTTCATGATGATGTCTTGACCCGGGCCAAAACGCAGTCGCTCGAGCCGTGAGATGATATGTTTTACCATTGATCGCCATGCTCTACAAATTCAAATCCAAAGCCGCCGGGGACCTGATCATGCTGCAGGCCAACGGCCGGCGGGTACTTGAGATCATCGGCAAGCATACGACGCCGGGGAGCGGCGACAAGGGCATCATCCTGCCAGAGCAGATGGCCGCCGCGATTGTGGCGCTGCAGGCCGCCGTGGCGCGCGAAGAAGCGGACCAGCAAGCGGCATTGGCCGACGCACTGAGGCTACAAAAAGCACCGCCGCGCTTTGAGGCCATTGGGCTGCGCCAGCGCGCCCTGCCCTTCATCGAGATGTTGCGCCGCTGCCAGAAGGCTGGCAAGGACATCGTCTGGGGCGTCTGAGCGGTTGAACCGGATTCAGTCAACCCTGGCGCCAGAGGCCTTCACCACGGCCGCCCATTTCTTGATTTCGGCGTCGATCAGCGCAGCAAATTGCTGCGGCGTGTTGCCGCTGGGAATGGCGCCCTGCGCCAGCAGCTTTTCTTTGATCTCGGGCGAATTAAGCGCCTTGGCGGTTTCCTGCTGCAAGCGGCCAACCACATCGGCTGGCGTACCGGCTGGCGCCAAAAGGCCAAACCAGCTGCTGGCCTCAAAACCCTTCAGCTGGCCGGCTTCCTCCAGAGTGGGCAGCTCCGGCATGGCGGCAGAGCGCTGCGCGCTGGTCACAGCAAAGGCCTTGAGCTTGCCGGACTTGATCAGGGCCATGGCCGAGGGCAGGTTGTCAAACATCACATCCACCTGGCCCGACACCAACCCCAACAGCGCCGGCGCCGAGCCGGTGTAAGGGATGTGCGTCATGGACACGCCGGTCATGGACTTGAACAACTCGCCCGCCAAGTGGATGGAGGTGCCGTTGCCACTGGAGGCCATGTTGAAGCCCGCCGTTTGACTGCGCGCGTACTGGATGAAGTCGGGCACCGTGTTGATGCCCAGTTGGCGCGCCCGCTCGGTGTTCATCACCATCACGTTCGGCACGCCGGCGACCAGGGTGATGGGTGCAAAGTCTTTTTGCGGGTCGTAGGCCAGCTTGGTGTACAGCGACTTGTTGATGCCGTGCGTGCCGACCGTGCCCATCAACAGGGTGTAGCCGTCCGCCGGGGCTTTGGCCACCTGCTCGGCGCCGATGTTGCCACCAGCGCCACCCCGGTTCTCCACAACGAAGGGCTGGCCAAAGGCTTTGGCCAGCTCGGGCGCCACCGCCCGGGCCAGGATGTCGGTGGTGCCGCCGGGGGCAAACGGCACCACGATCTTGACCGGCTTGCTAGGCCAAGCGCTTTGCGCCCATGCAGCACCCGCTACAGTAAAAGTAGCAGCCACCCCCAGAGCGACAAGGGCTAGAGCCCTAAATGGGCCAGACCGGGCGACCATGGCTTAGTCAGCAAACTTGCCGGCTGCCTCAATGGCGGGCTTGAGCTTGGCGATCTCGGCAGTGACATAGGCCTTGTGCGCAGCCGGATCGGTGCGGTTGTCGCTTACCACCACAGCGCCCAAGGCTTCTTGCCGCTTGAGGAACTCAGGGTCTTTCAGCGCAGCTTTCATGGCGTCGTTGAGTTGCTTGAGCACGGCCGGTGGCGTGCCCTTGGGCGCGTACATGCCGTGCCAAACCGTCAGGTTGAAGCCTTTGAGGCCCATTTCCTGCAGCGACGGGTAGTCTTTGAGCAGCTTGTGGTTGTTCAGGCGACCGGCCGTGGTGACGGCAAACGCTTTGACGCGGCCGGCCTCAATTTGCTGGGTGGTGTTGGTGGTCTGGTCGCACATCAGGTCAACTTGGCCGCCCATCAGGGCGGTCATGGCCGGGGCCGTGCCGTTGAACGGGATGGTGGTCATGGCCTCTTTGGCATTGACTGCCGACTGCCACATCAGGCCGCACAGGTGCGAGGCCGAGCCCAGCCCGGCGTGAGCGATGTTGAGCGCGCCGCCATTGGCGCGGATGTAATTTTCAAAATCGCGGTAGGTGTTGGCCGGCAGCTGGGGCTTACCAATCAGGGTCATGGGCACGTCGTTGATCATGCCCAGGTACTCAAAGTCTTCCAGCGGCTTGTACTGCAGCTTGCGGTACAGGCCGGCGGTGGCGGCCATGCCAATGTGCCAGACCAGCAGGGTGTGGCCATCGGGCGAAGCCTTGGCCACCTTGGTGGCGCCGATGGTGCCGCCAGCGCCGTTGACGTTTTCCACCACAAAGTTGCTGCCGGGCAGGGTTTTGCGCATGGCTTCACCGAGTTGACGCGCCACCAGATCGGTCGGGCCGCCGGCGGCGAAAGGCACCACCAGCGTGATCGGCTTGGTGCCGGGGTAGGTTTGCGCTTGGGCAAACAGGGCGACGGAGGCAGCAGCCAGAACCAGCAAACGTTTCATTTCAAATCTCCAATTTAAACAAACACAGTAAAGGGTAGCGAGGCCAGGTCTTGCGCGTAAGGCGGAAACTACCTAGGCCGATGACGAATTGACGCGAGCTTATCGCAAGTCAACCATTCCAACTTGCATCTCACCTATTTGTAACTCCGCGCGTCCTCAATCACCTTGCCGTCGTTGGGCAAGCTGCCCAGCGGCAGCAGCTCAACCTCGCCACGCAACTTGGTGATGTCGCGAATGGCGTCACCAATGCGGCTGGCCAGCGCAGCCGGTTCGCCGGCGGTCTCGACCTTGAGCGTCATGGCGTCGTTGGCCATCTCGCCGGTGACCACCAACCGCGCCCGCGCCACTTCTGGAAAGCGCTTGGCGATGGCGTCCACCTGGGCCGGGTGCACAAACATGCCGCGGATTTTGGTGGTCTGGTCGGCCCGCCCCATCCAGCCCTTGATGCGGGTGTTGGTGCGCCCGGTTGGACAGGGCCCGGCCAGCACCGCCGACAAGTCGCCCGTGCCAAAGCGAATCAGCGGGTAGGCCGGGTTCAGGCTGGTCACCACCAGTTCGCCTACCTCGCCGTCGGCCACCGAGTCGCCCGTGCCGGGGCGGACGATTTCTACAATCACCCCCTCATCCAGCACCAAACCCTGACGCGCCGCGGTCTCGAATGCAATCAAACCGACGTCGGCCGTGGCATAGCACTGGTAACCGGCAATGCCACGCTCAGCAAACCAGTCGCGCAGCGAGGGTGGGTACGCCTCGCCGCCAAACATGGCCTTGGTGACGCTGGGCAGGGCCACACCCATCTCGGCAGCTTTTTCGACAATGATCTTGAGGAAGCTGGGCGTGCCAATGAAGCCGGCGGGTTGCAGCTGCGCCATGGCCTGCACCTGCTGCTCGGTCTGGCCGGTTCCGCCGGCAAACACGGTGCAGCCCAGCGCGTGGGCGCCCGACTCCATCATCGAGCCGGCTGGCACAAAGTGGTAGCTGAAGCAGTTGTGAATCAGCTCACCCGGGCGAAAGCCGGCGGCAAAAATGGCCCGCGCCATGCGCCAGTAGTCGCGGCCCGAGCCTTCGGGCTCATAAATCGGGCCCGGGCTGGCAAACAGGCGCGGCATTTGCGCGCCATAGCCCAGGGTGCTGAAGCCGCCAAATACATCACCACCGGCCACGGCACGGCTGGCCTGCTGGCGGTCTAGCAACTCGTGCTTGCGGGTCACTGGCAAATGTGCCAGAGCACTGCGGCTGCTTACTGCGGCAGGGTCTACGGCGGCCAGAATCTGTGCCAGCGCGGCCGAGGCCTGCTTGGCATGGGCCACCTGCTTTGGCAAGGCGGCCATCAGCGCGGCCTCGCGCAGGGCCGGTTCGCGCGTTTCAAGGGTGTCAAAAAAGAAACTCATGGGCGCCGTCCTTAAGCCAGCCAGCGCTTGCGCCGTTTGTAACTCTTCACATCTTTAAAGCTCTTGCGCTCACCGCCACCCACGCCGAGGTAGAACTCCTTGACGTCTTCGTTGTTGGCCAGGTCACTCGCCACGCCGTCCATCACCACCCGGCCCGACTCCATGATGTAGCCGTAATCGGCGTACTTGAGCGCCATGTTGGTGTTTTGCTCGGCCAGCAGGAAGGTGACCTTTTCCTTTTGGTTGAGGTCTTTCACAATCTCGAACACTTCTTGCACGATCTGCGGTGCCAGGCCCATCGAAGGCTCATCCAGCAGCACCATGCTCGGGTTGGCCATCAGCGCTCGGCCAATGGCGCACATCTGCTGCTCGCCGCCGGAGGTGTAGGCGGCCTGGCTGGTGCGCCGGGTCTTGAGGCGTGGGAAATAGGTGTAGACCTTGTCCAGGTTGCGCGCAATCTCGGCCTTGTCCTTGCGGGTGTAGCCGCCGGTGAGCAGGTTTTCTTCAATGGTCAGGTGGGCAAAGCAATGCCGCCCCTCCATCACCTGCACCACGCCGCGCTGCACCAGGTCGGCGGGCGACAGGTTCTCGATGCGCTCGCCACGCAACTCGATCGAGCCCTTGGTCACAGCGCCGCGTTCGCCGCGCAGCAGGTTAGAGACGGCGCGCAGCGTGGTGGTTTTGCCGGCGCCATTACCGCCCAGGATGGCCACGATCTTGCCTTCGGGCACATTCAGGGACACGCCCTTGAGCACCAGTATGACGTGGTTGTAAATAACCTCGATGCCGTTCACGTTGAGAACTATTTGGGGAGCGTCCATAAATCCTTGCCTTTTGCCAGTCGGCAGCGTTGCACGCAGCGCTGCCGGTTGGCCTGTCAACCCGGGCCCTGGGCCCGGGTTGACAGAGATCTCATCAGGACTGGCAATCCGCCGGAGTGCGCGGTGTCAGTTTCTTCTCAGCGGCGTATTTGGCAGCCGTTGACTTGACCAGTGGCTTCAGGATCTGCTCATCCGCCTGCAGCCAGTCGGAGGAGAAGTTCCAGGCCTTGCCGTCCCAGGTGTGCACGCGCGCCCAGTTGGAGCCCATGTGGTCGACGCAGGAGGTGCTGATGGGCCGCATCACGCCAGCAAAACCAAGGGCATCGAGTTTCTTTTGGTCCAGCGCCAGGTTCTCGTAGCCCCAGCGAGCCTGCTCGCCCGTCATCCACTTGCCCTTGCCAAAGCGCTCCTGCGCCCGGGCCACGCCCTCCACCGCCAGCATGGCACTCATGGCGCCACGGATGTACAGCACCTGGCCCACTTCGTCCTTGGGCCCAGTACCCTGTCCCTTGGCATGCACCAGCGCCAGAATGTCCTTGACCACCTTGGAGTTCGGCTCGGCACCGTGCTGCATGGTCACAGCGTTGTAGCCCTTGGCACCCTCGCCCACGTCTTTCACATCAGGCTCAGCGCCCGACCACCACACGCCATACATCTTCTCGCGCGGGTAACCGGTGGCTTGGGCTTCCTTCAAGGCGGTGGAGTTCATCACGCCCCAGCCCCACAACAAAACGTAATCAGGCTTGGCCTGACGCACCTGCAACCAAGTGGCTTTTTGCTCGACACCCGGCGAGGTCACCGGCAACAACTGCAGGGTGAAACCGTGTATGGCGGCACGCTCCTGGAGCAGGGGAATCGGCTCCTTGCCATAAGGCGAGTCATGGTAGACCAGCGCGATCTTCTTGCCCTTGAGCTTGTCCAGACCACCTTCTTTTGTTCCGACGGTTTGCACCAGTGCGTCCGCCGCCAACCAATAGGTGCCAGCCAGGGGGAAGTTCCACTTAAACACGGTGCCGTCCTGGCTTTCACTGCGGCCGTAGCCGGCGGTGATCAGCGGGATCTTGTCGCCGGGGGCTTTTTCGGTCAGGGCAAAGGTGATGCCGGTTGACAGCGGCTGGAACACGGTGGCGCCACCGTGCTTGTCCTTCAGGCGCTCATAGCACTCGACGCCGCGTGCGGTGTCGTAGCCAGTCTCGCACTCTTCGTACAGAATCTTGACGCCGTTGATGCCGCCCTTGGCATTGACGAGCTTCAAGTAGTCGGAATAACCGTTGGCCCATGGCACGCCGTTGGGCGCAAAGGGGCCGGTGCGGTAGGGCAGGCCAGGGAAAAACTGCACCTTGGTCTCGGCAGCAGCCTTGGCCGCTGGCTTGGCTGCTGGCTTGGCTGGCGCCGTCTGAGCCACAGCCATCGACGCCACAGCGGCAAGCGACAGGGCGGCGAGAAATCGTAACTTCATGTTTGTCTCCTAGATAGTTGGCAGCAAGCTGCCTGGGTTTACGAAAAAAAACGGTCAATGGGGGAACGGCCACAGCCGCAGCTTCTGCTTGGCGGTCGACCACAATTTGGCCAGGCCGTGCGGCTCCACGATCAGGAACCACACAATCAAGGCGCCAAAGATGATGAGTTCGGCATGCGAAATGCCAGAGGTGGAAATCACGACGCCAAACAGGCTGCCCAGCAGCGGCAGAAACTGGTTCAGGCCGATGGGCAGCAGCACGATGAAGGCGGCGCCAAAAAAACTGCCCATGATGGAGCCCATGCCGCCAATGATCACCATGAACAGCAGGCGAAATGACATCTCTACCGAAAACGCTGCCGGCTCCCAGGCACCCAGGTAGACAAAACCCCACAGCGCACCGGCCACACCGATGATGAAAGAGCTCACCGCAAAGGCGGTCAGCTTGGCGTACATGGGGCGGATGCCGATCACCGCCGCGGCCACGTCCATGTCGCGAATGGCCATCCATTCGCGCCCGATGGCCGAGCGCACCAGGTTTTTGGCCAGCAGCGCCAGCACCACCAGGATAGACAGGCAGAGCAGGTATTTTTCGGTGGGGCTGTCGATCGACAAACCAAGGAACTCCAAGCCCGACACCGACACCGAGCCCGAAGGCGAGTTGTTGGTGAACCACTTGATGCGTAAAAACATCCAGTCGCTGAAAAACTGCGCCGCCAGCGTGGCAACAGCCAGGTACAGGCCCTTGACGCGCAAACTCGGCAGGCCGAACAAAATGCCAAAGGCGGCGGCACACACCCCGCCCATGACCAGCGCCAGCAGCAGCGGAATGCCGGGCAGCCGCACGAAGAAGTTGAAGGCCGCATAGGCGCCCACCGCCATGAACGCACCCGACCCGAGCGAGATTTGGCCGCAATAGCCGACCAGAATGTTCACGCCCAGGGCCGCCAGCGACATGATCAGGAACGGGATCAGGATCGCACGGAACATGTAGTCCGAGCTGAACTGCGGCACCAGCAGGAAGGCCGCCAAGACGATGAGCAGCACCGCCCAGCGGTCCTGCGCGATCGGGAAGATCTGGCTATCGCTGCGGTAGCTGGTCTTGAATTGGCCGTTTTCTCTGTAGAACATGATGCTTTCGGGTTAGTCATTCCCGCAACGGCGGGAATCCATCTTTGCCAGGCCGTGGATTCCCGCCTGCGCGGGAATGACAGCCATGAGCAGCAGAGTTGAAGGGCGGAGGTACTGGCAGACAAGCATGGGGTGACTCGTCAAACTCTATCAATGATCTTTTCGCCAAAAAGGCCCTGCGGCCGGAACAGCAAAAACACCAGGGCCAGCACGTAGGCGAACCAGATCTCGATGCCGCCGCCCACGTAGGGGCCGAGGAACACCTCAGACAGTTTTTCGCCCACGCCGATGATCAGGCCGCCGATGATGGCGCCCGGCACCGAGGTCAGGCCACCCAGGATCACCACTGGAAGGGCACGCAGGGCCACGGTGGTGAGGGAAAACTGCACGCCCAGCTTGCTGCCCCAGATCATGCCGGCCACCAGTGCCACCACACCGGCCACGCACCAGACGATGACCCAGATGCGGTTGAGTGGAATACCAATGCTTTGCGCCGCCTGGTGGTCGTCGGCCACCGCACGCAGGGCGCGGCCGGTGGCGGTTTTCTGGAAGAAGAGGCTTAAGCTCGCCACCAGCAGCGCGGCAATCAGGGCGGCGTACAGGTCTTCCTTGTTGATCAGGATGCCGCCGGGGAACATCGTATCGAGTACAAAAATCGGCTCCTTGGGCATGCCGATGTCAATCTTGTAGATGTCGCTGCCAAACAGGGTCTGGCCGATGCCGTCCAGAAAGTAGCTGATGCCCAGCGTGGCCATCAACAGCGTGGTGCCCTCCTGATTCACCAGATGGCGCAGCGCCAACCGCTCGATCAGCCAGGCCACCACAAACATGATCATCCCGGCCACCACAAAGGCCGCCAGCGTGGTCAGCACCGGGTTGTTCAGCCCCGTCCAAAGTGGAATCCATTCGGCAAAGCGGGCCATGGCCAGCGCCGCAAACAGCACCATGGCGCCCTGCGCGAAATTGAACACGCCTGAGGCTTTGTAGATCAGCACGAAGCCGAGCGCCACCAGCGAGTACAGCATGCCGGCCATCAGGCCGCCCAACAGAGTTTCAAGAAAAAATGCCATATGTTTCAGTGACTCGTGCCCAGATAGGCGCTGATCACTTCCTGGTTGTTGCGTACTTCATCGGGCGTTCCATCGCCTATTTTTTTGCCGTAGTCCAACACCACCACCCGGTCCGAGATGTCCATCACCACGCCCATGTCGTGCTCGATCAGCACCACCGTGGTGCCGAACTCTTGGTTCACATCCAGCACAAAGCGGCACATGTCCTGTTTTTCTTCCACGTTCATGCCGGCCATGGGCTCGTCGAGCAGCAGCACCTTGGGCTCCATCGCCAGCGCGCGACCCAGGTCCACCCGCTTTTGCAGGCCGTAGGGCAGTTGGCCGACAGGCGTTTTGCGGTAGGCCTGGATTTCCAGGAAGTCAATGATGTGTTCGACAAACTCGCGGTGCCGCTCTTCTTCGCGCTGGGCCGGGCCAATGCGCAGCGCCTGCAGAAACAGGTTGCTCTTGATGCGCAGGTTGCGCCCGGTCATGATGTTGTCGATCACGCTCATGCCCTTGAACAAGGCCAGATTCTGGAAGGTCCGGGCAATGCCCATTACCGCCACCTGGTGGCTGTCCATGTGGTCGAAAGTCTGGCCGCGGAAAGCGATCGTGCCCTGCTGCGGCGTGTAGACGCCGTTGATGCAGTTCAGCATCGAGCTCTTGCCGGCACCGTTGGGGCCGATGATGGCGCGCACCTCGTGCTCGCGCACGTCAAAGGAGATGTCGGTCAGCGCTTTGACGCCACCAAAACTCAAGGAGATGTTTTTGACGTCGAGGATGACGTCACCGATCTGTTTGGCACTCATGCTGCGGCCTTTACCGGGGCGAAGGTCTTGGCGTCGTCGATGCGCAGGGTGGCGCTGACGTTGCCAGTGCGACCATCCTCAAACTTGACCTGGGTTTCAATGAACTGGGTGGTGGCACCGCCATACAGCGCATCGACCAGGGCCAGGTATTTGTCGGCAATGAAGCCACGCCGGACCTTGTTGGTGCGGGTCAACTCGCCGTCGTCGGCATCCAACTCTTTGTGCAGCACCAAAAAGCGGCTGACCTGGCTGCCAGCGAGCAGGGTGTCGGCGCTGAGGTCGGCGTTGACCTTCTCCACGCAGTCCTTGATCAGCTGGTAGACCTCAGGCTTTTGCGCCAGGTCGGTGTAGCCGGCGTAGGGCAGGTTGCGGCGTTCGGCCCAGTTACCCACCGCGTCAAAGTCAATGTTGATCATGACGCACACCTTTTCGCGGCCGTCACCATAGGCCACCACCTCTTTGATGTGCGGGAAGAACTTGAGCTTGTTCTCAACGTACTTGGGCGCGAACATGGCGCCGTCGTTGGCGCCACCGCTGATGCGGCCCACGTCTTTCACGCGGTCGATGATCTTGAGGTGGCCGTGCGCATCCAAAAAGCCGGCGTCGCTGGTGTGGTACCAGCCGTCTGCGGTCAGCACCTCGGCCGTGGCCTGCGGGTTCTTGAAATACTCCTTGAGCAGCCCAGGTGACTTGACCAGGATTTCGCCGTTGTCAGCCACCTTGATCTCTACCCCTGCAATCGGCACGCCTACGGTATCGGCGCGGGCTTCATGGTCGGGTTGCAGACAAACAAACACAGCTGTCTCGGTGGAGCCGTACAACTGCTTAAGGTTGATGCCGATCGATCGGTAAAAGGTGAACAAGTCAGGGCCAATCGCCTCACCCGCGGTGTAGGCCACGCGCACCCGGCTCATGCCCAGGTTGTTGCGCAAGGGGCCATACACCAGCAGGTCACCCAGCGCGTACAGCAGCCAATCGCCCAAGCCCAGCGACTTGCCGTCCATGCGCGCCGGCTCAACCCGCTGCGCGACCTTCATGAACGCCTGAAACATGCCGCGCATGAGTGCGCCGGCGTCTTCCATGCGGATCATGACGCTGGTCAGCAGCCCTTCAAAGACGCGCGGCGGGGCAAAGTAATAGGTCGGACCAACCTCCTTGAGGTCGATCGTGACTGTGGCAGCCGATTCAGGGCAGTTAACCACATAGCCACAAGCCAGCCATTGCGCGTAGCTGAAGATGTTCTGCCCGATCCAGGCCGGTGGCAGGTAGGCCAGCACCTCTTCGCGGTGGGTTAAATGGTCGAACTCGGCGCCAGCCCGGGCCCGGTCCAGCAGTGAGTTGTGGGTGTGCACCACGCCCTTGGGGTTGCCGGTGGTGCCCGAGGTGAAGAACATGGCCGCCACATCGTGCGGCTGGGACAGCGCCACCTCGCCCTTGACAAAATCTGGGTGCATTTTGGCAAAGGCCTGGCCGGCCGCCAACAATTCATCCAGCGAGGCCAGGCCGGGTTCGTCGTAGTTGCGCAGGCCACGCGGGTCATCAAAATAGATGTGCGCCAGACCTGGGCACTGGACCCGTGCCTCCAGCAGTTTGTCGACCTGTTCCTGGTCTTCGGCAAAGGCGAAGGCCACGTCGGCGTTGTTGATCGGGAACACGCATTCCGCGGCGGCAGCGTCCTGGTACAGCGGAATCGGCACCGCACCGAGCGACTGGGCAGCCAGCATCGTGGCATACAGGCGCGGCCGGTTGGCGCCCACCACCACCATGTGCTGGCCCCGGCGCAGACCGGCCTGGTGCAGGCCACAGGCCAAATGCGTCACCATGGCGGCCAGGTCAGCCCAGCTCAGGGCTTGCCAGATGCCGTATTCTTTTTCACGCATGGCCGGGTCGCCCGGGCGTTGCTTGGCGTGTTGGAACAGCAATTGAGGGAAAGTGGTCTGCATCCCGTAACCTTGTCTCGGTGGCTGCACAAGTCTGGCAGGGGGTTGCCGCTTGTTGCAATAGGGCAAATAATAGGGATTCGTTTGACGCCAAGTTGTCGTTCCGACGACAATTTTGACCTTAATCAGTAGGGGTTTTCCCTTCGCTTTCTGGCGGCTTACAGGCTGATCCCGATATGGTTCAAGAGTCCTCACTGCACCAGCGCCGTCGCCCGCTCACCCTGGTTGAGCTGAACGCCATTCCCTGGCTCAGTCTGTTGGCGCCGCCCCAGCGAGAGCGCGCCGTGGCCGACCTCAAAATCGCCGACGCCAGCCCAGGCGACTATGTGTGCCGGGTAGGCCGGCCGGTGACTTACTGGTTTGGCGTGGTCGACGGCCTGCTGAAAATGAGCACCGACAACGCGCAGGGCCAGACCATGACCTTCACTGGCGTGCCGCCCGGCGGCTGGTTTGGTGAGGGCACGGCACTCAAACGCGAACCTTACCGTTACAACATCCAGGCCCTGCGCAAAAGCCGGGTAGCGGGTCTGCATGTCGACACCTTCCACTGGCTGCTGGACCATTCGATCGGCTTCAACCGCTTTGTCATGAACCAGCTCAACGAGCGGCTGGGCCAGTTCATCGCCGCACGCGAGATTGACCGCATGGGCAACCCCAATTTGCGGGTGGCCCGCAGCCTAGCGGCGCTCTTCAACCCGGTGCTCTACCCTGGCGTGGGCGAGGTGCTGCGCATCACCCAGCAGGAGTTGGCCTACCTGGTGGGTCTGTCACGCCAACGCGTCAACGAAGCCCTGACCGCGTTGGCAGCAGAGGGCGCGATCCGGGTCGAGTACGGCGGCTTGCGCGTGCTCGATTTGGGTGCGCTGCGCACGCACGTGTTTGTGGGCTGATTTCGCGGCAAGCCCTTGAAGATCACATCACGTCAGCAAAAGCGCAGCGAGACGGACTGCAGCGCTTCACTGCATCGGTCGGTGCACAGCGCCGACTCCCCGGCGATGCTCGGTCTGGCGACCCGCGTCGCGGAACTCACTGCGTTCGCTTCGCTCTCTTCGTTCAGACAACCGCGACGAGCCAGATGTGGCGTCGCGCTGCGCGCGAGGCAGCCAGCCCTGCGCGTCGCCGGCGCCTCAGAGGCGCGCTACAGCCCGCCTCGCTGCGCCTTTGCAAACAAGCATCTTTGCCGCCCCGAGGTAAAGCCTGGCGTCAGGGGTGGCGCGATATGGGCGCATTCTGTGGCGGCGAGAAGCGCAGGCCAGCGGTCGTCGCGCGCAGCGCGCTCGTCAACATGCTGGGCGCGGTTGTTCGAACGGCGTGAGCACAGCAAACACAGTGAGTTCCGCGCCCCGACCGCTGGCAGAGCATCGCAGCGACGTCGGCGCTTGCGCCGACCGCCACAGTCCGCGCCCATATCGCGCCACCCCTGACGCCGGGCGGCCAGAAGAAAGGTTCAAGCCGTCGCTGTCGCTCTCCTTCGGCGTTCAAAGACAAATCAGCCTCCAGCCCTTGTAAAATATGACGTTATAGCTCCTATTTCAATAGCAAATGACCCTACCCAAATCCCCTGCTCCGCCCGCACCCACCTTCCGGCGCGCAGCGCCGCCGGCTCAGCGGGCGCCGATCCCGGCCGGGCAGACCAACACCGCCGCCATTGGCCCCAATGGCACGCTGCGCCTGAACAAGCGCATGGCCGAGCTGGGCTTGGCGTCACGGCGCGAAGCCGATGACTGGATCGGCAAAGGCTGGGTCAAGGTCAATGGCGTGGTGGCCACTATGGGCATGCAGGTGGCGCCCGATGTGCGCATCGAGGTCAGCCCGCAGGCGCAGGGTCAGCAGGCCAACCAGGTCACCATCCTGGTCAACAAACCCATGGGGCTCGTCAGCGGGCAGGCTGAAGACGGTCACCTGCCCGCCATCACGCTGGTGCAGCCGCAAAACCGTTGGGCCGAGGACAACGCACGCTTTTTCTTTCACCCCAAACAGTTGCAAAGCCTGGTGCCGGCCGGCCGGCTAGACATCGACTCGATCGGGCTGCTGGTGCTGACGCAGGATGGCCGGGTGGCGCGCCAATTGATTGGCGAAGACTCGGTGATGGAGAAGGAGTACTTGGTGCGGGTGGTCTACCTGGGCCTGGACAAAACCGGCCAGCCCCAGAATGACCCGAAGCCAGGCCAGCTGGTGCGCATGGACGACGACGACCCCATCACCACCAACGTGCAGGCCGTGTTCCCGCCGGCCCTGCTGGAGAAGCTGCGCCACGGCCTGAGCCTGGACGGGCAGGCCCTTAAACCCGCCAAGATCAGCTGGCAAAACCCGGAGCAGCTGCGCGTGGTGCTGACCGAAGGCAAAAAGCGGCAGATCCGGCGCATGTGCGAGCTGGTCGGCCTGAAGGTGGTAGGGCTGAAACGGGTTCGCATCGGCCAGGTCATGCTGGGCAACCTGCCGCTGGGGCAGTGGCGCTACCTGGCACCCCACGAAAAGTTTTAAGGCTAGGCCCACCTAAAGATTCGCCCACGCGTAGGGGCTTTAGCGCCCGGCGCACTCTTTGGCTGGCACCGTGGTAACAATCATTGCGCCAGCATTTTCTGGCACCAGCAGCTTGAACACCCATGAAAAAATCACTCTTTGCCCTGTTGGCCCTGACCAGTTCCTTGGCTTTTGCCCATAACTGCCCGAGCGAGATGAAGGCTATTGACGCCAAATTGGCCACCAAACCGGTACTGACTGGTCCGGACATGACCAAAGTGAAAGCCATGCGGGCCGAAGGCGAAGCACAGCACAAGGCCGGCAAACATGACGCCTCCATGAAGGCGCTGGGCGAAGCCAAGAAACTGCTCGGCCTTTGAGCATTGCAGGGGCCTGGGCCTAGCCCCCAGGCCAGCGGTACCCCAGCACGCACAGGCGGGGGTAGGCGTGCTCTTGCACCGCTTCGAGCTGGTTCCCGCCCAGCAGATGCACCTGGTCTGTGTCCTCGCGCAACCAAAAGCCCACGTGCCCTTTCCAGCTGCTGGGATCGTCACGCCACAACACAGCAATGCAACCAGGCCGTGGCGCCTCGAGTGGCTCACCCCAATCGAGCCAGCTTCGCGCCAGCGCCGAGCCAGTACCCTTGATCCCGCTCTGCGCCAGCACCCAGTTCACAAAAGACGAGCACCAAGAGGCTTTGTCGTCGTAACCTTGAATATTCGTGCCGGCGTGGTAGCCACTGATACGGGGGTTGCTCTCACCGGGCGGGAAAGTGCGTACCCCGACCTCCAACCGGGCAACGGTCAGCCAGGGCGCGACTGGCTGAGGAGCATGGGGCGCTTGGGGCATCGTTGGAGGGGTCATGCGGCGGGGGGCGTGAGGGGTAGACACCATTTTATGAGGCGCAGCACAGCCCGAGGTCGACGGCTGAAGCCTTGAAACGGAGGCGCATCGCCCATAATTGCATGTTGTCCGGGTGACCGGCTCCGGCGCCCATCAGGCACCCTCCGTTTTTTGAGACTACACCACACCTATGAGCAAGCAAACCCTCTCCTTCCAGGCCGAAGTGGCCCAGCTTCTGCACCTTGTCACCCACTCGCTGTACTCCAACAAAGAAATTTTCCTGCGCGAGCTGGTGTCCAACGCCTCTGACGCCTGCGACAAGCTGCGTTTTGAAGCCATCAACAACAGCGGACTGTACGAAGACGCGCCCAACCTGGAGGTGCGGGTCAGTTTTGACAAGGACGCCAAGACCCTGACCATCACCGACAACGGCATCGGCATGAGCCAACAGGAGGCAATTGACCACCTGGGCACCATTGCCAAGAGCGGCACCAAAGACTTTGTCTCCAAACTCTCAGGCGACCAGAAAGCCGACTCCCAGCTGATCGGCCAGTTTGGCGTCGGTTTTTATTCCGGTTTCATCGTGGCCGACAAGATCACGGTCGATTCCCGCCGTGCCGGGCTGAGCACCGCTGAAGGGGTGCGCTGGATCAGCGGTGGCGCGGGCGACTTTGAGGTCGAGACCATCGACCGCGCCGCACGCGGCACCAGCGTGACGCTGCACCTGCGCGACGACGCGCTGGATTACGCCAGTGCCTGGAAGGTCAAGGGGATCATTAGCAAATACTCCGACCACATTAGCCTGCCGATCCTGATGGAAAAGGAAGAATGGAAAGACGGCGAGCTGATCAACCCGAGCGACGAAAACGGCGGCCGCCAGCCCGGCGGCATGGTCAAAACCGGTGATTGGGAGCCGGTGAACAAGGCCAACGCCATCTGGGCCCGCGCCAAAAAAGACATCAGCCACGAGCAGTACGACGAGTTTTACAAACAGATCAGCCACGACTTCGAGGCCCCGCTGGCCCATACCCACAACCGGGTTGAAGGCAGCACCGAGTACACCCAGCTGCTGTACATCCCGTCCAAAGCGCCAATGGACCTGTACAACCGCGAAAAATCAGCCGGTATCAAGCTCTACGTCAAGCGCGTCTTCATCATGGACGACGCCGAGGCGCTGATGCCCACCTACCTGCGCTTTGTCAAAGGCGTGGTCGATTCGGCCGACCTGCCGCTCAACGTCAGCCGCGAGCTGTTGCAGGAAAGCCGCGACGTGAAGGCCATCCGCGAAGGCTGCACCAAGCGCGTGCTGGGCATGCTCGAAGACCTGGCCCGCAACGATCGCCTGCCAGAAGCCGCTGATGGCGAAGTGACCGACGTGCTGAGCGCGGAGGACAAAGCGGCGGCTGAAGCCAACGCTGGCAAATACACCAAGTTCTACAACGAGTTTGGCGCCGTGCTCAAGGAGGGCCTGGGCGAGGACTTCGGCAACAAGGACCGGTTGGCCAAGCTGCTGCGCTTTGCCAGCAGCACCAGCGACACGGTGAGTGTGGGCCTGGCCGACTACAAGGCGCGCATGAAGGAGGGCCAGGAAGCCATTTACTACATCACCGCCGACAGCCTGGCCGCCGCCAAGAACAGCCCGCAACTCGAGGTCTTCAAGAAAAAAGGCATTGAGGTGCTGCTGATGACCGACCGGGTGGACGAGTGGGCGCTGAACTACCTCAATGAGTTTGACGGCACGCCAATGCAAAGCGTGGCCAAAGGCGCGGTTGATCTGGGCAAGCTGCAGGACGAAGCCGAGAAAAAAGCGGCTGAAGAAGCGGCTGAAACCTTCAAGCCACTGCTGGCCAAGCTGAAAGAGGCGCTTAAAGACAAGGCCGAGGACGTGCGCGTGACCACCCGGCTGGTGGACAGCCCAGCTTGCCTGGTGGTGCAGGACCACGGCATGAGCACCCAGCTGGCGCGCATGCTCAAGCAGGCCGGCCAGAGCGCCCCCGAGGTGAAACCGGTGCTGGAGGTCAACGCCGAGCACCCGCTGGTGAAAAAGCTCGACGGCTCGGTGCACTTCCACGACCTCGCGCACATCCTGTTCGACCAGGCGCTGCTGGCCGAAGGCGGGCTGCCGGCCGACCCGGCGGCCTATGTGAAACGGGTTAACGCGCTGCTGGTGTGATGCCAACGCTCGGATCGACGAGGACAAGACGCCATGACCATTCCACACCGGGCTCCGCCAACCGCCACCAACACCCTGGAGAGCCGTCTGGCCGCCGTGGAGGACCAGCTCGCCATTCGCGACTTGACGGCGCGCTACAACTTTGCCATTGACAACCGGGATCTGACCGCGGTAGCCGAGCTGTTCACCGACCAGGCCTCGTTTGGCTCCAAGGACGGCGCGATGCGCGCAACCGGGCGTGAGGCGATCCTCAAGCAATTTGAGAGTCGCTTCAGCGTACTCGGTGCGACCAACCATGTCGCCCATGACCACGTCATCTGGTTTGATTCGGCTACGCAAGCCCAGGGGCAGTTGTCGGTGCATGCCGAGGTCTGGCGCAATGAGCAGCCCATGCTGACCGCACTGAGGTACAGCGACCGCTATGCCAAGGTCGACGGGCTCTGGCGGTTTTCGGAGCGGCTGTTGTCGTTCTTCTATTACCTGAATGTCGGTGACTACCCCACGGCCATGGGGCAGTTGGAACGCAACAGGGCGTCTCATACACCCGTGGCTGCCGACTACCCCGAACGCCTGGCCACCTATGTGGAACTGCGCCCGGGCAAATCTAAACCATAAGTTACTCCGGCTTGATGCCGGCAGTCTTGATCACCCGCACCCAGGTGTCGAGTTCGGACTTGACGAAGGCGGTGTAGGGCTTGCTGCCCTGCGGCGGCACGACAAAACCGACCGAGTTCATGCGTTGGCGGATCGTGTCGGACTGCATGGCCTGCGAAATAGCCGCTTCGAGCTTGTCCACCACCGCCTGCGGTGTGCCTTTGGCCACCGACATGCCCGACCAGGACAGAGCCTCAAAACCTTTGTAGCCAGATTCAGCGATGGTTGGCACGTCAGGGTAGAGCGGGTTGCGCGCCACGCTGCTGACCGCAATGGCCCGCATCTTGCCCGAGCGCACGTGGGCCAGCGCCGCATCCTGGTTGATGAACATGGTGGGAATCACACCGGCCAGCAGGTCGATCAGCATGGGGCCGCCGCCCTTGTAGGGAATGCCAGTGAGCTCAACGCCGGCGGTTTGCTTGAAAAGCTCCATGGCCATGTGGCCAGAGGCTGCATGGGTAAAGCCGTAGTCCAGCTTGCCAGGGTTCTTCTTGGCGAAGTCGACCACGTCGGCGACCGTCTTGTACGGTGTGGCGGGGTGCACCACCAACACATTGGGGCCCGAGTGCACTTGTGACAGGTGGATGAAGTCGCTCATCGAGTTGTAGCGCAAATTAGGGTCGAGCCCGTGGGCCACGGCACTTTGGCCGACGCCGGTCTGGATCAGGGTGTAGCCGTCGGCTGGCAATTTCAGGGCCCGCTCAACGCCAATGGTGCCACCAGCGCCACCAATGTTCTCCACCACAAAGGGCTGCTTGAGGCTCTTGCTGAGTTCGTCGGCCAGCATTCTGGCCATCACATCGCTGGTCCCACCGGGCGGAAAGGCCACGATCACCTTGACCGGCTTGCTGGGGTAATCCGACTGAGCCCAGGCCAATCCACTGTTCGCTATCATAACTAGAGCAATAAACGCAGACTGAACAAGGCTAAGGGTTCGATTTGGCATCTCTGTTCTCCTGAATAGTTAGGCATCCATGTTAATCGGACTCGGGCACTAGCGGGCCTTCAATGCGAGCATTGCCTGCGACAATTGCAGCCGCCCACCAACTTCCGGAAAACCTCACCATGAGTCATCCCTTGCAACGTGCCGCAGTCGTCCTCGGACTGACCCTGGCCAGCCTGCCCGCCGCCTGGGCGCAAAACGCCGTCACCGCCGCAGCCGCCAAAGAGGCCGGCGCCGTGGTCACACCCTCGGGCCTGGTCTATCGCTCGCTCAAGGATGGCGCCGGCGCCAGCCCGAGCGCCAGTGACAAGGTCAAGGTGCATTACCGCGGCACCTTTCCGGATGGCAAAGAATTCGACAGCTCCTACAAACGCAATGAGGCGATTGAATTCCCCTTAAGTGGCGTGATCAAGTGCTGGACCGAGGGCGTGCAGCGCATGAAGGTCGGTGGCAAAGCCAAGCTGACTTGCCCACCGGCCATCGCCTATGGCGAGCGCGGCGCCGGCGGCACGATTCCACCCAATGCCACCCTGCTGTTCGAGGTGGAATTGCTGGCCATCAACGGCAAATAAGCCGGCCTCACCGGCATGGACCTGGCACTGGTGCTGCTGCTCGGTCTGGTGGCTGGCACGGTGGGCGGTGTGGTCGGTTTTGGCACCTCCATCATGCTGATGCCGGCGCTGGTGCTGGTGTTCGGCCCGCGCGAAGCCGTGCCCGTCATGGCGGTAGCGGCCATCATGGCCAATGCCTCGCGCGTGGCGGCCTGGTGGCGCGAGGTCGACTGGCGCACCACCGCCGCCTACAGCGCCACCGGCATGCCGGCTGCCGCCCTTGGCGCCCACACCCTGCTGAACCTGCCACCTGGCGTGGTCGAGGCGTCGCTGGGTCTATTTTTCATCGTCATGATCCCATTGCGCCGCTGGATGGCGCGGCAGCGCTGGGTGCTGAACCTGTGGCATATGGCGGCCGTGGGGGCGGTGATCGGCTACCTGACCGGCATTGTGGTCAGCACCGGGCCGATCAACGCGCCCTTCTTTTTGGCGCACGGGCTGGTGAAGGGCGCTTACCTGGGCACCGAGGCCATGGGCTCACTGGCGGTGTATGGGGCCAAGGCCCTGACATTCAGGGCTTTCGACGCCCTGACCATGGCCACCTTGACGCGCGGCCTGACCATTGGCGCCTCGCTCATGGCGGGCGCATTCATCGCCAAGCGCCAGGTGCTGAGGCTGGACGCCGCACGCTTTCAGTTGCTGATGGACGGTCTGTTACTGTTGGCCGGGGCCACCATGCTGTGGGCGGCGTTCAGGCCTGCACCTCTCTAAGAGCGCTCACACCACCAGCGGCTCGTCTTGCATGGCCTCCAGCTGGTCCGCCAGCATCTGCACCTGGCCCTGCCAGTAATCGCTGGAGCCAAACCAGGGGAAATTGATGGGGAACGTGGGGTCGTCCCAACGCCGTGCCAGCCAGGCGCTGTAATGGATCAGGCGCAGGGTGCGCAGCGGCTCAATCAGGGCCAGCTCGCGCCGGTCAAAGTCACGAAACTGCTCATAGCCATCCACCAAGGCACCCAGCTGGCGGCTACGCTGCTGGCGGTCCCCGCTGAGCAGCATCCACAGGTCCTGCACCGCCGGGCCGCTGCGGGCGTCGTCCAGGTCGACAAAATGCGGCCCCGGCCCGGCCGCGGCCGGCACGTCCAGCGGCGTCCACAGGATGTTGCCGGGGTGGCAATCGCCGTGCAGGCGCAGTTGCCGGATTGCCGAATCTTCAGAGCCTTTTTGGCCTCCAGCCCCCGTCAATGCTGGATAGTTAGCTATTAAATCAAGAGCGTTTTGGGCGGCGCGGGTCCAGGCCGACTGCACGTCCAGCGGCACCTTGTCGTGCGCCAGCAGCCAGTCGCGTGACGCGGTGCCAAAGCTGTGCAGGTCCAGCGCCGGGCGGCTGGCAAACGGCCGGGCCGCGCCCACGCTGTGGATGCGTGCCAAAAAGCGGCCAATCCATTCCAGCACATCGGGGTCGTCCAGCTCAGGGGCGCGGCCGCCCCGGCGCGGGCTCACACTAAAGGCAAAGTCGCCAAAGTTGTGCAGGGTGCGGCCTTCCAGCAGCAAGGGCCCCACCACCGGGATTTCGGCTGCCATCAGTTCGGCCGAGAACGCGTGCTCTTCCAGGATCTGCGCCTCGCTCCAACGCTGCGGCCGGTAAAACTTGGCCACCACCACCTGCCCGTCCTCAAGATGGAGCTGGTAGACCCGGTTTTCATAGGAACTCAGCGCCAGCAGACGTCCGTCACCATACAGGCCGACGCTGGCGAGTGCATCCATCACGCCGTCCGGCGTCAGGGTCTCAAAAGCGTGGCGTGGGGCGGGCGGAGGCGAGGTGTAGGACATCGCCGCATTGTCGGGCCTGTGCCATCAGCGCCCGGTGCCAGCCTAGAACGGTGCATCGCGGTCGGGGTTCCAGATGGGTTTGAGTTTGGCCGCCTGCTCCTGCAGGCGCTCAAAGGGCAGGGCCTGCTTGACCAAAATCACCGTGCAGGGGGCATCCATGGCGACCTTGATCGGCACCGTGGCCAGCAGACGCTGGGTCATCAGGCCATGGGTAGCCGCCCCCATGACGATGGCACTGACCCCATTACCGCGGGCATAGGCCAGCAAAGCCTGCGCCACATCGCCCGATTCGAGCACATGGTAGGAGACCTGGTGCCCTGACAAGTCCAGCGGTTCGGCCCAGTGGCGCAGGGTGGTCAGGTAGCGGCGGTGAACGCTGGTTTCGCTGGTGGCGTCGCTGCTGGCATCGGTCTGCCCGGACGAGATCACGGTCACACAGGCCAACTGCGCGCCGGGTCGGGTGCCCAGGGACCGTGCCACCGCCTGGCGCAGGGAGTACAGGGTGGCGTCACTCACGTCTTTGTGCGGCAAGGCCACCATGACGATGGGCACATCTTCTGCCTGCCGCGCCGGTAGCGGGCTGGGCTGGTAGTGCATGCCGGCTGCCTTGAACCAGCGTCGGGCGTGGGCGCGAAAGCCAATGCCCTTGAGCTTGCGCCCGCGCTCGGTCACTTTGACTTGCTCGGGGTGTCGCAAATCGAAGGCCAGGTGCGCGGCTGATGGATAGCGCCGGGCCGCCTCGGGTTCCAGGCATCGCAGAATCACCTCTTGCAGCCATTCAGGCAAGTCTGGCCGCAAGGCGCGCGGCGGCCGGGGGTCCATCCACAACCGCTGGCGCAGACCGCCCGCGGTGCGAGGCTCGCCAAACGGCAGCTCATGGGTGGCCAGTTGGTACAGCATGACCCCCATGGCAAAGATGTCGCTGCGCGGGTCGCCCCGCACGCCCACCACCTGCTCGGGCGCCATCCAGGCGGGCGAGCCCACCGCCTTGCGCAACTGCTCGGCCAGCAGATCGGGGTAGACGGCGCTCCAGGACAGCCCAAAATCGAGCAGCACGACATGGCCATCCGGACGAACCAGCACATTGGCGGGCTTGAGATCCAGATGGACCGCATTCTGTTGGTGCAAGCTGTGCGCAGCGGTGGCCATGGCAGCGCCCAGGCTGGCCAGCTCGACCACCGTCAGCGGCTCAGTGGCCTCACTCCAGTGCTCCAGGGTCTGGCCGTTGAGGTATTCCATCACCAGATAGGGCAGCTTGTCCAGGTCGCCCGCCGCAACAAACCGCGGCACGTGGGGACCCGTCAGTAATTGCAGCAGTTGGTGCTCCACCTCAAAGCTGACGATGTTCTCGGCGCCGTCGCCTGCGGTCATGCGCGGGACCTTCATGGCTAGCGCAAAGCCAGGGTCGCGCTCGCCGTGGCTGTAGCGCACCCGGTAGATGTGCGCCATGCCGCCTGCGTGAATGCAGGCCTCGATGGTGAAGCCATCCAGTTCGGCGCCCGGTTCCAGCAACTTCATACCGCCAGCGCCAAGCGGTCAGCAAAAAAACCCGGCAGCCCGGCCCGACGTATGGCCTGGGCTGCGGCGTGGTGGTCGTAGTCGACGCGATGAAACATCAACTGCAGGCGCTGGGTGTCGAACGTAGCGTACATGGCCAGCGGGTTGCCATCGCGAGGCTGCCCCACCGAGCCGATGGTGGCCAGCCAGTGCCGATGGTCCGGCAGAGACACGGCCACACCCGGTGTCGGAATGAACTTCATCAAGCCCGATCCGCCGCCGCGGTAATACAGAGTCTGTGCATGCACATGACCGCCAAACACATAACGCACGGCGGGCAGGCTGGCCGCCGCATCCAGGCTGGCGCCAGCGGCCCGTGCGTCATAGACATAGCGCCACAGCTCTGGCTGGTCTGCGGTGGCGTGCACCAACAGCACGGCTGCCTCTTGGCGGCTTAAGGGCAACTGGTCCAGAAACTGCCGCTGAACGGGGTCCAGTTGCCGGTGCGTCCAGTCTGCCGTACTGTCGCCCATGGACTTAGCGTCGACCGGCGGTCTGACCGCCATAGCATCGTGGTTGCCCTTGAGTACCCAAGCGCCGGCTGCGGCCAGGGTCTGCACCCGCTGCACCACCGCCGCGGGGTCGGCACCATAACCGACCAGGTCGCCCAGAAAAGCATAGTGGGTGGCCCCCTGGTTCTGGGCATGGGCCAGGCAGGCGTCCAGCGCCTGGATGTTGGCGTGGATATCAGACATCATGGCCAGTTTCATGGAATTTTTCCTTGGGTTGGCGCAGTAGCGGTGACTCCCCTGCAGGTACGAGCCTTGCTTGTATTGCCGCCGCCGCTTGGTGCGCCAAGGCTGACTGTACTCCGCTGAAAAGCGGTGGGGCCGGGCAAGCGCCGAGCAGGTACGCCAAGCTACCCGATTGACGCCAAGGTGACCCGCACAAGGGGCCCAGATGCTTGCCAAAGCCCACAGAAACCGCTTAACATCAGTTCAACTAAGAAAGTAAGCATGGTGGCGGTGTTGAGTGATTCGGGTAATCCCTTGGTTGGCACATGGCATTTGGTGCGTTGGGACATCAGCTACGGCGATGGGCGATCGCCCTCGCTGCCGTTTGGCGCCGCAGCCACCGGGCTGATCCTCTACACCCATGACGGCAGCATGAGCGCCTGCATTGCCAAAGCCGGCCGGGCCAAACTGTCGTCCGAGAGCGTGCGCAGCGCCCCGGTTGACGAGCGTTTGGCGGCTTTCGAGAGCTTTTTTCAATACGCCGGCCGTTACCGTGTGCAGCGCCAGGATGGCCGCTTGCAGGTGGTGCACAGCGTGACCCAGTCCCTCAACCCTAATTTTGTTGGCACCGAGCAGGTACGCTGGATCGACTGGCCGACCCAGGACCAGCTGGCCCTGTCGGCCTCTGACACCGTGCCTGGCACGGCGGTGGCCCGTCATCACCGGCTGCTGTGGCGGCGTGACGCAGCAACATGAACTTTTTTGAACAGCACCGGGCCCGCTTCGAGCGAGCGCAGGCCGCCTGCCAACAGCGCGACTGTTGGAGCCCCTTCCCTGAACTGCCCGGCAAATACCCGGACGCCGAAACCGCACAGGCCAAAGGTCTGGCGACCTTCAAGGCCCGGCTCGGCCAGGACCAGCCCCACCACTTTGACCTCGACCAGCCGGGCACCGTTGGCACTCTGGGCGAAGAAGTCTCGCCCTACACGCAACGCGCGCTCGGCATCCTGTACCCGCAGGCGGATCCGGACCAGCTGTTCGCGGCGGCAAGCAAGGCCATGACCGATTGGGCCCGGGCGCCGATCGACGAGCGCATCGGCCTGTTGCTGGAGGTGGTCGACACGCTCTACCGCGAGCACCTGTTTGACATCGTGCACGCCGTGATGCACACCGCCGGCCAGAGTTTCAACATGGCCTATGCCGGCTCGGGCGTGAATGCGCTGGACCGCGCGATCGAGGCCCTGGTCTATGCCCACCAGGCGCAGCACGCAGTGGCGCCGCAGGCGCGCTGGGAGCGGCAGTTTGGCCACTCGACCATCGTGCTGGACAAGACCTACCGGCTGGTGCCGCGTGGCGTCGCGGTCTGCTTTTCTTGTGCCAGCTTCCCGACCTGGAACGCCTGGCCCTCGATGATGGCCAGCCTGGCCACCGGCAATGCCGTCATCGTCAAGCCGCATCCAGCCACTGTGCTGCCCATGGCAATAACGGTACGCGTGTTCCGCCAGGTGTTGCAGGCAGCCGGCTTTGACCCCAACCTGGTCACGCTGGCGCTGGACAGCCAGACCGAGCCGATCGGCAAGCAATTGGTCAAGCATCCATCCACGGCGATGGTCGACTTCACCGGCAGCGTGCGCTTTGGCCAGTGGGTGGAGCAGAACGCCCACCCGGCGCTGAGCTTCACCGAGACGGCCGGCTGCAACACCGTGGTGTTGGCCGCTGTCACCGATCTGGACGCGGTACTGCGCAGCCTGGCCACCACGCTGTGCTTATTCAGTGCCCAAATGTGCACCAGCCCGCAAAACATCTATGTGCCGGCTGCCGGGGTGCAAACACCACAGGGCCTGGTCAGCCTGGATGAGGTGGCGCGGCGACTTGCGGAGGCCGTGGCCGCCTTGACGCGAGACCCGAAAAAAGCCGCGATGATATTGGCCACTGTCCAGTCACAGCAGACTTTGGCGTTGCTGGCGCAGTTGCATGGCCAAGGCGCACAGCGCGGTCAGGTCTTGTTGGCGCCGCAAGCCTACCCGCACCCGGAGTGGCCAGACGCCCGCACCAGCACGCCACTGATGCTCAAGGTCAGCAAGGCCGAGCGCGACCTGTACGGCGAAGAACGCTTTGGCCCGGTCAGCTTTGTGATCGCCTGCGACGACGCCGATGATGCGCTGGCCCAGGCCACACGCGATGTGCGTGAATTCGGTGGCCTCACAGCTTTTGTGTATGCCAGCGACGAGGCCTACATCACCCAGGCCGAGGACGCCTACGCCCGCGCCGGCGCGCAACTCACCATCAACCTGACCGGCGCCATGCCGCTCAATTTTGCCGCTGCCTACAGTGACTACCACGTCACCGGGCTGAACCCCGCCGGCAACGCCGCCCTGACGCACCTGGCCTTTGTGGCCAACCGCTTCTGTGTCACCCAATCGCGTCGACCCGCCCGGGCTGATGCCACAGTTAACTCCAAGTAAAGGAATCAGCCATGGGCTACAACGAGATCCCGGTCCTGAATGGCGGCTTTGCGCCGATCGACCAAGAGCTAACACTCGACCTGACCGACATCGAGGGCGAAATCCCGAAAGACCTGACCGGCATGTACGTGCGCAACGGCCCCAACCGCCGTTTCGAGGCGCCCGGCCGCTACCACTGGTTTGACGGCGACGGCATGCTGCACGCAGTGCGCTTCGCCAATGGCAAAGCACAGTACCAAAACCGCTGGGTCATGACCGACAGCCTGCAAGAAGAACTCAGCGCAGGCACGGCGCTGTGGCAGGGCATCAAGGACCCGCCGCGCAAAGACCGGCCCGACATGCCGATCAAGAACACATCGAATACCGACGTCAAGTACTACGCTGGCCACCTGGTCTCCATGTGGTACCTGGGTGGCTCGGTCTACCAGTGCCACCCTGGCGACCTGTCCACCGTCGGCCGGCTGCCGGTGGACCCGCGCTTGGCGGGCCTGCCAATCTCGGCACACTCCCGGGTTGATGAGCGAACCGGCGAGTTCCTGTTTTTTGCCTATGGCAAAGAAGCACCTTACATGCACTACGGTGTGATGGACCGGCTAGGTCAGCTCAAGACCTTCATACCGGTGCAGCTGCCCGGGCCGCGCCTGCCGCACGACATGGCGATCACGCCCAACTACACCATCCTGCACGACCTGCCGCTGTTTTACGACATGGACGCCTTTGCCGCCGGTCGGCACAAGCTCAAGTTTCACCACACGCTGCCCTCGCGCTTTGGCGTGGTGCCGCGCCATGGCTCGCCTGACCAAATCCGCTGGTTCGAGGCCAACCCAACCTATATGTACCACGTGTCCAATGCGTGGGAAGAGGACGACGGCCAGGGAGGTACCGAGATCGTGATGACCGGCACCCCGTTCCGGCTGCCGACCGACATGCGCGGTAAGGTCGATGTGGAGCGCTTCCCCAAGATGCTGGCCAATCTGGAACATGACTTCATGTTCTACGAGTGGCGCTTCAACCTGCGCACTGGCCAGACCAAGGAGCGGGTGATCGACGACATCATCAACCAAGAGTTCCCGGTGATCAACTCCTGGATGCAGGGCCACAAGACCCGCTACTCCTGGAACGTGCTGATGGGCCGCAGCAACCGCGCCGAAGACCCGCGCTTCTGTGGCTTCGCCCGCTATGACCTTGAAAAAGACAGCTGCACGACCTACCACGCCGGCGTGCACAAGTGGTTCAGTGAGGCCCCGTTCGCCCCCAAAGACAACTGGCAGGCCGAAGACGACGGCTATTTAGTTGGCTTCATGTGGGATGACCTGAGCAAGAGCTCCTGGGTCACCATCTTTGACGCGCACGACGTGGCCCAGGGCCCGGTCTGCCGCATCCGCCTGCCGCAACGCGTGCCCAACGGCTTTCACGCCACCTGGGTCAGCGGCGAACGCCTGGCGCGCGGCTACTGAGATGCTGCTGGTCAAGCCGGAGACCATCGCCGCTTACACCGCAAAGGGCTGGTGGGGCCAGCAAACACTGTGGGACTTGTTTGTGCAGCAGGTCAGTGCGCGCGGCGATGCAGAAGCCGTGGTCGACGCCTGCAACCGCAGTGATTTTGCCCATGGTACGCAGCGGCGCCTAAGCTGGCGCCAACTGGCTGAGGACATCGACCAATTCAGCCTGGTGCTGTTGCAACAAGGCCTGCGACGCGATGACATCGTGGTGGTTCATCTGCCCAACTGTGTCGAGCAGTATGTGGTCTACCTGGCCTGTGCCAGGCTGGGATTGATCGTGACACCGGTTCCAGCCCAGTACCGCGAACATGAGCTGGCGCATATTCTGACGATCACCGAAGCCGCTGCCGCGATCACATTCACCCACATCGGCCACATCGGCCGCATGGGCCACAGCCACCAAGCCGCCGCCATGTACCTCACACTGGGCGCTGCACACGCCAGCCTGACCAAGGTGCTGGCCTGGGGCCCCGATGCGCCGGCAGGCGTGGTCAGCATTGAAGCAGCCTGGCCCGGCGCATTGACCGCCGGTCAACAGGCACAGCTGGCGCAGGCCGAGCGGGACGCCGCCGTCACCGCCAACGATGTCTTCAGCATCTGCTGGACGTCCGGCACTGAAGCCGCGCCAAAAGGCGTGCCGCGCACCCACAACGAGTGGCTGATCGTGCCGCCCAGCATCATCGAGGCAGGCCAACTTGAACCTGGCGCGCGCCTGCTGAACCCATTTCCGTTGGTCAACATGTCTGGCCTCTCGAGCGCTCTGGCCACATGGCTGGTTCTGGGCGGCACGGTGGTGCAACACCAACCCTTCAGCTTATCCGTCTTCCTGCAGCAGTTGCGCGAGGAGCGCATCGATTACACGGTAGCAGCACCCGCCATCCTGAACATGCTGCTGCAAGACGACCGCCTGCTGGCCGGCATCGACTTTGGGCGCCTCAAGCGCATCGGCTCGGGCTCGGCGCCATTGTCGGAATGGATGGTGTGTGGCTTTGCCGAACGGCATGGGGTGCAAATCGTCAACTACTTCGGCTCCAACGAAGGGGCGGCACTGTCAGGCAGCGACATCGACATCCCCGACCCGGCGCTGCGCGCGCAGTACTTTCCGCGCGCTGGCGTGCCCGGCTTTGACTGGCGCGTGTCCACCAGCCGGAAAATCCAGACCCGACTGGTCGATCTGACCAGCGGGGCCGACATCACCCAGGCCGACCAACCTGGTGAGCTGCGATTCAAGGGCCCAACCGTGTTCAGCGGTTACTTCCGAGCGCCCGACATGACCGCCCGCGCCTTTGACGAACAGGCCTTTTACCGCACCGGTGACCTGTTCGAGATTGCCGGCGACCAATTGCAGTACTACCGCTATGTGGGTCGCTCCAAGGACCTGGTCATTCGTGGCGGCATGAACATCTCCAGCGAGGAGATCGAAAGCCTGCTGGCGGCGTGCCCCGGCGTCCAGGAGGTGGCGGTGGTGGGCGTGCCCGACCGGATCCTGGGCGAGAAGCTGTGCGCCTGTGTGGTGAGTGCGCCAGGGCAGACTGTGTTGCTGGGCGATCTGGTGCAGTTCCTGCGCAGCCAAAAACGCGTCGCCGCCTACAAGTTGCCCGAATACATGCTTCAGATCGACGCACTGCCGCGCAATCCGGTGGGCAAAATTCTCAAGCGCGAGCTGCGTGAACAGGCCCGCGCGCTGGCCTCGGAGGCTGTATGAGGCCCGTGCTGCTGCTGATTCCCGGCATGCTCAACACCGGAGCGATCTGGGATGCCGTGCGGGCTGACCTGGAGCCGACCCTGGATGTGCGTGTTGCTGATGTGCTGACGCAAGACTCGATCCCGGCCATGGCCGCTGATGCCTGGGCCCTGGTGGCAGATTTGCCGGCTGAAGCCAGGCTGACCGTCTGCGGCTTTTCAATGGGCGGCTATGTGGCCATCGAGCTGCTGGCTCGGCAGGGCCATCGGGTTCAGGCCTTGGCGCTGGTCGACTCGTCTGCGGCCATCGAAACCGCTGACACCCTGGCGCTGCGCGAAAAAACCATTGGCGCATTCGAGCGTAACTTTGCCCGCACAGTGGAAGGCATCATTCCGTTCAGCCTGCACCCCAACAGCCTGGCCAACACAGGCTGGGTTGACGGCATGCGACGCATGCTGCATGAGGTCGGTGCCGCCACCGCCATCCGGCAGACCCGCGCCGTCATGACCCGGTCCGATCACCGGCCCCTGCTGGCCACCATCACGCAGCCGGTGCTGGTGGTCTGTGGGCGCGCGGACAAGGTCACACCACCGCCCCTGTCCCAGGAACTGGCTGATCTGATCCCGGCAGCCCAGCTGGTCTGGCTGGACGAGGCAGGCCATCAAACCCCCATCGAGCAGGCGCCAGCCCTGGCGCGGCTGCTGCTCAAACTGGCCCTGTCAACCCAATCCGACCAGGAGATGCCATGACTTTGGCAAACCGCCCCTTGCCGTTTGCGCTGCGCCTGCCAGTGGTGGCAGCGCCAATGTTTTTGATCTCGGGGCCCGAACTGGTCCTGGCCGCCTGCAAGGCTGGCATCATCGGCGCCTTTCCGACACCCAATGCGCGTCCGGTGTCGGTACTGGCCGACTGGATGCACCAGATCACCGAAGGCCTGGCGCAGGCGCGCGACGCGCAACCGGCAGCCACCATCGGCCCCTGGTGCGCCAACCTGGTGACGCATTCTTCCAATACGCGCCTGGCGGAAGACCTGGCACTTGTAGCCCGATATAAACCCCCGGTGGTCGTCACAGCGCTGGGCAGCCCAAAACCGGCCATCGAGGTGGTGCACGCCTACGGCGGCCTGGTGATCGCCGACGTCATCTCGGTCGGACTGGCCAAGAAGGCCGTGGCGGCTGGCGCCGATGGGCTGGCCTGCGTGTGCGCCGGCGCGGGCGGCCATACCGGCTTCCTCTCGCCGTTTGCCTTTGTGAGTGCAGTGCGGGAGTTTTTTGACGGCTACGTCATCACCGGCGGCGGCATCGGCGATGGTTGGGGTGTTGCCGGCGCTATGGTCAGCGGCGCCGACCTGGTCTACATGGGCACGCGTTTTATCCCCACAGCCGAGAGCATGGCGCCGCCCGAGTACAAGCAAATGGTGGTGGACAGCGGCATCGACGACCTGGTGGTGAGTGCTGGGGTCACAGGCACCGCTGCCAGCTGGCTCAAGCCCTCGTTGCGTGCCCAAGGGCTGGACCCCGACAACATGCCCGATGCGCCGGGCCGTCAGTACGACAGCAACCAGTCCTTCGCTGGCAAAAAGTGGACCGAAGTCTGGGCCGCCGGGCAGGGTCTGGGCACCATCAAATCTGTGGCCAGCGTGGCCTCGGTGGTGGACGAACTGGCACGCGATTACCAACAAGCATTGAACCGATTCAAACAACTGCCCTGGCTGGGCGAAGGAGATCAGCATGCGTGAACCCGTGTATGTCCTGGGCGGTTACCAGACCGATTTCGCCAAGGTTTGGTCGCGCCAGGGGCAAGATATTTCCGACATCACCCGTGAGGCCACATTAGGCGCTCTGGCGGCCTGTGAGCTCGATGCCGGGTCAATAGCCAGCATCCACGTGGGCAACGCCTTTGGCGAACTGCAGCGGCAGCAGGCGCACCTGGGCGCCATGGTGGCGCAAGTGGTGCCCGAGTTGTGGGGCGTGCCGGCCATGCGGCATGAAGGGGCCTGTGCCTCCTCGTCGCTGGGCGTCCTGAGCGCGATGGCCGAAATCGAGGCTGGCCGCTACGACTGCGTGCTGGTGCTTGGGGTCGAGGAGTTCAAAAACCTGCCCGGCAATGTGGCGTCGCAAAACCAGAACGCCGCTGCATGGCAAGGCCATGAAGACATTGACTGCACCTTCATGTGGCCGGCCGCCTTTGGCCTGGTGGCGCAGGAGTACGAGCGACGCTACGGATTGGACCGCAAACACCTGAACCGCATCGCCGAACTGAACTACAGCCATGCCCGGCGCAACCCACTGGCCCAAACACGCAAGTGGGCCTTCGACGCCCTGAGTTTCACCGATGACGACCAGGCCAACCCGGTCATCGAGCCCGGTACCCGACGGCAAGACTGTGGCCAGATCACCGATGGCGCCTGCGCCGTGGTGTTGGCTTCGGCCAGCTTCGCCCGGGCCCACGCCCAGCGACGGGGCAGCTCGCTGGCCAAGCTGCCGCATATCGCCGGTTGGGGCCACCGCAATGCCGGCCTCAAACTCAAGGACAAGCTGGCCCGCAGCGCCGATGCCGCCTATGTCTTTCCCCATGTGCGCGACACCATCGAGGACGCCTGGCGCCGCGCCGGCGTGGGCGGGATCGATGCCATGCAAGGCGTGGAAACCCACGACTGTTTCACCACCACCGAGTACATGGCGATCGACCACCTGGGGTTGACCCCGCCAGGCCAAAGCTGGCAGGCGGTGGAGGATGGCAGCATCGAGCCCGGCGGCCGCTGCCCGGTCAACATGAGTGGCGGTCTGATCGGCTGCGGTCACCCGGTGGGTGCCACCGGCACGCGCATGCTGTTTGACGCTGCGCGACAGGTCACCGGCACTGCCGGTGACTGCCAGATTGAAGGGGCGCAGCGCGTCCAGACGCTCAATATCGGCGGCTCATGCGCCACCGTGGTGAGCTTTGTCGTGGCCTGCCCGGCCTAAGCCAGCCGCTGGCACCGCGCATGGTAGACCTGCAACTCACCCATGACGCCCTGCTGAGCAGCACGCTCAACCACGGTCTCAAGGTCATGGGCGACCGCTGGACGGCGGCGGTGCTGCTGGGCGCTTTCACCGGCGTGAAGCGGTTCGAGAATTGGCAGGTGCAATTAGCCATACCACGCTCCACCCTGACCGACCGGCTCGGCAAACTGGTCAAGCTGGGGCTGCTGCGCCAGCAGCCCTACCAGGAGCGCCCGCGGCGCCAGGCCTACCATCTCACGCAAGCCGGGCTCAAACTCTATGACCAGGTGCTGATGATCTGGATGTGGGAGCGGCGCTGGGGTCAGCGAGCCCGCAGCTTGCCCGGCTACTTGCGCCACGAAAGCTGCGGCAAACCATTCCTGCCGGTGCTGGCCTGCACCGCCTGCAGCGAGAAAACCGGCATGAACGACCTGACCTTCAGCCTGCAACCCCTGCCGGAATTGCTGCTGGCCGATGACCTCAGCCGCAATGCCCGGGTCTCCAGCGCCAGCACGCAGAGCATGGGGCAGGGCCTGCGGGTGGACCGCTGGTCACTGCTGATCGTGACAGCGGTGGTGCTGGGCTGTCACTACTTTGACGAACTGGGCCGGGTACTGGGGATTGCCAGCAGCGTGCTGGCCCGGCGTCTCAGTGGCATGGTGGAGACCGGTCTGTTGCTGGCGCAACCCGATGTCGCCGACGCCCGGCGCATGCGCTACCGCCTGACGCCGGCGAGCCGCGACCTGTTTGGTTACCTGGTCTGCTTTTCCACCTGGGCCAGCCGAGACTACCTGCAACAACCCAGTGCCATCCGACCCGTCCACAAGGACTGTGGCCACCGCTTTGTGCCCAAGGTGCTGTGCAGCGCCTGCCGAGCACCCGTCCTGCCCTGGGACGTTTCCTTTTCTGACAGACCCGACTGACGCACCAAGGAGTTCTTATGTCGACCGAGTTAATCCGCCGTCTTGAATCTGACATTGAGCCAGGTGACCACCCCTACCTGCAAGGCGCCTGGACACCCTTGCTCGAAGAGGTCAACGCCACCGACATGCCGGTGCTCTCGGGCAAGATTCCCAATGACATTGACGGGATTTACCTGCGCAACACCCAGAACCCGGTCTACCGGTCGATCGGCCGTTACCACCCGTTTGACGGTGACGGCATGGTCCACATGATCAGTTTCCAAAACGGCAAAGCCAGTTACCGCAACCGCTTTGTACAGACCAAAGGCCTCAGCGCCGAACAGGAGGCCGGCAAACGGCTATGGGCTGGCCTGATGGAAAACCCGGCGCTGTCAACCCGGCCTGGCTGGGGCGCACATGGCTCGATCAAGGACGCGTCGAGCACCGATGTGGTGGTGCACGCCGGACGCGCATTCACGTCCTATTACCAATGCGGCGAGGGCTACCGGCTGGACCCGTTCACGCTGGCGCAACAGGGCATCCCGGCCTGGTCGCCGCTGGATGGCATTTCGGCCCACATGAAGGTCGACGAAGCCACGGGCGAGATGCTGTTCTTCAATTACTCCAAGCATGCCCCCTACATGCACTATGGCGTGGTGGACCGGCACGACCAACTGGTGCACTACGTGCCGATCCCGCTGCCGGGGCCGCGGTTGCCACATGACATGTGTTTCACCGAGCACTACGCCATCCTGAACGACTTTCCCCTCTACTGGGACCCGGAACTGCTCAAGCAAGGCAAGCATGTGGTCAAGTTCCACGCCGACCAGCCTTCGCGTTTTGCCATCATTCCCCGGCGGGGCCAGCCGCAGGACATCCGCTGGTTTGAAGCGGCGCCGACCTTTGTGCTGCATTGGCTCAATGCTTATGAAGAAGGCGACGAGATTGTTCTGGATGGCTATTTCGAGGAAGAGCCTGAGCCCAAGAACTTTGACGGGGCACCCAAAGGCTACGAGCGCATGATGTCCTACTTGGACCAGTACAAAATGAAGACGCGCTTGCACCGCTGGCGCTTCAACCTGGCCACAGGGCAAACCAGCGAGCAGCGCCTGGACGATCGCACGCTGGAGTTCGGCATGATCAACCAGCGCTACGCCGGGCGCCACTACCGCTACATCTACAGTGCCGTGCAGGTGCCAGGCTGGTTTTTGTTCAATGGCTACGTCAAACATGACCTGCTGACCGGAGAGTCGTGGCAAATTGCGTTGCCCGAGGGACAGTACGCCAGCGAAGCGCCTTTCGCACCACGCATCAACGCCACAGATGAAGACGATGGCTACCTGGTGACCTTTGTCACCAACGAGAACACCCAGCGCTCCGAAGCGCTGTTGATCGACTGCAAGCGCTTTGCCGATGGGCCGGTGTGCCGCATCGAGCTGCCACACAAGTTGTGCAGCGGCACCCACTCCTGCTGGGCCAATGGCGCCGATGTGCGCGACGGTTTGCTGAGCCTGCCATGACAGCCGCACTGCCCTTTTTTGCCGCCGGCCTTTGGCTGCTCTGGATGGCTGGCCTGCTGGTGTTCCGGCGCCGGCCGGAGTTGCGGGTCGGCACCGCCCGAGAGTTTGTCTACCCCATCGCGGCGATGGTGATCGCCCTGGCTTGGCTGCTGCTGCCCGCCGGTTCGCCGGCTTCGGCCTTTCTGACGCTCTACCTGCATTCGGGCCTGATCACAGCGGTTTTCCTGACTGCGGTCTGGCTACTTAGCCTGGCCCGGCGTGACTGCGGCATCATGGACGTGGCCTACCCGCTGGCGGTGGCGATTCCAGTCACCAGCCTGGTGGTATGGCGCGGCCAATGGTCGCCGCATGAGACCATGATCGTGGCTCTGGTCGCGCTTTGGAGCCTGCGTATGTCCTTTCACATCGGTCTGCGCAACCGCGGGCACGGCGAGGACGGCCGCTATGCCGCCTGGCGCAGGCGTTTTGGCGGTGCCTGGTGGTTGTGGAGTTACTTCCAGGTTTTCATCATGCAGGGCGTGACCGTGTGGCTCTGGTCCCTGGGCCTGGTCCTTGCCGTCGCATCGGGCCCGCAGGCGCTGGGCTGGCAGCATGCCATTGCCCTGGCACTGTTTGGCCTGGGTTTTTATTTTCAGGTGGTGGGCGACCTGCAACTGCAGCGCTTCAAGGCCAACCGGACTGACCCCCTCATGGTGCTGGACACCGGCTTGTGGCGCCTGTCGCGTCACCCCAACTATTTCGGCGAGGCCGTGGTCTGGTGGAGCTTTGGTGCGCTGGGGTTGATGCACCCCTGGGGTTGGCTGGCCCTGGCTTGCCCCCTGTACGTGACCTGGTTCATGAGTGCCGGTTCGGCCACACCCATGCAAGAGCGCTACCTGGCACGCACCAAGCCCACCTATGCAGCCTACATGGCACGGGTACCGGCCTTCTTCCCATGGGGCAAACCGGGGTGACCACGCTGGACCTTCAAGGCCAACGCGCCATCGTCACAGGCGCCGGCAAGGGCCTGGGCCGCGCCTATGCCCTGCATCTGGCCAGCCGTGGCGCCCGTGTGCTGGTCAACAACCGGCGCCATGCGGGCGAGGCAGATGCAGCCACCTCGGCCAGCCTCACGGTTGAGGCCATTCGCGCGGCAGGTGGTACCGCGCAGGCCAGTTGGTGTGATGTCGCCGAGCCTGGGAGCGGCCTGCAGATGGTGGACGAAGCACGTCAGTATTTTGGCGGCGTGGACATCGTGGTGGCCAATGCAGGCGTCGACCACGGTCGCACCTTTGTCAAACAAAGCATGGATGAGTTCCGCCACATCTTTGACACCAGCTTTTTCGGCAGTTTGCACCTGGCGCATGCCGCTTGGCCGCAGCTGCTTGGGCAAGGCTATGGCCGGCTGATCCTCACCACGTCTAGTGCAGGCCTGTATGGCAACGTCGGTCAGGCAGCCTACTCAGCCGCCAAGGCGGCGGTGATCGGCCTGATGCGCGCGCTGGCTTTGGAGGGCCGGCGACACGGGGTATTGGTCAATGCCGTTGCCCCCTATGGCTTGTCGCAGATGACCGCACCGCACCTGAATGCCAGCATGGCCGGCGCACTGGACCCTGGTCTGGTCGCGCCCCTGGTGGGCTGGCTGGCCAGCCCGGCCTGCGACGTGTCGGGCGAGGTGCTGGTGGCCGGCGCCGGCCTGATCCGCCGCGCCGGCGTGGGCGAGACCGACGGACTGCGCATGCAAGCCGGGCAGCTGGCATCGCAGCTGACAGACCTGAGTGCCCTGCCCCTGCATGGCTACAACTGCGCCAACGATGCCTTCACCACCCTGATGCAAACCCCAACCCACTGAGCTGGACCATGCCATGAACCCTGTTTACATCGCACAGGCTGTGCGTACGCCGCGCGGCAAAGGCAATGACAAAGGCAGCCTGCGCGCCATCAAACCAGCACTGCTGCTGGCCCGGGCCCTGTCGGCCCTGAGTTCCCGCACGGCGCTGGACACCCGCCAGGTGAGCGACGCCGTCTTCGGCTGTGTCACCCAAACCGGTGAGCAGGGGGCCAGCGTAGGCACCCTGGCACTGCCGCTGGCCGGCTGGGATGACGCGGTGGGCGCTGTCACCATCAACCGCTACTGCGCCTCCGGTTTGTCGGCGGTGAATTTCGCTGCGCTGCAAGCCAGTCACGGCGACGCACTGGTCTTGGGCGGCGGCGTCGAGATGATGTCACGCGTGCCCATGGGCAGCGATCAGGGCGCGTTAACGCATGACCTGGCGCTCCAGACCCTGGCGCACCTGGTGCCCATCGGCATTGCCGCAGACGCCATCGCCACCCAACGTGGCTACACCCGGCAGCAACTCGACGATTACGCGGTCAGCTCGCAGCAACGGGCCGCCGCTGCCGCCGCACGCGGCTCATCCCCCTCCATGGTCCCGGTGACTGATGACGATGGCCAACTGCTGCTGGACCGCGACGAAAACATCCGGGCCAGCACCACGCGCGCTTCGCTCGCCACCCTGGCGCCGTCTTTCGCTGCGTGGGGCGCCAAGGGGGGTGACGCCGGTTGGGACGCGCAACTGTGCCGACGCTACGGCTTGGCTGCCGTGGTGCATAGCCACCACGCCGGCAACTCACCCGCCATGGCCGATGGTGCCGCGGCTGTGCTGGTGGGATCGGCCGCCGCGCTGACACGCGCCGGCTTGCCAGCGCGTGCGCGCATCCTGGGTATGGCCGACACCGGCTCGGACCGCACCCTGGCACTGACCGGCACGGTGCGGGCAGCCCAGCTCGCCATCGCCCGGGCGCACCTGCAGCCCGAGGACATTGACCTGTTTGAAATCAATGAAGGCTTCGCCGCCATGGCACTGCACTTCATGGAGGACATGAAGGTCGACCACGACCGTGTGAACGTCAATGGTGGCGCCATTGCCATCGGTCATGCCATGGGCTGCACTGGCGCAGCGCTGGTCAGTGTGCTGCTGGACGAGTTGGACAGGCGTGAACTGCGTTACGGTTGCATTGCCATTTGCGGTGCAGCAGGCGTCGCTAGCGCGCTGGTGGTAGAGCGGCTAAGCAACGTCGGTGTTTACCCTTGATTGGGCACAACATGGCCCCCGACAGGTAGACGCAACAAAGTGAATGTGAAAAAATATCACTTCGCAAACTAGACTTAGTCAATCCAGACTCAAACCTTGAATTCAGACCTTGCCCAATTCATTCAGCTGACCCTCAACGGGGTCGCCATCGGCGCCATTTATGCGCTGGTGGCCTTGGGACTGGTCCTGACTTACAAGGCGACCGAGGTCCTCAATTTTGCACATGGTGACGTGCTGATGGCGTCCTCATTTGTGGGCTGGGGTCTGATTGTCGGGCTGGGCTGGCCTTTCTGGCTGGCCACGCTGGCCACCGTGCTGCTGGCCGCAGCCCTGAGCTGGCTGATTGACGCCCGCATCATGCGCATGATCGTCGGGCAACCCCAATTTGCGGGGGTCATGCTGACCATTGCCATCGCCTTCATGCTGCGCGGTTTGGTCAGCATGTTCTTCGGGCCAGACTCACGCACCTACCCCACCCCCTGGACCGGCCAGAAAACACAAGTGGGCACACTGGTGATCAATGACCTTAGCCTGGCCATTGTGGGAAGCTCGCTGCTGATCACACTGGTGCTGTTTTGGTTTCTCAAAAAAACCGCTCTCGGCACCTCGATCCAGGCGGCTTCGCAAAACCAGCTGGCCGCCTACCTCAGCGGCATTCGCGTCAAGCGTGTGACCTCGATGGTGTGGGCTATCTCTGGCGCCATTGCGGCCGTCTGCGGCCTGCTGCTGGCGCCGATTGCGCTGGTTGACATCGGCCTCTGGATCGTGGTGCTCAAGGCGCTGGCTGCCTTGGTGTTGGGCGGGTTCGGCAGCGTACCGGGTGCGATCCTGGGCGGCCTTTTGCTGGGCGTGATCGAACAGTTTTCCGGGGTCTACCTGCCCGACGGCTTCAAGGATGCCATGGCCTACATCGTGCTCATCGGTGTGCTGATCCTCTGGCCGCGCGGGCTATTGGGCGAAGCCCACGGACGCCGGGTCTGACAAGCAGCCACCCATGCGCTTTGCCTACGACACCACCTACCGCGACGGCCATGCCCTGCTGCGCTACCTGCCCGGCAGGCTGGCTTACGGCGTGTTGATGGCCGCGCTGCTGATCGCCCCATGGGTGATGCCCAAGTATGTGGTGGGCGAGCTCAGTTACGTGTTCATCATGTGCATTGTCAGCCTGGGCCTGATGGTCTTGGTGGGCTACACCGGCCAGGTGTCGCTGGGGCACTCGGCGTTCATCGCCATCGGCGCCTACACCCACACCTGGCTGCTCGCGCATGGGGTACCGCTGGTGCCCTCAATGTTGCTGGCCGCTGCCTTTACGGGGCTCATTGGTCTGGTCATCGGGCTCCCGGCGATACGGGTGTCGGGGCTCTACCTGGCCATGGTGACGCTCGCATTCGCCATCCTGACCGAGCATGTGATCGGCCGCTGGAAGAGCGTCACTGGCGGCTTCAACGGCATCTCTGTCAACAGCCCGGTGTTGTTCGGCCTGGACTTGTCCAAGCTGCAATCTTTCTACTACCTGTGTCTGGTGGTGCTGGTGATCGTGCTGCTGGGTTTGCTCAACCTGATGCGCGCTAAAACCGGGCGCGCCTTCATGGGGGTGCGCGACTCCGAGGCTGCGGCCTACAGCCTGGGCATCTGGGTGGCGGGTTACAAGGTGCTGGCTTTTGTGGTCTCAGCCATGGTCACCGGGCTGGGTGGCGCCCTGCTGGCCCACCATGTTGGGTTCCTGACGCCAGAAGGTTTTGGCCTGATCCTCTCGCTGGAGCTGGTGCTGATGGTCACCATCGGCGGCCTGGGTTCGCTGCGTGGTGCCATCTTGGGCGCCATCCTGATCAGCATGCTGCCCACCTTCATCTCCCGGATCAAACCCCTGCTGCCCGACCACATCGCCAAACAGTTCGGGTTGGAAACCTTCGTCTTCGGCTTGGTGCTGGCGCTGTTTGTACTGTTCGAGCCGAAAGGGCTCAACGGCCGCTGGATCAAGTTCAAGACCTTTCTGGAAACCTTTCCACTGTACCGGCAAGACATGTTCAAACGCGGCAAGAGCTACATGAAGTCGGAGCGTTACAAGTGAGCGTGTTTGCCGTCTCAGATCTGTCCCTGCGCTTTGGTGGCGTGCAGGCTGTCAGCAATGTCAGTTTCTCGGTCGAGCAGGGCGAGGTGTTTGCCATCATCGGCCCCAACGGCGCCGGCAAGACCTCGATCCTGAACGTGATCACCCGGGTGTTTGACCCGACCCAGGGCCGGGTGCTGTTCGAAGGCAAGGACATCACAGCGCTGCCGCGACACAAGGTGGTGCACAGCGGCATCGGGCGCACTTTTCAAAACATCGAGCTGTTTGAAGGCGGCACCGTGCTGGACAACCTGCTGTTGGGCCGCCACCGCTTTCCGCACGGCAGCTTTGCCGCGCAGTGGCTCTGGACCCCGGCGGTCCGTGCGGCTGAGGCCGCTTCGCGGGACCAGGTCGAAGACGTGATTCAATTGCTCGACCTGATGCCCTACCGCAACAGCCCGGTGGCCGGCCTGCCCTATGGCGTGCGCAAGGTGGTCGAATTGGCGCGCGCACTGGCCACCCAACCCCGCCTGCTGCTGCTGGATGAACCAGCCTCCGGCCTCAACCCGGAAGAGACCCGTGAGCTGGCCTTCTGGATTGACGACATCCAGAAAGACCTGGGCATCACGGTGATCATGGTCGAACACGACATGTCGCTGGTGTCCGAGGCCGCCGACCGCGTGTTGTGCATGAACATGGGGCAGGTGCTGGCGCTGGGTACCCCGGCCGAGGTACAGGGTGACCCGGCAGTGATTGCCGCCTACCTGGGGGCCTGACGCCATGACCACCCCAACACCTGTACTCGCCATCAAGAACCTGGAGACGTGGTACGGCCCCGTCAATGCCATCAAGGGCGTCAACCTGGAGGTCCAACCAGGCCGTATCGTGGCCGTGCTCGGGGCCAATGGCGCCGGCAAGACCACGCTGCTCAATACCATTGCCGGCGTCATCGATCCCTTCAAGGGCAGCATCAACTACCAGGGCAAGGCCATCCACGGACAAGACCCCGACCAGGTGGCTCGCAGCGGTGTGGTGCTGGTGCCTGAAGGCCGCCAAGTTTTTCCCTTTCTGTCGGTGCGCGAGAACCTGATGATGGGCACCTTTGCGCGTGCCGGTCGTGAGCATATTGAGGCCGACCTGGCGCGGGTCTTCACTTGGTTTCCGCGCCTGCTGGAGCGCCAAGCCCAGCATGGCGGTTTGCTGTCGGGCGGCGAACAACAGATGCTGGCGATCGGGCGGGCGCTGATGGCCAGGCCCGCGGTCCTGCTGCTGGATGAGCCGTCGCTGGGCCTGTCGCCCCTGCTAACCCGAGAAATTTTCGCCATCATCAGACGTATCAATGCCGAGCTCGGCACGGCGATTCTGGTGGTCGAACAAAATGCTGCTATCGCCCTGGCCACGGCCGATGACGGCTACATCATGGAACTGGGCCGGATCGTGGCGGCCGGCAGCTGCGCCGAACTCATGGCCAAGGACGATGTGAAAGAGTTCTACCTGGGCGGGGGCCATCAGCAGGCGCGCGAAGACGGCCAAAAACAGCGCTGGAAGCGGCGCAAGACCTGGAGGTAGCCGTACCATGTCTGCCGCCACGTCCTTGTCCTTGCCCATCCTGGCTTTCGGTTCTGACACGCCCCAAAAGCTATTCCGTGCCCGCTGCCAACAATGGGCGCCGCAGGCAGCGCTGCGTCACAAGAAGAAAGGCATCTGGGCCTCGATCAGCTGGGCGCAGTACTTTGACCAGGCCCGCGCCGTCGGGCTGGCCCTGCACAGCCTGGGGCTGCAGCGCGGCGATGCCATTGCCATCCTGTCAGAGAACCGGCCCGAGTGGCTGTACGCCGACTTTGGCGCGCAGTGCATGGGGATTTTGAGCACCGGCATCTACCCGACCTCTTCGCCCGAGCAGGTGCAATATGTCCTGCAGGACGCCGCAGTGCGCGTGCTGTTTGTCGAAAACCAGGAGCAATACGACAAAGCCCTGTCGGTGCGCGACAACTGCCCGGCGCTGCTGCGCATCGTAATCACCGACCTCAAAGGTTTGCGTGATCTGGCGGACCCGATGGCCACCCCGTTTGAGCAGTTCCTGGCCCTGGGTCAGGCCCAGGCGGCGGCCGATACACAACGTTTTGACGCTTGCATCGACGCCAGCCAACCGGACGACATCGCTTTTCTGGTCTACACCTCGGGCACCACCGGAGCGCCCAAAGGGGCAATGATCAGCAACCGCAACCTGGTGTTCCAGATCAACAGCGTGCAACAGTACCTGAACCTGCAGCCGCTGGACCGGACCCTGTCCTTTTTACCCCTGTGCCACATCGCGGAGCGCATGAGCACCGCCTACAACCCACTGGCTCAGGGGCAGACCGTGCATTTCCCCGAGAACGCTGGCACCGTCTTCAATGATGTGCGCGAGGTCGCACCCCACGTGATCTTCGGGCCACCGCGGTTCTGGGAAAAAATGTACTCCCAAGTCACCCTGTACATGCAAGATGCATTGCCAGTGGCGCGCAAGGTGTATGCCCAAGTGCTGGCTGAGGGCGCGGCCATGGCACAGGCCCGGCTCGATGGCCGCCCCATCACCGGCTGGCGGGCCACGCGTTATGCCTTGCTGCAAAAACTGGTGTTGTCCAATTTACGCAGCTTTCTGGGCTTGCAAAACATCAAGACCGCGATGACCGGTGCGGCCCCTGTGCCGCCCGACCTGCTGCGCTGGTACATGGCCGTGGGCATCGATCTACTGGAGGCCTTTGGCATGACTGAGACCTGCGGTTTCTGCACCTCGATGCCGCCCGATCGCATCCGGATCGGCACTGCCGGGGTCTGCGCCCAGGGCACCGAGATTCGGCTCGGTGCCGACGACGAGGTGCTGGTGCGGGGCCCCAATGTCTTTGCCGGCTACTGGAACCTGCCAGAGAAAACCCGGGAGGCCATCGATACCGAGGGCTGGCTGCACACCGGCGACTGCGGCGCCATCGATGTCGAGGGCTTCTTGAGCATCAAAGACCGGCTCAAGGACATCATCATCACCTCCGGTGGTAAAAACATCACGCCCAGCAACATCGAGAACCACCTCAAGTTCAGCCCCTACATCTCCGACGCGGTGGTGATCGGTGAGGGCCGGCACTACCTGACCTGCCTGGTGATGCTGGACCAGGACAACGTGGCCAAGTTTGCCCAAGACCGGCAGGTGCCTTACACCGACTACGCCAGCATGACGCGTGCGCCTGAAGTGCTGGCCATGATCCGGGCCGAACTCGAGCAGGTCAACACCCGGTTGGCCCGGGTAGAGCAAATCAAGGATTTCCGCATCATTGCCCAGTTGCTGACAGCCGAGGACGACGAGCTCACGCCCACCATGAAGCTCAAGCGCAAGGTGGTGGCGAGCAAGTACGCGACTGTGATTGCCACCATGTACGCCACGCCCTGAGGCAGCAAGTACCACTATTTTTCACCTGTCGATTAACTAGAGAAGGAGACCGTTATGAAGCGTTATTTCAAATTTTTGCCAGCTGCCCTGCTGGCGGCCATGCTGGGGACCACCGCGCACGCGGGCGGGGTCTCGGACAAAGAAATTGTCCTGGGCACCCACATGGACCTGTCTGGCCCGGTGGCTGCGGGCATGCCGCACCTGCGCAACGGCATGCAAATGCGTCTTGATGAGGCCAATGAGGCCGGCGGCATCAACGGCCGCAAGCTGCGCATGGTGGTGGAAGACAACGGCAGCCAACCGCAACTGGCGGTGCGTGCCGTGGACAAGCTGATCCGCAGCGACGATGTCTTTGCCATCGTTAACCCCTTTGGCTCCGGCCCGAACGCGGCCACGGTGAAGAAAGCGGTGGATGCGGGCGTGCTGTATTTTTCGCCTTGGGCGGCCTCGTCCGTGATCCAGCAAATCTCTGGCAAAAGCCCCTTGCTGTTCACCACCACGCCCAACTACAACACCGTGATGCACAAAGGTGTCGACTGGATGATCAAAAAGCACGGTGCCAAAAAAGTGGGCTACATCTACCAGGAGGGTCCGCTCGGTGACCTGATGGGCGCGGGCGTCAAGTCAGCGGTGCAGGCCAACGGCCTGACCCTGGTCGCTGAAGCCGGCTACAAAGTGGCCGACATTGACTTCTCCTCCCAGGTGGCCCGCATGAAGGCTGCAGGCACCGACCTGATTGTCATCGCCACCGTCACCCGCGAAACCGTGGGCATCATGTCCGAAGTCAAGAAGCTGGGTTGGGCCGATGTCAAGGTCTTGACAGGCAACCCTGGCCGCACCGGCATCGTGCTGCAACTGGGCAAGGACACGGTTGAGGGCCTGTATGGCGTCGGAACCTGGAAAGCCGGCACGGATACACCCGAAGTCAAGGGCTGGAAAGACAGCTTCAAGAAGCGCTTCAACAACATGGAGCCCGATGAAAACGCACTGCTGTCTTATGTGTACACCGACTGGTTCATCAAGGGCCTGACCGCTGCCGGCCGCGACATCACCGCCGAGAAAGTGGGCCGGGCCCTGCAAGCCACAGGCTACGACGACAAGGGACTGATCTTCTATGGTCCCAGGAGCTTTAAGACCAACCACATTGACCCGGAAACAGTGCGCGTTGACCAAGCCACGGGCGGCCGCTGGGTCTCGGTCAGCGACCTGCTGCCTTGAGCACGGTCATTGGGCTGCAGGTAACGTGACCGGTCCGGCCTTTGATCCGGCGCGCCTGGGCCCGCCAGCCGGCGCCCGGGTGGCGGTCGTCGGAGGCTGCGGCGGCATGGGCCGCCAACTGGTGCAGGCTCTGTTGGATACTGGCGTGGCAGTAGCGGTGCTGGACCTGCCCAGTTCGCTGGCGCAGAACCCGCCGCCAGCGCAGGTGCTGGCCATTGCCATGGACGGCAGCGACGAAGCCAGCGTGGCGACTGCCTTTGAAAAGCTGGGCCAGCACTGGCCGGCGCTGGATGGCTTTGTCAACCTGGCTGGGTTTTTCAAGGGTTGGCAACCGATAGCCGAGTTGTCGGTGGCCGTGTTTGACGAGATCATCGCCGGCAATCTGCGCTGCCATTTTCTGTGCGCGCGCGCATCTTTGCCGATGTTGCACCGATCTGGTCGCGGCGCCATGGTCAGCGTCGCGTCCACCATGGCGGTCGACGTTGTCAAGGGATACACCCATTACGGGGCGGCCAAGGCCGGCGTTGTGGCCCTGACCAAAGGCCTGGCCCGCGAGAACGCGCCAGGCGTTCGTGTTAACGCGGTTGCACCAGGCCTGACCAACACCGCCTTTCTGACCGGCGGCACGGGCCGGGAACAGATCTTCGACGACATTGATGCCGACAAGTATGGCAAGCGCGTGCCGATGAAACGCATGGCGCAGCCGCAAGACATGACAGGGCCCATCATGTTCTTACTGGGTCCGGCTGCCAGCTTTATCAATGGCGAAATGCTGATCGTTGACGGCGGCGTTTACACCCAGTAGCCCGAACACAGTTCACTGGCTATCTGCCCTATGCCATCAGCTGAGGAATGGGGATTGGCGCTGCGGCGCAGCCACCTGGCGGCAGCCGTCGACCGGATCACCGAACCCTGGTCCAACGCCATCATCCGCGCGGCGTTTTTGGGCGCACGCCAGTTTGAGATGTTCCAACTGGCTCTGGGTATCCCGCGCCAGACCTTGAGCCTGGGCTTAAGCTCTCTGGTCGGGTTTGGCCTGCTGCGCCGGGAACCTTACCAGCAGCTGCCCGCACGCGACGAATACCGGTTGACCTCACTTGGCAAGGATCTGTACAGCAATGTACTGGCCAGTTGGCTGTGGGACCGGCGCTGGGGCGCTCCCCACCCTCTGATGCCCGACCGACTGGTGCATCTGGGCTGCGACCATGACTGCAAGCCATTGCTGGTGTGCACCGAGTGCGCCCAGCCTCTGTCGCTGCCCACGATGCAGCCGGTGCTGCTGCCATCTGACAGCTTGGTCAAACCGCGGACCGAGCGCAACCGGCGCTGGCGCAGCCCTCGTCCAACTCAGGGAAATGAACTTCGGCGCGAGCTCCTGGCCGTGATTGACGACCGTTGGTCGCTGCTGCTGATCGCCACGGTCACGCTGGGGCTGGAGCGCTATGAGCAGTTTTTGCGGGCGCTCGAGATCAGCAGTGCGGTGCTGGCCCAGCGCCTGCAGCGGCTGTGCGCCCTCAAACTGCTGACCCGGCAGCCTGACCCTAACGATGCCCGCCGCGCGGTCTACCACCTGGCGCCAGCCGGGCGCGCGCTGCTCCCCTACCTGCTCACCCTGAGCGCCTGGGGCAAAACCCAAGCCACTGAGCCAGACACCCTCTCTTGGGTGCACAAGGGCTGCGCACAGGCCACACTGGGCCGCGTGGCCTGCCACCATTGCCGCGAGACCCTGTTGCCGCAGGAGGTGTTGCGCCCGACCCCGCCTTCCAGGCAGGCCCTTACCGGCTAACGCGCAGTGTGGCGTCGGCGCGCTGGTGCAAATCGGGCAGCAATTCCAAGCCAAGCCCAGGTTTGTCGCTCAGGCTCAGCATGCCTTGATTGACCATGGGTAGGTCAGTCACCAGTTCCTTGTACCAGCCGCTGTAGAAGGCACGCACGCTCTCCTGCACCAGGGCGTTGGGCGCGTGCAGTGACAAGTGGCTGGAGGCGGTCCAGACCACCGGCCCAGTGCAGTCGTGCGGGGCCACCGGCAACTGCCAGGCATCTGCCATGGCGGCAATTTTGCGCGCCTCGCTCAAACCGCCGCACCAGCTCAGGTCCAGCATCACCACGCCGGCCACGCCGGTCTGCAGGTAGTCCTTGAAGGCCCATTTGTAGCTCAGCGTCTCGCTGGCGCAGATCAAGGCCTCGCAGTCCCGCGCGTACTGCTTGAGCAGGTCCAGGCTGTCCATGCGAATCGCGTCTTCATGCCAGAAGGTGTTGAAAGGTTTGAGCGCTCGCGCAATCTTTTGCGCCATCGGCAGCCGCCACAGACTGTGGAACTCGACCATGATGTCCATGCGTTCCCCCACGGCTGAGCGGATCTTGCGAAACGGCTCCAGTGCCAGATCCAGGTCGGCGTTACTGATGTACTGGCCATCGCTGCGCTCGGCCGCAGGGTCAAACGGCCAGATTTTCATCGCCGTGATACCTTCGCTCAGCAAGGACTCAGCCACCTCGTCGGCGCGGTGCAGAAAACCCTCCAGGTCTTCGTACGGCCCCTGATGCTGGCCCAGGCCCCAGTTGGACGTGCTCTGGTTAACGGTATTGCGCACATAACGGTAGCCGGCGCAGGTGTTGTAGATGCGGATGTCATCGCGGCTTTTGCCACCCAGTGCGGTATGCAGCGGCATGTTGGCAGCCTTGCCAAAAATGTCCCATAGCGCGATGTCAATGGCCGAGTTGCCACGGGTCTCTGCGCCGGAGCCACGCCAGCCCAGGTAGCCCGTGAGTTCCCGATTGCGCGCCTCGATCGCCAGCGGGTCTTTACCCAGCAGCTTCGGACCGGCCCACTCGTGGATATAGGCCTCCACCGCCTGGGCCCCCATGAAGGTTTCGCCCAGACCGACCAAGCCTTCATCGGTGTAGACACGCACCCAGATGATGTTGGGGAACTCGTCGAGCCGCAGGGTTTCGACTTTGGTGATTTTCAATTCGCACTCCAAAAAAAACCGCAGGTGTCGCCACCTGCGGCTGGTTGAGACGACGCCGGACGATCAGCCGCCACGGGCCTTTTTGAGGCCGTCGAGCACCATATTGACGGCTTCGGCGCCAATGGTGGGGATGTTGCGGTCGTAAACCGGCTTCACCTTCTGGAACATGCGCAGCTGCTCAGCCGGCGCTACTTCATTGACCACCATGCCCTTGGTCTTGAGTGAACTCAGCGATTTTTCGTTGAGGCTACGGTTGGCCGCGCGTTGTACTTTCTGGCCCTCCATGGCAGCCTCACGCAGCACGGCCTGCTCTTGGGCGTTGAGCTGGTCCCACAGCTTTTTGCTGTAGAGCACCAGGAACGGGGTGTAAGCGTGGCGGGTCACGCTCAGGTACTTCTGCACCTCGTTGAGCTTGGAAGTCTCAATCGTGACGAAGGGGTTTTCTTGCCCATCAATGGTCTTGGTTTCCAGTGCAGTGAACACTTCGCCAAAGGCCATAGGCACAGCGTTGGATCCCAGGGTCTTGAAGGTGTCAAGGAAGATGTTGTTCTGCATCACCCGCACCTTGACGCCGTCAAAGTCTTCGGCCTTGGATACAGGTCGCTTGCTGTTGGTCAGGTTACGGAAGCCGTTTTCCCAATAGGCCAGGTTCACCACACCGGCGTCTTCGAGCTTCTTGTTGAAGTAGGCGCCAGCCGGACCATCCAGCACGGCATCGGCTTCTTTTTCGTTGGCAAACAGGAAGGGCAGGTCAAAGGCGCCCAGCTCTTTCACAATGCCGACCAGCGGCGAGCTGGAGGTGCACACCATCTCTTGGGTACCGGCGCGCAATGCCTGAGTGGCCGGCAGGTCACCACCGGCCGAGCCGCCCCAGAAGGCGTTGATCTTGATCTTGCCACCGGTCTTGGCGTTAAGCACCTCTTGCATGCGCTTGACACCCAGGCCCACGGGGTGGTCTTCGTTGACGCCGTTGGTGAACTTGATGGTGCGCTCAGCAAATTGGGCGAAAGCCGAAGTCGCGACCAGCAGGGTGGCAGCCATCAAGGCCGAGGTGAGGGTTCTGCGTTTGAACATGTTTGTCTCCTTAAAAGTTAGACACAGGGTTGAAAAATCATCGCATCAGCCAGTGCAGGGGCACCAGCACAATGTCCGGGAAAAGCACCAACAAAAACAGCACCACCAACTGGGCGCACAGAAATGGCAGTACGCCCTTAAAGGCGTCGTCCATGCTGATCCGCGCCACGCCGCACACCACATTCAGCACGGTACCCACCGGCGGGGTAATCAGGCCAATGGCATTGTTCATGATGAACAGCACGCCAAAGTACACCGGGTCAATGCCGGCCTTGAGCACCACGGGCATCAGCACCGGCGTGAGAATTAGCACGGTCGGGGTGAAGTCAAGTGCAGTGCCCACCACGATGATCAGCGCCATCATAATGAACATCAGAAGCATCTTGTTGCCCATGAAGGGCGCCAGCATGCCGGCCACCTCGGTCGGAATATTGGCCACTGTGATGAGCCAGGCGCTAACCATGGCCGCAGCCACCAGGAACATCACCACAGCGGTGGTTTTTCCAGCGGCCAACAGCAGGCCATAGAGCGCCGACCATTTCAGCTCGCCATAGATGAACTTGCCCACCACAAAGCTGTAAACCGCAGCCACCACCGCCGCCTCGGTGGGGGTGAAAACGCCAAACTTCATGCCGCCAATGATCACCACGGGGAGCGCCACGGCAAAGCCACCCTGCGCCGTGATGCGAAGGCGCTCCGGCATGGGTACCTTGCGGCCGGGCCGCACGTTTTCCTTCTTGGCCAGCCACCACCAGGTCAAGCCGATGGCCAGGCCCATCAGCAGGCCAGGCACGATGCCGGCCAGAAACAACTTGGTGATCGAGACATTGCCCGCCACGCCAAAGATGATCATGCCGATGGAGGGCGGGATTACCGGCGCGATGATGCCGCCCGAGGCAATCAGACCCGAGGCGCGGCCCACGTTGTAGCCGGCGGCCCGCATCATCGGAATCAGCAGGGCCGCCAGTGCAGCCGTATCAGCCACAGCCGAGCCCGACAGCGACGCCATGATGACAGCAGCAATCACCGTCACATAGCCCAAACCACCCCGAAAATGCCCCACCCAGGCCATGGCCAGGTTAACGATGCGTCGGCTCAAGCCGCCCGCATTCATGAACTCGCCAGCCAGCAGAAAGAAGGGCACCGCCAGCAAAGGGAAGTTATCGGCCCCCTCCACAAAGCGTTGCGCCAGGATCTGGCTGTCAAAAATGACCAGCCCGCTGGTGGCGGCAAGGTAGGCCATCAGGGTGACGCCACACACCAGCAGGGCATAGGCGATCGGCATGCCAATGGCCATGGCGGCGAGCAGGCTCAGAATGAAAACAGAGACGGTCATGGCGCTTGGCTCAGGCTTTGACGGTTTGCAAGGTCTTCTCGACGTCGGCCAGCCCTTCGGCTTCCACCACCTGGATCAGCTCAGCCTCGCTGATGCGCCCACTCAGCAAGCGGTACAGCACACGGATGTTCATCATGCCCATCACCAGGCTGACCACATAGCCAATGCCGAAGACCCAGATCATGGACAAACCAGCCACCGGCGACACATTGGTCACTTGCAAATCATGCATCTTCCAGGTGCCCAGCATAAACAGGCCGTTGCAGTACAGCATCAGACTCTCGCTGAGGAATAAGCAGACCTTTTTTCCGCTCCGCGACAAGTGCTTGACCAGGGTGTCAACCCCCAGATGACCGCCTTCGCGCATCGCAATCATGGCGCCAATGTAGGTGAGCCAAATGAAACAGTAACGCGACATCTCGTCAGAGATGGTGATGCCCGAGTTGAAGGCATAGCGCAAAAACACATTGCCAAACACCATAGCCACCATGGCAACCATCAGGATCACCACCAGGAATTCCAACAACTTGAAAAAATAGCGCGGCACAACGTGCATTCAAAACCCTCTAGGTTCGGTCGATGTCGGCATCACATGGCGCACCTCCCGCATCCACTTTTTCATGTGGAGCCGTGTAAATATCATATGATCTTTGCGAACCGCCGGGCTTTCGGGTAAACCCTGTTCGACCCCTCAATAACGGAGACAAAGCAAACCATGACCACCAAACCCAAGAAAAAACCCGAAGACCTCCGCAGCCAGCAATGGTTCGGCCGCCAGGACCGCGACGGCTTTGCCTACCGCAGCTGGCTCAAGGGCAAAGGCATTCCGCAAGACCAGTTTGAAGGCCGGCCGGTGATCGGCATCTGTAACACCTTCAGCGAACTCACCCCCTGCAACTCCCACTTTCGCACCATCGCCGAGCAGGTCAAGATCGGCGTCTATGAGGCCGGCGGCTTTCCGCTCGAGTTCCCGGTGATGTCCTTGGGTGAGGTGCTGTTGCGCCCCACCGCCATGCTGTACCGCAACCTGGCCAGCATGGACGTGGAAGAAAGCATTCGCGGCAACCCGATCGACGGTGTTGTTCTTTTGATGGGCTGCGACAAGACCACCCCCTCGCTGATGATGGGTGCGGCCAGCGTCGACCTGCCCACCATCGGGGTCAGCGGCGGCCCCATGCTCAACGGCAAATGGCGCGGTCAGGAATTGGGTTCGGGCACCGGCGTCTGGAGCATGAGCGAGCAGGTGCGTGCCGGTACCCTGAAGCTGCAAGAATTTCTGGAGGCCGAAAGCTGCATGCACCGCAGCCACGGCCACTGCATGACCATGGGCACCGCCAGCACCATGGCCAGCATGATTGAAGCGCTGGGCGTGGGCCTGCCCGGCAACGCCGCCTACCCGGCGGTCGACGGCAGGCGCAATGTGCTGGCGCGCTCGGCCGGTCGGCGCATTGTGGACATGGTGCACGAGGATTTGATTCTGTCGCGCATCCTCACCCGGCAGGCCTTTGAGAACGCCATCAAGACCCTCGCCGCCATCGGCGGCTCGACCAACGCGGTGATCCACCTGATAGCCATGGCTGGGCGAATCGGCTTGAAGCTGACCGTGGAAGACTTCGACCGTCTGGGCAGCGAAATGCCCTGCCTGGTGAATCTGCAGCCCTCAGGCAAATACCTGATGGAAGACTTCTGCTACGCCGGCGGCCTGCCTGCTGTGATGAAAGAAATCGCCGCTGACCTGCACTTGGACGCCATCACCGCGAACGGCAAAACCATGGGTGAGAACATTGCCGGGGCCGAAAACTTCAACCAAGACGTGATCAAGCCGCTGAATGCGCCTTTCATGGAAAAAGCCGGCATCGCCGTGCTGCGCGGCAACCTCTCACCGCGCGGAGCCGTGATCAAACCCAGCGCAGCCACGCCGGCACTGATGGTTCATACCGGGCGTGCCGTGGTGTTCGAGAACATTGAAGAGTTTCACCGCCTTATAGACGACGAATCATTGGATGTGGATGAGACCTGCGTGCTGGTATTGAAGAACTGCGGACCTAAAGGCTACCCCGGCATGGCTGAAGTTGGCAACATGCCGCTGCCGCCCAAGGTCTTGCGCAAGGGCATCACCGACATGGTTCGCCTGAGCGACGCCCGCATGAGCGGCACCGCTTATGGCACCGTGATCCTGCACACCGCGCCAGAGGCCGCTGCTGGCGGACCGCTGGCAGTGGTTCGCAATGGCGACATGATCGAACTCGATGTCCCCAATCGCCGGCTCGAGCTGAAAATCAGTGACGAAGAGCTGAACCGGCGCCTGTCCGAGTGGAAGGCACCACCGCCGCCGCTGGACAGCGGCTACTGGAAGCTGTACGTCGACCACGTGCTGCAGGCCGACGAAGGCGTCGACCTTGACTTCCTGGTGGGCCGGCGCGGCTCTTTTGTGCCGCGCGACAACCACTGAGCCAACTCAGCCGCGAAAGCGTCGGCGCGTCAGCGCCAGCGCCAGCCAGAAACCGGCTACCGCGTAGGCCACCAAAACCAGGCCATGCTGCAGGGCCTGTGGTGGCCACTCGTCCATAAACAAGGGCCGCACCAAGGCCACGGCGTTGGTCAGCGGCAGGCATTGCGACACCAGCCGAACGGCCGAGGGCAGTTGTTCCAGCGGGAAAAAAATACCGCTCAGGAACATCATGGGCGTCAAGCACAGCGTGAAGTAGTAGGTGAAAAAGTCGTAGCCTTTGGCCAGCGCGTTGAAAACCAGCGCAATACAACTGAAGGTCATGCCCACACCCAACAGAATCGGCCAGGCCAGCAGCAGCTTGGGGCTGGCGCTGATGCCCAAGGCCAGCATCACCACCAGAATGGCGCTCACCGTGAACAGCGACTTGAACGCGGCCCACAGCATCTCGGCCAGCACCACGTCGTCCAGGCTGACCGGGGCATTCATGATGCCGTCCCAGGTTTTTTGCACATGCATGCGTGAAAACGCCGAATACAAGGCCTCAAAGGTCGCCGCATTCATGGCGCTCATGCAGATTGATCCGCTGGCCAGAAACAAAATGTAGGGCACCTTCACCGCCGCGCTGCCGTCAGCGCCCGCCACGCTGACCTGCCCAACCAGGGCCCCCATGCCGTAGCCAAACGCAACCAGCCACATCAGCGGCTCAGCGATATTGCCGACCAGGCTCGGGATCGCCAGCTTGCGCCAGACCAACAGGTTACGCAGAAACACCGGCCAAAAGCGCAGCGACAGCTGCGGCGCGCGCCAGATGCTGGACGCAATTGGCGTCATAGCGGTCGTGCTCATGTCAGCCCTCCTCCCGAATCTGGCGCCCGGTCAGCTTGAGGAACAAATCCTCCAGATTGGCCGGTCTGTGCAAGGTACGCAGTTGGGGGTAGGCCGACAAGGCTTGCAGCAGCGGTTTTGCGTCCTGCGTGTAGAAAAACACTGTTTCACCGCTTTGCTCAACCCGGCCCGCCATGGCCCGCAGGGGAGACGTCAGCAGCTCTGCCGCACCGGCGCCAAAAACTTCGACCACGTCGGGCTCCAGGTGCTGCGCTATCAAGACCCGTGGCTCCCCTTCGGCAATTTTTCGGCCGTGGTCCAGCACCAGCAGCCGGGAACACAGCCGCTCAGCCTCGTCCATGAAGTGGGTGGTCAGCAAAATCGATTTGCCCTGTTGCAGCAGCAACTGCAGGCGCTCCCACATCAGGTGGCGGGCCTGGGGGTCGAGGCCGGTGGTGGGCTCATCGAGCAGCAGCAGGCGCGGGTCGTTGACCAGTGCACGCGCCAGACTAAGCCGGCGCTTCATGCCCCCCGATAACTCGCCCGGCTTGGCTTTCGCCTTGTGGGTGAGCGAGGCAAACTCCAGCAAAGCCGGAATGCGCGCCTGGATCTCGGCATCTTTCATGCCAAAGTAGCGGCCATAAACCAGCAGGTTCTCGGCGCAGTTGAAATCCGGGTCCAGCGTGTCCATCTGGCTGACCACGCCCAGCTGCGCTTTGATGGCCAACGCATCGCGCGGCATCTGCCCGCCCAGCGCCTCGATCGTGCCGCCATCGGGCACCGACAGCCCCAGGCACATGCGAATGGTGGTGGTCTTGCCGGCGCCGTTGGGGCCGATCACGCCCAGGCATTCGCCGGGGGCAATGTCAAACGACAGGTCATCCACCACGGTGGTGGCGCCATACCGCTTGGACAAATGCCGGGCTGAAAAAAGAGGGATGGTCATGTTTTTATCGGACGCTCATTGAAACGCCACTTCGGCAAAACTACGCAGTTTGCGGCTGTGCAACTGGTCCACACCCTGATTTCGTAACAACTCCAGCGCCCGGATACCCACGCGCAAATGCTGGTCCACCCGCTCCCGGTAAAAATGGTCGGCCATGCCGGGCAACTTGATCTCGCCATGCAATGGCTTGTCGCTGACGCACAGCAGCGTACCGTAGGGCACCCGAAACCGAAAGCCGTTGGCGGCAATGGTGGCACTCTCCATGTCCAACGCCACCGCCCGACTTTGGCTAAAGCGGCGTTGCGGCCCGTTGTCGGGCAGCAACTCCCAGTTGCGGTTGTCGGTGCTGGCCACGGTGCCGGTGCGCATCACCCGCTTGAGCTCGGCGCCCTGCAGTTGCGTTACCTGCGACACCGCCGCCTCCAGAGCCACCTGAATTTCGGCCAGAGCCGGTATTGGCACCCAAAGCGGCAATTCCTCGTCCAACACATGGTCCTCGCGCACATAGCCATGGGCCAGCACATAGTCGCCAAGCTGCTGCGAATTGCGTAGACCGGCGCAGTGCCCCAGCATGATCCAGGCGTGCGGCCGCAGCACCGCGATGTGGTCGGTGATGGTCTTGGCGTTGGCGGGCCCAACACCGATGTTGACCATGGTGATGCCACTCCGGTCGGCGCGCATCAGGTGGTAAGCCGGCATTTGTGGCAGCCGCGGCGGCAACTTGCCCAGCGCGTCGGCTGCCATGGCGTCGCTGCCCACGCGACGGGTCACCACATTGCCGGGCTCAACGAACGCGATGTACTCGCTGCCAGGGTCTGCCATGGCTTCATGACCGAGCCGGACAAACTCGTCGATATAGAACTGGTAGTTGGTGAAGAGCAAAAAGTTCTGGAAGTATTGGGCTGCTGTGCCGGTGTAATGCCGCAAGCGCTGCAGGGAATAGTCCACCCGCGGCGCGGTGAACAGGGCCAGCGGCTGTGGCTCACCCGGGCGCGGCTCGTAGGTGCCATTGGCAATGCCATCGTCCATGGCGGCCAGGTCGGGCAGGTCAAACACATCGCGCATCAACTGGCGGCGCTGCTGGCTTAGGCTGCCCTCCACATGGTCTTGATCGGCAAAAGAAAAATGCACCGGGATCGGTTGGGAGCTGGTGCCCACCTCCAGCTCGACCCGGTGGTTTTGAACCAACAGGGTGAATTGCTCTAGGTAATAGTCCGCATACAGGTCGGGGCGCGTCAGCGTGGTCTCAAAACGGCCAGGGCCGGCAACAAAACCGTAACTCAGACCCGCATTTTTCAGCAGGCCCGAGCGCGACACGGTGTCGGTCTGCACCCGAACAAAGGGGTAGCAGGCGCGCACATGCCCTGGCAAGGTCTCACCTGCGACAAAACGCCGCATGGCACTTCGCAGGTGGGCCAGGCTGCCGTCATAAATCTGACGCGCTTTGGCCAGCGCGGCCGCCGGGTCACTGAAACGGGCTGGGGCAATGAAGTCGGGCAGGTAAGACATGGCGCTATTGTCCATGGTCTGCCGACCCACGCTCTTGACTCACGCGATTGATCTACGACGGGCAGACCTTGGCTAAAACTGCCATACTCGCGCCGTTTCTAGAGGAAGTGCGAATCCATGTTGACATTCACCTGCTGCGACGCGGCGCGCCAGTTTGCCGGTAGCGGACAGGCCCAAGTCCTGCGGGGCATCACGCGTGGTTACGAGCGCGAATGCCTGCGCGTGGACGCCAGCGGCCAGTTGGCCACCACACCCCATCCCTTGGCACTTGGCGCCAAGCTGACCCACCCCTGGATCACCACGGACTATTCCGAAGCGCTGCTCGAGTTCATCACGCCACCCTCGCAGGACAGCGCTTTTCCGCTCACGTTTTTGCGGGAGTTGCACCGTTTCAGTGCACAGCAGCTGGGGAAAGAGCTGATGTGGGCCGGCTCCATGCCCTGCCGGCTCGGCACTGAGGCCGATATCCCTATTGCCGATTACGGACATTCGCATACCGCCCGGTTCAAGTCGGTCTACCGCGAAGGGCTGGGCTTGCGTTACGGCCGCCACATGCAGACGATTGCTGGCGCCCACTACAACTGGTCCCTGCCCCAGGCGTTCTGGGCCATCTTGAAGGACCTGTGTCCACCCACCCGACCCGATCTGGACTTTGTCAGTGAACGCTACTTTGGCCTGATCCGCAATTTTCTGCGCTACAGCTGGCTGGTCCCCTACCTTTTTGGTGCCTCGCCGGCGCTGTGCGAGTCGTTCCTGCAAGGTCGCAAGTCCGATCTGCTGACCTTGGTGCCCGGCACGCTGTATGGCCCAGACGCCACCAGCCTGCGCATGAGCGACCTCGGCTACCAGAACCGGGCCCAGGCTAATTTGCAAGTCAGCTTCAACTCCCTGGCGGAATACACCCAGGCCCTGGAGTCCGCCATCCGAACGCCCGACCCCTTTTATGAAGCGATTGGCGTGCGCGACGGTGCGAACTGGAAGCAGCTCAATGCCAACCTGCTGCAGATTGAAAACGAGTTTTATGCGGGCATCCGGCCCAAGCGGGTCGCGCCACACGGCGAGCGTCCAGCCAAGGCCCTGCAGCGCTATGGCGTGGAGTACGTCGAAGTGCGACTGTTTGACCTCAACCCCACCATCGACATCGGTATCGCGCCAGAGCAGGGCACCTTTGCCGATATGTTCTTGCTGATGTGCCTGTTTCGCGACAGCCCGCCGATCAGCAGCCGCGAACAGGCCGAAAACGACGAAAACAAGCGCCGCGTGGTCAACCACGGCCGCGCCCCGGACTTGCAATTGCTGGCCCACAACCGTGAACAGGCCATGCGACCGCTGGCTCACACCCTGTTTGACGACATGCTGCCGTTTGCCGAAATGCTGGACAGCGCTTACGGCGGCGGCCATTACGCTGACACCTTGAGCCTGCTGCGCCAACGCATCGACCACCCCGAGCTCACCCCCTCGGCCCAGGTGCTCGATGGCATACGCCAGGCGGGTGGCTTTAGCCGCTACAGCATGGGTTTGGCGCGCCAGCACCAAACGCAATTACTGGCGCAGCCGCTCGACAGGGCCACCCAGGCCCAGTTCAACACCAGCGTACAAGAGTCAATGGCCCGGCAATCACAATTGGAAGCCCACGAAGAGGGTAGTTTTGAGGGCTTTGTGGCGCAGTATTACGCCTGACAATTGGTACCCGACACCCACCCTAATTTTAGGCCAAATCGGGCTCCAGCCCTTATTTAATATAGGGTTTATGCTATATAATTTATAGCATTTCCCGAATCAGATCGGGACCGACCTACTGCCATGTCCACGACCAACACCGCGCCCCTCGCTCCCACCGCTCCCACCGCTTCCAATGTCACCGGGAATCAGGGCGCGGCTTTTGCTACCCTGGCACTCAGCCCCAGCACCTTGGCCAATCTGGAGCGTCTCGGTTACCACCAGATGACTCCCATCCAGGCCGCCAGCCTGCCGCCGGCGCTGGCCGGCCGCGACCTGATCGCCCAGGCCCAAACCGGCAGCGGCAAGACGGCCGCCTTTGCCTTGGCGGCGCTGGTGCGCCTGAACCCACGCAGGTTTGCCGTGCAAACCCTGGTGCTGTGCCCCACGCGCGAGCTGGCCGACCAGGTGGCGGTGGAGATTCGCCGCCTGGCGCGGGCTGAAGAAAACATCAAGGTCGTTACCCTGTGCGGTGGCGTGGCCCTGCGCGGCCAACGTGCCTCGCTGGAGCACGGCGCCCATGTGGTGGTGGGTACGCCAGGGCGCATCATGGACCACCTGGCACGCGGTTACCTGAACCTGGAAGCGCTCAACACGCTGGTGCTCGACGAGGCTGACCGCATGTTGGACATGGGCTTTTTTGACGATATGGCTACCGTCATCAAGCAGTGTCCGAAAGACCGCCAAACCCTGCTCTTCTCGGCCACCTACCCCGAGGGCATCGGCAAGCTGGCCGCCCAGTTCATGCGCGACCCGCTGCAAATCACCGTTCAGGCACCGCCGGCCGAACGCCTGATTGAAGAACGCTATTACGAGGTCACCCGCGACAACCGGCTCGACACCGTGGCCCGGCTGCTGAACCACTTTCGCCCGGTCAGCACGCTGGCCTTCTGCAACACCCGACAGCAGTGCAAAGACTTGGCCAGCACACTCCAAGGGCAGGGCTTCAGCGCCCTGGCCTTGTACGGCGAGCTTGAACAACGCGAACGCGACCAGGTGCTGGCGCAGTTTGCCAACCGCAGTTGCTCGGTGCTCGTGGCCACCGACGTGGCCTCGCGCGGGCTGGACATCAACCAGCTCGAGGCCGTGATCAACGTCGACATCACGCCAGACCCCGAGGTCCACGTGCACCGCATCGGCCGTACCGGCCGGGCCGGCGAGTCTGGTCTGGCTCTGAGCCTGGCCAGCCTGCACGAGATGGGTTTTGTTGGCCGCATTGAGCAGTACCAGCACCGCGAATCGGTCTGGCACCCCTTGAGCAGCCTGACCCCCAGCGGCAGCGGCCCGCTGCAGCCGCCGATGGTCACACTGCAGATTTTGGGCGGGCGCAAGGAGAAAATCCGCCCCGGCGACGTACTGGGCGCCCTGACCGCAGACGCTGGCTACGCCCGCGAGCAAATCGGCAAAATCAACGTGACCGAGTTCACCACCTTTGTCGCGGTGCAACGCGACATCGCCCTGGAAGCGATGCACAAGCTCAATGCCGGCAAAATTAAGGGCAAAGGCGTTAAAGTCCGGTTACTCTGATCCGCACAAGCAGACCAGTGCGCAAGCGGGCAAGATTCCTTTTTAAGAACCACGTGTCCATTCATTCACCCTCGATGCCCGTCGCTGCGAACGCCTCATACGCTTCAGCAACATCGTCCGTGATCGGCCTCAGCAAGTCGGATTCGGTGGCCCTCACGCGCCGCCTCATCGACCATCTGCTGCCGAGCCTTATCTTGCTGCTAGGCATCGCCCTGTTCTTCCCGCAGGTCTTTGCCAACCCTGCAGGCGTCGGCCTTGCTTCGGCGATCGCGATTTCGGTCACGATCGTGGCGCGTAACTTGTGTCTTCGGGGTCAAACACGCCAGGCCATGCTAGTGCTGGCAGCCACTTACTGGCTGCTGCTGGGCGGGATTGCTTGCCTGTCTCAAAATCCCTTGTTCACGGCATTGCCTTTTCTGGGCCTCCTGCCCGCTGTCGCCATGGTGGCCGGCATGCTTAGCGCCGGTGCGTTCGGGGCTTCATTCGTCACACTTGTCGGCTTGGTGATCTTTGGGCGTGAGTGGGGCATGGGCCTGCCGGTTTACTTCCCGGGCCGACCTTTCGCTTATGTCGTGCTGATGTTTGTGGCCCTCTATACCTTGTTGCTACCACTGCCCATCCTGAGTCGCGCACTCATGGCTTCGAACCGGCGGATGCGCGACTTCGCTGAGGTGGGTGCCGACCGCCATTGGGAAATGGACGCCGAGTATCGTTACACCGAATACTGGGGCCGGGGGCTGGGATCAGCGGAAATGCAAGAACGAATAGGCAGCACCCATTGGGAAGCCAACCCGTCGACCGACGCCCATGCCCAACAGGAATTGGCGGAGTTCCGCCGCTTGGTGACCCTGCATCAACCTTTTTCGAATTTCGAGTACCGGCGCGTCGATCCCCGCGGACAAATCAGTTGGATGAGCGTCTCGGCAATGCCAATTCATGACCCAAAGGGCCAGTTCATCGGGTTTCGCGGGTGCACGTCCGACATCGACTGGCGCAAGCAAAAGGAAAATGAATTGGTCGAGGCCCGACAGGCAGCCGAGAGCGCAACCCAAACCAAGAGCGCATTCCTCGCCAACATGAGCCACGAGATCCGAACACCGATGAACGCCATCATCGGCATGAGTCACCTGGCGCTCAAAACCGAGCTCACAACGCGCCAGCGCGACTATCTGGGCAAGATCCAGTCCTCCAGCCAGCACCTCCTTGGGCTGATCAATGACATCCTCGACTTTTCCAAGATCGAGGCCGGCAAGCTCGACCTGGAGCACGTGGGGTTCCGCCTGGATCAAGTCATCGATGACGTCACCAACCTGATTGGCGATAAAGCGTCTGCCAAAGGCCTGGAACTGAGGTTCGACGTGGCGCCCGATGTGCCTGAGATTCTGGTCGGCGACGCACTGCGACTGGGCCAGATCCTGATCAACTATGTGAACAACGCTGTCAAATTTACCGACCATGGCCAGATCAAAGTGGCATTGCGGGTGAACGAGCAGACCCATGAGTCTGTGCTGCTGTACGGTACGGTCAGCGACTCCGGCATCGGGCTTAAGCCCGAGCAGTTGGCCAAGCTGTTCCAGAGTTTTGAGCAGGCCGACACCTCCACCACGCGCAGGTACGGTGGCACGGGGCTGGGGCTGTCAATCACCAAGCGACTCGCCAAACTAATGGGCGGCACGGTGGGCGTGGAGAGCGAACTCGGCCAGGGCAGCACATTCTGGTTCACAGCCCGACTGGGTATAGGCAATACCGATAGCCGTCACAGAGTGAGGTCTGGCCCAGTCCATAGCCCCGAGCAGGCCTTGGGAGACCCCGTCGCGGGTGACATCATGACAAGCCTGCGTGGTGCCCGGCTGCTGCTGGTTGAGGACAACGACCTTAACCAGCAGGTGGCCAGTGAGATGCTCACCGACGCAGGCTTTGTGGTGGATATCGCCGAGAACGGCCAAATAGCGCTGGACAAGGTGGCAGCAGCGACCGAGCCCTACGCACTGGTACTCATGGACATGCAGATGCCGGTGATGGACGGCGTGACAGCCACCCTGCGTATCCGGCAGTCATTGAGCGCCTCTCAACTGCCCATCGTGGCAACGACCGCCAATGCGATGCAACAAGACCGCCAGCGCTGCCTGGCGGCGGGCATGCAGGATGTGGTGATCAAGCCGATCGACCCGCAAGACCTGTGGCGCGCGCTGCGGACCTGGATCAAACCAACTGCGCTCCTCGCTGTCAGCTCGCAAGCGCACGCCGATTCAGCACCTGACCAATTGGCTACGCCAACCAGCAACGCTGCCCTGGCCGACGTAGCCCGGGGAACCGGCCCAGCCGAGCCGCCGTTGCCCATAGGCATCGAGGGACTTGACATGGCACTGGGCCTTAAGCGGGTGCTGGGCAAGGTGCCGCGCTACATCGCCATGCTGGAGCGGTACGCGGCCGGCCAGGCTGGCACGATCTCCGCCCTCCATGCTGCCCTGACCGCTGGCGACCGGGACACCGCCATTCGCCTGGCCCACACCACCAAGGGGGTGTCTGGGAATATCGGTGCTGTGGCGGTGCAGGAACTGGCGGAACAACTGGAACAGGCGCTCACAACTGGCGCGCCCCTTGAGGCGCTGCAGAAGCCGATGCTTGCACTACAGCAGCGCCTGGATCCGCTGGTCATGGCCATCTCTGAGAGCCTGTCAACCAAGGCCCCGTCCACCGAAATTTTGGATGGCCCCGAGGGTACGCCCATCGACCAGGTTCAATTGGCCGAGGTGACCGAGCGCCTGCGCCACCTCCTGTCCGACATGGACCCCGAGGCCACCTACTGGCTGCAGCGCCACCAAGCGCTGCTTGCCACAGCTTACCGACAAGCGTTCCCGGCCATTGCGGAGGCCGTCACCGCCTTTGAATTCGATCTTGCCATCGAGCGGCTTGACGCCGCTTTGTCGGCGCGTGCCCTTCTTGTAAGGGAAATTCTGACAATCGATACAGCCAACTGCTGACTTCAGTTGGCCAACTCCGGGGCTAAAGTTCCCTCAAGCGCAAAAGCGCCTTGAACTTACCGGAGAAGCCTGATGAAAACCACCGAGATTGCCCTGAACCCGTTCAGCCTGATGATGGAGCCTGAATTGGTCCTGCAAACCATGGAACGCTCAGAACAACTGCGCCGCCTGCGCCGCCACAAACTGCGCCCACTGGACAAACCACTGATCCCCTACACCCAACAGGCCATCGACAGCCGCGCCGCCTATGACGCCGCCATCGACGCCGAAGAGTTTGAAACTTTGGACAGCGAACTGCTGAACTAAGCCCATTTCGGGCGCGCTAACAGGCGCGCCGCGTTTTGCCGCAAAATCGGAGGTCAGGCCTCGCCTTTGACCCTTCAATCAACCGACTATGCGTTCACCTCCTGCCTCGGCCCAAGCCGCTGAACCGTACAGCGACCGCAAGCGCTACGCTTGGCTGCTGTCTATTCTGGTGCCCTGCATTGTTGGCATAGGCCCGGCGTTGATGCTGGGCACCGGACAGGCCTGGACCCTTTGGCTTCCGGCGGTATTCTTTTATGGACTGGCCCCACTGTTGGACCGCTTACTCGGCGAAGACTTGAGTAACCCCCCGGAAAGTGCCGTGGCGGCCTTGGACGCTGACCCCTATTACCGCTGGATCACCTACCTGCTGGTGCCGGTACTCTGGCTGTCCTTCATTTTCAGTGCCTGGTTTGTCGCCACGCAAGCGCTGCCTTGGCACGGGGTGGCGGCCATGGTGCTGATCTGCGGCACCGTGGGCGGCTTTTGCATCAACCTCGGGCATGAACTCGGCCACAAGAACACAACCCTGGAACGCTGGCTGGCCAAAATCATTTTGGCGCCCAGCGGCTACGGTCATTTCTTCATTGAGCACAACCGGGGCCACCACCGTGACGTGGCCACCCCGGCCGACCCGGCGTCATCGCGCATGGGCGAGTCCATTTACCGCTTTGTGCTGCGTGAAATGCCCGGCGCATTCCGGCGTGCCTGCCAACTTGAGACTGCCCGACTGCGCCAGCGTGGCCTGGTGGTGTGGTCGCTGAACAACGAGATCATCCAACCCGCACTGATCACCCTGCTGCTGTGGAGCGGGTTGATGATTTGGTTGGGGCCAGAAATTCTGCCTTTCTTGCTGATGGCGTCCTTTTGGGCCAATTTTCAGCTCACGGCGGCCAACTACGTCGAGCACTATGGCCTGTTGCGACGGGAAATCAGCCCCGGCAGGTATGAGCCCTGCCAGCCGCACCACTCCTGGAACAGCAACCACATTTTTTCAAATTGGGCTCTGTTTCACCTGCAGCGCCACTCTGACCATCACACCCACCCGCTGCGTCGCTACCAGTCCTTGCGCCATTTTGACAAGCTGCCTCGCCTGCCCAACGGCTACTTCGGCATGTTCAGCATTGCCTACTTTCCACCGTTATGGCGGCGCGTGATGGACCCGCGCCTGTTGCAGACGGTAGGCCGCGATGCGTCCCGCATCAATTTCGACCCGCGCCATCGGCAGGCGCTGATCAGCCGCCACCAGTTGCACGACCCTGGCGCCGTGATCAGCGCTTGAGTGTGACGCCGCCGTCCACCACCAGGGTTTCGCCCACCACATAGTCGCCGGCGCGCGAAGCCAGGTAAATCGCTGCGCCAGCCATGTCCTCGTCCACACCGATACGGCCCGCCGGAATGTGCGCCGACACCTCGTCGGCCCGGTCGCGCGCATCCCGGTTCATCTCGGAGGCGAAGGCGCCCGGGGCAATCGCGGTCACGGCGATGTTGTCCTCAATCAGGCGCAGCGCCATACGCCGTGTCAGGTGCACCAGGCCCGCTTTGCTGGCGGCGTACGAGTAAGTTTCCTGCGGGTTAACCGACAGGCCATCGATAGAGGCGATATTGATCACCTTGGCCACCCGCTGTTTGCCAGCCAGGCGCAAATGGCCGACCAGCGCCTGGGTCAGAAAAAACGGCGCCTTCAGGTTCAGGTCCACCACCTTGTCCCAGCCGCTCTCGGGAAATTCGTCAAACGGCGCGCCCCAAGCCGCCCCAGCGTTGTTGACCAGGATGTCAAGTTGCGGCTCATGGGCCGCATAGGCGGCAGCCAGCGCTTTGGCACCCGCCACACTGGACACATCAGCCGGCAGCGACACACAATGTCCCAGGGTGCTGAGCTCCTGCGCCGTCTGGTCGCACGCGGCAGCCTTGCGCGCCGAGATGTAGACCCGCGCACCTTGGGCCAAAAAGCCAGCGGCAATCATGCGTCCGATGCCGCGCGAGCCACCCGTGATCAGGGCGGTACGACCCTGCAATGAGAATAAATTGTTCATGGTGAAAACCCCTTGATGAGCGCGCAGCTTAAGCGACGAGACCCCGACTTGACAGTCACCTGGGCGGCAGCTCCGAATCAGTCCCCGGAAGCGGGGATAATCTGCGGTTTTGCAACAAAGATCTGGAGTGAGCGTCATGCCCAAAGAATTCCGCACCGAAGCCGACCGCCTGGCCACCCCCCGGCCTGTGCCTCCTAAAGGCGTCTGCTTCACCGCACCACGCGGCCAAAAGCGCAGCCTGGAGCGTGGCACCGCCACCAACAACAAAAAGAACCCGGGCAAGCGTCCACACCAGGGCGGCTGATCGCCCGCCGGCGCAGCCTGCTCCGGCTCAGCTCAAACGCATCAGGGGAATCGCGGCCAGGGCCAAGGCCACGGCCAGCAGCTTGGTGCGGTTGATCGCTTCCTTCATGAAGACCATCGCGATCAGCACGGCAAACACCGAGCTGGTATCGCGCAGCGCTGCCGCGCTCGCAATCGGCGCCTTGCTGAACACCCAGACAATCAGCAGGTAAGACGCCATCGACAGCACCCCTGACCACAGGGTGACGCCGGCGTGCTGGCGCATGGTGGCAAAGAGGCCATGCACTCGACGCTGCTGCCAAGTCATGTTGGCAGCATTGACAATGGCCACCATACAGCCGTACGCAAACGGCGAGCCCGATTGGCGGATGCCATGGGCATCAATCAGTACCGTACAGGCACTCAACACCCCGCCCACGCCGGTCCAGACCAGCACATGGCGCGAGAGATCGTGGCCCGTCCGGGCACCCAGTGCCAGCACCGCCAGCGCCGAAATGATCAAGCCGATCCCCAGCATCGCGCCCGCGGACAGTTGCTCGTGGGCCAGCAGAGTGGACAAGGGCACCACCAACATGATCATGATGGCGCGCGACATGGGGTAAACCAGGCCAAACTCGCCATGGTCATAGGCGCGCAGGATGGCCCGCAGGCCAAGCACATTGAACGCTGCCGAGGCGGCGATCCAGCCCAGTGAGGCCACACTGGGCATGTCTACAAAGAACAGCACCGGCAGACCGACCAAGGCCGCCACCTGCATTTGCCCGGTCATCACCGCCGTATGCTGCCCTGTGGACTTGACGCCTGCATTCCATGTGGCGTGGAGCAGGGCGCTGCTCAAAGCAGCAATGATGTAAATGGTGTCCAAACGGGCCCAGATTCGCGGGGTTGCAGACTTTACATGTTACGTCGGTATTGCCCGCCCACCTCGAACAGGGCATTGGTGATTTGCCCCAGTGAGCAGACCCGCACCGCGTCCATCAGCACCTCAAACACGTTATGGTTCTCGATCACCGCCTGCTGCAGACGCTGAAGCATGGCCGGCGCCGCGTCCGCATGCAGGGCATGAAAATCAGCCAAGCGCTTGAGCTGGTTCTGCTTTTCCTCGTCGGTCGAGCGGGCGAGTTCGAGCTTGTCCAGCACGGCGTCACCGTGTGGGTTGCGGAAGGTGTTGACGCCGATGATGGGCAGCTCGCCGGTGTGTTTGAGCATCTCGTAGTGCATCGACTCGTCCTGAATCCTGCCCCGCTGGTAGCCGGTTTCCATGGCGCCCAGCACGCCGCCGCGTTCGGCAATGCGTTCAAACTCGGTCAAGACCGCCTCTTCAAGCAGCTCAGTCAGCTCTTCGATGATGAAGGCACCCTGCGACGGGTTCTCGTTCTTGGCTAGGCCCCACTCGCGGTTGATGATGAGCTGGATGGCCATCGCCCGGCGTACCGAGTCTTCGGTGGGCGTGGTGATGGCCTCGTCAAAGGCGTTGGTGTGCAGGCTGTTGCAGTTGTCGTAGATGGCGATCAACGCCTGCAGCGTGGTGCGGATGTCATTGAACTGGATCTCCTGCGCGTGCAGGCTGCGGCCGCTGGTCTGGATGTGGTACTTGAGCTTCTGGCTGCGCTCATTGGCGCCGTATTTTTCCTTCATGGCCACCGCCCAGATGCGCCGGGCCACCCGGCCCATCACCGTGTACTCGGGGTCCATGCCGTTGCTGAAGAAAAAGCTTAAATTGGGTGCAAAGTCGTCAATGTGCATGCCGCGCGCCAGATAGGCCTCGACAAAGGTAAAGCCATTGCTGAGCGTGAAGGCCAACTGGCTGATCGGGTTAGCCCCGGCCTCGGCAATGTGGTAGCCGCTAATTGACACCGAGTAAAAGTTGCGCACCCGGTTGTGCACAAAGTACTGGGCAATGTCGCCCATCACCTTGAGGCTGAACTCGGTGCTGAAAATGCAGGTGTTCTGGCCCTGGTCTTCTTTAAGAATGTCAGCCTGCACCGTACCACGCACGTTTTCTTGCACCCATTCACGGATCTTGGCCAGCTCGGTGTCGGTCGGCTCGCGGCCGTTGTCGGCCTTGAACTTGTCGATGTTTTGGTCAATCGCCGTGTTCATGAACATCGCCAGAATGCTCGGCGCCGGGCCGTTGATCGTCATGCTGACGCTGGTGGACGGGCTGCACAGGTCAAACCCGCTGTACAGCACCTTCATGTCGTCCAGCGTGGCGATCGACACGCCCGAGTTGCCGACCTTGCCGTAAATGTCGGGGCGCGGGTCGGGGTCGTTGCCATACAGCGTGACCGAGTCAAACGCGGTGGACAAGCGCTTGGCCGCCATGCCGGCGCTCAGCAGCTTGAAGCGGGTGTTGGTGCGAAAGGCGTCGCCCTCTCCGGCAAACATGCGGGTGGGGTCTTCGCCCTCGCGCTTGAAGGCAAAGGTGCCGGCGGTGTAGGGGTAGCTGCCGGGCACGTTATCCAGCATCAGCCACTTCAGAATCTCGCCGTGGTCCTCGTACTGCGGCAGCGCCACCTTGCGGATGGTGGTGCCGCTGAGCGACTTGGTGGTGAGCGCGGTGCGAATTTCCTTGTCACGGATTGTCACCACGAACTCGTCGCCCCCATAGGCGGCCTGCATGGCTGGCCATTGCCCCAGCAACTTACGCTCGGCGGAACCCAGGTGCGCGTCGCGCTGGCCGGCCAGGTCAAGCACGGCATCTGCTGCGCGGGTTTTGGTCGCATCAGCCTCTTTCAGCATGCGGGCTGATTCGCGCAGCTGCTGGATTTCTCGCGCCAGCCGGGCTTGGCTGCGAGCGCGGGTCTTGTAACCGCGCACCGTGTCGCTGATTTCAGCCAGGTAACGGGTGCGCGCCGCTGGCACCACCGGCGTCTGGTTGGTGCTGTGCCGCACCGCCACCTGCGGCAAGCGCGAGGGCTGCACCGGCAGGCCCAAGGCGGCCAGCCGCGCCAGCAGCGCCCGGTAGAGCGCGGTCACGCCGTCGTCGTTGAAGCGGGCTGCCATGGTGCCGAACACCGGCATGTCGGCCAAGGGTATGGTCCAGGCCTCTTTGTTACGCTGCACCTGCTTGGCCACATCGCGCAGGGCGTCAAGCGAGCCTTTGCGGTCAAACTTGTTGATGGCCACAAACTCAGCAAAGTCCAGCATGTCGATTTTTTCCAGCTGGCTGGCGGCGCCAAACTCGGGCGTCATCACATACAGCGGCACATCCACATGCGGCACGATGGCGGCGTCGCCCTGGCCAATGCCAGAGGTCTCCACCACAATCACATCAAAGCCCGCGACCTTGCAAGCCGCGATCACGTCCGGCAGCGCCGCGCTGATCTCGGAGCCAAAATCACGCGTGGCCAGGCTGCGCATGAAGACGCGTGAGCCACCAGCCCACGGCGCTATCGCGTTCATGCGAATGCGGTCGCCCAGCAGGGCGCCGCCGCTTTTGCGCCGGCTGGGGTCAATGCTGATCACAGCCACCCGCAACCGGTCATCCTGGTCCAGCCGCAGCCGGCGAATCAGCTCATCGGTCAGGCTGGACTTGCCGGCGCCGCCGGTACCGGTGATGCCCACCACCGGTATCTTTTTTGTAGCGGCTAAGGCCCGTATCTCTTGGGCTAAGGCCGGATTTGCCTGCTCGTTTTCTACTGCGGTGATCCACTGGGCCAGTGCCCGCCAGGCCATCTCGCCGTGGCCCTGCAGCGCCGCCAATTCAGTGGGGGCGTGCGGCGTCAGGTCCTGGTCGCAGCGCATCACCATCTCGCCAATCATGCCAGCCAAGCCCATGCGCTGACCGTCTTCCGGGCTAAAAATGCGGGCCACGCCGTAGGCCTGCAACTCACGGATCTCTGGCGGCACAATCACGCCGCCACCGCCACCAAACACCTGAATGTGGCCGCCACCACGTGCGCGCAGCAGGTCCACCATGTACTTGAAGTACTCCACATGGCCGCCCTGGTAGGAGCTGATGGCGATGCCCTGCACATCCTCCTGCAGTGCGGCTGTCACCACCTCGTCCACACTGCGGTTGTGACCCAGGTGGATGACCTCGGCGCCCATGCCCTGCAGTATGCGACGCATGATGTTGATCGCCGCGTCATGGCCGTCGAACAGGCTGGCGGCGGTGACGAATCGCACCTTGTGCGTGGGCCGGTAGTTGGCCAGGGCTTTAAATTCAGCGGACAGGTCGGTCATGGCAGGGCTCCATCGGTGGGCTGCCGATCAGAACTGCAGCCGCTTAATTGACGTTTACGTAAACGTCAATGTTATCGCCTTTTCCGCCTTATTTATAGAGCATTTGCGGCAACCACAGACCGATGGCCGGAAACTGATACAACAGAAAAATAGCCAGGACCTGAATGGCCATGAAGGGCAACATACCTGCAAATATCTGGTTCAGGGTCACGTGCGGCGGACTCACCCCCTTCAGGTAGAAGGCTGCCATCGCCACCGGCGGGCTCAAGAACGCAGTTTGCAGGTTCAGTGCCACCAGCAAACCGAAAAACAAAGGGTCAATGCCAAAGTGCGGCAGCAGGGGGATGAAGATGGGCATGAAGATCACAATGATCTCGGTCCACTCCAGCGGCCAGCCCAGCAAGAAAATCACCACCTGGGCCAAAATCATGAACTGTACCGGCGTCATGTCCAGCGACAGGACCCATTGGTTGATCAGTTCCTGTCCACCGAGCAACGCAAAAGCTGCAGAAAAAATGCTGGAGCCCACAAACAGCCAGCACACCATGGCGCTGGTCTTGGCGGTCAGGTAGACCGACTCTCTCATTACCGTCATGTTCAGCCGCCGGTAGGCCGCTGCCAGCAGCAAGCCGCCCATGGAACCCATGGCCGCAGCCTCGGTAGGCGTGGCCAGACCGAAGACGATGGTCCCCAGGACCGCCAGAATCATCACCGCCAACGGAAAGAACGAGCCAAGCAACATCTTGAAGATCTCAAGCCGTGCGAAGCTGAAGTAGGCATAAAACAGGGCGAGTGCCGCGGCGCAGCTGGCCAAAGCGACCCAGAAACTCACTGGCGGAGGCAGTCGCTGCGGCATGGCTGCAGGCTCGGCAACCGCCTTGGATGCAGGCTCGGCTGCCGCTGCCTTGACCGGCTCAGCCGGCGTCGCCGGCGCAGACGCAGCGGCAGGCTCAGAGGCGGCCTCGACCTTCGTGTCAGTAGCGCCGGGGGGCGGCTTCAGACCTCCAGCCTCCTCAGGCTCTGCCAGTCCGCTGACACTTTTTTCCTCTTCCTCGGGTACGCCGGTGGCAGCAGCACCCATCGCCACCACACCTTCAGAGGCTTCTTCTACCAAAGGCGCTGTCACCTTGAAATAGACCATGCCCATGATCAGGGCCACCACCAGCGCCGGCAACACTGCAATGCCCAGGTGGCTGACCAGGCTGCGCAGCGGCACCGCGCTGTTGCGTTTGCCTTTGATGGCGCCAATCAGGCCCGGCAGCACCCTTTCGCTCACACTGCTTGACACGATCTGAGCAAATTCGGGCAGTGGCACGCGACGGTCTTCAGCTGACATAGGCGGCGCCAGATGGGGTTTGAGCTTGGCGACCACCACCACATACACCACGTACAGGGAAGCCAGCATGATGCCCGGAAAAAACGCCCCGGCGTACAGTTTGACCACCGACACGCCAGCGGTGGCACCGTACACGATCAACATCACCGACGGCGGAATCAGGATACCCAGACAACCACCCGCCGTGATAGCACCGGCCGACAGCTGCACGCTGTAGCCGGCCCGCAGCATGGCCGGGAGGGCCAGCAAACCCATCAGCGTCACCACCGCGCCCACGATACCGGTGGCCGTGGCAAAAATGGTGCAGGTGATGATGGTAGCGACCGCCAGCGAGCCCGGTACCCGCGCGGTGGCTAGGTGCATGCTCTTGAACAGTTTCTCGATCAGATTGGCGCGCTCGATCAGATAGCCCATGAAAACGAACAGGGGGATCGAGATCAGGACATCGTTGGACATCACCGAATAAGTGCGCTGCACCATCAAGTCCAGGGTTTGCTGCACCGCCAAACCCGGGTTTTGACTGCGGTAGGCAATCCAGGCGAAGACCATGCCCATGCCCATCAAGGTAAATGCAGTAGGGAACCCAAGCATGATGGCCACCACCACCAGCGCCAGCATCAGCAAACCCAGGTGACCGTTGGTCATTTGCGACGGTGCAGGCAAGAGCACAAAGGCGGCCAGCACCACCGCGGCCATGATGGAGAGGCCAAACCAGACTTCTTTTCTCATTTTTTATGCCCCGCAGTGGCTGGCTGTAGCGCGCCCAGCTGGGCAATATCTTCGTCTTTCACGTGCACCATTTCTTTCAGCTTCTCAACGTCGACTTCCTCGACGTCCTGCCCCCGAGACGGCCAGGCACCCTGCTGCAGGCAAACAATGCAGCGCACGATCTCCACCAGGCCCTGGGCCAGCAAAATCGCCCCGGCAATTGGGATGATGGTTTTAAAGGGGTAAACCGGTGGGCCGTTAGCCGTGACATTGGAGTGCTCATTGATGGCCCAGGACTCAGCGGCAAAGTTATAACCGGCCCAGGCCATGGCCACCACCCCCGGAATAAAAAACAGGATGTACAAGGCCAAGTCCAACCCGGCTTGCAGTCGCGGCGGGAAAAACCCGTACAAAACATCGCCCCGCACATGCCCATTTTTAGACAGTGTGTAGGCACCCGCCATCATGAACAGCGACCCGTACAGCATGCTCATCACGTCAAAGGCCCAGGGGTGCGGGTTGTCCAGCGCGTAGCGTGAGAACACTTCCCAGGTGATGAGCAGCGTTAGCACAACGATCAGCCATGAAAAGGCTTGCCCGATCACCGTGCTGAGCTTGTCAACGGCTAGTAATAATTTTTGCATGAAGTGCTCTCACTAAAAAAATTCAGCCATCCGAATCAGGTTCGGATGGCTGACATCTCGACTGCCGCGGAAAATCAGGCCTTCTTAGGCGCCGCTTTACCAGGCGCGGCCTTCTTGTCGCCGAAGAAATGACCAACGGCCATGCGACGGCTGACATAGGTGTCTTGGTCCCACTTGACGGCGCGCTCGGCAAATGCCTTCTGTGACTCCACAACTTCCTTGAAGAGCGGATTTTCAGCCGATTTCTTCTCGAGAATAGCATCCCACAGCTTCAGCTGGGCTTGCAAAATGGCATCTGGCGTCTTGTAGAACTTGACCTTGTCTTTGGTCTGCAACTCGATGTAGTCTTTGGAATAACGGTCAATGGCTTTCCAAGACATCTCGGCCGAAGCGGCCTCGGTGGCGCCGGCAATGATGGCCTTCATTTTGGGCGGCAAAGCATCGTACTTGGTCTTGTTGAACATGATCTCGAAGGTTTCCGCGCTCTGGTGGTAGCTTTGCAGCATGCAGACCTTGGACACATCAGGGAAACCGAGCAAGCGATCCGATGAGGCGTTGTTGAACTCTGCACCATCGAGCAAACCACGATCCATGGCCGGCACGATCTCGCCGCCAGGCAGGGCATTGACCGCTGCGCCCATGGCCGTGAACAAATCAATGGCCAGGCCGTTGGTGCGGAATTTGAGACCCTTGAAATCTTCTACCTTGGTAATTGGCTTTTTGAACCAACCCAGGGGCTGAGTTGCCATGGGACCGTACAGGAAAGACTGCACATTGCCGCCAATCGAGGCATACAGCTTGGCCAGCAACTGCTCGCCGCCGCCGTACTTGTGCCAGGCCAGAACCATGTTGGCATCCATGCCAAAGGCCGGGCCAGAGTTCCAGAGCGCCAAGGCATTTTGCTTGCCGTAGTGGTAACCCAACACACCGTGACCGCCATCAAGCGTGCCCTTGGACACAGCCTCAAGCAAACCGAAAGCCGGCACCACCGCGCCCGCTGGAAGGACCTCAATCTTGAGGTCGCCGCCGGTCATGTCGTTCACCTTCTTGGCGTAATCCAATGCATATTCGTGAAAGATATCTTTGGCCGGCCAAGTGCTCTGCCACCGCATGGAGATCGGGCCGGCCTGCGCCTTGGCGATCATGGGGGCGGACATAGCGCCAGCAGCAACGGCAACGCCTTTGAGCAGACTACGACGACGGGGTGTTTTGCTATCAGTCAAGAGATTCTCCAAGAGTTGTGACACAAGAGTTATGAACCGACCACACAATCCTCAAGTTGTGGCTGACTGTAAATTATGGCGGTGCAGCAAAGAACGCCACTAAGTAGAAACCACGAGACGGTCGGTCATTTTTTCAATCCGCTGCATAATTTATTTCAATGACCAGCCAAACCAGGAAAGTCCGATGAGCCCCTTGCAACTGTTCGATCCTGCCTCCAGCACCTACACTTACCTGCTGTTTGACGACGCCACGCGAGAGGCGCTCATCATCGACCCGGTGGACGAGCAAATCGAGCGCGATCTGGCGGTGCTGCGCGAGCAAGGGCTAACACTGCTCTGGACGGTGGAAACCCATGCCCATGCGGACCACATCACCAGCGCCGGTCAGCTGGCGGAAATGGTTGGCGCCCGAACTGCCGCACCCAGTGGCTGCGGCATACACACCGCCGCCATGCAGCTCAAGCCGGGTGACAGCCTGCGCTTTGGCGAGGAGCAGGTCACGGCCCTGCACACGCCCGGCCACACCAGTGGCAGCATGAGCTTTCTGTGGCGCAACCATGTCTTTACCGGCGACACCCTGCTCATCAATGGCTGCGGTCGCACCGACTTTCAGTCCGGTAGCCCCGAGGCTCTTTATTACAGCCTGACCCAGGTGCTATTCGCCCTGCCCAACGCGACCACCGTCTGGCCAGGGCACGACTACCAAGGCCGCACGCACTCCACCATTGGCGCTGAAAAGCTCAGTAACCCGCGCATTGCGGGCAAATCGCTGGCTGAGTTCCGGGCCATCATGGAGGGGCTGCAACTGCCGCGGCCCAAGCGCATTGACGAGGCGGTGCCCGCCAACCTGCATTCAGGCATGCAGCACGATGCCGGTGGTGGCGACCTCAAGACCGCTCGCCCTGCAGCAGACTACGCCGGCGACCTGTCGCCTGAGCTGGCCTACCGCTGGTGGACTGCGGGCGAAGCGGTGCTGGTTGATGTACGAACAGACGCCGAACGCGAATGGGTCGGCTTTGTACCAGGCGCCGTTTCGGTGGCGTGGAAGCAGTGGCCTGGCATGGCCATGAACCCGGCGTTTGATGCGGCGGTGCAGGCAGCCGTTCAGGTCGCTGAACCCAAGGTCATGAAAGTGCTGCTGCTGTGCCGTAGCGGGGTACGCTCCATCGCCGCCGCCAAACGCGCCACCGAACTGGGCCTGGAGGCCTACAACATTCTGGAGGGCTTTGAGGGCGACCCAGATGATCACGCCCATCGCGGCCAACAAGGCGGCTGGCGGCATCGCGGCCTGCCCTGGCGGCAGAACTGAGTTTGATGATAATCACGGTATGACCTTCCTGGCGATAGACGTAGGCAACACCCGACTCAAGTGGGCGCTCTACCAACAAGCTCACCCCAAAAGTCGTTTGTTAGCGCATGGGGCAGAGTTTCTAGAGCATATTGACAAGCTGGCCGAAGGCGCCTGGGCCACGCTGCCAGCACCCAAGCACATGCTGGGCTGCATCGTGGCCGGCGATGCGGTCAAGCGCAGGGTCGAAGAACAGATGGAGATCTGGGACGTGGCACCACGATGGGTGGTGGCCAGCGCGGCTGAGGCCGGTCTGGTCAATGGCTACGACCACCCGGCCCGACTAGGCGCTGACCGCTGGGTCGCCATGATTGGTGCCTGGCACCGCATGCTGGCCCATGGCCCGGCTCGACCGCTGGTGGTGGTGATGGTCGGCACCGCCGTCACTGTGGATGCAATTGACGATGGCGGCAAGTTTCTGGGCGGGCTAATTCTTCCTGGCCACGGCATCATGCTGCGTGCCCTTGAGTCAGGCACTGCCGGCTTGCATGTGCCGACCGGCGAGGTACGGCCCTTCCCCACCAACACCAGCGACGCCCTGACCAGCGGCGGCACCTACGCGATTGCGGGTTCAGTGGCTCGCATGGTTGAACATCTTCAAAACTACTGCGGTATCGAACCCGGCTGCGTGATGACGGGCGGCGCCGGCTGGAAAATGGCCCCCAGCATGAACCTGCAGGTGGATTTGGTCGACAACCTGATCTTCGATGGCCTGCTTGAAATGGCTGGGCGACGCTTGGGCGTTTGAACCCGTCGCTCAACCTACAGGCCTGCCTCAATAGTTTGCCATATATTTGATAGCAAACTATTGAGACAGGACAAGGGCTAGAGCTAGTTTTTATCAACCAGCCAGCCCGGCTGATGCCTGCGCCAGCACCTGGCGCGCCTGGCTCAAGATTTGGTCCTTCCAGACCGGCGTATCCGTAAAGAAGGCGTCTTTGACCTGCTGGTGGATCTGCGCCGCCAGTGCAGTTGGCGCATGGGGGTGCTGGTGCAGCCAGTGGTCGGCGCGCAGCGCTTGCAGCATGTCGGCAATGGGCAGGGTGCCGTATTCCAGCGCCAGGCCTGTGTACTCGGCCTGCGGGCACTCTTGGTAGGCGGCCATCCACATCAGGCCGGTGAGAAAGGCCGAGCTCGACGAGCCGTCATAGATCGAGGTGACGGGTGTGGCCCCATTGCCGCCCCACCAATTGCGGGCCCGGGCCAGGGCCGTGGCATCGTCGCGACAGGCAAAAATGCGCTCGCCCACGCCGCTAGGGCCCAAGCCGGTGTGCAGATCAACCCAGGCCAGGCGCCGCGCGGCCTGGGCATGGTCGCGCAGGATTTGCCGGATGTTCTGGTTGCTCCAGGTCGGTGCGGTGCCACCGTAAAACAGCCCGTCGGCAAGCTCATGCTGGCCGCGGGTGATGGCGCCCTGAAACGCGGTAATACCGTGCTGACTGATGTAGCCGGCCACGGCGGCCTGGTTGGCGGCGTCAGGCGGCCAGTGCTCGGGCAGCACCAGGGCGTGCAGGGCGCGGTAGGCCTCGTTGACCGGCAGCGGCTGGGCAAAGTCTTGAAAGTTGCGGTTCAGGTCAACGTTTTCTTGCGTCACTCGGCGCTGGTAAGAAAAACCATGCGGGTTCAGGGCGTGCACGTACAACACTGCCACGCCTTGGGCATGGGCCTGCGCCCGCCAGGCGGCCTGGCCCAGCGCGTCCACCTGCACGCCGCTGCCGCAAAAACCCTCAACCCCGTGGCAGGCGCTGGTGACGATCAGCAGACGCTCGGCGTTGGCCGGGCCATCCAGCACCACGTCGGTGGCCAGGGCCTCGCCGTCGCGGCCGGGAAGCGGGTGCGGGTAAGACTGCACCGCCAGCCCGGCACTGGCCGCAGCCGCCAGAAATTTGGCGCGCGCCTGGGCGTAGCTGTCTGAAAACGCGTCGGGTTGGCTCATGGCTTAGGCCACTTGAGTGGTCTTGAACCACTCTTCGGCCAGGCGCACCCAATAGGTGCCGCCCAGGGGAATCAGGTCGTCATTGAAGTCGTAGCTGGGGTTGTGCAGCATGCAGGGGCCACCTCCGTGGCCCATTTCGCGGTGGGTGCCATCGCCATTGGCAATGAAGCTGTAACAGCCGGGCTTGGCAAGCAGCATGAACGAGAAGTCTTCGGCCCCCATGGTGGGCTCTTGCACCACCACGTTGTCTTCGCCCACGATGCTGGTCATGACGCGCCGGGCAAATTCAGCCTCTTTGGCGCTGTTGATGGTGGGCGGGTAGTTGCGCGAAAACGTGAACTCGCAGCTCATGTCAAAGGCGGCGCAGGTGTGCTCGGTGATCTGCTTCATGCGCCGCTCGATCATGTCGAGCACCTCCAGGCTGAAGGTGCGCACCGTGCCGCGCAACTCGCAGCTGTCGGGGATGACGTTGGTGGCCTCACCGGCGTGGATCATGGTGACCGAGATGACGCCAGCGTCAATCGGCTTCTTGTTGCGGGTGATGATGGTCTGGAAGCCCTGCACCAGCTGGCAGGCCACCGGCACCGGGTCCAGCCCGTTGTGTGGCAGCGCAGCATGGCCGCCCTTACCACGAATAACCACCCTGAACTCGTTGCTGGAGGCCATCACCGGGCCGGGGCTCACGGCAAATTTGCCCACGGCATAGCCGGGCCAGTTGTGCAGGCCAAAGACGGCGTCCATCGGGAACTGCTCAAACAGGCCGTCTTTGATCATCTCGCGGGCGCCGCCGCCGCCCTCTTCGGCCGGCTGGAAGATCAGGTACACGGTGCCATCAAAGTTGCGGTGCTTGGCAAAGTGCTGGGCAGCTGCCAGCAGCATGGCGGTGTGACCGTCGTGACCGCAGGCGTGCATTTTGCCGGCGTTCTGGCTGGCGTGGCTGAATGTGTTGAACTCTTGCATGGGCAGGGCGTCCATGTCGGCGCGCAGGCCTATGGCGCGGGCCGAGGTGCCGCTTTTGACAATGCCCACCACGCCGGTGGTGCCCATGCCGCGGTGGATGGGAATGCCCCACTCGGTGAGCTTGGCAGCCACCAGGTCGGCGGTGCGTACTTCTTGAAAGCACAGCTCCGGGTGAGCATGGATGTCGCGTCGCACATTGGCGATTGAGGCGGCTTGCGTGACAATGGAATCAATGATCTTCATAGTTTCTCCTTTGCGCCAGTCTAGCGCCAAGCTGCAACTCTTGCCATCACCCCTAACCCTTAGGCCCAACATGACCCACCCCGCCCCCATCACCCACCAGGTGCGCGGCGCCTGCCCGCATGACTGCCCGGACACCTGCTCACTGCTGACCACGGTGGCGGGCGGGGTGGCCATCAAGGTGCAGGGCAACCCGGCGCACCCGGCCACAGCGGGCACGCTGTGCACCAAGGTGTCGCGCTACACCGAGCGCACCTACCACCCAGACCGGTTGCTGCAGCCTATGAAGCGGGTGGGCCCGAAAGGCAGCGGCCAGTTTGAACCGGTTGCCTGGGATGCGGCGCTGAGTGACATTGCCAGCCGTTTGCAAGCCATTGCGGCGCGTGGCCCGGACGCAGCCCAGGGCATATTGCCCTACAGCTACGCCGGCACCATGGGGCTGGTGCAGGGCGACAGCATGTCGGCCCGTTTTTTCCACAAACTGGGTGCCTCTTTGCTGGACCGCACCATTTGCGCATCCGCTGGGGCCGAGGCCCTGACGCACACGCTGGGCGGCAAGCTGGGCATGCGGGTGGAGTTTTTTACTGAATCCAAGTTGATTTTGATTTGGGGCAGCAACCCGATTGCCAGCAACCTGCACTTTTGGCGGTACGCGCAAGAGGCCAAACGGCGCGGCGCCAGACTGGTCTGCATCGACCCGCGCCGCAGCGAGACTGCCGAAAAGTGCCATGAGCACATCGCCCTGCTGCCGGGTACCGACGCCGCGCTGGCGCTGGCGCTGATGCACGAGCTGATTCACCACGGCTGGCTGGACCACGATTACCTGGCACAGCACACCCTGGGCTGGGAGCTGATGCGAGCACGTGCGCTGCAGTGGCCGCCTGAGCGGGCTGCAGCCGTGTGCGGCATCATGCCTGATCAAATCAGGACATTGGCGCAGGCCTACGGCGCCTGCCGTGGCGAGGCCGGGCCGGCAGCCATACGGCTCAACTACGGCATGCAGCGGGTGCGCGGGGGCGGCAATGCGGTGCGGCTGATTGCTGCGCTGCCTGCGCTGATTGGCGCCTGGCGTCTCCGGGCCGGCGGCATGCTGCTGTCAAGCGCGGGCAGCTTTCCGACAAACCGGGCCGCCCTGCAGCGGCCCGACCTGCTGGCTGGCCGCCGGCCCCGGACCATCAACATGAGCACCATCGGCGACGAGTTGCTGCGCCCGGCCAGCGCTGAGTTCGGCCCGGCCATTGAGGCGCTGGTGGTGTACAACAGCAACCCAGTGGCGGTGGCGCCCGACTCTAGCCAGGTGGTGCGGGGATTTGCCCGCGAGGACCTGTTTACGGTTGTGCTAGAGCACTTCAAGACCGACACCGCCGACTATGCCGACTACCTTCTGCCCGCCACCACACAGCTGGAGCACTGGGACGTGCACGCCGGCTACGGCCACACCGACGCACTGCTGAACCGGCCCGCGATTGCACCACTGGGGCAGGCCAGGACCAACACCCAGATATTTCGGCAACTGGCGCAGCACATGGGCTTCACCGAGCCTGAGTTTGCCGAGGACGACCAAACGCTGTGCCGGCTGGCCTATGGCGACGCGGTGGACTTTGAGGCGCTGCTAACGCAGGGCTTTGCCCCGGTGACGCAGGTGGAGGCGCCGTTTGCGCAGGGTCAGTTCCCCACGCCCTCGGGCAAGTGCGAGTTCTTTAGCGCCAGGTTGGAGGCGCAGGGCCTGGACGGCCTGCCCGACTACTTGCCAAACTATGAGGCACCGGGTTCGTCGGCCCATTACCCGCTGGCGATGATCTCGCCGCCGGCACGTAATTTTCTGAATTCAAGCTTTGTCAATGTACAGAGCCTGCGCGACATCGAGGGCGAGCCGCTGCTGGAGATACACGCCACAGACGCCGCGGCGCGGGGCCTGAACGATGGCGCCACGGTGCGGGTCTTTAACCAGCGCGGCCAGCACCACTGCCGGCTGGTGGTGTCAGTTCGGGCCCGGCCGGGGGTGGTGCATGGCCTGGGCGTGTGGTGGCGCAAGTTCGGGATGGACGGTACTAATGTGAACCAACTGACCAGCCAGAATCTGACCGATCTGGGCCGGGCGCCTACGTTTTACGACTGTTTGGTGGAGGTAACAACAGTGTCATAGATTTGCAAGAAAATCGACTTCCATGAGCAAAGTTATTGGTGTGGCGGGTGTCAATATGCCGTGGCTGACAGGGCTGGCACGGCAATCTGCTGCCGGAATCACCGTCGGCTTGAGTGCGGTCATTTACGCCGTCTCGTATGGCGCGGTGCTGTTTTCAGGACCGCTGGCGCCATACGTTGGCATCGGCATTGCAGCGGCCATCGTTACCGCGGTGATCGGTGCGCTGTTCGGCCTGCTGTCCGAAGAACGCAGATTCATCGGTGGTCCAGATTCCAGCACCACGTCTGTGCTGGCGGGGCTGCTCGCCACCCTCAGTGCCATGGAGTTTGCCGAGCTTCGTACCGTCAATCTGGCATTGGCCACCTTGTTCCTGACGTCGGTTGTCTGCGCAGTGTCGTTCTACGCATTGGGGCGCTTTAAATTGGCTGGGCTGGTTCGCTTCATGCCGTTTTCGGTAACGGCAGGCTTCTTGGCTTCTAATGGTTGGCTGATCTGCAGCAGCGGGCTCGACATCATTACGGGCACACCGCTGAGCCGAAGCGGCCTGGCCGCGCTGCTGGAGCACCCGTACCGGCCCGAATTGGCGCTGGCAATGGCGGTTTTGCTTGCCCTTTACGGCTTGGCGAGGCGGGTTTCCGCCGCGCTCCTGATACCGCTGGTGATGTTGTCAGCGTCAATCCTGGTGAATGTGGCGCTGGCATACGGCATCTGCCCCGCCGCGGCGTGTAGCCGCGAAAACTGGATGTTCCACGGGCTTGATGACCTGGCATGGCAACCACCATGGAGCTTGTCTTGGGAGTGGCTTGACTGGCGAACGCTCGTTTCTGAGCTGCCAGCGATGCTGGTCATCAGTTTTGTGGGTACCTTAGCGATCTTGGTGTCATTGGCGAGTTTGGAACGTGATTTCAAAAAAGAATTTGATCTGGACCGTCTGTTGAAAGCCCATGCGGCTTCGACCGGTGTTTCAGCGCTTTTGGGCGGCTTCGTGGGCATTGTCTCGATCGGGCGCACATCGTTGAACCGGGCTGTGGGTGGTGGGGCGATGTCAGGCGTGATCGCGTCGGCCATCTGCCTGGCGATGCTGGTGGGCGCAAGCGGGCTGATTGCCTATGTGCCAAAGGCTGCCTTAGGTGCATTGGTCATGTTCTTGGGCCTGAACATGCTCAAGAATTGGCTGTGGGACCAAATCACCGAGGTCAATTTGCATGAGTTAGCGCAAATTGTCTTGATCATTTTCCTTGTTGCCAACTATGGTTACGTGATCGGATTTGCTGCGGGGACCGTTATCTCTTGCATTGTCTTTGCTGTGGCCTATAGTCATATCCCTCTGGCCAACCTGACGACCAACCTGTCTGCGCTGCCGAGTTCAGTGGTCCGCCCTAGGCAAGACGTGGAGATGCTGTCAACGCGCGCCAGCGGAACCGTGGTCTATCGGTTTGACGGCTATATGTTCTTTGGTTCAGCCAAAAAAATTGATGCCGTTTTTCAGACCATGGACATGGCGACAGTGGAGGCGATCGTCATGGATTTCACCCTAGTCAATGGCATTGACAGGTCGGCGATCTCGGCGTTTCAGCGTATTTTGAGGCGTTATGCGGACCTGCCCCTGCACTTCTATTTTGTTCACCCCGAATCGGGCTGGGATTTGCAGCGGTCGCTACTTGAGGATGGCTCACTTCACGGCCAGGTGAGCTTCTTCCAGGTGCTAGACCTGGCGCTTGAGGCAGCAGAGGAACGTATCCTGAACAGCACGACGGTTGCGGGCTATGCGCCTAGCTGCTTTGATTTTATGGACAATGCGGCTGACAGAGAAGTGTTCCGCAGCTACTGCGACTTCAAACAGTTTGAGAGCGGCGACATGCTGTGCCATGAGGGCGAGTTGTCAGATGCCGTCTATTTTGTGAATAGCGGCAGCTTTGATGTGATCAAGCCCTTGGACAGCAAGCCGGGGCGCCGACTGGCAAAAATCAGCGTCGGCGCCATGGTGGGTGAGATGGCGCTGTATACCGGCAAGGCGCGGACTGCCTCGATACAGGCTACCGTTCCTTCATCCGCCTACATTTTGAGCAAACTGGCACTGGCGCGCATGCGTGCCGAGTTGCCTGAACTGGTCACACGCTTTGAACACATGGTGATCCGCAAGGTGTCAGAGTCGCTGGCGCGCTCCAACCAGTTGGTCACCACGCTTCGATAGGCACGGCCGGCAGGTCAGGTTGAAAGCTACCTGGCGCGGGCCAGGGCGTCGGCTGCAACGGAACCCAAGGCGTTGACGTTGGCGGGGGTAGGACCCCAGTTACTTGGCATAAAACTCACCCGTGGGCGATTTGACGGTGGAGCCGCCAGCATTGGCCGCCACGATAGCACCGACGATCACACCGTTGCCCATGGCCACTGTCCCGGCTGAGGCGGCCTCGGCGGCACGATGGCCAAACTCTTCGGTGGGGCGGTCATTGAAGGCGCGGCCAAAGCAACCCCGCCGCCATGACCATCCAGTGCGGGTCTAAGCGCCCAACAATCTCCTGGCCAGAACCGCCTGCATGTCACGACGGCCATCAGCAATCAGATAGATCATGACCCGACTGCCTTCGACACGGTAGATCACCCGGTAAGGCTTGAACGCGGTCTGGCGGTATTCCTTGATGCCCAAAGCCACCAACTCCTTCGGGTAGCTACCGCGCTGTGGAAACTTCGAAAGGTTCTCCACAACCTCCATTAGTTCATCCAAAACGTAGTTGGCGTTGGCAACGCAGTCGTACTCGGAGATGTAGTCGTGAATGGCCTCCAAGTCCTGCTCCGCACCCTCTGTCAGCAGGACCTCGAATTTGGCAGGTCCGGTTGCCATCAGCCGATGGCCCGCTTGGCGCGCAGACGGGCCACGACGTCGGCCACAGGTTTAACCTTGCCACCTGCCACGTCGTGAGTGCTCAATGCCAGGATCTTCAACAAGGCCAGGGTTTCCTGTGTCTCCTCGAACGAGGCCACATCCTGCAGCACCGCCTTGGCTTCACCGTTCTGGGTAATGACCAGGGGCTGGCGCTGCTCTGTGAGGTGCAAGAATACCTCGGCAGCATTGGCCTTAAGGTAGCTGATCGGCTTGACTTGAGATGAATAACGCATCGCCTTGCTCCAAATTTTCTCAAAGACTGAATATAGTCTTTTTATAGTCTCTAAGCAAGACAACCGAGTTGTCCTCCTCTGGCTCTGGTTTTTGACAGCAGGGCCTGCACGGTGTGCCAAGGACAGAAAAGTCGCTGAATTCATGGGGGATTTAATGCCAAGTTGAACGGGTCGGTAGGCACCGCAGGACCCAGCCTAATCTCGCCACCGACTATCCCCAATGCGCCCATACCCAAAAAGCAAAAAGCCCATCACTAGGTACGGGCTTGGTGTTTGTTAAACCTTATGGAGCGGGAAAAGAGGCGCGAACTCTCGACCTATAACTTGGCAAGGTATCGCTCTACCAACTGAGCTATTCCCGCTTATTCCAGAAAGAAAAACCCATCACGGGGATGGGTTGATCAAACTGGTGGTGCAGTTTAACAGAGTTTTAAACCAACTCTTCACATCTCTTCAGACTCCAGCGCGGCTGGTCGCAAATGTACGCGAATGAGTTGCAACTTCTTGGTTGCCGCACACCTCCCACCACCCACCTGATGAAATTCAAAGCCATCCAGCCGGCAAGTTGGCTTCTCCATGGTTCTACGCCCTAATGCGAGTCCCTTTTTTACATGGAGAAAGTGATGACTAATTTGCATCTAAATGAGATTGAGCTTGGAAAGCGGTGGGGCGTCAGTCCAAAGTCGCTGCAGCGGTGGCGGACGGAAAACCGGGGGCCTGCCTACCTCAAGCTGTCCAAACGGGTGACTTATGCCATGGAGGACATCGTCGCGTATGAGGCCAGTCAAAAACGAGTCTGCGAAAACTCGCATGCTTTCGCAGTCCAGCAGGCAGCCAACCCGGTCAGTACTGAGGCCTTGAATTCAAGCGTTCAGGCGGACACGCAGGCCGGGACGGGCGAACCGACTGCCAGCGCTTTCATTACCGATGTTGAAGCTGCCCGCGCGACGAAACTGCCACAGTATTACTTTACCAACGCGGCCAAGCGTGCAGAAATGGAGATTCCGCACTACCTCGTTGGCAAGCTTGTGCGGTTCAAACTGGAGGAGATTTTCCAGTGGGCGGCGCTCAAAACTCAGCGCTGCTTGGGCAAGCCGAGCGCCATGGATCGAATTGCCGCTATTTTCAACAATGCAAAGCCGAGAACAGAGACACCCGCATCGGCAAGCATGGTCAGCGTGCAAGTCGACACCGGGCCGTCAAAAATGACACTCAAAGAAGCCTTGCTCCTCAAAAACAACGACGCAGCGCTGGACTGAATGCATTCCGCCAAATGACTATTGCCAAGAATTGACGTGTCAGTGGACGGCGTCAACCAGCATGGCCGGTCCAGCGACAATCATCTTGGCCGGTTTAG
>JBBAPO010000015.1:0-85751 GCA_040400795.1 Rhodoferax sp.
CGGGGATGACGTTGGTGATTTTTTTCACGATGTCGCGGTGGTCAACGCCTATCAATGTCGGCACATCGTGGCCCATAGCGTTCATGGTGTGGTGGCTCTTGTGGCAATGAAAAGCCCAATCGCCTTCTTCGTCCGCCAAAAAATCAATTTGACGCATTTGCCCCACGGCTACATCAGTGGTCACTTCATACTGGCGTGATGTTTTCGGCGTTGGCCCGCCGTCAGTGCCGGTCACTAAAAACTCATGTCCATGCAAGTGAATTGGGTGGTTTGTCATGGTCAGGTTGCCAAAGCGAATTCGCACCTTGTCGTTTTTGCGTACCACCAGCGGGTCAATGCCTGGGAAAACGCGGCTGTTCCAGCTCCAGATGTTGAAGTCCAGCATGGTCATGATTTTGGGTGTGTAAGCGCCGGGGTCAATGTCATAGGCATTGAGCAAAAACACAAAGTCGCGGTCAACTTCATCAATCAGCGGGTGTTTAGCTTTGGGGTGGGTGATCCAGAAACCCATCATGCCCATGGCCATTTGCGTCATTTCGTCCGCATGCGGGTGGTACATGAAGGTGCCGGGGCGGCGCGCCACAAATTCATAGACAAAGGTTTTGCCTACAGGTATGGCTGGCTGGTTCAAGCCCGCCACGCCGTCCATGCCGTTGGGCAGGCGCTGGCCGTGCCAGTGAATGCTGGTGTGTTCAGGCAATTTGTTGGTGACAAATATACGCACCCGGTCGTCTTCGACTACTTCAATCGTCGGGCCAGGCGATTGGCCGTTGTAGCCCCACAAGTGGCCTTTGAAACCAGGTGCAAACTCACGTACCACCGGCTCGGCCACCAAATGGAATTCTTTGACGCCGTTGTTCATGCGCCAGGGCAGTGTCCAGCCATTCAGGGTTACTACCGGGTTGTAGGGGCGACCGGTGTTGGGTACCAATGGCGCCATGGTGTCAGGCTTGGTTTGGATTACCGGTTCGGGCAGCGCGGCCAGGGCTACGCGGCTGACGGCAGCAGCGCTAACGGCAGCGGTGATTACCCCCGCACCGGCTAAAAAATTTCGTCTGTTGTTCATGGTGTTTTTTGAATCTGTCAGTAATTTAATGGCCGGGCTTTTCACCGCCACCTGCAGCAGGTGCGGACATTTGCAGTGCAGTGGGTTTGCCAATCATGGCGGCGCTCAGGGCCGCGTCGGCCAGCCAGAACTGCTGGTAAGCATTGATGGCGGTCACCACGCTACGGATTTGGTCGCGTGTGTCGGCCAGCAGCTCGAACACGCCAATCAGCATGCCGTTGTAGCGCAGCACGTTTTCTTCAGCCATGGTCTTGCGTAGCGGCACGACTTCATCGCGGTAGTGGCGCGCCACGTCGTAGGCCGTTCGGTAGGCCGAATAACTCTCACGCAGCTGCGATGTCGCGCTGCGCACCGTGCTTTCATAGCGATTTGCAGCTGCGAGCGACTGGGCGTTCATCGCATCGCGTTTGGCGTTACCCCAGTCAAAAATAGGTAGCCTGATGCCCAGCTCGTAACCGCGTTTGGCAAAGGCTGTGCCAACGCCGCCACCATTGTCAAAAGTGGTGCTTCGAAGGATGTCCAATTCAACATCGACCAGGCTGGTGAGCAGGTTCAAGTTTTGTGCTTTGCCTGCTGTATCAAGCTGGCCGCGTGCCAACTGAACATCCAGGCGCTGATCGGTGGCGGTGCTGCTGACCAAGCTAGGAGCGCGCGACCTTTGCGGTAGATCCGGCAGGCGTTCTGGCAGCTTGAGTCGTGTTGTCTGCGCATCTGTCAAGCCCAGCAGCCGTACCAACTCCTCACGCGCAGCCAGCGCGCCGTGCTGTGCCATAGCCAGGCCAGCGATGCTGTCGGCATAAAAAACCTGCTGGCGCGCCCGCTGTAGCTTGTTGAAGTTGCCAACCTGCTGCATGCGTTTGGCCAGCTCGGCACTGGCCTCGGCGGCAGTACTGATTTGCTCTGCGTATTGCAATACCTGGCTGGCAGCAACTGCCCGTACCCAAGCCAGGCGAACCTGCGTCACCTGCTCGACCACGTTTGCAGAAAGCTGTACCTTGGCCTGCGCGATCTGGCTTTGTGCTGTGGCCTGACGACGCGGTAAGGTGAGCAAGTCCAGCAGGCCAAACGACAAAATACGCCCCAGCTCCAGCTCGTCCTTGAAGGTGACGCGTTCAAACTTGAAGACAGGGTTGCTAATCCGCCCTGCCTGGTTGACGGCAGACATATCAGCCCAGCTCTGTGCCAGCAGGGTTTGTACCGCTGGGCTGTTGGCTAAAGCCAGTTGTACGGCGTCGTCTGAGCTCAAGGGTTTTGACAGCAAATCGGATGCGAGCTTGCTTCTGGCGGCGTTTTGTGGAGCCGTTTGACTCAAACCCAGCTGACCGCTGGTAAAAGCGCTTGCGATTTGGTTTGTCTCGCTGACAGCTTGGTCAAAATTGACTGAGGCGCAACCTGCGAGCACCACAGCTGTAGCCACACTCCCAGTCAATTTAAAAAGTCTGGGTTTCATGGCTTGGCCTTCTTGATGGGCTCAGGCATGGTTTCCCCGCCCTTGGAGACAGGGGTGAGCATGTTTTTAGGCTTGCTTTCCACTTCTTGTACCTGCTTGGCATATTCGCGCCAACCGCCTATGCGAGCCGCGGTGTCGTTGGCCGATTTCCAGTTGCCAATTGGTTCATCGGTATAGGGCTTGTAGCTTTCAAAGGCTGATGCGGGAGGCGCCGCTGTTTGCGCATGTGCCATGCTGGTTAGCAACACGGTTGACGCCAATGCAGCTACCAAACGACGCATTATTGAGATGAATAAAACCATGAAAATTTCCTGAAATTGTTGCGAGCGATTTTTAAAATCACGGTGTCTTAGCCAGTGCCTGAGCAGGCGCGTGCCAAACGGCAAAGTACAGACCCAGCTTGGGCCTGAGGATCAGGAGATCAGTGGTTTTTGACCCAGCGCTGACGCTGCGCTGGTAAAGGCTACTGCGCGCGATGGGCGCAGCGAAGGGGAGGTGAAAGACGCGCCGACTTCAAGCGGCGAAGACAATACCGCTACTGTGTGGCAAGCTTGGCAGGCTAGACCAGTACCGCAGTGGTCGTTGCTTGCAGTTTGGTCAGTTTCTTGGTGACTGGCAACTTGCTCATGGCAATCAGGCGTGGCTGAGGCCGCTACCTAAATCTGATTTTGATCGTTAAAAGAGGTTCTATCCAGCGTTTCATAGGCGTGGGAAACTCCTGTTTCTGTAGCAATTACTGCGCTCGCCGTCTGCGTAACCATCGCGTCTCCTGCCAGGCCGCGCAGTGGCAGCAGAACAATCATGAGAGCGAGAACCAAGTGGCGCATGAGACCAGTATATAGGCCTGCTGAAAAGTTTGCTGGGCGAATACCGACCCGGCTTTCAGCGTTAACTGCGTGCATCTGACAACCCCGATGCTTTGGTCACCACGACTTGGCGCTGCTTTGGCAGGCTTTGACACAAATGTTTGACTTTTTGTATCCCGCGCAGGTCAGCATTTCGTTGGATCAGGCCGGCGCGGCATTCGGCTCCGCGGCTGTCCCCCGCCCGGTGGGCTCCTCCTTGATGCCGCTGCGCCGAACGCCCCGCCGACCTGATCTGTTGAGGTGATTGGTGAGCGGTGCTCTGGTATGCCGGTGCGCCAACGCTATTCCCGGCTACCGGGGGCGATTGGGTGTCGCGGCGAGGTCAAGGGGGAGCCCGCAGGGTGGAGGACACGAGCGGCAGCAGCCAGTCGGCGCCAGCAGTTTGCCAAACACGGTGCAAAGCCCTGGATCCCCGGGCGTGGCCGGGAATGACAACTACCGCTCGCCAACTAATTTCGAGGACCACCATAAAGCCAGGGCAGATCGAGCAGGCGCTCGCCCAGTGCCCGCATGGCCAGATCTCGGCCCCAGCGCACAGGGCCAGTGGCGTGAAAAATCCAGGCGTTGCGCAGGGAGCGCTTTTGCACCCGGGCGTTGCGCTGCCAGCGGGCCTGCGCGTACTGGGCCAGCGCTTTTGGTGTAGCGCCAGCGGTGGCGAGCGCCTGGCCTAGCGTCTCGGCGTCTTCAATGGCCATGCCAGCGCCCTGGGCCAGGTAGGGCAACATGGGGTGGGCGGCGTCGCCCAGCAGGGCCACGCCGCCCTGTGCCATCTGTGAAGCACTACCCACCGCATTGCGCACTTGCAGGTGCCACAGGCGCCATCCGCCCACAGCTTGCACCAGCGCCTGCAGCGCCGGCGCCGCGCCGTGCAGCAGTTGTTGCAGGTCCGCGCCAAGTGCCGCGTGGTCCCAGCCAGAGCGGTCACCCGGGTTCTGGTGCTGAGCCCGGTCTTCCACCAGCGCCACCACATTGAGCCAGTCGCCGCCGCGCACCGGGTACTGCACCACGTGCAGGCCGGCACCAAGCCACACCACCACGTCCTGGCAACGGAGCGCAGCCGGCAAGTCAGCTTGTGGCAGCAGCGCGCGGTAGGCCTGCTGGCCGGTGAGGCGCGGTGCGCCGTCACCCAGCAGTTGCCGGCGCACCCGGCTCCACAAACCGTCGGCACCCACCAGCAAGGCACCTGAGGACTGGCGGCCATCCGCGTGGTGCAGACTCACCCCCCTCCCGTCCTGCTCAAACCCGGTGATGGACTGATCCAGATGCAATGCCGCATCCGTCGTGGTCTGTACCTTTTGCAACAGCAGGCCATGCAGGTCAGCCCGGTGCACCGTGGCGTAGGGCGCACCGTAACGGGCTTTCGCCTGGGCGCCTAGCCTCAGCTCCCCTAGCACAGCAGCTGTGTCAGCACTGCGAATGACCAATTGGTCAGGGTAGGCCGCCACAGCTTCCAATTCCTTTTGCAGACTCCAGCCGTGCAGAATGCGAGTGACATTGGGGCCGAGCTGAACGCCCGCGCCCACCTCGGCAAAGGCCGGGTTACGCTCAAACAGCTGCACTGGCACACCAGCCCGGGCGCCGGCCAGCGCCGCCGCCAAGCCACCAATGCCCCCGCCGACCACCAAGACGCCGGCGCGATTCACCGCAAGCGCGCCGTGATGGCCGTCGGCAGCACCATCAGCAAACGGGCCACCAGCGCCCAGGGCCAAGCAGGCACGGTGGCGGTTTGCACCCGCCGCTCGATCAGATCCACCAGCAGTCGGCCGCCTTTTTCAACCGGAATGACAAAGGGCCGGCTTTTGGCCTCCCGGTTTAGCGGAGTGTCAATGAAGCCCGGCGACAAGGTGGTGACCAGGATGCCGCTGCCCCGGGTCTCGGCACGCAAAGCTTCCAGGTAGTTGGTGACTGCGGCCTTGCTGGCACCGTAAGCACCACCGCCGGGCAAGCCCCGAAACGCGGCCACGGAGCTGATGCCCACTAATTGACCACGACCCTGCGCCCGGAAGTGCTTCATGGCCGCGTCCACGGTGCTCATGAAACCGAGCACATTGGTGGCCATGGTGGCGTGGGCCAGGTGCAGGGGCAGTTGCCCGATACGCCCATGGTTGCCGATGCCGGCATTGGCCACCACGATGTCGAGCCGGCCTAGAGCGGTACAGGCCTGGCCAAAGACCTGTGCCACCGCCGCCGCGTCGGTCACATCCAGCGCTGCTACAAACACCGTGGGCGCACCTGCCTGCAGCAGCTCAGTTTGCAAAGCCTGCAGTACGTCGAGCCGCCGCGCGGTCAGCGCCAGCCGGTAGCCGCGACGCGCAAACTCAATCGCCATCTGTTGCCCCAAGCCTGAGGACGCGCCAGTAATGAAGACGCTGGGGGCATTGAGTTTGGTTTGTTCCATGGGTGTGTTGCCGTCTGTAGGCGTTCAGAAATGCTCAAGAAGGTGATTGTGCCTGCACGGGTCAGCCAGATCGCCTACCATCGGCGCCATGACCAAATTCTCAGTGCTAGACCTCTCACCCATCGTTCAGGGCGGCGACGCCGGCCAGTCGTTTCGCAACAGCCTGGCCCTGGCCCGCCATGCCGAACGGCTGGGCTTCAATCGTTATTGGCTGGCCGAACACCACGGCATGCCGGGCATTGCCAGCGCCGCCACCGCGGTGCTGATGGCCCATGTGGCCGCCGGTACGCAACGCATTCGGATCGGCGCTGGCGGCATCATGTTGCCCAACCACTCTCCGCTTGTGATTGCCGAGCAGTTTGGCACGCTGGAGTCGCTCTACCCGGGGCGTATCGACCTGGGGCTGGGCCGCGCGCCCGGCTCAGACCAGACCACGGCGCGTGCATTGCGCCGCAACCTGGCCTCGGATTCGGACGATTTCCCGCAGGATGTGTTGGAGCTGATGGACTATTTTGCGGCTGAGCCCAAAGGCGCGGTGCGCGCTGTTCCTGGCCAGGGCCTGAACATTCCCATCTGGATTCTGGGCTCGAGCTTGTACGGTGCCCAACTGGCGGCTGCACTGGGACTGCCCTATGCCTTTGCCTCGCATTTTGCGCCGCAGGCCATGATGCAGGCCATTGAGATCTACCGCAGCTATTTCAAGCCTTCAGCACGGCTGGCCAAGCCTTATGTGATGTTGGGCTTCAATGTGTTTGCGGCCGACACCGACGCGCAGGCCGAGCTGCTGGCTACTTCCATGCAGCAGGCTTTTGTCAACCTGCGCACCGGCCGCCCGGGCCGCCTGCCGCCACCGCTGCCGGGCTATCGCGAGCGTCTGGATGGACAGTTGCGGGCGATGCTCGAAAGCGTGCTGTCCTGCTCGGCCATTGGTGGACCGGATGCAGTGCGGCAACAGATGGACGCGTTTGTGGCACTCACAGGCGCTGACGAACTGATGATCACCTGCCAAATGTTCGATCATGCAGCGCGGCTGCGGTCTTATGAAGTCGTGGCCGATGTCAGCAAGGGCTTGGCTGCGCCGCCGCTGCGCGAACTGATGACGGGCTGAAACCGGCTGAGGCCCTTTGCTGGGTCCCTTCGCTGGTTCCATTTGAGCTCAGGGGCGCTCAACCGCCATCAGTTCGCGCCCGCGTAGGCGATCTCGCCCGGGCACACCCAGCTCGGGGTGCAGGCGGCCCGCCACCAACCATGCCGCCAACATGACCAAGCCACCAGCGGCAAAGATGCCCGCCACCGGGCTAAATTGCAGAACCAGCCATGCCAGGCCCGGCGACAAAATACCTGACACATCCCGAAAGCTGGAGTACACAGCCGACATCTCGGTGCGCTGCGACGGCTTGACCGACATCAAAAACGGCAGGCCACCACATATATCCAGCAGCACCAAAAAGTAGGCGCCCAGCATCAACAGCGCCACCGTGGCCCAAGGCAGGGGTGAGAACATGGTGGCTAGGATGAAGCAAACACCGCAGTACAGAAAACCCGTGCGCACCGCCTCTCGGACAGATCGGCGCTGCATCCATCGCAGCATCAGCGGCGCCAAGAACAGACCGGCATTGGCCAACGATGTGGCAATGCCACCCAACTGATCGCTTAAGCCCTGTTGCACCGCAAAAATGCCGGTGTACACGATGTAGATCCACCAGCCGCAGGAGCGCACCACCGCAAAAAACCAGCCTGCCACCAGCCTTGGCTGGGCAAAAAAGCGTTGCAGGTAAGCCAGTGGCGCCGCCGAACGGCGTCGCGACGGCACGATCACCCGGCCATTGCCCAGGCGCAGCAGCCAAAAAGTGGTCAGCATGCCCAGCGCCGCAGTGCCCACAATCACAAACGGGGCGCCGTGCCAGATCGGCAGCAGCCAGACGCCCAGTACCGGGCCAATCGTCCAGCCCAGCCCGCCATAAAACAGGCGCAGAGATTCGAGCTTGCTGAAGTCAGCCTTGGCCACGTTGTCCAGCACATAAGCGTTGAAGCAGACAAAGGCGGTGGCAGCTGCCATGGCATTGCACAACAACGCTGCCGTGGTCGCCTTGCCGCCCACCATCCCCAGAACAGCCGACAGCACGTAGAGCAGCACGCCGATGGTGTAGACCCAACGGCGCGGCACAAAGCGGGTCAGCGTGGGCACGATCAGCACCGTCAGCAGCGACAGCAGCCCGACCAGAAAGTAAATCTTGGACACCGTGACCGCATCACCCCAGGCGCGGTACATCACCAGCGGGTAGACCGACAGGCTGGTGCCACGCACCACTGCCTCAATGCCACCAATCAGCGCAAAAGGCTGCACGCCACGGGCCGTGTGGCGGCCCTTGGCATTACCAAGGCTTTCGGTCATGCCAACAGAGCCTGCCCCAGGCGCGCCACGCCTTCCACAATCTTGGCCTCACCCACGGTGGCAAAGCTCAGGCGCAGGCTGGCCTTGTCGGGGTCGTGGGCAAAGAAGGGGTTGCCTGGCACAAAGGCCACCAAACGTTCGATCGCCTTCTGGGCAAACGCTGCGGCATCGTCGTTACGGCCACCAGCGCCGGTCAGCCTGGCCCAAAAGAACAGGCCGCCCTGCGGCTGGTTGAACTCGATGGCGTCGCCCAGCTCGCGCCGCAGAGAATCAGCCATCACCCGGGCGCGGGCCGCGTACACAGGGCGCACGGCATCCAGCGTGGCGTCGAGCCGGTTGAGCGTGAGGTAGTGGGCGCAAATAGCCTGCGACAGGTTGCTGGTGTGGGCGTCGCTGAACTGCTTGCACATGGTGGCGCGCGCCAGCAGCTCGGGCGGCGCAATCAGCCAGCCTACCCGCAGGCCGGGCGACAAAATCTTGCTGAAACTGCCGCAGTGTGCCAGCCAGTCGCGGCTGCCTTGCACCTGGGACGACAGTGCCAGCAGGCTCGGCGGCGGCGGCTGGTCAAAATACAACTCGCCATAGGGGTCGTCCTCCACCACCACGGTGCCGGTGCGTGCGGCAATCTGCAAAATACGCAAGCGGCGCTCCAGGCTCAGTGTGGCGCCGCTCGGGTTGCCAAAGGTCGGAATCAGGTAAACCAACTTGGGCTTGTGCTGCTCGATCAACTGCTCGAGCTTGTCCACGTCAACACCGTCAGCGTCAATCGGCGCCCCGATGATGTGGGCGCCATAGAGCCGAAAGCATTGAATGGTCGCCAAAAAGGTGGGGGCTTCCACAATCACCGTGTCGCCGGGCGAAATCAGGGTTTTGCCAATCAGGTCCAGGGCCTGCTGGCTGCCGGTGGTGACGATCAGACCTTCCGGCGCCACCTGGGCATTGGCCGCACTCCCCACGCCGCCCTTGGCTGCCATGAAGGCGCTGATGCCCGCGCGGAGTGGGCCGTAGCCCTCGGTGGCGCCGTATTGCAGCACCGGCCCGGGCGAGTTGGCCAGCACCGCCTGGCTGGCCTCGCGAACGCCGTCTACATCGAACAGCGCCGGGTCTGGAAAGCCACCGGCAAAGCTGATGATGCCGGGCTTGCCCAGCAGTTTGAACAGTTCACGTATGGCGGAGGTTTCGATGGCGTCCAGGCGCTGGGCAAATTGCATGGCGGTGTCAACTATGAGTTGGGGTGTGTTGGGTTGAGGTGATATGACGTAAAGCGGCGCAACAACAGTGCGCACATGCCCGGATTATGATTCAGCGCCCTCCCCCTCCTACCTCAAGCACCCCACTGTATGAACCCTGCCGCCATTGAACGTTTTTTTGCCACGCTCAAGGCCGCCAACCCGCTGCCGGTGACCGAGCTGGAGTACACCTCGGTGTTCGAGCTGCTGGCGGCCGTGCTGCTGTCGGCCCAGGCCACTGACGTGGGTGTCAACAAGGCCACACGCCGGCTGTTCGCGGTCGCGCACACGCCGCAGCAGCTGTTGGCGCTGGGCCAGGACAGGCTGGAGGCGCACATCAAAACCATTGGCTTGTTTCGCAGCAAGGCGCGCCATTTGCTGCAAACCTGTCAAATCCTGGTGGAGCGCCATGGCGGCGAGGTGCCGCGCACGCGTGAGGCACTCGAAGCCCTGCCCGGCGTGGGCCGCAAGACCGCCAATGTGGTGCTGAACGTGGCGTTTGGCGAGCCCACCATGGCGGTGGACACGCATCTGTTTCGCCTGGGGAACCGTACTGGCCTGGCGCCGGGCAAAACACCCATAGCGGTGGAGCTCAAATTGCTCAAGCGCGTGCCAAAGCCCTACCTGGTGGATGCCCACCACTGGCTGATCTTGCACGGGCGCTATGTTTGCCAAGCGCGCACGCCGCAGTGCTGGCAGTGCGGCGTGAGTGATTGTTGCGACTTCAAAACCAAAACACCGGCGCCGCATTAAGCGGAGCCGGCGCCGAGCCCACCACCGACACCGTCGGATCAGCCCAGCAGCAGGTAAAGGGTCGAGGGCCAACTCGTACTAGAGATAAAGTCTTAGCGCTGATCTAACGCCTCCGCTTCTATGCGAGCCAGACGGCACATCCAAAATACAGGACCGGGAACGGGGCAACTTCTTGCGCTCCGCGTCACTGGGATGTTGCACGTCCACAATGCTGGCGATGAGAGTGTCTAAGACCAAAATCCTACCGGGCGCCACGTCATCGATCAACACAATGAACCTTGCCTAAGCACCACATAAGCAGCCCAATTAAGGTATAGTTTCTATACCATGCATGTCTTTGAATTCGACTGGAATAAAAGTGAGTCCAATCAAGCCAAGCATGGCATCGATTTTGTGGCAGCTCAGAGCTTATGGAATGATCCGATGTTGCTAGAGATCCCGGCCAAGACTGATGATGAACCGCGCTTTCTCGTCATCGGCCTGATTGATGGCAAACATTGGTCGGCGGTGACGACCTACCGGGGAGCGCACATCCGATTAATCTCAGTACGTCGTGCACGTTCAGAAGAGGTGGCAATGTATGAAAGCTAAAGCCTTTGAGCAACAATTTGACGATGGCCTGGACGTCACGGCTGCTTTGGATTTGTCTGGGGCCAAACGTGTGCTGCAGGAACAAAAACGGGTGAATGTTGATTTCCCGACGTGGATGATCGACTCCCTGGACCGGGAAGCCAGCAAACTCGGTGTCACCAGGCAGTCTGTCATCAAGATCTGGCTGGCAGAGCGACTGGAGGCAGCGCGGCCCGTGGTGCCACTCCCTCGCAAACGGGCGAGAGCGGCCCAGCGCTGACATCACAAGCCCAGCATCACGACCCAAGCGTCAGCCACTTGCCAAACCCAGGCCCCTCCTTGGGCCACTGGTCGGCCCGCTGCACCTGCCGCAACCCCTGGTGCAACAGGCTGGCAGCGCGGATCACGCCGGCGTGGGTGATCCAGACCGCGTCCTGACCCGCCCGCCGGCTGGCGTCCCACGCCTGCGCCACGCGCTGCATCACCTCGGTCACACTCTCGCCCCCGCCGAAGCGGTGGTGGGCAAAATCGGCCACCCAGGCGTCCAGCGCATGTTGCGGGATGCTGCTCCAGGCCTGGCCTTCCCAGTGGCCAAAATCCATCTCGGCCAAGCTGGGCTCGGTTGTTTTATAAGCCAAATCAGGCCGCAGCCCTTGCAGCGCTTGGGCTAGCTGCTCGCATCTTTGTAGCGGAGACACCCACAGCGGCAATCCCTGTGGCAGTTCGGCGGCTAGTGCTTGTGCGGTGCTCAGGGTGGCGGCAGCATCGGCAGCCACGTCGGTAGCGCCATAACAGATGCCCGGTGGCAGTAGCACCTGGGCGTGGCGCACCAGCCAGAGTTTCATACGCCTACAGAGCCAAGGCCAGGCCGAGGTAGAAAGCGATCTCGCACACCTGCTGGGTGGTGCCCAGGCAGTCGCCGGTAAAGCCTTGCAGGCGGCGCCAAAACCAGCGACCCAGCACAACAAAGGCCAGGCCAGAGGCCAGCAGTGCCCCGGCCAGCGGCGCGGCCAAGCCCTGCGCCACGTCAATCACCACTACAAATTCCATAGCATCCGACCCATATAGGACAAGGGCTAGAGCACTAAAACACCATATAAATGCCGTCAACAAGCCGGCGCCACTGATCTGGTCGGCCAGAGGTTTGGATTTGGAGCCGGCCGCATCGCCCACATAGGGCATCAGCCGGATCAGCAGCAGCGGCCAGGTACGCGACACCACATGGCCCAGAAACAGCGCCACACACATCAATTCAGGGTTAAGGTGGCCCAACAGAGCCAGCAGGGTTACCTTCACCAGCAAGGCCAGGCCCACGGCAATCGCGCCAAATGCGCCGACGCGGGAGTCTTTCATGATGATCAGCGCACGCTCCCGGTCCAGGCTGCCGCCCAGACCATCGGCCACGTCGGCCAAACCATCTTCATGAAAAGCCCCGGTCAGCAGCACACCAGCCGCCGTGCCCAACGAGGCGACCACCAGCGGGGTCATCACAGTGTCCGGCAAAAATGTAAGAAGCAGCCAACTCAAACCGGCGAGCAAACCGCCTACCAGCCAGCCCACCCCAGGAAAATGCCCAGCACTGTCGCGCAGCATGGCCGGGCTAAAGCCAACCCAGTCGGCCAACCGGCCGGTCACCGGAATACGCGTGAAAAACTGCAGAGAGAGCAGGTAATGCCTGATAAAGCGGCTCAAGAACATCATGGCGTGGCGTTCAGCACCGCAGCAACATGGGCGTCGGCAGCAGACTTTTCAGAGACGCCGGCCGACTCAAAACTGGCCATCTCTCGCAGGATGGCGCAGGCCGAGGCCAACAGCGGCCAGGCCAAGGCCGCGCCCGAGCCCTCGCCCAGGCGCAAACCCAGGTCTAGCAGGGCCTGCACGCCCAGGTGCTGCAGCATGAACTCATGGCCGCGCTCGCCCGAACGGTGGGCAAACACACAGCGTTGCAGCACCAGCGGCTGCAAGGCATGGGCCACCAGCACCGCGGCGCTGGCAATGAAGCCGTCCACCAGCACCACCCGCCGCTCGTGCGCTGCCTGCAGCACCGCGCCCACCATGGTGGCAATCTCGAAGCCGCCTAGCGCGGCCAGCGCCTGCAGCGGCTCTTGGGCATCGGCATGGCGGGCCAGCACCTCGCGCAGCACCGCCGTCTTGCGCTGCACGGCAGCCGCGTCCAGCCCGGTGCCAGCGCCTGTGCACTGGGCAATGTCCAGGCCGGCCAGCCGCGCCAGCAGCAGCGAGGCGGCCGAGGTGTTGCCTATGCCCATCTCACCCAAAAGCAGCACGTTGCCCGGCAGACCCTGCACCAGCGCCACACCATGCGCCAGCGCCTGCGCGCACTGGGCCTCGGTCATGGCTGGCTGTTGCGAAGAATCGGCGGTGCCCTGCTCTGCGCCGGTCACTTTGCGCACCTGCAGTCCCGGCCTTTGGGTGCCAGCCGGTAGCCCGGCCAGAAAGTCGTGCTTCACGCCGCAGTCCACCACCGTCAGCGCAATCCCGTGCTGGCGCGCCAGCACGCTCACCGCTGCGCCGCCCGCCAGAAAGTTTTCCACCATCTGCCAGCTCACGTCACTGGGAAAGGCCGAGATGTCCCGCGCCGTCAGGCCATGGTCGCCGGCGAACACCACCATCTGCGGCGCCAGCAGATCGGGCGATGTGGTCCCGAGAATCTGGCCGAGCTGCAGCGCCAAGCCCTCCAGCCGGCCGAGCGAGCCCAGCGGTTTGGTCTTCTGGTCCAGCTTGTGCTGCAGGGCCTGGCTGAGCGCGGGGTTGGCGATGTCGGCCAGGGTGGGGAGGTGGTGGGTCATGGTGAGGGGGCTTTCAGAAGGGTCAGGTTGTAAGGGTCAAGCAGCTGCGCCAGCACGCCGGTCTCAAAATGCTGCTCAATATAGTCCGCCAAGCCCTCAAACACCGCGTCCAGCGTGGGTACGGGGCGTTCGCGGTGGGGGTCAAACAGGGCCTGCAGCGCGGCCGGGTCTTCAAACAGGCCGTGCAGGTAGAGCCCCAGCACGTTGCCGGCCGGGTTTTGCCAGGCCAGCCCGCCGGGCATGGCCGGCTGGGCCACCTCACCCGCCTGGGCCAGGCCGGCGTGCTGCTCGGTTTGGCCGTGGTGAATTTCATAACCGCTCACGCTCACACCACTCAAACCGGCCCAGGGGCCCTGAACCGGCCCAAACTTAGCCTGGGTGTGGCGCACCGTTTTGTCCACCTCAAACACCGTCACCAGCGGCAACAGCCCCAGCCCCGGCGCATTGCCGTCAATACGGTGGGGGTCAATCAGCGCTTCGCCCAGCATTTGCAGGCCGCCGCAAATGCCCAGCACCGCCCCGCCCTGCCCGGCAAACGCCGAGACCGCCGCGTCCAGCCCCTGCGCCCGCAGCCAGGCCAGGTCACCGCTGGTGTGCTTGGAGCCGGGCAGCACAATCCAGTCGCGCCCTGCCACCAGGCCCGCCAACTCAACCGGGCTGCGCACCCACTGCAAGCGCACCCCGGGCACGTTCTTGAGCGGCTGGAATTCATCCAAATTGCTGATGCGCGGGTAGGCGATGACCGCAATGGTCTGCCGCACTGCGCCGGTGGCGACACTGCGGTCGTCAAAAACGCCGTCCTCTTCGGGCAGGCCGTGCTGCCACCACATGGGCAGCGTGGCCACCGTGGGGATGCCGGTCAGGTCCTGCAGCATCTGCGGCGCGGGCGACAGCAGGGCGGCGTCGCCCCGGAACTTGTTGAGCACAAAGCCGCGGATCAGAGCGCGGTCAGTCTCAGGCAACAGCGCCCAGGTGCCGTACAGGTGCGCAAAGGCGCCGCCTCTGTCGATGTCGGTCACCAGCAAGCAGGCCGCACCCGCGTGATGCGCCACCCGCATGTTGACGATGTCGCTGGCCGACAGGTTGATTTCAGCCGGAGAGCCTGCGCCCTCGATCACCACCACGTCGTTGTCGGCCATCAGCGCATCGAGGGCATCCGTGATGTGGGGCCAGACCCTGTTGCTGCGCTCGCGCCAGGGCATGGCGGTGAGCGCTGCATCCACCTGGCCCAGCAGCACCACCTGGCTGTGGGTGTCGCGCTCGGGCTTGAGCAACAACGGGTTCATGCGCACATCGGGCACCGCGCGCGCGGCCAGCGCCTGGAAGTACTGGGCGCTGCCGATCTCGCCACCCGCCACCACACGCGCGTTGTTGCTCATGTTCTGCGCCTTGAACGGCGCCACCTTGAGGCCCTGGCGAGCGTAATGCCGGCACAGCGCTGTGGTGAGCCAGCTCTTGCCAGCGCCACTGGTGGTGCCCAGCACCATGACGCAGCGGGCGGTCATGCCAGCGCTCCTGCCGATTCAATGGCCGCCAGCAGGGCGGCTTGTGCAACTGGGGACAGCACGCCCAGGCGTACCAGGCCGGGCAATCCAAACGAGCTGGCATCGCGCAGCTTGATGCCCTGGGCCCGCAGGGCCTCGCACCAGGCGGGCACCGTGGTCATCGGCGGCGGTCGGGCACAGAAAAAGTTGGTATCGCTGGGCAGGCAAGCCCAGCCGGCGTCGGTGAGCAGTTCGATCTGCAGCGCCTTCCAGCGACTCAAGGTGGTCAGACTGTTCGCCAGCCAGCCCTGCACTGGCGCTTGCACCCAGGCTTGCAGCATCGCCACGCCATGGCTGCCCAGCACCCAGGACGGCGCCAGCGCATCCAGCTGGGCCACCGCCGCATCGTGCGCCAGCGGTGCTATGGCATAGGCGGCGCGCACCCCCGTCAGGCCCAGCGCCTTGTTGGGCGAATACAGCTGCCAGACCCGGTCGCGCTGCGCCGGGCTCAGGCTGGCGCTGCCGCTCAGCCGCAGCGGCGCATAGGCGCTGTCAAGCACCACGGTGCCGCCGTGGGTCGGGTCAGGCCAGCGCGTGTGCGCTTGGCCCAGCGGGCTGGAGGGCTCGCAGGCCCAGACCAATTCCGCGCCTTCGCCAGCTTCGCCATGGATCAGCGGTAGGCCGTTGGCGGCGGCCGCCGCGGCATAGTCGCCATAGGCGTGTTGCGGCTGCCAGACGCCCGGTGGGCCGGCGCTGCCAGTCCGCTGCGCGACCCAGGCACTGATACGAAAAATAAACTCGCTGGCGCTGCCAGACAACAGCAGCCGCCTGGGTGCCACACCATGCCAATCGGCCAGCGCGGCGCGCAAGGCTGTGTAGCTGGCATCGGGATAGCGGCTGGCGTCGGCCGCCTGCACAGCAGCCAGGGCCAGCGGACAGGGGCCGCAGGCGTTGCTGTTGGTCGAAAAGTCATACAGGGGCACGCCCAGTGCATCTGGCCCGCCGTGCACCCGGCCACCGGCGTTCACACCACACCCCAAATTGCTACATAAACCATAGCTATCAGTGCTACAGCTGTAAGGGCTAGCAGGGTTTTTTCTGCATAAGCCACGGCACGCTTCGTGTCCACCGCCTGCACCTCCCGTCCGGCCGGGTTGAGCCCATAGACCAGCGGTTTACGCAGCGTCACGCCCAGCACCAGCGCCATCGCCGCCATCGGCCAGCCACTGTTGGGTGAGGGGGTTTTGCCGGCTTCCTTGCGCAGGGCGCCCGCCAACCGCAGGCCACGCCCGCCAGCGACCAGCAACAGCAGACCCGCCGTCAGGCGCGCCGGCAGCCAGCTCAGGACGTCGTCCACGCGCGCAGCCCACTTGCCGGCCCACTCCCAGCGCTGGCCCCGGTAGACGTCACGGTAGCCCCACATCGCATCGGCGGTGTTGGCAAAGCGGTACAGCGCCGCCCCCGGCACGCCCAGCAGCGCAAACCAGAACAGCGGCGCCACCACCGAGTCGTTCAGGTTCTCAGCCAGCGATTCAATGGCGCTTTCACGCACGCCGGCCTCGCTCAAGGCACTGACATCCCGGCTGACCAGCCAACTCAGGCGCTCGCGGCCCGCCAGCAACGACTGTTGCAAGGCCTGCTCCACTGCCTGCACCTCGGTGCGCAGCATGCGCCAGGCCAGCAGGGGTTTTAGCGCCAGGCCCAGCAACAAGGCGGCCAGCGCCAGCGGCAGCGTCATAGCCAGTTGCTCAATCGCCAGCGCTGCTACTACAACCATAGCAGCCCCGCCAAGCCAGGCCAGGGCTCCAAGCCAAAAAGACCGGTAATCCGCGCCGTCAGGCTGCGCCTGGCGCTGCAGTTGCCGCCCGGCCCAGCCCAGGTAGTTACCCATCCACACCACCGGGTGCCAGCGCACCGGCGGCTCGCCCAGCCAGCGGTCGATCAGCAGCGCCAGCAACAGCGCAGACGGGCTCAGCAGCAGCACATCAGTCCTCGATACCGCGCTGCGCCGGTACGCCGGCTTCGAAGGCGTGCTTGACCTTGGTCATCTCGGTCACGGTGTCGGCCAGCGCAATGATCTCGGGCGGGCAGCGGCGCCCAGTCAGCACCACGTGCACATGGCCCGGCCGCTGGCGCAGGGTCTGCAGCACATCGTCCAGGGGCATCCAGCCGTAAATCAGCGGGTAGGTGATCTCATCCAGCACCACCAGAAAATGCTCGCCGCTCAAAATGGCCGCGCTGGCTTTTTGCCAGCCATCGCGTGCCAGCTGTGCTGAATGTTCCAGGTCCTGGCTTTTCCAGCTGAAGCCGTCGCCCGAGCCTTCAACCGGGATGCCCAGCTGCTCAAACATGCGGTGCTCGCCAAAGCGGGCCGTCGGCACCTTCATGAACTGAAAGATCTTGACCGCCTTGCCACGCCCATGCGCGCGCAAGGCCAGACCAAAGGCCGCGGTGCTCTTGCCCTTGCCGTCGCCGGTGTTGACGATCACCAATCCGCGCCGCTCTCCCTCGGATTTGTCATAGGGTTTTTCGGTGGGTGGGGTTTCTAGCTGCATATGGGTTTCTCTGTATGGGCAAAGCCACCCACTGCCCCTGCAGGGCGTGAATGGCGATGCGGTCGTCAAACACCTGCTCCAGGGCGCGGTGGCTGGCGGGGTCGACGCATGGGCCGTGATGGACCAAGCGGCCACCGGCCAGCACCAGTAGGTCGTCAGCGTGCAGAGCCATCGAAATTTCATGCAACACACTAACCACTGTCTGGCCACGCGCGGTGAGCGAGCGCACCAGAGCCAGCCAGTCGGCCTGGTGCGGCGGGTCGAGGTTGGCCAGCGGCTCATCCATCAGCAGCACCGGCGCCTGCACCGCCAAGGCCCGCGCCAGCAGCACGCGCTGGCGCTCGCCGCCCGATAGCTGGCCCAGCGCCCGCTGCCGCCAGTCCCAGGACTGGGTGGCCTGCAGTGCCTGCTGCACTGCGGCGTGATCGGCAGCGCTGGGCGCGCCCAGCCAGGGTTGGTGCGGCAAGCGGCCCAGCATCACCACATCGAGAACAGTGAGGTCATCGCCAGACGATTCGTTTTGCCCCAGCCAGGACAGCTGCACGGCGCGCTGCCGTCCAGTCAGACTGGCCAGCGGCTGGCCCAGCAGATGCACCTCACCGCTGTGGGGCAGCAGCCCGGCCAGCACTTTGAGCAGCGTGGATTTGCCGGCGCCGTTGGGGCCGACCACGCTGGTCCAACGGCCGGCGGGCAGAACTAGGTCAAGGCCATGCAATACCTGGGAGTTTCCGAGGCTAGCCCTTATGCCACGGGCCTCTAACGCTATGTTTTTTACAGCTTTGGCCATGCTCACAGGCTCCCGCCACGGCTGCTGTTGCGGTGCATCAGCCACAGCAGGTAGCCGCCGCCGAGCACGGCGGTGAGCACACCCACCGGCAGTTCCTGCGGGGCGATCAGTCCACGCGCCAGAATGTCAGCCCCCATCAGCAGCGTGCCGCCCATCAGGCTGGCCAGCCACATCAACCAGCCGTGGGTGGACTTGACCACCGAGCGCACCAGGTGGGGCGCCGCCAGCCCAACGAATGCAATCAGCCCGGTCTGCGCCACCGCCGTGCCGGTGGCCAGGGCCAACACCGCCACCAGTGCCAGCCGCAGCGGCGCTACCGGCAAGCCCAGGCTATGCGCCGTGGCCTCGCCCAAACTCAGTCCATCCAGCACCCGGCCCATTAGCCAGGCGGCCAGCACACACAGCCACCACACAAAGACCATGAGCGCCAGGGAGGTCCAACCGACAAAGCTGGTGGAACCCAGCATGAAAGCCTGCATCGCCTGCAGTGAGTCGGGCGACAGCAGCAGCACCAGCTGAGTCAGCGCGCCCAGCACTACCCCCACCACCACGCCAGCCAGCAGCAGGCGCAGCGTGTGCTGCACCCCGCGCGACAGCGCCAGCGTCAGCAGCACCGCCAGCACCGCCCCGGCAAAGGCCGCGCCGGTCAGGCCCAGGCGCACCAGCAGGCTGCCAGAAAAAACGCTCACTGCCGCACCGCCGTTCATCATGCTGGCGCCCAGCATGCCGGCGTTGCCGCCCAGCGCCGCCAGCGCCAGCGCCACACCCAGCGAGGCGCCCGAGGCGCTGCCCAAAAGGTAGGGGTCAGCCAAAGGGTTACGAAACAGACCCTGCGCCACCGCGCCAGCCACGCCTAGCAGGGCTCCGGCCGCCCAGGCGCCCAGGGTGCGCGGCAGCCGGATCTCGCCCACAATCTGCCGGGCCATGGCGGTTTGCTCTGGGTCTTGCATCGAGTGCAACAGGGGACCCAGCAGATTCTCAAAACCAGCGCTGCCCACGCACACGCCCAGGGCAGCCAAAGCCAGGCTGAGCAGCAGCAACAGCCCCGCCAAGGCCGAGGGACGCAGGCTCACGGCCGTGCTCCCGCCGGCGGGGGCGGGGGTGCCTTGTCCGTCAGGCACTGGGCCATCAGCCGCGCCGCTTCGGCCATGCGCGGGCCAGGCCGCACCAACACCTCGGCTTGATCAGTCGGAAATACGCACACCCGCCGATCGCGCACGGCACGGATGCTGGGCCAGCCCGGGCGCTGCGCCATGCCATCGGCGCTGTCCTGGCCGACCATGATCAGGTCCGGGTTGGCGCGCACGATGAATTCTGGGTTGAGTTTGGGAAATGGGCCGAGTGTGCCGGGAACAATATTTTTCACCCCCAGGCGGGTCAGGGTCTCGCCGATGAACGAGGCCTCGCTAGCCGCGTAAGGCCCCTGGTTCACCTCAAAATAAACCCGGGTGCCGCGCACCTGCGCTGGCAGCGACTGGGCCGCCGCAGCCACACCGGCATCCATGGCGCGCCAGACCCGCTGGGCGTCGGGCACCGCCAGTAACTGGCCCAGCGTGAGCGTCACGCGCTGCACATCGGCATAGGTTTTGGGCTCAAGCGCCACCACCTTCAGGCCCAGCGCCTCCAGCCGCTCATGCGCGCGAGACGACTTGGCCATCAGCACCACATCGGGTTTGAGCGCCACGATGGCCTCGATGTTTGGGTCCAGCCCGCCGCCCACCTGGGGCAATTTTTGCAAGCTGGCAGGGTAATTGGTGTAGCGGTCCACGCCAACCAGCCGGCCACAGTGGCCAAGTTCGCACACGGTCTCTGCCAGGGAGGGCAACAGGCTAACAATGCGCTGCGGAGGCTGAGCAAAGTTGAAGGCGACGCCGCGGTCGTCGGTGACCTGAAGCCCCTGCGCCGCCGTGGCGCCGAGCCAAGCCAGCACCGCCAGGCAATGCCAGAGTTTTGCCCCTAGCATCAGTTGGCCGCCTTTAAGGTCAGCGGCAGGCCCGCAGCCATCAGGGTGACGCGCTCGCAGACCTGCGCCACCTGCTGATTGAGCAGGCCCAGCGCATCGACAAAGGCGCGCACCTCGGCGCCCATGGGGATCACCCCCAGCCCGATCTCGTTGCCGACCAGCACCAGCGGCCCGGGCGCGGCGGCGATTGCTTCCAAAAGTAGAGCAACATAGTCAATACTGACAAGGGCTAGAGGCTGATTTGGCTCTGAAGATAGCAAGTCCTTGGGATGCATGGGCATGCGCCAGTTGGTAAGCCAGAGCGTCAGGCAATCCACCACCAGCAGGGTGTCTGGGTGGCTGTGGTCATGGATCGCCTTTGCCAGTGCCAGTGGCTCCTCCACCGTGCGTAGGCCGGACACACGCACCGCCCGGTCGGTCTGGTGGCGGGCGATGCGGGCCTGCATTTCAGCGTCCCAGGGCTGGGCGGTGGCTATCAACACGGCCTGATGCTCACTGCCACTTTCCAGCCAGGAGCGCGCCAACAGCTCGGCTCGGCGCGACTTGCCGCTTTTTTGACCGCCCAGGATCAGCTCGCGGCGGGCCAGGCTCAGCGCTTCAGCCATGTTGCTCGGCCCACTGCATCACGATGCGATGCAGCGCCGCCACCCCGTCGGTGAGCGCCGCCGGGCCGGGTTGCAGAATGTCGGGGGACTTGATCTCAAACAATTGCTTGTTGCGGACCGCAGACACATCGCCCCAGCCCGGCCGAGCGGCCACCTTCTCCGGCCGAAACTTCTTACCGCACCAGGAGCCAATGATGATGTCGGGGTTGCGTCGCACAATCTCGGCACCGTCAGCAATGATGCGGTTCTTGCCCAAAGACTGGCCGGCAAGTTCGGGAAAGCAGTCGTCGCCGCCGGCCACCCCCAACAGCTCAGACACCCAACGGATGGCGCTGATGTGCGGCTCGTCCCACTCTTCAAAATAGACCCGGGGTCGGCGCGGCAAGCTGGCCGCGCTTGCGCTGATCTGTGCCAGCTGCTGCTGCATCTCCCTGATCAGCGTCATGCCACGCTCGCCCTGCCCCACCATGGCCGCCACCTGGAACATCATGCCAAATATCTCGGCAATGCTGCGCTGGTTGAAGACTGTCACCTGCACGCCCTGGCGGATCAGTGCTGACGCGATGTCAGCCTGCAGGTCAGAAAAGCCAAAAACGCAGTCGGGCGCCAAGGCCATGATCTTGTCGATCTTGGCGCTCAAAAACGCGCTCACACGCGGTTTTTCTTCGCGCGCCCGGCGCGGCCGAACCGTGTAACCCGATATGCCCACAATGCGGTGCGATTGCTCCAGCAGGTACAACCACTCCGTGGTCTCCTCTGTCAGGCAAACAATGCGCTGGGGGCCTAGGTCCGGGATCAACATCAGACGCTCACCGAGCCCAGGTCAAGCCCGCGTACAGACTGCGTCCGGCGCTGGCATAGCCTTGGGCCAATTCGTATTTCGCATCGGTGGCATTGTCCAGCCTCACCAGCAAGGTCCAATTCTTGGCAACTTGGCTCTCGGCGCGCAGACCCAACAGTGCATAGCCGGGCAGTTCCGCGGTGTTGCCCGCGTCGTTGTAACGCAGCCCAGAGGCTTGCAATTCCGCGCCCACGGCCCAGCCCTGAACACGGGTTTCTGCGGCGAGCTTGCCATGCTGTTGGGCACGCCGCGGCAACAGTTTGTCGGTGGCGCCATCGCGCGGGTCTTGGAAGTCGAGTGAACCGCTCAAGGTCACATTACCGATCAAATAACGCCCGGTCAAAGTCATGCCCTGGTAGCGAGCCTTGGCTGTATTGGCGTAGCAGCCTCCAAAGGGGTCCAACGGGTCATTGGCTGGGCAAGTGCCCTTGTTGCCCTCATACTGGATCAGGTTGGACACATTGTTCTGATACAGGGTCAGTCCGAAGGCGCGGGGGCCTTCGGCATAGTTCAACCCAAGGTCAAGATTGCGGCTGGTCTCCGGCAGCAGATCAGCGGCACCATAGGGGCTGAACCGCTGGTAAAGGGTGGGCGCGCGAAAGGCAGTTCCTGCCGCGCCTTTGACGCGCCAATTAGAAGTCAGCGCGTAGCCATAACCCAAAGCGCCGGTAGTTTGCGGGCCGAAAACGCTGTCTATGTCATGGCGCAGGTTGAGTTGTACCGAGTGCCCGCTGCCCGACCAGCCATAGCCCAGCGCCAAAGCGTTCTGGAAATGGCTGCTGTCCCGGGGTGTGGTCTCACTGTTTGACAACTCATTGTCCCGCCGCTCCAGCGTCCAGGTGAGCACATGGCCCTGACGACGGTACTCGTTTTGGAACAAATAGCCAGTCATAGTGGTCAGGGTCAGGTCGGGTGAAGGCAAGGTCTCATACCGGTCTTGCGACCGGTTCACGCTGACGGTACTGCTGTAATCTGCCGACCATTGCGCGCGCCAGCTCAGTGCCGAAGTCTGGAGCTTCTTAATGGTGCGGTCATCCACATTGATGGCGCCAAATTGACTGTCGTACTGTGCGTTGAGCTGGCTGTTCAACACCGAGAGGTCCAGCCGATGCGCCGCATTGAGCTCTAAGCCCACCCGAGCCGCCAGCGACTCACTGGAATAGCCATCGTCATCGGGATTGCGAGACTGCATCGCATTAAAGCCTTTGCTCTCCTGCCGGACCAGGCTCAGCGAGTAGTCCCATTTGCCTTGCGAGCCACTGACGCCAGCCTCGGCTTTGGTCGTGCCATAGGTGCCCAGGCTCAAACCGACATAGGGCGAAACCGGGCCTTCGCCTTTGCGTGTGAAGATCTGAATCACACCACCAATGGCGTCAGAGCCGTAGACGGCACCCGCCGGGCCGCGAAGGACCTCAATGCGATCGACCTGGGACAGGGGTATCGCGTCCCAGCTTGCACCACCGGTACCCTGAGAATCGACACGCACGCCATCTATAAAAACCGCTGTGAACCGGGTTTCGGCTCCCCGCACATAGACGCTTGTGATACCCCCTAGACCACCGTTACGCGCCATTTCAACCCCCGGCAGGCGGGCCAGCACATCACCTAAGCCGGTCGCGCCACTGCGCTCAATCTGGCTGCGGTCGACGATGGTCACATCGGCCACCAAATCGGTCAATGGTTGCAAGACCCTGGTGGCAGTTACCACAACCTCGGCCAGTATGGCCATCGGGGCCGGCGTTGCCGTTTGGGCAGAAGTCGGCAGCACACAGACGAGCGCAGCCACGGGCACGGCAATGCGTGCATACAAGAAAGCAAGTTTCATAAAAGGAATACCCTAACAAAAACCCTCACTGTCTTCCCCGACAGTGCATGGGCATAACGACTTCACGCAGGCGTGAAGCCACTTCATTGGCCGGTATCCGGGCTGGTGGAACAACCTCCATCGCCTTCCCAAGCGCGTGTTCAGAACGCTCAGTGACCATGATGAAAGCGGCGCCTTCTCGGGCGCGTCCACTTACCGTTGCGGGGGCAGCGCAGGTTGGGTGAGCCGTTACCGGTTTACACCCTCCTGCTTCCCGTTGAACTGCGATGTGTGAACCACACCGCGAGCACCAACGAGGAGGATCTTAACCCACGCCAGCAGCAAACCCTACAATGTTGGGGCTATGCTGACCCAGCCCCAATTCGATCAAATCGCCGAGCGCGTTGAGCGCTTGCTGGTGCGGCATCAGGAATTGCGGCGCACCAACGAGCTGCTCAGCGCCCAAGTCGATGCGGTGACCCGTGAGCGGGATTCCCTCAAATCTCGGCTGGGCGCCGCTCGGGCCCGGGTTGACGCGCTGTTGGAGCGCCTGCCTGAAGCCAGCGCCAACAAGGGCGAAACATGAAGCAGCTCGAAGTCCAAATCATGGGGCAGAGCTACCTGCTGGGCTGCCAGGAAGGTGGCGAAGAACGACTGCTCGGGGTTGCACATCAGGTCGACCAAGCCATGTGCAAGATCCGCGATGCCGGCAAAGTGCGGGCACGCGACCGCATTGCCGTGCTGGCCGCCTTGAACATAGCCTTTGACCTCGGCGAGGCAGCCGCACCCGCAGCCGCCACCAACGCTACCCCGCCGCAGAGCCACTCACTTGCTGCGCAGCCATCGACAACACTCGAGCCCGCTTCGGCGCAGTTGCAGTCACTGCTGGCCCGGCTCGACGCCGCCCTGGGCGACGACGGCCGGCTGATCTAATTGGTTTGATCTACCCCAGTCAACGGCCTACAATGAAGCCGTCTGCAGTGCGTGCCGGGCTTTATATTTCCTTGAACCAATGCTCTTAGAGCCCGGGCTTGGGACATTGCCTCACAAGCGTGACCATCTCGCGTCAGATGGACCCAATGTGCGGCTGACCTTGCCCACCTGAACCCCGGTTCAGGATGCCGGTCCGGTGGCACTGCAGACACCTTTGACCGGTTTTGCCCGCGCCAGTTTCTTCAACAGTTCCCTAGTTCGCCCTCTGCGCGCGAAGGCTAGGGTAAACACTGGCTTGAGGCACCATGCAAATGATTAAATCAGACAACTTGCCTCAACTTGTTGATTTGAAGGAGTCCCGATGTACAAGCAAATTTTGTTGGCTTACGATGGCTCACAGGCCGGGCAAAAGGCCCTGCTTGACTGCCAGGACATCGTGCAGTGGAGTGGTGCGGCACTCACCTTGGTCGCGGTGATGCCCAGAGAGATTATTTTTGGCGTTGCCGAAGGGGGCTTCTACGACCCTGAGAACCATGCTCGCGAAAAAAGAAATTACAAAAGTGTGCTCGAACAGGGTCTGCGAACCCTGGCCGATTCTGGCTTTAAGGTGTCAGGCGAGGTGCTGTCGGGCGATTCGGTGCATGAAATCAGCAGCTATGCGCGGAAAATTTCAGCCGACCTGATTGTGGTTGGCTACAAGCATGAAAAAAATTGGGTGGCACGCTGGTGGGGTGGGTCGGGATCAAGCGCCCTCGTAGAGCATGCGCCATGCAGTGTGCTGATGGTCATCACCTAGCAATCGCCTTGATTGCGATCACGCTGCTGTTTGCGCTGATCTTGATCGCCGTCGCTGAATTCACAAAGAACAACCGTGGTGGTGGGACTGATCCATTCCTACGAGGATGGGTACGCGGTGCCATCATCTTGAAACCCAGCGTTGCCTTCTGCCTGCGCCGCTTCTGATATTTTTTTTATACGTCCTGAGTTGTAGAGAAATGCCATGTCACTCCGTTTGCTTATCCTTCTCATGGTTGAAGTTGCACTCGCCGCCACCGCCAGCGCTCAGGAGAAGGTCACCGTTCCCGGACGGGACGGCGTTGCCCTGAACGCGACGCTCTACAGGCCCGTTGGCGCCGGTCCCTTCGCAGCCATCGTCGCCATGCATGGCTGTGGCGGCCCATGGAAAGCGCGCGACGATGATTGGTCAGAGCGCCTTCAAGCGGCGGGGTATCTTGTTCTTTTTCCAGATAGTTTTGGATCGCGCGGCATGGGTCCGCAATGCAATGTCCGCGAACGCGTCATGACCTCGAAGGATCGCGCCGAGGACGCCTTTGCGTCAGCGGAGTGGCTCGCCAGACGCCCGGATGTCGTGAAAGGCAAGATCGGGCTGCTGGGCTGGTCGAACGGCGGCACGGCGGTGCTGAGCGCCAGCCGTAGTATCCGCGCGCCGGTAGGGGTTGAGTTCAGGCAGGCGATCGCGTTCTACCCGGGATGCAGGGTGTTCTCTGAACAGAGCTACCGCGCCCGCATCCCGGTGACAATCCTGCACGGGCTTGCCGATGACTGGACCCCGGCGGAGCCCTGCAAATCGCTTTCCGGCGTAACCTTTGTTGGCTACCCCGAGGCGTATCATGATTTCGACCATCCGAACCTGGCCGTAAAAACACGCAAGGCAGCGTTCTCGGCAAATGGATCGGGGATCGTCACCGTGGGCACAAACCCCGAGGCCCGCGCGCAAGCCATCACAGAGACGATGAGCCTTTTCAGCAAGATGTAGCGGCTAATCTGCTGCCTGGAGAACTGGCTGCGGCGGTAACCAGCGCAGAATCGGGTTGGGTGCGGGTTTCGCTTTCGGTGGGCTCGATCAGCATCCCGCCGCGCACAACGGGCGGCGAATACATCGTCATCGGATGGTGCCCCTCGTCGATCATGGCTTTGCATTAACTTTGCACTACAAACAACCAAATCCGAGGCGTCCAACACTGGTCCACCGTTGTAAACCTTGAGGACTATCACTAGGAGGATCACACCATGAAATCACTTCGCAACCCCAACCGTAAACCAACACATCCCGGCGCTGTACTGCGTGAGGACGTGCTACCTGCCCTGGGCATCACGCAGGCGCGCATGTCTGCATTGCTGGGTGTGTCAAGGGTGACACTGGCACAACTACTTCATGAACACCGGGCGCTATCAGGCGACATGGCTTTGCGTTTGGAGAAGCTACTGGGTTCAAGTGCTGAATCCTGGCTGAACATGCAACAGGCAGCTGATTTATGGGAAGCGCGGCAGGACGTGCAGCGCTTTGCCAATGTGTTGCGGTATGCCGACTCGCAGATATCGGTGGCATCTTGAATTGGCATAGGCCAACGCAGTTTGAACGAATTTGTCGTGGGCTTTATCGCTGAGCTACCGAGCCACGAGAGCATGAACACCTTGTGGCAACAGTATCAGCTTTCATCAGCCAGCAACTGATCGAGTCCCTCAGCAGTCAGCCCAGCAAGCGCTGCGGCCTGGGCTGAGGCGTCGAGGCGATGCTGCAAACGGTCAGCGTAAAAGGCTCGACTGGCTTCAGAGTCTTGAACGCTGACTATCGTTTCATTGGGCGGCTTAGGAAATCTGCTGAATACCCGACAGCAACCAGCCGCTGTTGGCTTGACGAGACTTGGTCAAATGCCAGACTTCGCTGAAAGACTCATCGGCGGAGCCACTGTCGTCGCGCAGCACGCCATCAAAGCGTACGCTGACCACATAGCGGTCAGCGTCTTCTTCCACATCAATTACCTTGGCCTCGATGCTGACCACATCGGTTTTCTGGGTAGCTGTGCCGCGCTCAGCCAATGCCATTTTCAGTTCAGCAAACATTTCAGGCGTAGTGAACTGCCGGATGTCTTCCACATTGCCCGCGTCGTTGGCGGCCTGCAAGCGGATGAAGTTGACCTTGGCATTGCGCTCGAAGCCAGCGGCGTCAAAGTCTGCGGGCAAGGTGCCAGCTGTGGCAGGTGAGCCGCCGAGAGCAGAGCCGATCATGGAGCCGCCGGCTGGCATAGCCACCTTGTAGGCTTGGCTAGGTTGCGCTGACGCGTCGCCTTGAGGATTGGCACCCGCGTAGGCCAGGCCGTCTTGGTTGGCCGCCCCGCCTTGTCGCGCTTGAGCCCGTTTGCGCATAAAGAAGCCGACGGCAGCCATGATGCCAAAGGCCAACAGGCCGAACATGACCATCGACGCTAACTCGTCACCAAAGCCCAGGTGCGAGGCCAGTGCGGCCAAACCCAAACCTGCGGCCAGGCCGGCAAGCGGGCCCATCCATGAGCGCTTGGACGCTGCTGCAGCAGCAGGAGCCGCTGCTGCAGCAGCAGCCGGTGCCTGAGCCGCAGTAGTGCCAGGTGCCTTGTCTGGGCTGGCATTACGTTGTGTGCCCATAGATTTGCCACCGCCCATGCGCTTGGCGGCTTCGGCGTCCAGGGCCAGAGTAGAAATGCCGAGGGTCAACACCACAGCAATAAGCGAGAGGAACTTTTTCATGCGAATTTCCTTAAAAAATTAATTACGCTAGCGTAGCATAAGCCGATGTAGTCCACTATAAAAGCAGCATTTCAATGAAATAAACTTCGTAAAAACCAGATTGAAAAAATTAGACCGGGGTTAAAACTCAAGGGTTCTGCAGCGCTGGCTGCAATAGCCGCAGCACCAAGCGGTGCTGCACCTTCTTCTCGGTACCGATGGCAAAAAAGTTTTCCATAACGCCGTCACAAGGGCCCAGATGCTGCATGCCGGAGTCGGCCAACAGGTCATCCTGTACCCATTGCGCGGCGGGAAGCACGCCCATGCCACGAGCGCCAAAGGTTTTGAGCAGAGCACTGTCCTCAAACTCACCCACAACGCGGGGCCGTATTCCCTGATGCTCAAACCACAAATCCAGCCGAGCGCGCACGGCCGCATGGCCAGTTGGCATTAACACAGGCATGTTCGCCAGGCAGTCCGGAAACTTCGGCTTTGTGCCTTTGAGCAGCGCTGACACGCCATACCAGGCGACGGGAGACGACCCGAGCGCGTGGTTGTAAAGCTTGATGTTGGCATTGTTAGGCGCAGGCCGGTCTGACAAAACGACATCAAGTCTGTGAAGTGCCAAGTCGCCCAACAAATCGTCAAACTCGCCCTCATGGCAAACCAAACGCAAGTTGGGCTCGTTCAAAACGGGCTGTAACAGTCGGTGCACCACCAGCTTTGGCAGGCCGTCGGATATGCCTACGGCGAGCCGGACAGAAGGCGTACTGACCGCATCACGCACCCGCTCGGGCAGGGCTTCACCCAGTTGAAATATCTGGTCGGCTTGTTGCATGGCGGCCAAGCCGGCATCGGTCAACTCCAAGCCGCGCCCGGCAGGCTTAAGCAGTGCATAGCCCAGTGCTCGCTCCAGCTCGCGCACCTGGGCACTGACAGTTTGCACTGCCATGCCCAGCTTATCGGCGGCGCGGGTGATACCACCCTCCTTGGCAACCACCCAAAAATAGTACAGGTGCTTGTAATTGAACGCGGTGCTCATGGTCAGTATTTTTCGGACTTAGGTTGGTAAACGCTCTGCTTAAGCGAGTCTATTGGAAACCATCTTCCGCCAGGGCCCGGGGTTCGACGCCCTGCCACTGCTTGCGTTTAGCTTGGGTGCCGCTGCTTCATTGATAAACTGCACGGTTTAGCCCATGGAGCCGTGATGCCTGAGATTCTGCGAGACCTTCTTGCCAATGGCGCCGATGATGCGCCTGCCATCTCTGCGCCGGCCAGGCCAAGCTTGAACTTTGGCGCACTGCGGGCGCTGATCGCCGGCACCATCAGTCAACTGAATGCACTTGGCATCGGCCGCAATGACCGGGTGGCCATTGTGCTAGCCAATGGACCCGAGATGGCCACCTGCTTCATGGCCTGCGCCAGCGGCGTGACCAGCGCACCGCTGAACCCGGCCTACCGCGCCGATGAGTTCGAGTTTTACCTGTCTGACCTGAACGCCCGCGCGCTGATCGTCGAACAGGGCAGCACATCCGCCGCAATAGAGGTAGCAGGCAAACTGGGCGTGCGTTTGCTCGACCTGATCGCCGACCCGCAGGGTCCGGCTGGTAATTTTGTGCTGCGAGAAAGAAACGGCGCACCCGCCACAACGCAGACCACACCGTCCACCCCATCGAGCACAGCGACCGGGGGGTTTGCCCAGCCGGGCGACGTGTCGATGGTGCTGCACACCTCAGGCACCACCTCGCGCCCCAAGATCGTGCCGCTGTCGCAGGCCAACCTGGTTGCCTCTGCCACCAACATCCGCAATTCGCTTCAATTTACCGCCCAGGATTGCGGGCTTAATGTGATGCCGCTGTTTCACATCCATGGCTTGATTGCCGGGATGCTGGCGCCGCTGGCGGCGGGCTCGCAGGTATTTTGTACGCCGGGCTTCAATGCACTGAAATTTTTCAGTTGGATGGACGAGGCCAAACCCAGTTGGTACACCGCCGTGCCCACCATGCACCAGGCCATCGTCAGCCGGGCCAAAGGCAACGCCGAGATCATTGCCCGCAACCCGCTGCGTTTTTTGCGCTCGTCCTCATCAAGCATGCCGCCGCAGGTCATCAAAGAACTGGAAGACATCTTCCACGCCCCGCTGATCGAAGCCTACGGAATGACCGAGGCCACCCACCAGATGGCCTGCAACCCACTGCCGCCAGCGGTGCGCAAACCGGGCAAGGTAGGCATTGCCGCTGGCCCTGAGGTGGCCATCATGGGTCTGAACGGCGCGCTACTGCCACGAGGTGATACAGGGGAGATCGTGATCCGCGGTGCCAACGTCACGGCCGGCTACGAAGACAACCCCAAGGCCAATGAAGAGGGCTTTTTGAACGGCTGGTTCCGTACCGGCGACCAGGGCGTGATGGACGAAGATGGCTACATCAGCATCACCGGCCGCCTGAAGGAGATCATCAACCGGGGCGGCGAAAAGGTCAGCCCGCGCGAGGTGGATGAGATTCTGATGGACCACCCCGCAGTGGCGCAGGTGGTGTGCTTTGGCATGCCCCACCCCAAGCTGGGCGAAGAGGTGGCGGCCGTGGTGGTGCTGCGTGAGGGGCAAAGCGCCACCGAACGCGAGTTGCAAAGCTATGTCAGCAGACGGGCAGCCGACTACAAAGTGCCCAAGAAAATTTTGTTCATGGACGAGATCCCCAAAGGCGCCACTGGCAAGCTGCAGCGCATCGGACTGTCCGCCAAGCTTGGCCTGGGCTAAATCGTGGCCATGAAAATTGCTGTCGTTGGTGCCGGTGCCATTGGGGGCTACCTGGGCGCCAAGCTGTCCATCGCCGGTGAAAAAGTCACCTTCATCGCCCGCAACCAGAACCTGGCGGCCATCCAGGCCAATGGATTCAAGCTACTGCTGGAAGACGGCACCGAGCAACACGCCCCGCTCGCCCGCGCGGTGCAGAACATGGCTGATGCCGGGCCACAGGACGTGGTGCTAATCACGGTCAAGGCGCATCAGGTGGCTGATTTGTTACCGGGCCTGAACCAACTGATCGGGCCAGAGACCATGGTGGTGACCATGATCAATGGCATTCCCTGGTGGTACTTTCACCAATTGGCCGGGCCTTTTGAGGGGCAGGGCCTGGCCAGCGTGGACCCGGGCGGGCGCATCGCCAGATGCATAGACAGCCGACACTTGATTGGCAGCGTGGTCTACCCCGCCGCCGAACTGGTGGAGCCGGGCGTGGTGAGGGTAATTGAAGGCAACCGCTTCACCCTGGGCGAGCTCGATGGCAGCCGGTCTGAGCGGATCGAGCGTTTGTCGCAGGCCATGATGCGCGCCGGCTTCAAGGCCCCGATATCCAAAGACATTCGTGGCGAGATCTGGCTCAAGCTCTGGGGCAACCTGAGCTTCAACCCGATTTCGGCCCTGACCCACGCCACGCTGGAAGACATCTGCAGCTATGAGCCCTCACGTGTGCTGGCCGCCAACATGATGCGCGAGGCACAGGTCGTTGCCGAAAAACTCGGCGTGGTGTTCAAGATTTCGCTCGACAAGCGCATCGCCGGCGCGCAGTCGGTGGGCGCCCACAAAACATCCATGCTGCAAGACGTGGAAAACGGCCGGGCGCTGGAGCTCGATGCCCTGGTCGGCTCGGTGGTGGAACTGGGCCGCCTGACCGGCACCGCAACTCCCACCATCGACGCCATCTATGCCGCCAGCCAATTGTTAGCCCACACGCTGGCCCACACCCTGGTGCGTCAACACGGCCGCTTGCGGGTACAGTGAGTCGCATGCACGCCACCCAATTGATTGTTGAACTCGCCCTGCTTGGCCTTGCCACCGGGTTTCTGGCCGGCCTGCTGGGCATTGGCGGTGGCATGATCATGGTGCCCTTCATCACCATCATGCTGACCAACCGGGGCGCTGGCGAAAGCCTGGCGATCAAGATGGCCATTGCCACCTCCATGGCCACCATCATCTTCACCTCGATCTCTAGTGTGCGGGCCCATCACAAGCGGGAGAATGTGCGCTGGGAACTGGTCCGCGGGCTGGCGCCTGGCATTGTGCTGGGCGGATCCATCGCCAGCCTGGGCGTTTTTGCCAGCCTGAAAGGAACCTGGTTGGCGCTGTCTTTTGCCGCCTTCGTCGGCTTTTCGGCGACCCAAATGTTTTTGGATAAAAAACCGGCGCCCACACGGCAAGTGCCGGGAACTGGCGGCCTGCTGGGCGCCGGCGGTGTGATCGGATTTTTGTCAGGCCTGGTGGGCGCCGGTGGCGCCTTTATCAGCGTACCTTTCATGACTTGGTGCAACGTGGCGATTCACAATGCGGTGGCGACCTCGGCCGCGCTGGGCTTTCCTATAGCGATGGCCAACGTGGCGGGTTACATCATCAGCGGCATTGGCCTTCAGAACCTGCCGCCCTACTCTTTTGGCTACATCTGGCTGCCGGCCCTGGGGGTGATTGCCTGCTGCAGTGTACTGACCGCGCCCCTGGGAGCCCGGGCGGCACAAACGCTGCCGGTCAAGCAACTCAAAAGGGTGTTTGCCAGCATCCTCTACCTGCTGGCCGCTTACATGCTCTACAAGGGGCTCAGCGCCACCAGTTGACACAAGTTGACACGAGCCTGCTATGACTGAGCCCATTGATTACCTGAACCCCGATTTGCCGGCCGGCCTGGCGCACGTGCGTATGCCGGTGGTAAAGGCCACGGCCGAAACCCTGACCGGCTACGGCCGCCTGGTGGACGACCTAGCCGACTGCCAAGTTGAAATTGTGCGCTGGCCGGCACAAGGCCGCCGCCCGGTGGATGCAGGTACAGGCGATGAAGCTGGCACCACCCAGGGCGTGTTTGTGAGCGAATGGCAGGGTGATGTGCTGTATGGGCGCAACGAGGCCGTTGGCGGGCACTACATCCTTGCTTATGCCCAAGCGCCCGAACTGGCAGACTTGAGCCACCAGCGTCCGCCACAGCGCATGCTGCTCTGGCATGCCAACTACCACCCCGACGGTGGCCAACTGTTTTTCCCACTAGACCGCCAGCCCTTCATGGTGCCGCTGGCTCTGCCCGGCGACGATGTGCGGCCCGAGAACTTCGTATGCTTTCAATTTGACGGCAGCCAGGGCCTCTACATCCACCCCAACATCTGGCACGAGGGCGTGTTCACGATCCAGGGTACGCAGCGCTTTTTTGACCGACAGGGCGCAGTTCACGCCCGTGTCTCGGTCGATTTCGCACGCGAGTTCGGTTGCTTGCTTGAGGCCCCCCTGACGGACGCTGCCTAACGCCTCAGTAGGCGATTTTCAGCCGCCGGTACAGCACGGCCAGCACGAACAGCGGGCCGATCAACAGGTAGCGCAGGTCGTCAAAAAAAGACGGCTTCTTGCCTTCGATCTTGTGGCCGATGAACTGGCCGATCCAGGCCAACACAAACACCGTGAGCGAGACCGCGAACCGCTGGGTGTCTGGGATCATCGCCAACACCCCCAGCATGGCCGCCGTCATCAGCATCATCCCGGCCGCGAAGGGGCGTGAAAGCCACAAATAGTAGGCCAGCGAAGCCAGCGATGTCAGGGCAGCCACCATGGGATGCAGCGCCCACAATAACCCGAGCAAGGCAAACACAATGGCCGGCACACACACGCAGTGAATGGCTTCATTGACGGGGTTTAAGTGGCTCTCCGAATAAGTGTCGATCAGGCCGTCGATGGGCCGTGTGTGGGTTTCATGCATGGTGGTCACTCCTGCGCAGGCAGCCTGCGATATCGGCACTCAATCTACTACAGCCTCGTTTTTAACACGGGATAATTCAGTATGACCACCGAACTACCTCGCCACGCCCAGCTGCTGCTGCTCGACCAACCCCAGGTCAGCGCCCTACTGCAGCCCGACGAGGTATTGGCCGCAGTACGCGAGGCCTTTGTGCTGCACAGCACTGGTGAGGGCCAAGTGTTCCCAGTGGTGCGTGAGGCTCTCGCCACGGGGGGCGTGTTCGGCATCAAGTCGGGCACCGTGCCCGGGCAAGAACTGCTCGGCTTTAAGGCGGCCGGCTTCTGGCCAGGTAACCGACAACTTGCTGCCGAACCGCACCAGGCCACCATCTTGCTCATCGACCCAGCCACCGGCCGACCCCTGTGCATGATAGACGGCAACGCCGTGACCACCCAGCGCACCGGTGCAGCCGGAGGCCTTGGCCTTCTGGCACTCTGCCGGGCAGACAGTCGACGCATCACTGTGTTTGGTACTGGCGTGCAAGCAAGGGTACAGCTGAGTTTTGCACTGCGGCTTCTGCCCGAGCTGCAGCAGGTCCATTACCTTAGCTCTGGCGGGCGGCCTCGGCCAGACTTTGAGGCCGCCATCACCAAGGCGTTTCCAGCATGTGTCATCGCCCACACCACCGATGGAGATGCAGCGGTGGCGGACAGTGACGTGGTGATCACGGCCACCCCTGGTACCGGTGCGCTGTTTGCTCTGGAAGCGGTGCAACCTGGCACGTACCTAAGCTGCGTTGGTGCCGACACCCGCGGAAAACGGGAGTTGCCTGCCGGATTGCTGGCCCGTGCCCGCCTTTTTGTGGATGACCTGCCGCAAGCCCGTCAGATCGGCGAGATGCAATGGGCGCCGGACACCCCTGCCACAACGCTTGGCGACGTGATCACGGCCCAGGTGCAGGTGCATCGGGACACTGCTGATATCACGGTCTTTGACATGACCGGGCTGGCCCTGCAAGACCTGACGGTGGCACTCCTGCTTTACCAACGCGCTCTCGCCACAGGTGCCGGCACCCGCCTGGCCTGACCTTGGTGATGCAAGCCCACATAAGCACATTCAATGTCGGAGTACAACTTGACGACCTTTGCCCACCTTGACACCCCTGCAGCCCTGATTGACCTGCGCCAGATGCAGGCCAACATCGACCGGATGCAAGCCCACATGAACAGGCTGGGCGTGGCCTTTAGGCCCCATGTCAAAACCAGCAAGTGCACGCCCGTGGCCCGGGCGCAGCAAGCGGCGGGCGCACAGGGCATCACCGTATCAACTCTGAAAGAGGCCAGCGCCTTCTTCGCCGACGGCTTTGACGACATTCTGTACGCGGTGGGGGGTACCGGCCAAGTTACCCCAAGCCCTGGCACTGCTTCGCCAAGGTTGCCAGCTCAAAATCATCACTGACAGCGAGGCCTCCAGCGCTGCCATTGCAGCTTTTGGTCGGGAGCATGGCGAGTTATTCGAAGTTTGGCTCGAAATTGACAGCGATGGTCACCGATCCGGCCTCAAGCCAGACGATCCCGCCTTACTGACTGTGGCGCAAACACTTCACCAGGGCGGCATGCGATTGGGCGGCGTCATGACGCATGCTGGCTCCAGCTATGAGCTGAACACACCTGAGGCGCTGACCAAGATGGCGGCGCAAGAACGCGATGCCTGCGTGCAAGCGGCCGAGCGCCTGCGGGCAGCTGGCCTACCCTGTCCAGTAGTGAGCATCGGATCCACGCCCACCGCCTTGGCTGCCGACGAGCTGGACGGCGTGACCGAGGTACGGGCAGGTGTCTATGTGTTTTTTGATCTGGTCATGCACAACATTGGGGTCTGTACCGCCAACGAGACCGCCCTGAGCGTGCTTACCACCGTCATTGGTCACCAAGCTGATAAGGGTTGGGCCATTGTCGACGCCGGCTGGATGGCCATGAGCCGGGACCGCGGCACGCAAAAACAGCAGCAAGACTTTGGCTACGGCCAGGTGTGCGACAGCGCCGGCCAGATATTGCCCGGCTACACCCTGAGCAGCGCCAACCAGGAGCACGGCATTCTGTCTCGCCAGGGTGAACCTGACACCGACATTGCATCCCGCTTTCCGGTAGGCACCCAACTGCGCATACTGCCCAACCACGCCTGCGCCACTGGCGCCCAGTACCCGCACTACCAGGCACTGGCATCTGACGGCACGCTGGCCTGCTGGCCCCGTTTGCACGGTTGGTGAGTCGATTGGGGCATGACCACTGCCCTGGTAGGTGCGGTGGCTACATAAACCCGCCAACAAAAAAGCCTGCTATCTTTTGAATAGCAGGCTTTCCATATGCCGCAAGGCTTATTTGGTGGGATGTGCGGGGGTCGAACCCACGACAAACGGATTAAAAGTCCGCTGCTCTACCAACTGAGCTAACATCCCGACTGTTTCCGCACCACCGTTTGCACTGCAGCGCGAAGCCACAGATTATAGGGTGAATTAAGTAGCCGGTCAGAGGTGACGTCGGGATATTTTATCGAGTACCCAACCAGCGGCGCATTGGCCAAAGGTGGCGGTTACGCTCACCACAGAGCCATAGCCATGACAGTTCAGGCTGGCGTCTTGCTGGGGCGAGCAGGAGGCATCGGGTGGCGCAATGGGCTCGCGGCTAAAGACCACCGATACACCGATCTTTTTCCCCACGCGCGCCGCGCCATGCTGCTTTCGCAGCCTGTAACGCAGCTGGGCCAGCAGGGGGTCGTGGGTGGTATTCGCCAAATCGTCGATATCAACCAGGTGACCCAAACGTTTGCCGCCAGCTGCACCCACAGAGATGAAAATGCTGCGGGTTCGCAGGGCCCAATCGGCCATGGTGGTCTTGGCTCTCACCTGATCACAGGCATCGACGACGGCGTTCACACCGTGGGGCAACAGCGTTTGCCAATTGTCGGGGTCGACAAATTCCTCAACAGTATGAACTTGGCAGTCTGGGTTGAACGTGTGGATGCGGTCTCGCATGGCAAGAACCTTAGCCTGGCCAATGGTGGCGTCAGTTGCTTGAATCTGACGATTGATGTTGGATTCGCTCACGTGGTCCAAATCAATGAGTGTCAACTGGCCAACGCCGCTACGCGAAAGTGCCTCGGCCGCCCAGGAGCCCACACCGCCTATGCCGATCACAGCCACATGCGAGCGACGGATATGGTCGGCGCCAGCTTGTCCATACAGGCGCGCCAACCCACCAAAGCGACGGTCTTCGCTCAAACCAGTTGATCCACGCGCCAAACCTGGTAGCGCAGCGCGATCACCGCACCGAGAAGAATGCCGGCGACAGCCACAACACTCGTGACACTCAGGGTGGACAGACCGCTCAGGCCCTGCCCTATCGTGCACCCCATGGCAGTGACCCCGCCAACCCCCATCAGGGCCGCCCCGACAAGATGATTGGCTAGGTCTTCGGTGCTGCCAAAGCCCTCCCACCTGAAATTGCCGGTCGCCATAGCCATGCACCATGAGCCCAGCACGACGCCCAGGGTGGAAGTAATACCCATCGTCAGCACTTTACTTTTGTCACTGAAAAACAGCAGCCAGTCCAACAAGTAGGCCACTGGTGCGACAAAGCTCAGCGCCTCAGCTCGGCCCGAGTTGGTGGCCAAAAAAGTCTCTTGCAGCGTTTCCGGGTGCTCAGTGAGATGGCCAAGATGACCAGACACCCACCACATGGCGACCACCAGTCCACCCATGCCCGCCCCCGCAAGCAGATTGGCCGGTGTGCGAAACCCGCGTCCGGCCATAGCCCACAGCATTAGGCTGCCGCCTATGCCAAGGCCCAGCAGCAGCGCTGTGAAGGCAGGTGACAAGCCCGAGGCGGCGGCGACCCATGGCGCCAAACTGGTTCCAGCGGAAATATCCAGCACGACCCGGTCCACCGTGGCCACTCGCAGCACAGCGGTAACACCTTTGAGCGTGGCGAAAGCAGAGGCACCCAGGACCAACAGCACAACCAGCGACTTCAGGCTGCCACCACCAATACGAACCAGGGTTTTGCTGCCGCAACCCGAGGCCAGCACCATGCCAAGGCCAAACAGGCCGCCACCCACGAGGGCGGACAACCATATCCAGCGGTTTGAGGCGTAAAGCACCTGGGCTGGGTCGACGCGGCCGGTGTAAACCAACACACCAAAGCCAACCATGGCCAGGCCAACAGCCAAGCCCCATTGACGCATACGGGTCCAATCGCCCATGTTGACAATGTCACTCACGGCACCCATCGTGCAGAAGTGGGTGCGCTGAGCAATCGCACCAAAACCGATGCCGATGCACAAGGACAACCACATCAATTGGGCGTTGAGAGTCGCGAGTTCTGGCGCTTGCATGGCTGTGAGTTATCGGCCAGCGGTTGCCATGTGCACTATTTCAAAAGTGCCAGACGTTCTCTAGCAGCAGAAGCAGCCTCTGACTTTGGGTAGTCTCTGATCAGATCCTGCAAGGTTTTGCGTGCGCCACGGACATCTTTGAGCTCCACTTGACAGTTGGCAACTAGCAGGAGCGCTTCTGGTGTACGTTGGTGATCTGGATAACTTGCGATGAGTGTCTGAAAATTAGCCCTTGCCCCTGCGTAGTCGCGCATCGCGTACTGAGCATTACCCAGCCAGAAGCGCGCCGAAGGCGCGTATCCACTGCGACTGTATCGACTCAAGAAGTCAAAAAAAGCCGTGTTTGCTCCGGTAAATTCGGCTTTACGGAACAGGGCAAGTGCGGCTTCAAAATCTCGCTTCTCAGCCGGCTCCGCCATGAATTCGCGGCCATCCAGCGTCACCTTGATGGGTTCGACCGTTCGAAAACGTTCTTCCATCCCTTGCGACGTAGCACTGAGCCGTGCATCTAAGCCCTGTACCTTCGCATCCAGGCCCTGGATTGTGGTGCGAAGCGTGTCGTCCGGTCCCTTCGGCAAAGCGAGTAAACGGTCATCAAGTCCCTTTACCGTGCTATTCAACTTTTCAAACTTTTCTTCCTGCCCCTTGGTTACAGCAAGAAGACGATCATCAAGTCCCTTCAGCGTGCTTTGAGACTTCTCGAACTTTTCATCCTGAGTCTTTGTCGCTTCAAGCAAGCGCTGCTCCAGCCGTTGGGTGGCAGCTAGAAACCGTTTGTCCAGGTCCTGCTGAGCGATGTCCTTCTGACGGTTTTGCCCTTCAGCCATGTCCTTCTGACGAATCTGTCCGTCAGATAGTTCGCGCTTCAACTGCTCATTGGCCCCACGCATCCGCGCTGCCTCTGACCGCAGTTCCTCAATCTGGTTCTTCAACCCCAAGATGCCACCCTTCACGATCGTGACATCTTCGCGCAGGTCTTCCCGCAGTTTAGTGACCTCGTCCGTCGCGCGGCCTGAGCCTTGCTTAGAATCTGCGCGGTCGCTTTCTGCCCGGCTGCGCAGGGCTTCTATCGCCTGGTACACCGCCCCCATTCTTTGCTGCTGGGACTCAACTGCCTGACGCAGGGTCTCGACTCTCTGATTCATGGTCTCCACGGACAGTCGTATGCCCTCAACCTGCTGACGCAATTCAATGATGGCGGTGCGTGCCTTGCTATCTCCAAATAGGTCCCCTGCGCTAAATAACTCTGCGGCACTGGCCATGGACGAGGCCAGCGCCAACCAAAGGCCGAACGCATACGAACGCGCAGATGGCAGAAAGATTGACGCAGGCTTCATACGCAAATTCAACGGTAATTGATCTCAACGCGGCGGTTTCTGGCAAACGATGCTTCGTCAGAGCCCTGGGCCGCCGGCTTTTCCATACCAAAGCTGACTGCCTCCACCTGACTGTCTGGCACACCAAGCAGGCTCATGGCACTGCGGACAGCTTCGGCGCGCCTTTGTCCAAGCGCCAGGTTATATTCACGACCGCCACGTGCATCGGTATGCCCTTCCAGGGCAACGCGACGTGACTTATCGGCACGCAAGAGGCGGGCATGCACTTCCACCACAGCCTGAAATTCGGGTTTGATGGCGTAGCTGTCGTAGTCAAAATAGACCACCTTAGGACTGCTCTGCAAGTCTGGCCCAGCAGGTTTTTGGGTTGTCTCGACCTGAGCCACTGCGCTCTTCGTGGCAGGATCGGGCAAACCAGCACCGGCACCTCCAGCACCTCCAGCACCTCCAGCACCACGAGCACCAGCAGCGCTACCAGTACCACCAGCAGTTCCACCAGCGCTACCAGTACCACCAGCAGCACCGCCAGCCCTGGCAGCAGCGGCCGCGGCAGCAGCCGCAGCGGCGCTTGCATCGGCGGCTTTGCCCACCAGGTTTCCCGACTTATCCTCTACGGAAGCCGAGTCGAGCTTTACAGAACTGCAAGCTGTCAAAAATACCGCCAATAAACTTGCGATCAATACAGGTTTCATAAAATTACTCCGTGTCAAAACTGTTGTTTCTGGAAAGGGCCCCAATGGGGCTCGCGAATATCACCGCTCTGCCCATTGAGCTTTGTCTTGATTCGGCCGTCAAGTGTGACGGTCATCAGGGCTTCTCGACCATCAAGTTGGGTTGCATAAATGATGAGCCGACCATTAGGCGAAAAGCTGGGACTTTCGTCTGACGTGGTTTCAGTGAGGACCGTCGTTGAGCCATTGGCCAAATCCATCACATTAACCCGGAAGGCACCGTTCGCGCGGGCAACATAGGCCAGCGATCGTCCATCAGGACTGATGGCTGGCGATATGTTGTAGCTGCCAGAAAAGGTTACTCGGTCAGCCGGACCGCCCGTAGTCGCCATTTTGTAAATTTGGGGCCCACCTCCACGGTCACTGACAAAATAAATGAGCTTGCCATCGGGGGAGTAGGTTGGCTCGGTGTCAATGCTGCCCGACAAGCCAGGTTCGCCCAGACGTCGCGGTTCTCCCCCAGCAACACTCAGGGCAAATAATTGCGAGCTACCGTCACGGCTCAGGGTCATGGCCAGCGTCTGACCGTCTGCTGACCAAGCCGGCGCACTGTTGGAGCCGCGGAAATTGGCGAGCAGCCGCCGCTTGCCAGAACGCACATCATGTGTGTACACCACCGGCTTGCGCGATTCAAAGGACACGTAGGCCAGTTGCGCGCCGTCCGGAGACCAGGCCGGCGAAATAATGGGCTCTGCACTGCTCAGGGCCGATTGCGCGTTTTCACCGTCTGCATCAGACACCCACAGTTGGTAACGCGGGCCGCTTCGGGTGACATAGGCAATTCGGGTTGAAAAAATGCCTTTTTCCCCGGTCAACTTTTCGTACACGAAGTCTGAAATGCGATGCGACACCAAGCGCAAGTCGGGCGCGGTCACCGCATAACTTTGGCCGCCCAGATCCTGGCCCCGTACTGCATCCCACAACCGAAAGCGCACATCGAAACGGCCGTCGATCAGACTGGTGACGCTGCCCGTTAGCAGCGAATCTGCACCTTTTTGACGCCAGCTTGTGAAATCCGGGCGTGACAACTCGTCGAGCACCACACCACCCACTGGCAGCCCAACAAACTGCCCACTGCGCTCCAGATTGGCCTGAACAATACTCGCCAACTTTTGAGGCGAACCGTCTTCACCCCTAAATGGAGCGACTGCGATCGGCAACTGCCGCATGCCGACGCCGGCGACATCAACCCTAAATTGAGCGTTAACCGCCCCGGTAACAACCAGCACTAGACCAGTCAAGACGAAACGTAACAGTCTGTAATGGTCAAGGATTGGTCGGGGCTTCATGGTCCTGATTCAAGCAATAAAGTGCGAAGTATTTCCCGAAAGCAGCTTGCGCCTGCATAGTACATACGGCGAAGCCCATGGCGCCGTCAAGAAAGCCCAATCGAAAGAAATAGGCACGAGCGAATGTTACCACCCCCGCCAACGCGGCTCGGCTCATGGATGTCGTCTGGCCCCTGGCATGTCTTTGCCGTGCCCAGGCTTGGCTGTACTGCTCGAGTTTTCGCCAATAGTGAGCCGGCGTCGGGTAGCTGAAATGAAGCAACGGCGAGTCTAAGCATTTGATTTTGCCTTGGCTCAGCACAAGGCGCTCATGCACCAAGTCATCACTAAACCGAGCTGTGCCTCGTTTGAACAGGCGCAGCACATGGTCAGGGGTCCAGCCGCAATGGTGAATCCAGCGCCCGCAAAACTGAGTCAGGCGCGGCAGCTTGTAAGCCAGCCCGCTCCCACCGGCCATGGCCTTCTGAATTTGCGCTGCAAGTTCGGGCGTGACCCGCTCGTCGGCATCCAGGGACAGCACCCAGTCGCCAGCAGCGAACGCCAAGGCCCGATTTTTCTGCGGGCCAAACCCGGGCCAGTTAGCACTAATATGTACAACAGCGCCCGCTGCGCGAGCCAACTCGACGGTCTGGTCGGTGCTGCCTGAATCTAAAACCACGATTTCATCGGCAAATGCGACGCTTGCCAGACAGTCGGCAATATTGCCAGCCTCGTTGTGGGTGATGATGATGACGCTGAGTGACACGGGCAAAGTGGCTGTGACGAAGAACTTCCCCAAGCATAGCCGACAGACGCTCAGGCACGATAATCTCTCCGTGACACTGCGAACCCTGAAGCCATGACCCAGGCGCTCGACCAAAACTCGAATGCATTATTGCCGCGCCTGGTGCGAGTGGGGCGCCATTTCGCGCGTCCCCGGTCTGCGTGGGTGGTTGCAGTGCTGGCGACCATCACCATGTCCATGACCGAACCGCTGATTCCTGCACTGCTGCAGCCGCTGCTTGACCGGGGGTTCCAGCAGCGCAGCCTGGCAGTCTGGATGGTGCCAGTTGCTTTGATTCTTTTGTTTGGGGTGCGGGGGTTGGCGGGTTTCATCGCACAGATCGCCCTGGCCAAACTGACCACCCAGGGCCTGCTGGTGCTCAGAACTGCCATGTTCGAGCGCCTTCAACGGGCACAGCTGGCCCTATTTACACAACAGTCTTCCAGCGCATTGGCCAACACCATCGTGTACGAGGTGCAGACCGGCTCAACCCTGCTGGTCAGCGCTCTGATGACACTGACACGGGACAGCGTCACCCTGCTGGCGCTGCTGGCTTACCTGATGATCCTGAATTGGAAGCTGACCTTGATCGTGGCCGCACTGTTTCCCGCTGTGGCGGTGGTGATGCGCACGCTGTCAAAGCGCCTGTACCGTCTGACCAAGAGCAGTCAGGCGGCGACTGACGAACTGGCCTATGTGGTCGAAGAAAATGTATTGGCTCACCGGGACGTGCGGGTACAGGGCGCACAGCGAGCCCAGGCGGATCGCTTTTTTTTACTGGCCGACGGACTGCGCCGACTTTCCATGAAATCGACGGCGGCAGGTTCGGCAATGACGCCGCTGACCCAGATGCTGGCTGCGGTGGCACTGTCTTCGGTCATCAGCGTGGCCCTGCTACAGAGCGCCGACCAGACCACCTCGGTGGGCAGCTTTGTGGCTTTTGTCACCGCCATGCTGATGCTGGTTGCACCGCTCAAACATTTGTCTGAGTTGGCCAGCCCGATCACGCGCGGACTTGTCGCCATTGAGCGCGGCCTTGATTTGCTTGAAACCATTCCTGTGGAGTCTGGCGGCAACTTTGCTCAGGCGCGGGCACAAGGGGAGATTCGGTTTAACGATGTGTCGGTCAGTTTTAATAACGACGGGGAGCCTGCCCTCGCCCGGCTCAATCTGACAATACGACCCGGTGAAACCGTGGCGCTGGTGGGCGCCTCTGGCGCCGGCAAGACCACCCTGGTCAACCTGCTGCCCAGGTTTGTCGAACTGACCAGCGGCGCTGTCGAAATCGACGGCAAAAATGTGCAGGAGTGGGAGATTGAGTCGCTACGCCGTCAGTTTGCGTTGGTCAGCCAGCATGTGGTCATGCTAAGCGGCAGCATTGCCGACAACGTTGCCTTGGGGCAGGGGTTGGACCGCGCCCGTGTGCTAGATTGCCTGGCAGCTGCCAACCTCGCTGGCTTCGTAGCCACCCTTCCAGCCGGCATTGACACTGAAGTGGGACATAACGCGATGCAGTTGTCGGGCGGACAACGCCAGCGATTGGCTATAGCCCGCGCGCTCTACAAGAATGCCCCTATCCTCATTCTTGACGAGGCCACCTCGGCGCTGGATGCCGAATCTGAGCGGGCGGTGCAAGAAGCCTTGGAACGGCTGATGCAGCACCGTACAACGCTGGTCATTGCACACCGACTCTCGACGGTGCAACACGCCGACCGTATCGTAGTGATGGAGGCCGGCCAGATTGTGGAGACCGGCAGCCACACCGAGTTGCTGAAACGAGATGGCCACTATGCGCGGCTGTTCCGGGCGGGAATCCAACCCAGTGCCCAGGGGTCGGCCGATGAGTGAACACCTCTCACCTCTGGCAAGAGGCGCAACAGCCATTCTTCTGACCGGCGGCGCTGGCTACCTGGGCAGTCATACCTGCGTCGCCCTGGCGCAGGCTGGCTACCAGCCGGTCATTCTGGATGATTTTTCCAACAGCGACCCCGTAGTCCTGGATCGCCTGGAGCAGATCCTGGGGCAACCGACACCGTGCGTGCGTGGTAGCACGGCCGACACTAAACTGGTCGCGGACATCCTGAAGCAGCACAAAGTGGCCGCAGTAGTCCACTTAGCCGGCTTCAAGGCCGTTGGAGAGAGTGTCGCGCAGCCGCTCAAGTATTACGCCAACAACTTAGGTGGCATGCTCAGCCTGCTGCAAGCCATGGCCTCGACCGATTGCCGAACACTGGTTTTTTCAAGCAGCGCCACAGTCTACGGCGACCCAGCAACGGTGCCAATCACCGAAGACTTTCCGCTGAGCCACACCAACCCCTATGGCCACAGCAAATTGGTGTGCGAAGACATGCTGGCGGCGCTACGCCGCGCCAATCCCGACTGGCAGACAGGCGTGCTGCGCTACTTCAACCCGGTGGGCGCACACCCCAGCGGTCTGATTGGCGAAAACCCGCTGGGCACACCGAACAACCTGATGCCATTGCTGGCGCAAGTGGCAGCCGGGCTACGACCACATCTTGACATCTACGGACAGGATTTCGCCACCCCTGATGGCACCGGTGTGCGGGACTACATCCATGTTCAAGACCTGGCAAAAGGCCATGTGGCAGCGCTACGTGCCCTGCTGGCAGGCAAGCCCAGCTTTACCGTGAATCTGGGAACGGGACGCGGCCACAGCGTGCTGGAAATGGTGAAAGCGTTCGAGATGGCCAGCGGCCGGTCGGTACCCTGGCGACTTGCGCCGCGCCGACAGGGCGATGTGGCCAGTTGCTATGCTGACACCACGCTGGCCGAGCGCCTGTTGGGCTGGAGGGCAACCCGTGCACTGCACGAGATGTGCGCCGACGCCTGGCGCTGGCAGCTCAGCCTGAGCGGCCAGACCCAGCCAACACCGATTGGTAGACCTGGTAGTAGGCCGCCTTGACATCCGCCCATCTGTACTTTTTTGAAAACAGCCGCCCAGTAGTAGCAAGATGCCGTCGCAAGCTCACATCGCGGGCCACATCCGACACGTGGTGGGCCAATTCGCTCGCGTCGTGCGGGTCTTTGAGCAACAGCGCCTCGTGGCGGTCTGTGAGCAAGTTGGCCATGCTGTTGTAGGGAGCCACAGTGGTGATCACAGGAATACCCAACGCCATGGCTTCTAACAACACCATCGGAAAAACATCCTGCTTCGTGGGGTGAGCCAGACAATCCAGCGCCGCGTAGACAGTCGGCATCTGGCTTACAACGCCCAAAAAGCGGCATTGCTTGCCAACACCTAGCGCAGCCACCAGAGACTGATACGCGGGCGACTGCGCAGGTTTGCCGACCACCAACACCGTGGTGTCAAAGGGCAACAGGGCCACGGCACGCAGCAGCACATCAAGTCCCTTTTTCTTGAAGTCGTGCCCGACAAAGCCGATAACAACCGTGTCAGGTGCCAAGCCAAGCGCCTGTCTCGCTGCGGTGCGCTGCGCCAGGGGCAATTCACGCTCTGACCAATTCACACCTGGCGCGATCACCGTGCCAGCGGCCAACCCTGGCAGCGCGGCCAGGGTTTCATCCAGCAAGAGTTGCGAAACAAAAACGTTTTGCCCACCGGATTCGCGCAAACGCTGCCGCTCCAGCCACAGATAGGCGATCAAGCGTGGGCTTAAAGCGATCTGAAGTTGCCCTGTGCCGCGTTCCCGCAGGCTGGCGTGCACGGTCTTGACATGCACGGTTTGAACGTCTCCGTGCGACACGTTCTCATGCGAATGAACCAGGTCAAACCGCCCCTGCGTGACCCGCTTTGTGTACCAGTTGAACCAGAGCTGGTTGATCCAGCGTGAACGCACCGGGAGCTTGGGTACCCGAATGTGGAGAAAGCCAGCATCGGCCTCGTCAAAGGTCTGGGATACGACGGTGATCTCATAATCACCACGCATGGCGGTAGCCAGATGCACAGCGTAGCTTTCGGCCCCACCGGCCACCTTAGAGAAATGGCGAGAAATGACGGCCAGCCTCATTCGGCCGCCCCTACAACACGCTGGCTACCTCGCCGGTCTTCGTAGCGTGTCAGGCACTTCAGCACAAGGTGCAGGCAGGTGGTCGTACGGCTGACCAAGATCCGTGGCAAGGTCAGCATATTGTCGCCATCAAGGCTGTGAACCCGGCCGCGCACCGCGGTGGTGGCCGTGTCGTAACCGCCCTCTTGCGCAAACCGGACGGCCCTGTGATCAAACCCACCGTAGGGATAGCAGAAATTCCGTACGCCTCCGGGCTGCCGCACCAAGGCCTCAAGCACCAGTCGGGCGTCGACAATTTCGTGCCGCTGCTCGGCCAAGTCCAGCTTCGGCAGGTCCTGGTGCGTCAACGTGTGCGAGCCAATCTCCTGGCCGGCGTCGACCCAGGCCTGCATTTGCGCCGCTGTCATCAGGGGCACCTGCGGCACGCCACGCTCTCGGTCCCAGTCGTTGTACTGGCCCACCCGGTCTGCGACCACGTAGCAGGTGGACGAAAAACCAAAACGCTGGAGCTCGGGCAAGGCACAGGTCAGGTTGTTTTCATAGCCATCGTCAAACGTGATGCCAAAGACGCGGCCTGTTTTTTGCCCTTTCAGGTAGGGCAGTAAATGTCGCATCGACAGCCCAGTAAAGCCCAGGGCGCGCAGCAGGGCCATCTGCCGGGCGAATGCGGCGGGCGAGACCACCAGCCCACGCATGGGCGTGCCTTTGGGCGGCGGCGCATCCACCTGGTGGTACATCAAAATCGGAATTGGGGCTGTCATGACCAAGGCCGCATCTTTCAAATCAGTACGATATCGTATTGTTCCTGACCCATGGCGGTCTCACTTTGCAAGGACACAGGCTTGCCAATGAACTCGCTCAGTCCTGCCAAGTGTTGGCTTTCCTCGTCTAGAAACAACTCAATGACTTTGGGTGACGCTACCACTCGAAACTCGCGCGGGTTGAACTGCCGAGCCTCACGCAGGATCTCTCGCAGGATGTCGTAGGCCACGCTTCGCGCGGTCTTAACGCTGCCCTTGCCCTCGCAACTGGCGCAGGGCTCGCACAGCATGTGGGCCAGCGACTCGCGCGTACGCTTGCGAGTCATCTCCACCAGGCCCAGCTGCGAAAAGCCGGCCGCCATGGTTTTGACGCGGTCCCGCGTGAGCTGCTTACGAAATTCAGCCAGGACAGCGTCACGATGATCTTCTCGGACCATGTCGATGAAATCCACGATGATGATGCCGCCCAGATTTCGCAGACGCAGTTGCCGGGCAATCGCCATGGCAGCCTCAAGATTGGTCTTAAAAATGGTGTCGTCAAAATTGCGCGCACCAACAAAGCCGCCCGTATTTACGTCCACCGTCGTCAAGGCCTCGGTCTGGTCCACGATGAGGTAGCCCCCTGATTTGAGCTCGACCCGTCGCCCTAACGCGCGGGCAATTTCCTCGTCGATCGAATACAGATCAAAGATCGGTCGCTCGCCATGGTAGTGCTGCAACTTGGCTGCGGCCGCCGGCATGAACTCCAGGCCAAAGCTTTGCAGTGCTTCGAATTGTTCACGCGAATCAACGCGAATCGTCTGCGTGCCCTCCCCGACCAGATCCCGCAGCACCCGCTGCAAAAGATTCAAATCCTGGTGCAGCAGAGAGCTTGGCGGTAGCCGAAGCGAGGCCTCCTTGATTCGGGCCCACGATTTGCGCAGATAGGCAATGTCTTCCGACAATTCGCCATCATTCGCATCCTCGCCGTTGGTGCGCAGGATGAAGCCTCCACCGCTTGGGCCTATGAGCCGCACCAACCGGGCTCGCAACTCATCGCGCTGAGCCGACGGTATTTTTTGCGAGACGCCCACGTGGTCGTCCTGAGGTAAGAACACCAGCATGCGCCCGGCGATGCTGATTTGCGTCGACAGACGCGCGCCTTTGCTGCCAATGGGGTCCTTGATCACCTGGACCAGCAGGGTTTGTCCTTCGAACACCTGCTTCTCGATCGGCACCTGCGGCAGGGAGTTGCGCACCAGCCCAGGCGGCTCGCCATCAGGCTGCCGGTGCCAGACATCAGCCACATGCAAAAACGCCGCGCGCTCCAACCCGATGTCGATAAATGCCGACTGCATCCCTGGGAGCACCCGCGCTACCTTGCCCAGGTAGACATTGCCAACCAGGCCCCGCTCGAGTGTGCGTTCCACGTGCAGTTCCTGCACCACGCCGTTTTCTACGATGGCAACCCGCGTCTCCTGCGGCGCCCAATTGATCAGTATGTCTTCTTGCATGGTGCCTAAGCTTCGACCCGAACCTGAAACCGGCGCAACAGCTGCGCGGTCTCGTAAAGGGGCAACCCCATGATGCCAGAGTAACTGCCCGAGATGTGCGCGATGAAGGCCGCCGCCCTGCCCTGCACACCGTAGGCGCCAGCCTTGCCCATTGGCTCGCCAGTGCCGACATAAGCTTCGATCTCGTCCGCAACCATCGGGGCGAAGCGCACCTGTGACCGGCTCAGTACCTGCTCCCGCTGTGAGCCCAGTCCCACCGCCACCGCGGTCAAAACACGGTGGGTACGTCCGGCCAGCTGAGCCAGCATAGCCGTGGCATCAGCAGCTTCCGCCGGCTTGCCCAATATCACGCGGCCCAGAGCGACCGTGGTGTCTGAACACAGCACAGGTGCAGCCGGCAGGCTACGCCGGTGCAAGCGCTGTAGCGCGGCATCAAGCTTGAGTTGGGTAACACGCTGCACATAGACCGCTGGCGCCTCGTTCGGCAGCACCTGCTCGAGTGCCTCGGCATCTTCATCGCCCTCAGGCAGCAGCAGCTGGTAGGACACGCCCAGTTGCTCCAGCAACTGGCGCCGTCGCGGGCTTTGCGAGGCCAGGTAGATAAAACTATTCACGGTGGTAAGGGTGGTTGGCGTTGATTGACCAGGCACGGTAGAGCTGCTCAATCAGCAAGACGCGCACAAAGGCATGGGGCAGGGTCAGGTCAGACAAGCGGATGCGCTCGTGGGCCGCCTGCCGAAATGCGGGCTCCAGCCCATCCGGGCCGCCGATCACCAGCGCCACATCGTCGGCCTCCAGTTGCCAATGACGCAGCTTGTCGGCCAGGGCCACCGTGGTCATGGCGGTGCCTCGCTCGTCCAGCGCAACCACCCGGCAGCCCTTGGGCAGCGCCGCTTCAATGCGGCTGCGCTCGGCGGCCAGCAGAGTATCCAAACTGCGCGAGCCACGCGGCTCGGTTTTGACGGCCTTGAGCTCAATTTTGATCTCTGGCGGAAAGCGTTTGGCGTAGTCAGCCCACGCGCTCTGCGCCCAGTCGGGCACGCGCTGACCGACGGCAACAATCAGCAGCCGCACGCGTCAAGCGTCACGCTTTGCGCGTGGCGGTCTTCCTGGCGACCGGCTTCACGGCGGTCTTGGCCGCGGCTTGACGCACGGGTGCCTTTTTGGCGGGTGCCTTCTTGGCAGCCACCTTTTGAGCAGGTGCTTTTGTGGCGGGTGCTTTTTTTACAGGTGCTTTTTTAGCGGCCACCTTCTTGGCAGGCTCGTTCACCACCACCGGTTTGGCCACCGGCCTGGGCGCCGCAGTCTTGTCAAGCGGTTTGGCGGCTGCCTTGCTGGCCGGGCGTTTGGCCACACCCTGGGCCGCAACCAGGTTCTTCTTGACCTGAGCTTTGGACGGGAAGGCTTCTTGCACGCCCTTTTTGGCGGCATTTGAGCGTTTCAGGCTAGCGGGTGGTTTAGCCGCCTCTTCCTTTTTCGGTGTGGACTCTGCCTTGACCAGTGGCTTGGCCGCACCAAATTTGAGCCGCACGGCCTTTTCACCCCAGAGCTCCTCCAGGTTGTAATACTGGCGAATGATGGGCTGCATCACATGCACCACGGCTTGACCGCAGTCAACAATGATCCACTCGCCGTTGGCCTCACCCTCGAGCCTTGGCTTGGGAAAGCCAGCTTCGCGCACGGCGTCGGAGACACTGGCGGCCAAGGCCTTGGTCTGCCGGTTGGATGTGCCTGAGGCAACGATCACCCGCTCAAACAAGGCCGAAAGATGCTCTGTGTCGAACACCTTGATGTCCTGGGCTTTCACATCCTCAAGGCCGTCCACGATGACACGCTGGAGTTTCTGAATATCTTTTTTGGCAGGGGTGGCAGTAGTCATCAATGGGTCTGGTAAAGGTGATAGTGTTCAATATAACGCGCCACAGGTTCAAAAACCAGCGGATCAACGTTTTGGTGGGTGCCCACAAGGGCACGGATCTCTGTAGCGCTCACGGCCATCGGCGCCACGGGCAGGCGCACAAAGCGCTCATCCAATGGCATATTTGGCTCAAAATGGCAGCCAGACCGCGTCGGATCTTCACGCTCAGCTACACATATTGTAGCGACCTGCGTAATCTGCCGCCCATCGCGCCACTGGTTCAAGGCGCGGGCCTGGTCTTCTCCCATCAACAAAAACAGCTGAGCCTCAGGCCACCGGTCCTTCAGGATGCGCAAGGTGTCGATGGTGTAGCTGGGGCCGATGCGCTCGATCTCCTGCGAATCAACCTGAACCTGTGGCAGGTCGCCGAAGCACAGGCTAGCCATGGCCAACCGGTGGTGGGCAGCCGTCAGTGGGCGGGCCTTGTGCCAGGCCTGGCCTGTGGGGATAACAAGCAGCCGATCCAGGCTCAGATGCTGCAGCGCGGCCAATACCAAGGCACGGTGAGCGTTATGAGGCGGGTCAAACGCGCCGCCAAAGATGCCGATTCGGGATGGACTGTTCAAGTCACAGGTCAGGCAGTACCTGCCCCTCAGGCCCAGCCCCGGGGCACCAAGAACCGGCTGTAAAGTGCGGCTTCCGGCGAATCCGGCACAGGCACGTGTTGGTAGGACCAGCTGGCCAGTGGCGGCATTGACAGCAGGATGGACTCGGTGCGCCCACCCGACTGCAAGCCAAAATGCGTGCCACGGTCCCACACCAGGTTGAACTCCACGTAACGGCCCCGCCGGTAGAGCTGAAACGCCCGCTCGCGCTCACCATAAACGGTGTCCTGGCGCCGCCGCACGATCGGCAGGTAGGCCGGTAACAGGCCATCGCCCACCGCTTGCATCATCGCCAGACTGCGCTCAAAGCCCAGTTCGGAAAAATCATCAAAAAACACCCCGCCCACGCCCCGCTGCTCAGCGCGGTGCTTGAGCACAAAATACTCGTCACACCAGGTTTTGAATCGCGGGTACTTGTCGTCCCCGAAAGGCGCCAGTGCTGCCTTGCAGGTGGCGTGAAAGTGTTGGGCGTCTTCGTCGAAGCCGTAGTAGGGCGTCAGGTCCATGCCGCCGCCAAACCAGCACACGGTCTTGCCGTCCGCGCCTTGTGCGGCCAGCATGCGCACATTCATGTGCACTGTGGGCACATAGGGGTTACGCGGGTGAAAAACCAGCGACACGCCCATCGCCTCAAAGGGTGCACCGCTGAGTTCTGGCCGGTGCTGGGTGGCCGATGGCGGCAATCGGGGCCCGCGAACATGGGAAAAACCGCAGCCCGCCCGTTCAAACACGGGGCCACCCTCAAGAATCTGGGTCACCCCGTTGCCCTGCAGCATCTCGCCGGGCGCCTTCTGCCAAGGGTCAACGACAAAGGCCCCGCCGTCGATAGCCGTCACAGCGGCGGTGATGCGGGCTTGCAGGCCCAACAAATAGTCGCGCACCGTTTCGACAGCGGGCTGGTCCAAACTTGGCATGGTCATGTCACTTTGTTTTAGGTTTGTGGCAGGTCGCGGATCAACCGGCCGTGGCCGAGCTGGCCTTGAGCGCGCGGTGGCCGATGTCCGTGCGGTACTGCATGTCGTCGATGTGCAGGCCCTGGATCAGCTCATAGGCGCGCTGCTGGGCTTGGCGCAAGTTGTCGGCCAAAGTCGTCACGCACAGGATGCGACCACCACTGCTCACCAACTGGCCGTCACGCAGCGCCGTGCCCGCGTGGAACACCACGGCATCCGTCGCAGGCTTTGGTAGGCCGCCGATAGCGTCGCCCTGGCGCGATTGCAGCGGGTAGCCCTGCGCCGCAATCACAACACCCAGCGCTGTCCGCCGATCCCACTGCAGCTCGACCTGGTCGAGCCGGCCATGCGGCCCCGGCTCGGTAGCCGCCAGCAACACCTCCAGCAGTTCCGACTTGAGCCGCATCAGAATTGGCTGAGTCTCTGGGTCGCCCAAGCGGCAATTGAACTCCAGCGCCCTGGGCTGGCCAGTGGCGTCGATCATCAGCCCGGCATACAAAAAACCAGTGTAGGGAATACCGTCTTTTTCCATGCCACGGATGGTGGGCAGGATGATTTCTCGCATAGCGCGGGCGTGAACATCCGGCGTTACCACCGGCGCCGGGGAATAGGCGCCCATGCCCCCGGTGTTGGGGCCTGCATCGCCATCTTGAAGCCGTTTGTGGTCTTGGCTGGTGGCTAGCGGGAGCACGTTTTTGCCGTCGCACAGCACAATGAAACTGGCCTCTTCACCCTGAAGAAATTCCTCGATCACCACCCGAGCACCGCCTGCGTTGTGGGTCACGCCCAGGCGGTTGCCTTCCAGCATGTAATCGACCGCTTCGTGGGCCTGTGCCAGCGTCTCGGCCACCACCACGCCCTTGCCGGCTGCAAGGCCGTCGGCCTTGACCACGATGGGCACACCCTGCAGCGCGATATAGGCATGGGCCGCCGCTGGGTCGGAAAAGGTCTCGTAAGCGGCGGTCGGGATACCGTGCCGTTGCATGAAGGCCTTGGAAAACGCCTTGGAGCTTTCCAATTGGGCGGCCGCCCGGGTTGGGCCGAATACCCGCAGACCGTGGGCCCGAAATTCGTCCACCACCCCAGCCGCCAGTGGGCCTTCGGGACCGACCACGGTCAAGCCAATTTTTTTGTCAATGGCCCAGGTGCGCAAGGCCTGAATATCGGTGATCGGCACGTTTTCCAGGCCGGCGTCGAGCGCCGTGCCGCCGTTACCAGGGGCCACATAGACTTTTTGCACCCGCGTCGATTGGGCCAGCTTCCAGGCCAGCGCATGTTCACGGCCGCCGCCGCCAATCACCAGAACATTCATGCCTCGACGCCGTCCAATTGGGCGTTGTGATATACCTCTTGCACGTCATCGAGCTCTTCAATGATGTCCAGCAATTTCTGCATGCGCAGCGCCTCATCGCCGCTGAGCTCCACCATGTTTTCCGCCCGCATGGTGACACCCGCTACCGCAGGCACAAAGCCGGCTGCCACCAACGCGTTGCGCACAGCCTCAAAGTCGGCCGCTGCGGTCAGCACCTCGATCGCGCCGTCGTCGTCCGTGACTACATCATCGGCCCCGGCCTCCAACGCGATGTCCATGATGCGGTCCTCGGGCGTACCCGGTGCAAAAATCAGCTGACCGCAGTGCTTGAACTGGAAAGCCACTGAGCCCTCGGTGCCCATGTTGCCCCCATGTTTGCTGAAGGCGTGGCGCACTTCGGCCACAGTACGCACCCGGTTATCGGTCATGGTGTCAACAATGATGGCGGCGCCGCCAATGCCGTAGCCCTCGTAGCGGATTTCTTCGTAGCTCACACCCTCTTGGTTGCCAGTGGCCTTGTCAATGTTGTATTTGATGCGGTCGGCCGGCATGTTGGCGGCCTTGGCCTTGTCCACTGCCAGCCGCAGCCGTGGGTTGGCGCTGAGGTCCCCGCCGCCGGCACGCGCCGCCACCGTGATCTCTCGGATGATGCGGGTCCAGATCTTGCCGCGCTTCTCGTCCTGGCGACCCTTGCGGTGCTGGATATTGGCCCATTTGCTGTGTCCTGCCACGGGATTCTTTCTTAAAAATTCGTTACGCTACGCGCTGAATTGTACTTTTCAGGATTTCCATGACATTGATCCAGGACCAGGGCATCCTCATTGCCCAGCGCACCAAGGGCAAAAGCCACATTCAAAGCGTTTTGCGACCGGACAAGGCCAACCGCCACGGGCTGATCACCGGCGCCACCGGCACCGGCAAAACCATCACCCTGCAAACCCTGGCCGAGGGTTTTTCTAAGCTAGGCGTGCCAGTATTCATGGCCGACGTCAAGGGTGACCTCACAGGCCTGTCGCAGCCCGGCCGTTTAGGAGAAAAACTGGCCAAAGTCCTTGCTGAGCGCGGGTTTATTGCTCCTGACTTTGTAGCATTCCCGACCACGCTGTGGGATGTGTTTGGGCAGCAGGGCCACCCGGTGCGCGCCACGGTGAGCGATCTGGGGCCACTGCTGCTGGCGCGCATGCTCAACCTGAACGACACCCAAGCCGGCGTGCTGCAGCTGGTGTTTAAGATTGCCGACGACGACGGCCTGCTGCTACTGGACATGAAGGACCTGCGCGCCATGTGCCAGCACGTGGGCGACAACGCCGCCAGCTACACCACTGAGTACGGCAACATCAGCGCCGCCAGCATCGGCGCTATTCAGCGCGGCCTGATGCAGATCGAGTCTCAGGGCGGCGACCGCTTTTTTGGCGAACCCATGCTCAATATTGCCGATTTCATGCAAACCGATGGCAGCGGCAAGGGGGTGATCAACATCTTGGCCGCTGACCAGTTGATGAACGCACCCCGCCTTTACGCCACCTTTTTATTGTGGCTGCTGAGCGAGTTGTTTGAGACCCTGCCCGAAGTGGGTGACCTGGACCAGCCCAAACTGGTGTTCTTTTTTGATGAGGCCCACCTGCTGTTCAATGACGCGCCCAAGGCGCTGATCGAGCGCATCGAGCTGGTGGTACGGCTGGTGCGCTCCAAGGGGGTGGGCGTGTTTTTTGTCACGCAGAACCCGCTGGACATCCCCGATTCGGTGTTGGCTCAGTTGGGAAACCGGGTGCAGCACGCGCTGCGCGCCTTCACCCCTCGCGACCAGAAGGCGGTCAAGGCCGCTGCCGACACCATGCGGGCCAACCCCGGGCTGGATGTGGCCAGCGCCATCACTGAGCTCGGCGTTGGCGAGGCTCTGGTCAGTCTGCTCGATGAGAAAGGCCGGCCAACGCTCACCGAGAGGGTCTATGTGCTGCCGCCGGCCAGCCAGATTGGCCCGATTACACCGTCGCAGCGCCAGCAGCTGCTGGCCGAGTCAATCGTGGCCGGTGTCTACGAACAGGCCGTGGACCGGGAATCGGCGTTCGAGGCGCTGAAGGGGCGGGCCCAGACCCGGATGGCGGCCACACCTGCCCAGTCGACTGCCACGCCCGGCGGCCACCGGGCGCCGGCGAATACGCCAGAACCCGAGGCCCCGCCGGAGCGCGGCATCCTGGACGGCCTGGGCGATCTGCTCGGCGGCGGCGCCCGTCGCACGCGGGCCAGTGTCGGCGAGCAATTGATCAAAAGCGCCGCCAGTTCAATCGGGCGCGAGGTGGGCCGCCAGATCATCCGGGGCGTGCTCGGCGGCATTTTTGGTGGGTCGAGGCGGTAGCAGACATTTGTCTCCGACGCTTTTGCTCAAGGGGCAAGGGGCCAGCGGCAGCGCTTCACGGCTGCGGTCGGTGCGCTGCACCGACTGCCCTGCGATGCGCGGTCAGGCGGCCCGCGTCGCCCAACTCACTGCGCTCATTGCATTCGCTGCGTTCAGACAAGCGCGACGAGTCAGTTGACGATTCGCGCTGCGCGCGATGCCGCCAGCCCTGTGCGTCTCGGCGCACCAGAGGCGCGCTGCCGCTGGCCCCTCGCCCCTTGGCAGACGTGCGTTGTTACCAATGCCGTTGGCCCACGCACACAAACACGCAGCCGAGCGACCGGGGCTGGCTGCCGGGAGCGCATTCCGGGTTGGCGAGAAGCACAGCACGGCGCCCGACGCGCACAGCGCGTTTCGTCCTCATGCTGGCCGCGCTTGTCCGAACGGCGTGGGCGCAGCGAACACAGTGAGTTGCGCGGCCCGGGCGCAGGGCGAGCATCGCAGCGGAGTCGGCGCTTTGCGCCGACCAACCCGGACGCGCACCCTGCAGCCAGCCCCGGTCGCGCGGCGGACCTCAACGCCATTTGCGGTAGAGTTTCAACCTGCACAGTTCACATAACCCACAATAACGACCATGATCCCAATCAACCCCGCCGCCCGCGCCAACGTCCACCTGATCGACCACCCCCTGGTGCAGCACAAGCTCACGCTAATGCGCAAAAAAGAGGCAAGCACAAACAGCTTTCGGCGCCTTCTGGGAGAGTTGTCAAGCTTGATGGCTTATGAGGTCTGCCGGGGCATGGCGGTGCAGGATGTCGAGATTGAAACTCCGCTGGAAGTCATGAACGGCAAGCAGATTGACGGCAAGAAGCTGGTGTTTGTGTCCATCCTGCGCGCTGGCAACGGCATTCTGGACGGCGTGCTTTCAGTGGTGCCCGGTGCCCGCGTGGGTCATATCGGCCTGTACCGTGACCCGGCCACGCTGCAGGCGGTGGAGTACTACTTCAAGATGCCCAAGAACATGGAAGAGCGCGACATCGTGATTGTTGACCCGATGCTGGCCACCGGCAACTCGGCAGTGGCGGCCGTGACCCGACTCAAGGCCTGCCACCCTAAATCCATCAAGTTCTTGTGCCTGCTGACCTGTCCAGAGGGCATCAATGCCCTGCACCAGGCGCACCCCGATGTGGCGGTGTTCACTGCAGCCATCGACCGCGAGCTCAATGACCACGGCTATATCTTGCCGGGTCTGGGCGACGCCGGCGACCGGATTTTTGGTACGCAATAAGGCCCCCGGAGCTCTCGCATGGGCCGCTCGGGTGGGCGTCTCAGCGCCGACGAGCTGAGCGCACGCCTGGCAGCTCGGCCACGGTGCCTAGCACCCGAGCCAGCCGACCCGAATCAGACACCTCGACGGTAAAGGTCATCCAGGCTGTGCCCTTGACCGTTTGGGTCTGCACCGCAATGACATTGGTTTTGTCTTTGGCAAACACTTCAGAAATGTCACGCAGCAGACCCTGCCGGTCGGCGGCCTCTACCGACACATCTACCGGGTAGACCGCTTCCTTCAGGCTGCCCACCGGCTCGCCCCAGGCCACCTCGATGACGCGTTCCCCGTTGCGCGCGACCATTTCACGCAGGTTGGAACAGTCTGCCCGGTGCACGCTCACACCCTTGCCACGCGTCACAAAGCCGCAAATGGCATCGGGCGGAGCCGGTTTGCAGCATTTGGCCAGCTGAGTCATCAACGAATCAACGCCCACCACCAGCAGGCCGCCCTTAGCCGGCTGCGCTGTGCTGCGCGGTTTGCGAAGCAAGGGCAGGTCGGCGTCAGCGGCGGCAGGTTCAGGCGGGCGCAGCAGCAGCTCGATATTGCGCAGCGAAAACTCGTCTTTGCCCACCACCTCAAACAGATCGTCCGCCGCGTTAAAGCCCAGTTGCACCGCCAGGTCATCAAGCTTCAGGGCAGTGCGTCCCTCGCGTTGGAGCAATTTCTCCACCGCCTCCCTGCCTTTTGCCACGGTCTCGTCCAGGGCCAGAGCATTGAACCAGGCCCGCACCTTGGCGCGGGCGCGGTGGCTGACCAGGTAGCCCAGTTCGGCGTTGAGCCAGTCACGCGAAGGCCCACCCTCTTTCGCCACCGTCACTTCCACCGTCTGGCCGTTTTTGAGCGGGGTGTTCAGCGGCACCATGACGCCGTCGAGCCGGGCGCCGCGGCAACGGTGGCCCAGGTTGGTGTGGACGCTGTAGGCAAAATCGACCGCCGTGGCACCTTGGGGCAACTCAACAATGGCTGCATCGGGGGTCAGCACGTAGATGCAGTCGTCAAACACACCCGGGCCCTGCGTGCCCGAGAGCTCGCGTTCCCAGGCCAGCAGTTGGCGAAGCACCGCAATCTTTGCGTCATAGGACCCCGTGGCTGACACGCCGGCATAACCTTTGGCGCCAGCCTCCTTGTAGGCCCAGTGCGCCGCCACGCCGTGCTCGGCGTGCTCGTGCATGGACTGGGTCCGGATCTGGATCTCGATGGACTGGCCACTGGCGTCGCGCACGATGGTGTGCAAGGAGCGGTAGCCATTCACCTTGGGCCGGGCGATGTAGTCATCAAATTCTTCGGTGATCGGCACAAACCGGCTGTGCACCCAGCTCAAGGCAGCGTAGCAGTCTGGAACGCTGGCAACCACCACCCGCAGCGCCCGGATGTCATGAATCTGCTCAAAACCGAGCGACTTGCCACGCATCTTGCGCACGATGCTGTAGATGTGTTTGGGCCGCCCCTGCACAGTGGCCAGCACGCCCTGCGCCTGCAGGCCGGCCTGCAACTCGTCGCGCAGGCGCTGGACCTGGGCTTCGCGCTCGGTGCGCTTTTCATCCAGCAACCCAGCCACCGTGCGGTAGGTGTCGGGCTCCAGAAAACGGAATGCCAGGTCCTCCATCTCCCACTTGATCTCCCAGATACCCAAGCGGTTGGCCAACGGCGCAAACACCTGCAGCGACTCGGCCGCCAGCCCTGGGGGCAGCGGCAGCTTGGTCTGGGCAAAGTGGCGCAGGGTTTGCAGGCGCGAGGCCAGCCGCAGCATCACCACCCTAAGGTCACGCGAAAACGCCAGCAGCATCTTGCGCACGTTCTCGGTCTGGGCGGCCGCAGTCTGCGCCATCGGGATCGCCGTGGTGCGGGCGCCGGCGGCCTGAACCTGGCGCGCCTGGCGCTGCAGGCGCACCAGTTGGGTGGTCTCCATGGCCAGCGTGGCAAAGTTGTCGCCAAAGCCTTTGGCGATCGCCTCCTGCGGCTTGTTCAGGTGTTCGCAGGCGTAGACCAGGTAGCTGGCGGCCTGCATGGCTTCAGAGCCGCCGATCAGCCGCAAAATGACGGCCACAGCGTCGGCATGCGCCAAGGTGTTTTCGCCGGTGTCCAGGGTTTCACCGGCCAATAACGGCTCGGCAAAAGCGCGCGCCCGCGCCCGCGCCAGCGCCTGGGCCTGCTCGGGCAGGCTGTGGGCAGTGGCTTGTAGCAGGGGCGAGGACGATGCCGAACCCGAGGGTTCGGCAGGCAGGCTTTTCATGGCCTGATTGTCACCGCCGGCCCAGGCTCAGGCCAACACAAAGTCAGCCACCGCCTGCACCTGGTCGTCGGCGATCAGGGTCGGGGCATGGCCAACGCCGGCAAACTGCACGAGCCGCGCGCGCGGCCCACGCTGCGTCATCGCCTGGGCCGTGAGTGGCGACAGCAGGTCAGAGTCGGCGCCGCGCAGCAACAGGGTGGGCAGCGCCAGGCTGTCATACAGCTGCCACATCAGCGCCTGGCCCTGTGCAGCGGCCTCTGGCGTCACCAGCCTAAACGGCAGGGCCAGCGCTGGGTCGTAGTGCAGGCGCAAGCGGTCGCCACCCTCAGCCACGGGCTTCACCATAGGACGCGACAGCGCCAGCCATTGCGCCGGCGTGTGCGGCCCAAAGCTGCTGGCAATCGCCCACAGCGCGTCGGCCGCCTGCTGCAGCGAATCAAATTCACCGCCTCGGCCCAGGTACTGGCCGATGCGCTGCAGCGCTTGCCACTCGATGGTGGGGCCAACATCATTGAGCACGAGCCGGCGCACGCCAGCAGGCCCCAGATGGGCACAAACCGCCATGCCAATCAGGCCGCCCATGCTGGTCCCGACCCAATCCAGCGTTGTGGCGCGCAGGTGGCCGATCAGGTTCAGCATATCGGCGGCATAGGTCGGCACCTGGTAGGCCATGGGGTCTGCCAGCCAGTCACTGTCGCCACGCCCCACCACATCGGGGCAGACCACCCGCAGGGCATCGCCAGCGCGCTCAGCCCGCTGGCACAGGGCCTGGGCCAACACATCAAAGTCACGGCCCTGGCGCGTCAGGCCATGCACGCACAGCACCACATGCTCGGCATCAGGCTGGCCCCAGGACCAGTAGGCCATGCGGTGGCCATTGGCAGAATCAGGGCAGGAGAGAAAGTGGCGGGTCGGTTCAGTCATGGTGAAATCGGGGTTAAATCAACGGCTATCCTAAGGCCAACTCACAAGGAATCAACATGCTAAAAGGTAAGACAGCGCTGGTCACGGGCTCCACCAGCGGGATTGGCCTGGGCATCGCCCGGGCGCTTGCCGGCCAGGGCGCCAACATCGTGCTCAACGGTTTTGGCGAGGTCGACGGCCCGCGGGCCGCCGTTGCCGCCTTGGGCGTGCAGGTGGTTTACCACGGCGCCGACATGAGCCGCCCAGCCGAGATTGAGGCCATGATGGCCTACGCAGCCAGTACCTTCGGCCGCGTCGACATCCTGGTCAACAACGCCGGTATCCAGCATGTGGCCCGCATCGAGGATTTTCCGCCCGAGCGCTGGGATGCCATCATCGCCATCAACCTGAGCAGCGCCTTCCATGCCACCCGATTGGCGCTGCCAGCCATGCGTGAGGCCAACTGGGGCCGCATCATCAACCTGGCCTCGGTGCACGGGCTGGTGGCATCGGCTGAAAAGTCAGCTTATGTGGCGGCCAAACACGGGCTGGTCGGGCTGACCAAGGTTACTGCGCTGGAGAACGCCACAGCCGGCGTCACCTGCAATGCCATCTGCCCGGGCTGGGTGTTGACGCCACTGGTGCAAAAGCAGGTGGATGCGCGTGCGGCGGCGCAAGGGGTGAGCAACGACGAGGCGATACGGCAACTGCTGGGTGAGAAAGAGCCTTCGATGCAGTTCACCACGCCTGAGGAGTTGGGCGCACTGGCGGTGTTTCTGTGCTCCAGTGCCGGCAACAATGTGCGGGGCGTGGCCTGGAACATGGACGGCGGGTGGGCCGCGCAGTAGCCAAGGCCCGGTCGACTATTTCAAGTGCACGGTGCCCGACACCGTGACGGTAACGGCAGTTTTACCTGCCTCTATGGGCAGCGGCGCCTCGGCCATGGCCATGCCAGGCGCCATGGCCATGACCCGTGTGCGCGGCATCACGCCCTGCTCTTGGTTGCCGACCTGAACCTCTCCCAATGTGTAAGCGGCAAAGCCGAAGCTGCGGGCAATCTCCTGAGCACGGGCCCGAAAGCGCTCAATCGCCAGGGCCTGCACCTCGTTCTCAACCTTGGTGCGCTGCTCACGGCTAAGGGAAAAATTGACGCCGGATACGGTCAGGCTCGTCAACTTGCCTGCGGTGGCGGCAATCCGGCCAATGTCCCGCCCCTCCAACACGAGCTCTGCCGTGCCCTGCCAACCGGTGTTCTTGCCGTCACGGTTCTGGCGCGGGTAAAGATTGAACTGGCCAGTGCGCACCTCCAGTTGACCAGGCTGCGCCGCCTTGCGCGCCTCAAGCAGGGCACTGTCCAGAGCCACCTTGAGCTGACTCTGCACAAGTGCGGCGTCACTGCCATCACGCGTGGTGCTGAGGGAAATAGACAGCACATCCTGTTGCACATCTGCCACAGCACTGGCAGAGAGCTGCACCACATTAGCTATGGCTGTCGCCGGTAAATTTTGGCAAAAAGTAAGCCCAGACCACGCCAGCATTGAGGTTATAGCTATATTTTTAATAGCAATTTTCATTGGAGCTCCTGTTGGCCTTGTCGGCGAGGCTGCGATTACAAGTAGACGTCGTCCGATTTTCTGGGCCTTCTGGCTTGGGCGGGGCAGCAGACTGCTGCCGAAGTTGGCGACGTAAATCCGCCTTCTCTTCCTCTGACAGTTGTCGCTTGGGCTCTAACGATCCGCCGGGGGGGGTGGCCTGCTGATCGCCGCCTCTCAGGCCTTGGGAGCCTGACGGTGGGCTCAGCGCAGAGCGTAACTCAGCCCGGCGTTGCTCCAAGGCGACAGGAGCCGCGCCAGGCTCACGCCTTTGGCCCGATGGTCCCTGGGCACAAACACCAGCACCGAGCAGACTAGACAAAAAGAATAGAGCGATCCTCATGGTCAACACGTTAACACTGGTTTGGTGCAAGATCGGCATTGTTCTTCAGATTGACGGCCGTACAAATACACACCCAACCTTATCCCCATGAGCCAAGCGTCCAGCCGAAATGACAAGATCGTGATCGTCGACGACGATGCCCGTATTCGCGACCTGCTGCGCCGCTATTTGACGCAGGAGGGTTTCGACGTGCTGCAAGCCGAGGACGGCAAGGCCCTGAACCGCATTCTGCTGCGCGACAACGTCGATTTGATCGTGCTTGACCTCATGATGCCCGGCGAAGACGGCCTGTCGATCTGCAGGCGTCTGCGAGCTGCCAACGACCGCACGCCGATCATCATGCTGACTGCCAAGGGCGAGGACGTCGACCGCATCGTCGGTTTGGAGGTCGGTGCCGATGACTACCTGGGCAAACCGTTCAACCCGCGCGAGCTGCTGGCCCGGATCCACGCCGTGCTGCGACGGCGCCCAACCCTGGAGGCGCCCGGCTCGCCGGCGGGCGATGCCCAGGTCGTGAGCTTCGGCCCGTTCACCTTTGACATGGGCACCCGTGTCTTGCGCCGCGCCGACGAAGACCTGCCCCTGACGACAGGCGAATTTGCCATGCTCAAAGCCCTGGTTCGCCACCCGCGCCAACCCCTTTCGCGCGAAAAACTGGCCCAACTCGCACGCGGCCGTGAGTTTGAAGCCTTTGACCGCAGCTTGGATGTTCAGGTGTCCCGTTTGCGTAAATTGCTCGAGGTTGATCCCGGCGCACCCCGTTACATCCAGACCGTTTGGGGTGTCGGCTACGTGTTCGTTCCAGACGGTTCAAACTGATGCCATTGACCCCGCACCCACGCGACTTTGCATTGCCGGCGCGCGCCGGCGTCAGTCTGTTTTGGCGCACGTTTTTCCTGCTCGGTTTGCTGCTGCTGGGCAGTATGGCGGCTTGGCTGCAGACCATTCGGGCCATGGAGTCCGAACCCCGGGCACTGCAAACCGCGCAGGAAATCGCATCTTTGGTGAATTTGAGCCGCGCCGCCCTGGTGCACTCGGACGCGATCAGCCGGGTTTCCCTGATCAAGACCATGACCGAGCAGGAAGGCGTGCGCATCGTGCCGCGGGAGCCCGGTGACAGCGTCGAACCGTTTGACACCGACGCCTCGGGCCAGCGCATCACACGGGAACTGGTGGCTCTGCTGGGCCCAGGCACCGAGCTGGCCAACCGGGTCAACCAGCAGGACGGTCTGTGGATAGGTTTCACCATCGATGGCGACCGCTACTGGCTGCGCACTGACCGTGCCCGTTTCAACCGTGCCGCCGGCCAGACATGGATCATCTGGTTGATCACCGTCACCGTACTGTCACTGGCCGGGGCAGCCCTGATCGCGCGCCTGATCAACCAGCCACTCAAGCAACTGTCTTTGGCTGCGTTCCGGGTGCGGGAGGGGGATTTCGCTGCCAGCACGCTGGACGAGTCTGTGACCACCCCCGAAATCCTGGCGGTGAACTCGGGTTTCAACCGAATGACGCGCAAGCTGGCCGAAGTGGAGGACGACCGCGCCATCATGCTCGCCGGCATTTCGCACGACCTGCGCACGCCCTTGGCACGGCTGCGGCTCGAGACCGAGCTTAGCGTCGCTGACCCGGAGGCACGAGACCACATGGCGGCCGACATTGCGCAGCTCGACGCCATCATCGATAAGTTTCTTGATTACGCCCGCCCAGGCAGGGTGACCTTGGTCGACGTGCCCTTGCGCCCCGTTCTGGAGTCTTGTATGTACAGCCTGGCCAGTCAGGATGACATTCAGGTGCACTTGGCGCTGCCGGAGCAGCTTGCGGTGCTGGCCGACGACGTCGAGTTGGGGCGCGTCGTCACCAATCTGCTCGAGAATGCCCGCCGCTACGGCCGCTCCGCCGGCACTGGCGTTGCTCAAGTGGATATAAGCGCGCGGGTTAACCCACCGTGGGTGCTGTTACAGGTTCGCGACCATGGGCCCGGCGTCTCGGCTGAACAACTGGTGCGACTGACGCAGCCCTTTTACCGCGGCGACACTGCCCGTACAGAGGCCAAAGGCGCTGGCCTGGGCTTGGCGATCGTGGAGAAAACCCTGCAGCGCATGGGCGGCTCGCTGTTGCTGGCCAATGCCGAGGGTGGCGGCCTGAGCGCCAGCATCTTGCTGCAACGCGCGCCGCTGGCCAGCGCACAGGCACATGCGCACGCATACACACAAACTGACCTTACCGGGCCAAGCGTCGCTTGGGAACAACAAACACGACACAATTCGCCTTGATGCGCGCCGCCCCTTCAAGTTGTTGCCACCACTGGTACAGTCGGCGTAGACTAGCGTGCTAACTTATTGATAGCAAGCCACTCAATTTGGACGTGGTATCCGGCGATATTAGACAAAAAACTCACAGCGTTTTATGACTTTGCTGACGACTGACTTCTCAAACTCTAGGGCCATGATCATCGACGGCAGTCCGATGACCCGGTCCATTTTGGCGTCGCAGTTTCGGGAATTCGGTTTTGAGAAGGTCACCCAGTGCGCACGCCTGTCTGAGGCGCGCGATCACTTCAGTGAAAGCGCATTTGACGTGGTGCTGTGCGAACACAGTTTCGGCCATGAGGCACCGTCCGGCATTGACCTGGTTGACGAGCTGCGCAGCAAGCAGATGCTGCCCATGTCGACCGTGGTGTTCATGCTCACCGGGGAGGCCTCTTACGCCCGCGTGGCTGAGGCCGCGGAAACCGGGCTGGATGGCTACCTGCTCAAGCCGCACAAGGCCAACCAGTTGCACGAGCGGCTGCGCCTGGCCTGCTACCGCAAAGATTCCTTCCGCGAGGTCTTCACCGCGATGGAGCAAAAGGCCTTTGACGTTGCCGCCGACCTGTGCCTGGAGCGCTACCAGCACCGAGGTCTGTTCTGGCTGTACGCGGCGCGCGTTGGCGCTGAATTGCTGATGCGCACCGGCCGCTTCCAGGAGGCACAGGAACTGTACGAAGCCATTGCCGAGGCAAAAACCGCGCCCTGGGCCAAGCTCGGCGTCGCCCGCGCCATGATGGAGTCGGGCAACACGGTGGGTGCCGCCAATGCGCTGGGTGCCTTGCTTGAGGAAGACCCCAGCTTTGCCGACGCCTATGACGTCATGGCCCGGGCCCAGTTTGAACTGGGTAACGTCGCCCAGGCGCGTGCCACCTACAAAATGGCCTGCGAGATGACGCCCGACTCCGTGCCGCGGCTGCAAAGCCTGGCAATGATGAGTTTTTACGCTGGGGACACCAAGGAGGCGGCGCAATTGTTGGACCGGGCCACCCGCATCGGCCTGGACTCCAAGCTATTTGACTGCCAGACCCTGGTGGTGCTGGCCTTCACGCAGCTCGACGCCAATGACCACCGCGGACTGCAACGCAGCCGCGACAACTTCACGCGGCTCCTCGAACGCAACCCGGGTAGTGCCCGCCACCAGCGTGGTGTGGTGATGATCGACGCCATGCTGGCCCTGCTGAAGAATGAGCGCGCTTCGCTGCTGGCGCTGGTGCGTGAGCTGGGGGGCACCACCAAAAATCCGGAATTTGATTTTGAAGCCGCCTCCAACTTGATCGGCCTGATGACGCGGCTGGCTAAGCGCGACGTTCGGGTCGACCAGGCGGATGCCCGAATCGACACCATGGCGATGCGCTTTTGCACCTCCAGACCACTCACCGAAATGCTGGCTGGCGCGGCCAATGGCCATGCCGGCTATACCGACCGTATCCGCAACGCCGGCCAACAAATCCAAAAGATTGCCCAGAGCGCCGTGACCCTTGGCCTGATGGGCGACCCGGCCATGGCTGTGCGGCAGTTGATCATTGAGGGGCAGTCCACGCTCAACTCAAAACTGATCGAGGCCGCCCACCAGGTGTTGGAACGTTACCGTGACAAGATCAACGACGCCAGCCAGATGGCCGAGGTGGTGCAAGCGCTGCGCCAGCAGTTCGGCAGCCAGGCGCGTCAGGGCAGCAGCTCAGTCGCGGCCAAGCGCAAAAGCGGCGGGCTGAAGCTTCAAATCGACCACATTTAGACCGGTCGCGATCGCCCGATTCGGCTAGCCCGGCCCTTAACGCTTGGGCTTGCCCGTCCCGCTCGACCCGCTCGACCCGCTCCACCCAATGGCGCGTTTGGCAGCAGGCTTAGCCCCCAAGGCCCGTGGCGGCAAACCGGTATGTTGGGTCAGCAGACGCCCGCGTGCCGGAGCCACTGGACCAGCAGCAGGCGATGCGTCTGGCGCATTGAACACATTCGGCGCCGAAGCCGTCGAATTTTTGCGCCGCGCGCTGGTGTAACCACCATCGGTCAACGGCTGAAAAGTTGGGATCAGGTGGTGCCGGCCGTTGCCGATCAGGTCAGCCCGGCCCATGGCCTTGAGCGCCTCGCGCAGCAGCGGCCAGTTGTTGGCGTCGTGATAGCGCAAAAAGGCCTTGTGCAGGCGCCGGCGCCGCTCGCCGCGCACGATGTCTACCGTCTCGCTGTCGCGCCCGATTTTGCGCAGCGGGTTCTTGTTGCTGTGGTACATGGCCGTAGCGGTGGCCATCGGGCTGGGGTAAAAGGTTTGCACTTGGTCAGCGCGAAAGCCATTTTTCTTGAGCCACAGCGCCAGGTTCATCATGTCTTCGTCGCTGGTGCCGGGGTGGGCGGCGATGAAGTAGGGAATCAGGTACTGCTTTTTGCCGGCTTCCAGGCTGAACTTGTCAAACAGGGATTTAAACTTGTCGTAGCTGCCGATGCCCGGCTTCATCATCTTGGACAAGGGCCCGGCCTGGGTGTGTTCCGGGGCAATCTTCAGGTAACCGCCCACGTGGTGCGTGACCAGTTCCTTGATGTACTCGGGGCTTTGCACCGCCAGGTCGTAGCGCAGGCCAGAGCCGATCAGGATTTTTTTGATGCCCTTGAGCGCCCGGCCGCGCCGGTACATCTTGATCAGTGGCGCATGGTCGGTGCCCAGGTTGGAGCAGATGCCGGGGTAAACGCAGCTGGGTTTGCGGCAGGCCGCCTCGATCTCCGGGCTGCGGCAGCCCAGCCGGTACATGTTGGCGGTGGGGCCACCCAGGTCAGAGATGGTGCCGGTAAAGCCCTGCACCTTGTCGCGGATGTCCTCGATCTCGCGGATCACCGAGTCTTCGGAGCGGCTCTGGATGATGCGGCCCTCGTGCTCGGTGATTGAGCAGAAAGTGCAGCCGCCAAAGCAGCCGCGCATGATGTTCACGCTGAAGCGAATCATCTCCCAGGCGGGGATCTTGGTCACACCGTCATGGCCGCCCTGCTCGTCGGCATAAGCCGGGTGCGGGCTGCGCGCGTACGGCAGGTCAAACACCAGGTCCATCTCGGCGGTGGTCAGCGGAATGGGCGGCGGGGTGATCCAAACATCCCGCGCCGTGACGCCTTCGCCATGCGCCTGCACCAGGGCGCGGGCGTTGCCGGGGTTGGTCTCCAGGTGCAGCACCCGGTTGGCGTGGGCATACAGCACAGGATCGGCACGCACCTGCTCAAAGCTGGGCAGCCGGATCACCGAGCGATCGCGCGGCGGCACCTTGAGTTTGCCCCGGGTGGTGGGCAGCTTAGGGTTGGCAAAAAACGTCAGTGGCACCACGGCTGGCCGGCCGAGCGTTTGGGCATCAAATCGGCCCTCAGCCCCCGTGGTTATTGGGGTTTCAGCTACATTTTTTGTAGCATCTTCCTTGGCGCAGCTGCTGCCCTGCTCAGCCGCCTGCTCCGAGGTGGTTAGGTAGGGGTTGACCTGGGCTTCCACCCGGCCCGGCACATCGACCTGGGTCGAGTCGATCTCAAACCAGCCGCGCCCAGTCTCATCATCCGGCCGGCGCACAAATGCGGTGCCGCGCACATCGGTGATGGTCTCTACCGGCTCGCGCGCGGCCAGTCGGTGCGCAATTTCCACAATCGCCCGCTCGGCGTTGCCGTACAGCAGCAAATCGCACTTGGCGTCCACCACGATCGAGCGGCGCACCTTGTCGGACCAGTAATCGTAATGCGCAATACGGCGCAGCGAGCCCTCAATGCCGCCCAGCACGATCGGCACATCCTTGAAGGCCTCGCGGCAACGCTGGCTGTAGACGATGGCCGCCCGGTCGGGCCGCTTGCCGCCCACGTCACCCGGGGTATAGGCGTCGTCGCTGCGGATCTTGCGGTCAGCGGTGTAGCGGTTGATCATGGAATCCATGTTGCCCGCCGTCACGCCCCAGAACAGATTGGGCTTGCCCAGCAGCTTGAAGGGATCTGCGCTCTGCCAATCGGGCTGGGCAATGATGCCCACCCGGAAACCCTGCACTTCGAGCATGCGCCCGATCACGGCCATGCCAAAGCTGGGGTGATCCACATAGGCATCGCCAGTCACCAGCACGATGTCACAACTGTCCCAGCCCAGTTTGTCCATCTCGGCCCGGCTCATCGGCAGGAAAGGGGCTGTGCCGAAGCGGGCAGCCCAGTACTTGCGGTAGCTCGACAGCGGTTTGGCGGCGCGCGCGAAAAAAGAGACGTCGACAGGGGCGTTCATGGTCATTTCAGGGTCGAGCAGTGAGTGTACGGCCTGTCGATAGAATGGCCCCCGAATGCCACTTAAAGCCCCTCCCGTTGGCTCCCCAACCCCCTTAGCGCCCGCTGCTCGCCCTTGGCGCTGGCGCCAACGCGAGTGGGCTGCGCTGGCGCTCACCTGGGTGGTGCTCAGCCTGGTCTTCACGGTGTGGCCGACGCTGGACATGGCAGTTAGCGCCTGGTTTTACCGCCCTCCTGGCAGCCCAGGCTGGCACGGCTTTGCCGCTGACCAGTTCACTGCCGCCGCGGTGATCCACGGGGCCGTACCCTGGTTCGGCCGGGCGGCAAGCCTGCTCGGCCTGCTGCTGGCCGTTTTTTGGCGGCTGCGACCCGGCCCGGTCAATCTGCGCTGGTGGCGCCGTTGCCTGATGCTCGGTCTGGTCATGGTGCTGGGGACCGGCGTCGTGGTCAATGCCATCCTCAAAGAGAACTGGGGGCGCCCGCGGCCGGTGGACGTACAGACTTTTGGCGGCGCAGGCACTTTCGAGCCAGCACTCCACCCCTCGAACCAATGCAACAGCAACTGCTCGTTTGTGAGCGGCCATGCGGCCACCGGCTTCACGTTGCTGGCCCTGGGCCTGCTCGGCGCACCGGCGACCCGGCGGCGCTGGCTGCTGTGGGGCCTGGCAGCGGGGTTGAGCGCCGGCGCCCTGCGCATCGCCCAAGGCGGGCATTTCCTCAGCGATGTCCTGTTCAGCGGCCTGGTAATATGGTTGTGCGGTGCAGCGCTGCGTGCCGTCTGGCTGCACTTGCGGACTTGGCGGCGGCGGCTGAGGCTTGCCCACAGTTAACAGGCCCCGGCATCAGGCAGAATGTGACACGAGCGCTGACTTAATTTCGCAATTTTTCTGAAAGACCCCACTATGGCAATGCACCTGATCCCTGGCGTGGCAGCCGCGCTCGTCGCCTTGACCCTGTTGGCAGCGCCTGTGGCGCACGCCTTGCAGCCCGCGACCGGCAAGGTCATCCTGACCCTGACCGGCAAGGTGGGTGATGCCAACAAGGCCAAGTCCGCTGAGTTTGACTTGGCCATGCTGGAAAAGCTGCCCCAACGCAGCTTCACCACCATGACCCCCTGGGACAAAAACCCGATCAAATTCACCGGCCCCTTGTTGCGCGACGTGCTGGCTGCCGCCAAGGCCGAGGGCACGACCCTCAAGGCAATGGCCCTGAATGACTACCAGACCAGCATCCCGTTTGCCGACATCAAAAAATTCGATGTCGTGCTAGCCCACAAGATGAACGGCGAGTCCATCCCGGTCAAGACCAAGGGACCGCTGTTCATTGTTTACCCCTACGACACCAGCAAGGAATTGCAGTCAAACGTTTACTACGAGCGCTCGGCCTGGCAGCTCAAGTCCCTCAGCATTGACTAGTTTGACCATGGCGGCAGGCGGTAAAAATCGGCGCTTCCTGACCTGGCTGGCCATCTGCACCGCACTGTTGGCCCTCGCCTCTGCGGGCTTGCTGACTTTTTTGCTGAACCAACGGCAGCTCATAGCGCAAAGCCGCAGTCTGCAGACCGACTCAGTCACCGCCTTCACGTTTCAGGCCGAGCGGGAATTCATGCGCTATCGGCAAACGCTTGACGCCGCCGTCAACAGCCGCAGACCGCCAGACGATGACGCCTTGACATTGCGGCATGATATTTTCCTGAGTCGGGTTTACTTGCTGCGGGAGAGCGGGCCCATTGGCTCCTTGGATCAGCGACCCGAATACACGGCACTCAAGCCCAAGATGGACGTGTTGGTGGCACAAGCCGAGAAAGCCATGGCCAAAACGCCCCGGGACCCGGCTGAACTGGCCGCGCTGTTGGATGCCTTTTATGCGATCGGTCCAGGCTTTCAGCTGCTGAGTCATGCGGCCGACTCCGAGTTGGCGCGTCGACTGGAGCGCCAATCGGCCACTGCCCTCAGCCTGAGTGACCAGACCGTGGCCCTGACCCTGTTGCAATTGCTGATCCTGCTGGTTGCGGCCTATGGTCTTTATGCCTGGCATGCTCGCCAGGCCGAAGAGCGGCTCGCGCTCGAAAACCTGAGTGGAGAGCTGCGCGAAACCACCCTGCGCGCTGACGAGGCCAATCGCGGTAAAAGCGCCTTTTTGGCGAATATGAGCCATGAGTTGCGTACCCCGTTCAATGGCTTGATGGGCATGCTCGGTGTGTTGGACGAAACCCAGCTCGACGCCACGCAACGCGGCTACCTGCAAACAGCACAAACCTCAGCGCAGCACCTGCTCACTCTGCTCAACGACATTTTGGATATTTCTGCGCTAGAGGCAGGCAAGATCACGGTCAAGGCCGCACCGGTCAATCTGGCGTGGCTGCTGCGCGACATTGGCGCCCTGCTGCAGCCGCTGGCCAACGGCAAGGGGCTGGATTTTTCGTTGGCATTGCCCGTCATGCCACTGCCCTGGGTGCTGACCGATGACACCCGCCTGCGGCAGATTTTGTTCAATCTGCTGAACAATGCCATCAAGTTCACTGACCGTGGCCATGTCAAGCTCACGGTGCACGAGGTCGACCGCTCGGCCAAAGGCATTGAGCTTGATTTTGAGATCACGGACACCGGCATCGGGATCGCTGAACATGACCTGCCCCGGCTGTTTCAGCGTTTTCAGCAGGCGGAGAGCGGACGGGTCCGCCATTTTGGCGGCGCCGGACTGGGCCTGGAGATTTCGCAATCGCTGGCGCATCTGCTGGGTGGCAGCATCAAGGTCAAAAGTACGCTCGGTGTGGGCACCACCTTCAGCCTGCATTTGCGCTTGATGCCCAGCGAGCCTCCGGTGCAGTCAGCCCCGTTGGCCAGCCCTGTACCGGTGCCGGAAACCAAGCTGATTGGCCTGGCCAATGTCAGCGTGCCAGTGGGGCCATCGTCGTCGACCCTGCTGCTCAACCATGCGGGCCAACCCGCCCGGGTGCTGCTGGTGGAAGACAACGCCATCAACCGCATGGTGGCCGTGATGCTGCTGCAGCGTATGGGCTGCGTCGTCACCGACTGTGAAAACGGCCAGCTCGCGGTGGACAAGGCCCAGGCCGAAGACTTTGACCTGATCCTGATGGACATCAACATGCCGGTCATGGACGGCTTGTCGGCCACCCGTGCGATCCGCGCCCTGCCCGGCGAACCGGGCCATACACCGATCGTGGTACTCAGTGCCGATGTGATGAACGAGTCGCAGGCGCAGGCATTTGGTTCAGGCGCTCAGGGGTTTCTGTCCAAACCCGTCCAGTTTGCAGATCTGCGGGCCTGCGTGCTCAAACACCTGCCGCCCGCACCGCCAAGCCAGAACATCGCTGAGCCGGATCGCCTGGGCTGAGGCCCATCTGCCATGCGCTCTCAATTGCCTGCACCTTTGCGCGGCCTCACTGCCGCCAGCCTGCTGGCGATCAACACCCTGATCTGCGTACCGATCCTCTTGCTGTTTGCCCTGCTCAAGCTGCTGGTGCCGGGGCGGCCTATGCGGCTGTGGGTCGATCCGGTGCTGCTGCGCATCGCAGAGGCCTGGATTGCCGGCAACAGCCGCTGGATGCGCCTGACCCAAACCACCGTCTGGGATGTGCAGGGCCTTGAGGGCTTGAACCTGCGCAGCTGGTACCTGGTCAATGCCAACCACCAGTCCTGGGTTGATATCTTGGTGCTGCAACACCTTCTGAACCGGCGCATTCCGCTGCTCAAGTTTTTTCTCAAGCAGCAGCTGATCTGGGTGCCTGTCATGGGCCTAGCCTGGTGGGCGCTGGATTTTCCCTTTATGCGCCGCCACAGTGAGGCCTACCTGCAAAAGCACCCTGAGATGCGTGGCCGCGACCAGGAAACCACCCGGCGCGCCTGCGAGAAATTTGCCATCATCCCCACCAGCGTGATGAACTTTTTAGAGGGAACCCGCTTCACCAAGGCCAAACACGCGCGCCAACAGTCCCCCTACCAGCACCTGCTCAAGCCCAAAACCGGCGGCATGGCCGTGGCGATCAATGCCATGGGAGAAAAGTTTGAGGCCGTGCTGGATGTGACCATCGTCTACCCGGATGGCATCCCCGACTTCTGGCAGTTTCTCAGTGGGCGGGTCACACGGGTGATTGTCAGAGTGCAGCCGCTGCCCATCCCCAGCCAACTCCTCGGTGCCGACTACGCCGGTGATGCCGCCACGCGCCAGGCTTACCAGCAGTGGGTTCATGAGCTGTGGCTGGCCAAGGACGCCCGCATCTCCGCGCTTTTAGGCATGAATAAGGCATGAAATAGGCCTCTAAGCCTTATGCAATAAGGGTTTATCGCTATATTTAATATAGCAATAGTGTGGATTCAACCAGCGGCTCAACGCAGGTGTTTAACCCGCTTGGCCTGAAACATCTCGGGAATACCCAGCCGGCGCGGCCCGGCTATCAGTTGGAAACTTTCCCCGGCGCTCAGGTGGCCCAGCTCGTCTACCGCCAGGTAAAAACCGCAGCAGCCCGTCTGCGCCATGGCGCGACTGGCGCCGGCAAAGCCCATCGCGGCGTTGAACTTGCCGCAGGGCTCGCGCGGCTGCGTCACCCGCAGAACACAGTGGGGGAACTGAAGCAGGTCACCCACCCACACGTCCCCCTCCAACAGACCCTGCAGACTCAAGTTTTCACCCACTGAGCCCCAGGGCAGTGCGTCGTCAATGGCACTCACACCCGCATCCGCGCGCGCCTTCAGCCAAAAAGGGTAATGCTCGCTGGGATAGGCATACACCGCCTTGTCCAGGCCGCCGTGGATCGATAAATCGGCCTGGTCGTCACCGCCCAGCCCCAGCGGCAGCACCGAGACCGACCCAGCCACCGGCTGCTTGTGAATCGCCGTCAGCATGCTGCGGCCATTGATCTTGACCCGGCGCGCCGGCGCCACCTGCACCCCTAGCAACTGCGGCATTCGTCAGCTCCTTAAGCCGACTTGGCGCCCAGCCCCATGGCGCGGGTGATCACTTCTTTCATGATCTCGTTGGTGCCGCCATAGATGCGCTGCACCCGGGCATCGGCGTAGGCGCGGGTGATCGGGTAATCCCACATGTAGCCATAGCCGCCAAACAGCTGCACGCATGCGTCCATTACCTTGCACTGCAGGTCGCTGCACCAGTACTTGGCCATGCTGGCGGTGGCGGTGTCGAGCGCCTCGGTCATCAACAGCTCAATGCACTTGTCCACAAACACCCGCGCCACCTGCACCTCGGTCTGCAGCTCGGCCAGCGTAAAGCGAGTGTTCTGAAACGCCGCCACCGCCTGGCCAAACACCTGCCGCTCCTTCACGTAGGTCACCGTCCAGTCGATCGCCGCCTGTGCGGCTGCCACCGCGGTGATGGCAATCTGCAGCCGCTCCCAAGGCAACTGCTCCATCAGGCAGATGAAGCCGCGGTTCAGCTGCGCCGGCCCACCCAGCAAATTGGCAGCCGGAACCCGCACATTGTCAAAAAACAGCTCCGAGGTGTCCTGCGCCTTCAGGCCCAGTTTTTTGAGCCGCTGCCCCACCGCAAAGCCCGGCATGCCGCGCTCCACCAGCAGCAAGCTGGTGCCCTTGGCGCCCGCCTCCGGATTGGTCTTGGCCACCACGATCACCAAATCAGCGTGCCAACCGTTGGTGATGAAGGTCTTGCTGCCGTTGAGCAGGTAGCTGCCGTCCGGCTGCAGCAGGGCGGTGGCGCGTATGCCCTGCAAATCAGAGCCAGCCGCCGGCTCACTCATGGCAATGGCGCCCACCATCTCGCCGCTGACCAGCGGCGGCAGCAAGCGCTGTTTTTGCTCGTCGGTGCCGTAGTTCAGCAGGTAGGGCGCCACAATTTCATTGTGCAGGCCAAAGCCAATGCCGCTGAAGCCGGCTGTAGCCAGCGCCTCGATCTGCAGCACCGAGTAGAGCTTGTCGGCACCGGCGCCGCCGTACTGCTCTGGCAGCGTCATGCCCAGAAAGCCGTTGGCTCCCGCCTTATGCCAGACCGCCCGATCCACATAGCCCTGCTCCTCCCAGGCAGCGTGAAAAGGCGCAATTTCTCGCGCCATGAAGCGCTCAAAACTGTCACGAAAGGCCTCGTGCTCGGCGTTGAATAGGGTTCTTTGGATCATGAATATGTCAAATTGAAATGGAAACTGGCTCAGACCAACACCGCTTGCAGGCCGCAGCTTTGCGCTGCCACCAACTGGCGTTGATCTGAGGTGACAAACAACTCGGCTTCCAGCACCAATGCGCTGCCGATGTGGATGGCATCCATCCCGCGCAGCACATTGGCCTCCAGACTGGCGATGGCCTGCGCCAAGACCATTGGTGTCAGGTCGCAGATGGCTGCATCCTCCACATCTGCCAATAGCAGGGCCTTCAAATGCCGGTATTGGCTGTCGGACACGCGCCCCTCGCGCTGTAGCCTACACAATGCTGACACAATTTCGGGCAGCGCGATACCTGACAGCAAGATCTCTGTCGCTTGGTCGCACAAATGCAAGACCGCATCAGATCCGGCCTCCCGGACATAGCGCTTGACAAACGCCGAACTGTCAAAAAAGACGCGCACAGGGCCAGCTCCTACAAACGCCTACAAACCGCTGCCACGTTCATCCAATACTAGGAGGCTTAGTGCGACGCCATCCAGCACCAGCGGCTGGGCTTGACGACGTTTCCAAGACGGCAAATCGGGCACCACCGGAACAATGTCGGCAATCGGTTTGCCATTGCGCAGCACCCGGACCGACTCACCCTGCGCCACCAGGTCAAAGTACTGTTTGGCGTGATTACGGAGTTCCGTGAAGGTGGTTTGTTTCATGACCAGTTTCGGATGTACAGAATGGCGTCAGTATAAATGCACACTTTGTGCGACGCTCACGCAGGCAGCGCTGACGCCGGGTGAAATGCCTATACTTCTGCGCCACCCCACCGCAAGGAACGCCCCATGACCGAAGCCTATGTGTACGACGCCATCCGCACCCCGCGCGGCAAGGGCAAAAAAGACGGCAGCCTGTTTGAAGTCAAACCCGTCAACCTGCTGGCCGGCCTGTTGACCGAGCTGCAAAGCCGTAACGGGTTTGACACCGCCGCAGTAGATGATGTGGTGATGGGCATCGTGTCGCCGGTGGGCGACCAGGGCTCGGTGCTGCCCAAGGTGGCCGCGCTCAAGGCCGGCTGGGACGTGCGCTGTGCCGGCCTGCAGATCAACCGCTTTTGCGCCTCGGGGCTGGAGGCCGTTAACCTGGCGGCACAAAAAGTCCGCTCGGGCTGGGAAGACCTGGTAGTTGCCGGCGGCGTGGAGAGCATGAGCCGCGTGCCCATCGGCTCGGACGGTGGCGCCTGGGCCATGGACCCCGAAACCAACTCGGCCACCGCCTTTGTGCCGCAGGGCATTGGCGCCGACCTGATCGCCACTTTAGAGGGCTTCAGCCGCCAGGACGTCGACCGCTTTGCCCTGACCTCGCAACAGCGCGCCAGCGCGGCGCAGGGCGCCGGCCATTTTTCGCGCTCGGTGGTGCCGGTGCGCGACGCGCTGGGTCAGGTCATTCTGGCGCAAGACGAATTCATCAAACCGCACAGCACGCTCGAAGGCCTGGCCAGCCTCAAGCCCGCCTTTGAGCAGATGGGCAGCATGGGCTTTGACCAGGTGGCGCTCACGCGCTACCCGCAGGTGGAGCGCATTCACCATGTGCACCATGCTGGCAACTCCTCGGGCATCGTTGATGGCGCCACCGCCCTGCTGATCGGCTCTGAAGCGGCTGGCCGCAGCCATGGCCTGACGCCGCGTGCCCGCATCGTGGCGGTGGCACTCAGCGGTGCCGACCCCACCATCATGCTCACCGGCCCGATGCCGGCCACCCGCAAGGCCCTGGCCAAGGCCGGCCTCACCGTTGACCAGATCGATTTGTTTGAGGTAAACGAGGCCTTTGCCGCGGTGGTGATGCGCTTCATGAAAGAGATGCAGGTGCCGCACGACAAGGTCAACGTCAACGGCGGTGCCATTGCCATGGGCCACCCACTGGGCGCCACCGGCGCCATGATTCTGGGCACGCTGATCGATGAGCTGCACCGCCGCCAGCTGCGCTACGGGCTGGCCACGCTGTGCGTGGGCGGCGGCATGGGCATTGCCACCATTGTGGAGAGACTTTGATGAACACCATCCGTTACACCCTGCAAGACGGCATTGCCACCGTCACTTTTGACGAGCCGGGCTCACCGGTCAACACCATGTGCCTGCAGTGGCAGGAGGACCTGCATGCGCTGGCCACCCAGGTGCTGGCAGACCGCGCGGCCATTCGCGGCATGCTGCTGACCTCGGCCAAAAGCACCTTTTTTGCCGGCGCCGACCTCAAAGCCACCATGCGCCTCACCCCCGCTGACGCCAGCGCCGTGTACACAGGCATCGAGCGCGTCAAGCAGGATTTCCGCACGCTGGAGACGCTGGGCATTCCGGTAGTCAGTTGCCTCAACGGCACCGCCCTGGGCGGCGGCTGGGAGGTGGCGCTGGTCGGGCACCACCGCATCGCGGTGGATGACGCACGCATTCAGTTCGGCCTGCCCGAGGTCACGCTTGGCCTGTTGCCCGGCGCCAGCGGCGTCACCAAAATGACGCGCCACCTGGGACTGCTGGGCGCCCAGCCCTACCTGGTGGAAGGCCAGCTGTTTTCACCGCAACAAGCGCTTGGCCTGGGGCTGGTGCATGCGCTGGTGGCGCCCGGCGTCAACGCACAAGCCGAGATGCAGGCCCAGGCCCTGGCCTGGATTGCCGCCCACCCCACCGCCCAGCACCCCTGGGAAGCCAAAGACTACAAGGTGCCCGGCGGCACCCCGGCCAACCCGAAAGTGGCGGCCATGCTGCCGGTGGCGCCGGCCATGCTCAAAAAGCAGACCCGCGGCCGCTACCCCGCGCCCGAGGCGATTCTGGCCTGCATGGTCGAGGGCCTGCAGGTTGATGTGCCCACCGCGCTGCGCATCGAGAGCCGCTACCTGGCGAAGCTGATCACCGGGCCCAACGCCCGCGCCATGATCAACACCTTTTTCTTCAACATGAACGCCATCAAGAGCGGCCAGTCGCGCCCGGGCAAGGCGCCGCGCTACAAGCCAAGCAGGGTCGGCCTGCTGGGCGCCGGCATGATGGGTGCCGGCATTGCCTACGTGCAAGCCCGCAAAGGCATTGCCACTGTGCTCAAAGACGTGAGCCAAGAGAAAGCCGACGCCGGCAAGGCCTACAGCGCCAAGCTGACCCAGGCCAGCGTGGCCAAAGGGCGCCTGAGCGAGACCGAGCGCGATGCGCTGCTGGCCCGCATCCAACCCACGGCCCAGGCCGCCGACCTGGCCGGCTGTGACCTGATCATCGAGGCGGTGTTTGAAAACCGCGCGCTCAAGGCCCAGGTCACCCAGGAAGCCGAGCCCATGCTGGCGCCAGGCGGCTTTTTTGCCTCCAACACCTCTACCCTGCCCATCAGCGGCCTGGCCACGGCCAGCCGCGCGCCGGCCAAGTTTGTCGGCATCCATTTCTTCAGCCCGGTCGACAAGATGAAGCTGGTGGAGATCATTCGCGGCGCGCAGACCGATGACGAGACCGTGGCGCGCGCCTTCGACTACGTGCAGGCCATCGGCAAAGTGCCCATCGTGGTCAATGACGCACGCGGCTTCTTCACCAGCCGGGTGTTCGGCACCTTTGTCATGGAGGGTGCGGCCATGCTGGGCGAAGGCATCCCGGCCCCGGTGATCGAAAACGCCGGCATTCAGTGCGGCATGCCGGTCGGGCCGCTGGCGGTACTGGACGAAACCGCGCTCAGCCTGAGCCTGCATGTGATGGAGCAGACCATGGCCGACTTTGCGGCAGAGGGCCGCAGCTACACCCCCACACCGGGCGAGCAACTGGTGGCCGACATGGTCCGGCAAAATGGGCGCCCGGGCCGGGCCGGTGGCGGCGGTTTTTACGACTACCCCGCCGAGAAGGGCGCGCGCAAATCACTGTGGCCGCAGCTCAAAGTGCTGTACGAGAAGCCGGGCCAAGCCTGGGCCATGGCTGACATTCAGGACCGGCTGCTGTACCGCCAGGCGGTGGAAACGGCGCGCTGCCTGAGCGAAAACGTGCTGACCAGCGTGGCCGAGGCCAATGTCGGCTCGATCTTCGGCATCGGCTTTCCGGCCTGGACCGGTGGTGCCATGCAGTTCATCTACGGCATGGGCATTGCGGCCTTTGAGCAGCGCGCGGCCGAGCTGGCGCAGCGCTTCGGCCCCGGCTTTGTGCTGAGCGACGAGGTGCGGGCCGCGATCCGGCGCTACCAGCCGGTTTATTGAAAAACCTGAACGGGTTGCTCTGCACAGGGCTGGACTTGCCTGGCTAAAGACCGAGGCTTGGCGATCGAACCCCTGTTGATGGGTCTCTGTTTCGTCATTTGCAGCCTGTTCAGTAGCAACTTAGAAATATGAAACACAAATGTGGACTAGTTTCATAGACTAGAGCTCTCACATCCGCCCTGCTGGAGACCGTCCTTGAATCGAATTACCAAAACGCTGCTAACCTTGGTCGTCCTCGCCGCACTGCTGGCCGGGCTTGCAATGGTCTTCCAGAAGCCGCTTGCCACCCGGCTTCTGCAGGAGATGGTGAAACGCAACGCCGGGCGCGACATCATCCCTAGCCTGCCTGACGGCCTGCACCTGGCCTTGTGCGGCACCGGCTCACCGTTTCCTGACCCAACACGCGCGGGTCCTTGCTCGGCGATCATTGCCGGCGACCGACTGTTCATTGTGGACGCCGGTGAGGGCAGCGCCCGCAACCTGGCCTACATGGGCATCCCGGCCGGCCGCATTGAGGCCATCTTCCTGTCTCACTTCCACTCCGACCACATCGACGGCCTGCCGCCTTTCATGCTGCAGCGCTGGGGCACCAGCAGCGCCCTCACCCCCACGCCCATCCATGGCCCCACCGGCGTGGAGAAGGTGGTTGAGGGCTTTCGCGCCGCCTATGTGCTGGATTTTGGCTACCGCGTCGCCCACCACTCCGAGCGCATCATGCCGCCCGGCGGCAGCGGCGGCAAAGGCATCCCGTTCGCGCTGCCGCCCGTGGGCCAGGGCGACCAGGTGGTGGTGCTGGACGACAAGGGCCTCAAGGTCACCGCCTTCCGCGTCAACCATGCGCCCATCGAGCCGGCCGTGGGCTACCGCTTCGACTACAAGGGCCGCTCCATCGTGATCAGCGGTGACACTGTCACCAGCCCGTCCTTGGTGGCGGCTGCCAAGGGCGCCGACATTCTGGTGCACGAGGCCCTGCAACCCAAGCTGCTCAAGCTGCTGGAGAGCCATTTCGAGGCCCGCAAGATGGAGCAACTGACCCACGTCATGCGTGACATCGTCAACTACCACACCACACCCGAGCAGGCCGCCGCCCAAGCCAGCGCCGCCGGCGCCAAGCAACTGGTGTTCAACCATGTGGTGCCGCCGATGCCGGTGAGTTTTGCCTACCCGGCCTTCATGGGCGACGCCAAAGACTTCTACAAGGGCCCCATGACGGTCGGCGAGGACGGCATGCTGTTCAGCTTACCCGCTGGCGGCACCGACAGCAGCAGCCGCAAACTGTTCTAAGCCCCGCCATGACCGCCCCACTCCCCAGCATCCACCAAGACCGGGTGCTGCGCACGCCAGAAGAGCGCTTTGCCGGCCTGACCGACTTTCCCTACACCCCGCACTACCTGGAGCTCGGCGGCCTGCGCCTGGCCTACATCGACGAAGGCCCGCGCGACGCGCCGCCAGTGCTGCTGATGCACGGCGAGCCCACCTGGTCTTACCTGTACCGCAAGATGATCCCGGTGCTGGTCGCCGCCGGTCACCGCGTGCTGGCACCCGACCTGATCGGCTTTGGCCGCTCCGACAAACCCTCGCATGCGGCTGACTACTCTTACGGCAACCATGTGCAGTGGATGTGCGCCTGGATGGAGGCGGTTGACCTGCAAGGCGCCACCCTGTTCTGCCAGGACTGGGGCTCGCTGATCGGCCTGCGCATGCTGACCCACAGCCCGCAGCGCTTTGCCCGTGCGGTGCTTGGCAATGGCGGCCTGCCCACCGGCGCCGACCCCATCCCCAAGGCCTTTCTGATCTGGCGCGCCTTTGCCCGCTTCAGCCCCTGGTTCCCGATCGGTCGCATCGTCAAGACCGGTTGCGCCATGCCCCTGAGCGATCAGGCAGTGGCCGCCTACGACGCGCCCTTCCCGTCGCGCCGCTTCAAGGTCGGCGCGCGCCTGTTTCCCACCTTCGTGCCCACCACGCCGCAAGACCCGGAGTTTGCCAACAACACCCAGGCCTGGTCAGTGCTCAAGCAGTGGGACAAGCCCTTTCTGACCCTGTTCAGCAGTCGCGACCCGATCACCCGCGGCGGTGAACGAATTTTCCAAAAGCATGTACCCGGCGCCGCCAACCAACCCCACGAAACCATCCGCCGCGCCGGCCACTTTTTGCAAGAAGACCAAGGCGCCGAAGTAGCCCAAAAAATCGTCGCCTTCATCGCCGCCAATCCCGTCATTCCCGCCCCCTCCGTCATTCCCGCCCCCTCCGTCATTGCCGCCCCCTCCGTCATTCCCGCGAACGCGGGAATCCACAACAGCCTGGATCCCCGGTCGCAGCCGGGGATGACAACTATTTCCGCCATGCCCACCACCCCCGTCATTCCCGCGAAAGCGGGAATCCATGGATCCCCGCGCAGCCTGCCCTCGGCCTGATCGGGGGCGACGATGACAACAGGAACCCCATGAACACTTTCCTCAAAGCCAATTGCCTGGGCGCCTATGCCCTCGCCCTGCTCAGCCTGGCAGTGACCCTGCCGTGGGGCCTAGGCCCGCTGATACAGAACCTTGCCCTGGCGCTGCTGGCCATCCATGTGCTCGAGGCTATCGTGGCCTTTAAGCACATCAAGACCTACAAGGGGCCGCTGCTGCACAGCCTGTTACTGGCCTTGCTGTTTGGCCTGCTGCACTGGCTGCCGCTGGCCCGGGCTGCCAAGGCCAAAGCCCAAGCCAAGGCCTGATCCCGCCAAGTTCATTCCAGCATGGCCGTCCACCACACCGCCAGTCGACTTAAGCGCCTGACCGTCGCCGCCCTGCTGTACCTCGGTGCCGTGGCGCTGGGTCTGGGCTCAGCCTGGTGGGTGTTACGCCACGCTAGCTGGTCGGGCAGCGTGGTCAAAGTCGGCCCCTGGACCGGCAGCACACTGGCCGGCAGCACCGATGCCGACATGTACACCCGCGCCCGGGTGGCACTTGAGGGGCTGCTGGCGCTGGGGCGGGACGAAACCATGTACTACATGGCCCGCCATGACGACGCCGGGCGGCCACTGCGCTCGGACTGCAGCTACCGTGTCGAGGGCCTTCCACCGCAAGCCCGCTGGTGGAGCATCACTGCCTACGCCGATGATTTTTTTCTGTTTGACGCCCCAAACCGCCAATACAGCTTGAACGGCAACACCGCCCGGCTGGACGCCAGCGGGCGCTTTGCGCTGGTCACCGGCCATCAGGGGGCGGAAGGCCTGCACTGGCTGCCCACGCCCGGCCAGCGCGGTCTGGTGCTGACGCTGCGCCTGTACAACCCCGCCCCGGACCTGCAGGCCGCACCATCCCGCCTGCAACCTCCGTCGATCAAAGCCATAGGAGCCTGCCCATGAGGTCTTGGTCCACACGGCAGCGCCTCTGGTTTTACCGGGGCCTCACGCTGCTGGCCACCGCCATCCTGGTACACCTGCTGATGGTATGGGCCACACCGCGCCTGATCATGAACCGGCTCATGAACAGCCCGGCCGCGCAAGCCATGAACATGCGCAACCAAGCCGCATTTCCGCCGGCGGTGGACGCCACGGCGCGCCGGGTGGTGATGCCCAGCCCAGACCTGCTGTACTCAGTGTGCGTGTTCGATGTCTCGGCCGGCCCGGTGCGGGTGCGCGCCAATCCCGGGCTGCCCAGCTACTGGTCGATCGCCCTGTACGCCGCCAACAGCGACAACTTCTTTGTGCTCAACGACCGGCAGGCCGGCGCAGCGCCGGTGGACCTGTGGCTGGTGTCAGAAGGCCCCAATCCGCGTGACCCGGCGGTGCCGCCCGGCGCTCGGGTGGTGGTCAGCCCCAGCACCCAGGGCTTTTTGCTGATGCGGGTGCTGACCGCCGACTACGAGGCCGAAAAATCCGTGGTCGAGCCGGCGCGGCGCACGCTGCAGTGCAGCCGGGCCGGGGCCTGAGATGCTGGCCCGCCTGCTGCGCTGGCTGCTGCTGGCGCAAATGCTGACCGGGGCGCTGCTGGGCGGGCTGATCGGCTACGCCACTGACCTCGCATCACCCACCGCGCTGATGCTGACGCTGGGCCTCGGGTTGCTGGTGCCGCTGCTGACCAGCGCGTCGACCGTTGCCAACAGCCTGCTCAAATCACGCCCGGCCGGCAGCGGCGCCGCCTGGTGGCGCGCCGGCGCCGGCGAACTGGCGGCCGCGCTGCGTGTGTTTGTGCTGCGCCAGCCCTGGACGCTGGCGCCGCCCCAGGTGCAGCCCAGGCTGGGCCAGCAGCCCGCCATCCCGGTGCTGCTGGTGCATGGCTACATCTGCAACCACCGCGTCTGGGACCAGATGGCCGCAGCCCTGCGCGCCCGCGGCCACACCGTGCTGGCCATCAACCTGGAGCCGCTGTTCTGCTCGATCGACCGCTATGCCCCGCTGGTGGAGCAGGGTGTGAACCAACTCTGCGCGCAGAGTGGGGCGCAGCAGATGGCGCTGGTCGGGCACAGCATGGGCAGGCTGGCGCTGCGCGCTTGGTTGCGCACCCACGGCAGCAGCCGCGCCGCGCGGGTCATCACCCTGGGCACGCCGCACGCCGGCACCCGCATCGCACCGCACGCGCCCAGCGCCAATGGCCAGCAAATGGTGTGGCAAAGCCGCTGGCTGCACGACCTGGCCGCCAGCGAGAGCCCGGCCACGCGCGCCCTGCTGCGCATTGCCCTCACACCGCAAGACAACATCGTCTACCCCCAGCGCGAGCAGGTGCTGCCGGGCGCGCCGGTCACCGTGTTTGACGGGCAGGGTCACCTGCAACTGTGCCTGGCGCCGGTGGTCATCGCCTGGGTACTTGCCGAGTTGGCCGAGTTGGCCGAGCTGACCACTGCCCCATGAAACCACCCTACACCCTCTACGGCTGGCACCTGTCCTACTTCACCGGCAAGGTGCGTTGCTACCTGCTGCACAAGGGCATTGCCTTCACCGACCAGCCGGTCAATATGTTCACCCTGCTGTCCACCATCAAGCGCCAGACCGGGGCGGTGGTGATGCCGGTGCTGCGCACGCCGCAGGGCGCCTGGGTGCAAGATTCCAGCGTCATCATTGACCAGCTCGAAGCCGCTCACCCGCAGCGGCCGGTGATCCCGACCCGCCCGGTGCCGCGCTTTGCCGCCTACCTGCTCGAAGCCTGGTGCGACGAGTGGTGGATCCCGATCGCCATGCACACCCGCTGGACCTACCCAGAAAACTACGCGCTGTTTGAGCGCGAGGCCGGCAGCCACCTGCTGCCCGGTTTTCCGGGGCCGCTGCAGCGCCGCGCTGTGGCCTACATCGCAGCCAGCCTGCGCGCCAAGTTACACACGGTGGGTGTGCGGCCCGAGCAGTTCGCCACCATGGACCGCTGGACCGCCGACATGCTGGACCAACTGGACACCCATTTCGCGCAGCAGCCCTACCTGCTCGGCGCCCAGCCGACCCTGGCCGACTTCAGCCTGGCCGGCCCCATGGTGGCGCACCTGGGGCGCGACCCCTGGCCGGCGCGCGAGCTGGTGGCGCCGCGCCGCCACTTGCGCGCCTGGATCGAGCGCATCGCCGCACCCAAGCCCGAGCCCGCGCCCGAACCCGCACGCGCTGTTACCGCGCCGATGCCGGCCACAGACGCCCTGCCCGACACGCTGACCCCGGTGTTCCAAACGATATTTGCCGAATTTGTGCCGCTGCTTGAAGGCATCAACCAGCAAGCACGGGCGGCCCTGCCTGCTTTGCCGCCGGGCAAGGCCCTGCGCCGCGGCCTGGCGGACGTGGAGGTGCCCATGGGTGCCGGGCGCTTCCGGCGCTCTGCCCTGCCCTACACGCTGTGGATGGCGCAGCGCGCGCTTGATGTGTACCGGGCCATGCCGCCAGCCGAGCAGGCCCAGGTGCAGGCCTGGCTCAGCAGCCTGGGCGGCGAGCGGCTGCTGGCGCTGGACATCCCGCGCCTGCGCCTGCGCGGACTGCGTGTGATGCCGGAGCCCGCGGCGTCATGAGTCTTGGGTGTGCGCCAGACCGCAAGCCCTCAACGGGCAGCGGCTGGCGTCGCCTCGCGCCGCACCAATTGGTGCACATAGCCGTCCACCAGGTCGGTCAGCGCCAGGGCAAACTGGGGCGAGCCGGTGTCGGCCTCGTCGTTCCAGATGGCGGTGCGCAGCGCCCCCAAAAAGGCGCGTGTCAGCACAAACATCTCGGTAGCCGTCAGCAGTCGATCCAGTTTCAGGCCCTGCGAGCGCACCGACACACTGACCAACATCTGCCCCAAAAAGGTGTTGCGGCTGTCAAAAGCCCGCATGTCGCGCCGCGACAGCGCCCACTCGACGATCGCCTTTTGCGCCGCCCGCCGCTGGCTGAATGCCGACAGCATCAGCTGCACCAGCTCGCGCGTGCCCTGGGCCTGCCCGCTGGCAGCCCGGTCGCTGAACTCGGCCAACAATTTTTGGCGCGCCCGCTCGTTTTCCAGCTCCACCAGCGCCATCATCACCGCGTCGATGTTCTCGAAATACTGGTACAGCGTGCCCACGCCGTAGCCCGAGCGCTCGGCCAGCGCAGCCACCTTGAAGCCAGCCAGGCCATCGGTCTCCAGAATCTGAACTGCACTCTCCAAAATCGCCTCCACGGTCAACCGCGCGCGGTCTTGCTTGGGTGCCCGCACGATGGACTTGATCGAAGTTTGTCTTGTTTTTTCGCCATACGGTCATTTCAGCAGTTAATCCACAATAACCTGAATCATTTTCACAAACCTGGATGCTAAATCGCACATTGACCGCTGGCAAGTCCTGGATTCCCGTGTGCACGGGAATGACAGACGGGGCCGTCATCCCCGACCTGATCGGGGATCCATGGCCCCTGGATTCCCGTGTGCACGGGAATGACAGAAAGGGCCGTCATCCCCGATGTCTCTTTGTCATCCCCGACCTGATCGGGGATCCATGGCCCCTGGATTCCCGTGTGCACGGGA
>JBBAPO010000015.1:85851-114459 GCA_040400795.1 Rhodoferax sp.
ATGACAGAAAGGGCCGTCATCCCCGACCACCCCGAAAGCGCAACCTTGAAATTCAAAACCATGTCTACCCTGCTCATCACCCTGCTGCTGTGCGGCCTGTTCACCTGGCTAGGCCTGCCGGCCATGCTGCGGGCGCTGGGCCTGCACCCGCATTACAGCGGCCCGGTCTATGCGCTGCCGGGCAAGCGCGCGCTGATCATCACCACCAGCCAGGCCACCTTAGGCCCGGGCGGCAAAGCCACCGGGGTGTTTGGCTCGGAGCTGACCGCGCCCTACTACGCCTTTCTGGACGCCGGCATGCAGGTCGACATCGCCAGCATCCAGGGCGGCCCGATCCCGATCGAACCCGGCTCCTTTTTATGGCTGCTGGCCGCGCCATCCGACAAGCGCTACCTGAAAGACGCCACTGCCCAGGCCAAGGTCCAGGCCTCGGCCGCCATCACCACGCTGAACCTGCGCCAGTACGACATCATTTTTCTGGCCGGCGGCTGGGGCGCAGCCTATGACCTGGGCACCTCAGCCGCTCTGGGCGAGCAGATCACCCAGGCCTGGGCTGCCGGGCGCGTGATCGGCGGCGTGTGCCACGGCCCGTTGGGCCTGCTGCTGGCCAAAGACACTGACGGCCGGCCGCTGGTGCAGGGCAAACGCCTGACGGCGGTGACCGACAAGCAAGTCAAAGAGCTGGGCATCACCCAGACGCCGCAGCACCCCGAACGCGAATTGCGCGCCGCTGGCGCCCTGTTTGAGAGCCGCCAAGCCCTGCTCGACCCGTTTGCCAACCTCACCGTGACCGATGGCCGGCTGGTCACCGGCCAAAACCAGAACGCCGGCGTGGAGACAGCCCAAACCATGCTGCGCCTGGCGGGTGGGCTGCCACGACCATGATGGGGGCATGGACCCCCGATCGAGTCGGGGGTGACGGTCCTTCCCGTCATTCCCGCCCTGCCCCGTCATTCCCGTGAAAACGGGAATCCACCGCAAGTGGCGAAAATGGGTTAACAGCGACACAAAGAGACACCGCCAATGACACTCCGACGAAAAATAGCCTGGGCGCTGGGCCTGCTGGTGCTGACCTTGGGTGCGCTGTACCTCAACCGCATCCATATCCTCAAGTACTCACTGGGCTGGTACACCGACATCGTGCACCCGCGCGGTGCCAACCAGCCCGTGCCCTGGCAGGTGGGGCCGGCGCAGGCCAGCACCCCGCTGGCACAGCGCCCACCCAACATCATCGTGATCCTGGCCGACGACCTGGGCATCAATGACGTCAGCACCCATGGCGGCGGCCGCACCGCGCAGGGCGTGCCCACGCCCAACATCGACGCCATTGCCCGTGACGGCGTGCGTTTTGACCAGGGCTACGCCGGTAGCGCGGTGTGCACCGTGTCGCGCGCAGCGCTGCTGACCGGGCGCTACCCCTGGCGCTTTGGCGTCGAGTTCACGCCCACGCCGGGCGCCATGGCGCGCGTGCTCCCAGCGCTGTACGCCGACAAAGACCGGCTGCACAAACCGGTGGTTGACCTAGACAAAGCCAAGCAGTCCAAAGATTTCAACGACCTGGGCATGCCTCCTACCGAGCAAACCTTGGCCAAATTACTCAAACCCCGGGGCTACCACAACATCCACATCGGCAAATGGCACCTGGGCAGCACGCCCGAGATGCGGCCCAACAACCAGGGCTTTGACGAGAGCTTGTTCATGGAAAGCGGCCTGTACCTGCCCGACGGGGATGCGCGTGGCGTCAGCTCCAAACAAGACTTTGACCCGATCGACAAGTTCCTGTGGCCCAACATGCGCTTTGGCGTGAGCTACAACGGCGGCAAATGGTTTGAGCCCTCCAAGTACCTGACCGACTACTTCACCGACGAAGCGGTGACGGCCATCAAGCGCAACAAGCACCAGCCCTTCTTCATGTACCTGGCGCACTGGGGCGTGCACACCCCACTGCAAGCCGCCAAAGAAGACTACGACGCGCTGGCCAACATCCCGGACCACCGGCGCCGCGTCTACTCGGCCATGGTGCGCTCGGTCGACCGCAGCGTGGGCCGCGTGCTGCAAACCCTGCGCGAAGAAGGGCTGGAAGAGAACACCATCGTCATCTTCACCAGTGACAACGGCGCGCCCGGCTACATCGGCCTGCCCGAGGTCAACCAGCCTTACCGCGGCTGGAAGCTGACCTTTTTTGAAGGCGGCCTGCGCGTGCCCTATGTGGCCAAATGGCCGGGCCGCATCCCGGCTGGGCTGCAGTACCGCCCACCGGTGTCCAACATCGACATCCTGCCTACCGTGCTGGCCGCCGCCGGTGGCAAGTTGCCGACCGACCGGGTGATTGACGGCGTCAACCTGCTGCCTTTTCTAAGCGCCAAGGCACCGGTGCAGCCGGGCCGGCCGCTGTTCTGGCGTGACGGCCCCTACCGGGCCCTGCAAGACCAGGGCTGGAAGCTGATCGTCTCGGAACGCCCCAAAAAAGACTGGTTGTTTCACTTGGCCGACGACCCGACCGAGCGCACCAACCTGGCCGCCAAAGAGCCACAACGGCTGGCCCAGATGAAGGCCCAGATGCAGGCGCATCACGCCAACATGCCGCCGCCGCTGTGGCCCTCGTTCCTGGAGGTTGCAGTGGAAATCGACAAAACGCTGGACCAAAAGCACCTGCCGCAAGACGAGTACAGCTACTGGGTCAATTGAGCAGGGCTTCAAGACTATGGAACACCTTGATGTGCTGATCGTCGGTGCCGGCCTGTCGGGCATCGGCGCCGCCGTGCACCTGCAGCAGCGCTGCCCGGGCTTTAGCGTTGGCATCCTGGAGGGCCGCGACCGCCTGGGCGGCACCTGGGACCTGTTCCGCTACCCCGGCATCCGCAGTGACTCCGACATGCACACCCTGGGCTACGCCTTCCGGCCCTGGACCGGCGCGCGCGCCATTGCCGACGGCGCAGCCATCCTGGATTACGTGCGCGCCACGGCGCAAGAGCACCAGCTGGAGCAGCTCATCCGCTACCAGCACCGGGTTACCGCCGCCAGTTGGTCGAGTACCGAGGCGCGCTGGACGGTGACCGTGGAAGTGGGCCCGGGGCAGGCCACGCAGCAGCTCAGCTGCCGGTTTCTGCACGTCTGCACCGGCTACTACAACTATGAGCACGGCTACACGCCGGACTTTGCCGGCATGGCCAGCTTTGGCGGGCGCATCGTGCACCCGCAGGCCTGGCCGGCTGATCTGGATGTGACGGGTCAGCGCGTGGTGGTGATCGGCAGCGGCGCCACGGCCGTCACGCTGGTGCCGGCGCTGGCCGAACGGGCCGCCCATGTCACCATGCTGCAGCGCTCACCCACCTACATCGTCGCGCGGCCCGCCCGCGATGCGCTGGCCGACTGGCTGCGCCAGCGTTTGCCAGCTGGGCTGGCCTATGGCCTTACGCGCTGGAAAAACGTGCTGCTCGGCCAACTGTTCTTTCAGCTGGCCAAGCGTTGGCCGCAGCAGGTTGCTCTCAAAATCATAGCGCAAGCACAAGCATTGGCGGGGCCTGGAACCGATATTCACCACTTGACGCCGCGCTACAAGCCCTGGGACCAACGGCTGTGCCTGGTGCCCGATGGCGACCTGTTCAACGCCCTGCAGCAGGGCCGGGCCGCGATCGTCACCGACCAGATCAGCCACTTCACGCCCACCGGCTTGCAACTGGCCTCGGGCCAGACGCTGACGGCAGACGTGATCGTCACCGCCACCGGGCTCGACCTGCTGGCGCTGGGCGGCATGGCCCTGACGGTGGACGGCCGCACAGTGGTGCTGAAAGACTGCCTGAGCTACAAAGGCATGATGCTCTCGGGCGTACCCAACCTGGCCTATGTGGTCGGCTACACCAACGCCTCTTGGACGCTCAAAGCCGACCTCACCAGCGCCTATGTCTGCCGCCTGCTGCAGCGCCTGGGCCAGGGCTACAGCCACTGCACCCCGGTGCTGCACGACGCCGCCGTCTCGCGTGAGGCCTGGGTCGATTTTTCGTCCGGCTACATCCAACGCTCACTCGACCGCTTTCCAGGCCAAGGCAAGCAAGCCCCCTGGCGCCTGCGCCAAAACTACGCCCTCGACCTGCTGGCCCTGCGCTTTGGCCGGTTGGCGGATGGCACGCTGCAGTGGACCAAACCAAAAAGCCCTGGATCCCCGGTCGTGGCCGGGGATGACGATGTTTCAGCTGGATCCCCGGTCGTGGCCGGGGATGACAACTTACCCCGTCATTCCCGCCCCCCCCGTCATTCCCGCGCAGGCGGGAATCCACGGCTGCCGCGCCAAACCACATGGCGAGCAGCCGGCATCCTGGCCGCACTAGCGCTTGCAGCCACCGCCTGGTGGCTGCTCGGCCAACCCGGCCTGCCCAAACCCGGGGCACCGGCGGCATCCACAGAGCGCACAACCTGCCCGTTGCCACCCAGCACCAGCCCCCACCCCGGCATGCTCTGGGTGCCGGCCGGCAGTTTTGCCTTTGGCGACACCGTGTACCGCGAGGAAACCCCAGTGCGCCTGGCCACGGTGCAGGGCTTCTGGATGGACCGCACTGAGGTCACCAACGCCGAATTTGCGCGTTTTGTGCAGGCTACCGGTTACGTCACCACGGCCGAGCGCCCGGTCGACGCCAAATTGCACCCTGGCCTGCCGCCCGCCATGCAGCAACCCGGCGCGGTGGTCTTCGTCAACCCCACTGAGTTGCGCAACGGGGGCGATCCGCGCCAATGGTGGCAGTATCTGCCCGGCGCCAACTGGCGCCACCCGACCGGGCCCGACAGCAGCATCACCGGGCGCGACGCCTACCCGGTGGTGGCCGTCACCCTGGAAGACGCCCAGGCCTATGCCCGCTGGGCCGGGCGCAGCCTGCCCACCGAGCGCGAATGGGAATGGGCCGCCGGCGGCGGCCAGACAGCCACCCTGCCAACCACGCCACCGACCGCCCCCGGCACCGCGCCCGCGCAACCGGCCCAGGCTAACACCTGGCAGGGCTTTTTTCCGCTGGCCAACCAGGCCAGCGACGGCTTCACCGGGTTGGCGCCAGTCGGCTGCTTTGCAGCCAACGCCTTTGGCCTGCATGACATGATCGGTAACGTCTGGGAACTCACCGCCGACGTCTACACCGAAGACCACAGCGGCCCTGACACCCTGCCCCCCGACCAACCCCCCATAGCCACCCGGCCGGCTGGGGCCGCCGGCGCGGCGAGCCGACATGTCATCAAAGGCGGCTCTAACCTGTGCGCGCCCAACTACTGCATGCGCTACCGGCCCGGTGCCCGTCAAGCCCAAGAAGACGACCTGGCCACCAGCCACCTGGGCTTTCGCACCGTGCTGCGCGCGCCCGGGCCCTGAGCCATGGCCGCCATGGGTAGCTTTGGCTAGGTAGGCCGGTGGCTGTCCCGATAATGTCCGCATGAGCCTTGCCACCCCCGCCCCTACTCACAGCGAGCCCGCGCCGCGCCCGGCGTCGCTGCGCGCGCTGTTCTGGTCGTTCACCTGGCTGGCGCTGCAGGGCTTTGGCGGCGTGCTGGCCATCGTCCAGCGTGAGCTGGTGGAGCGCCGGCGCTGGCTCACGCGCGAGGAGTTTGTCGAAGACTGGGCCGTGGCCCAGGTGCTGCCCGGCCCGAATGTGGTCAATTTGTCGCTGATGCTGGGCGACCGCTTTTTCGGGCTGCGCGGCGCTCTGGTGGCCATGGCCGGCATCCTGACGTTTCCGCTGCTGGGGGTGCTGCTGCTGGCCACGCTGTACGCCAGCATGCAAACGCTGCCGGTGGCCCAGGGTGCGCTGCGCGGCATGGGCGCCGTGGCTGCCGGCCTGATCACCGCCACCGGCCTCAAACTGCTGCCGGCTTTGAAGCAAAATGTGGTCGGAACCCTTGTCAGCATTGGCTCTATAGCTATCACTATCATAGCAATTGCTTGGCTTCGGCTGCCACTCGCCTGGGTGCTGCTGGGCCTGGGCGGGCTCACCTGCACCTGGGCCTATCGGCAGCTGGGCCGCCTGACTGCTGGCAGGGCGACATGATGAGCATTGAGCTTGCCGCCGCAGACTGGTGGGCGCTGCTTGCGCAATTTTTGTCGCTGTCCTTGCTGGCTGTCGGCGGTGCCATCAGCACTGCGCCCGACATGCACCGCTATCTCGTCACGCAACAGCACTGGCTCACCGAGGCGCAATTCACCTCCTCCATCGCTCTGGCCCAGGCCGCACCCGGCCCCAACGTGCTGTTTATCGCGCTGCTGGGTTGGCAGGTCGGGCTCAATGCCGCTGCCGCCAGTACGCTACCAGCCTGGGCCTGCGCCCTGCTGGGGGTGAGCCTGACCATGGTGGGCACGCTGCTGCCCAGCACCATCCTCACCTTCAGTGTCGCCCGCTGGGGCCACCGCAACCGCGAGCGGCGCGTGGTACGCGCCTTCAAACAGGGCATGGCCCCGCTGGTGGTCGGCATCCTTCTGGCTACCGGCGTCATCCTGGCCACCACCCAGGGCACCTCGACCGACCACTGGCCGCTTTGGCTATTGGCCGCCGTCACCGCGCTGCTGGTCTGGCGCACCCGCATCCACCTGCTCTGGCTGCTGGGCGCGGAGGCACTGTTGGGAGGCCTGGGTTGGGTTTAGCGCGGTAACGACCTCACGGACTTGCGGCCATTGCGACGCTCGGCAATAATGCGTATTATTCGTTTTTTTCGTTTATGTGCTGCGGCATAAATCGCATCTACACACCGAGGACACCATGCCAATTGCGCCTGCCATCCTGAATCGCTCGTCAGCCAGTCGGAATGATCCACTGAGGCCATTGGCTGAAGCCATTGGGTCAATCACCGGGGCCATGTCTGATCAGGTAGCCACGGCTCTGCATCAGGTACTTGAGGCTACGACGCCCCAAAGCCGAAACGCCCGCTTGAGGCTGATCAGGCATCTGGTTGACATCGAGAGCCAAACTGTCGGTATCGAGATACCCGAGCCTCAGATCGCCAACACTGACCTGATCAGTACCGCCCAGGCTGCCGAGTTGCTGGGGTACAGCCGACCCTACGTCGCCATGCTCATTGATCAGAACCGTCTCCAGGGAGCCACGGTCTCGGCTGGCGGCCATCGACGGGTCCCGCGTGCCGCAGTGCTGGAATGGAAGGCCAAACACCACGTCGCCGCGCGGTCCACCAACTTGCGTGCCGAAGGCCAAAAAACCGGCGTTTACCAAAGTCCGGAAGCTGAGGTCATGCGTCGGCTCAAAGCCATTAGCAAAAGCAGAACCGCCAAATAGTCATGGACGGCCATCCGCTCTCACCCGGCGGTAACACCTTGGTCATTTTGGATGCCTGCGTGCTGTTGCCATCGCGTTTGTCGGATGTGCTGTTTGACCTGATGCTGGAAGGCCTCTTCTTTGCCTATTGGACAAACGAAGTTGAAGCCGAACTTCTGCGAAATTGGCCACAAGTGCATACCGGCGCCGCATCATCCGGTCCGAGGAGACTGAAAGCGTTTCAGCACGCCACTCGTGATGGCTACCTGATTACCGGGCATGACGCCCCGGCATTCCGAGCGCGTGTTCCCGCTCGGGTGCATCCAAACGACCGTCACCTGGTCGCAGCGGCACTGGTCTTACGCCACGGGCTGAACGAAGAAGACGACCCGGTGCGCCACGAGGTCATGATCGTGTCCGACAACACCAGGCATCTGGCGATGTCCGAAACACGGCAGTTGGGCATTGACGTCAGCAAAGCTGGGGCCTTCCTTGATCGGCTCTACCAACACGCTCCCGCCAGAACGCGCCAGGCCTTGGCCAAGTCGCTGGTCGATCTGAAGAATCCACCCTATTCAAGAGACGAACTTGTCGCCGCCCTGCGCCTTCATGGTGCGATGGCATGCGCCAATGGTTTGGAGGCGACCACCCTGTAGACGGCGACGGCTGCGAAACCGGGCGCGGTGTTGGGGGGCTTGGGTTGGGTTTAGGATTCGCTTCAGCAGTGCCTAGGTCGACAAGCCAAATGAAACGCGGTCATTCCCGCCCCCGATCTGGTCGAGGGCAGGCTGCAGCGGGAATCCATGGCACTCCGTTACCGGTTGCAGCTATAGCGGTCGGGCGGTTAACGAGATAATTCGACCCATGCGTAAAGAATACGATTTCAGTCAAGGCAAGCGCGGCGCAGTGCTACCGTCAACGGCAAAAACCCGTGTGACTATCATGCTTGATGACGATGTCATAGAGGCATTCCGCGCCAGAGGCGATGCGACGGGTCAGGGATATCAAACCTTGATCAATGCGGCACTCCGGGCTGCGATTGACCCAGAGTCCGCGCCACTGACCGTCAAATCGCTCCGCGCAGTGCTGGGTGAGCGGTCAGCTCTAACCGCCTGAGGCCAAGGCGCCGGCAATCTTCAGGCACGCCCCAAACGCTGCCGCAAAGCCTCATAAAGGCACACGCCGCTGGCCACCGACACGTTCAGGCTTTCCACCGCACCGCGCATCGGGATGCTCACCAGCTCATCGCAGGTCTTGGCGGTCAGCTGGCGCAGGCCGGCGCCCTCGGCGCCCAGCACCAAGGCTATCGGGCCGGTCAGGTCGGCCTGGTACAGGGTGCGCGGGGCGGCGTCGCTGGTGCCAATCACCCAGATATTGCGTTCCTTCAGCTCGCCCAGGGTGCGCGCCAGGTTGGTCACCATGAAATAAGGCACCGTCTCGGCCGCGCCGCTGGCCACCTTGGCCACCGTGGCATTGATGCCGGCGGCATGGTCCTTGGGCGCAATCACGGCGTGCACGCCAGCGCCGTCGGCCACCCGCAGGCAGGCGCCCAGGTTGTGCGGGTCGGTCACGCCGTCCAGCACCAAAATCAGCGGCGCCACCCGCTCGGCCGCTGGCTTCTCGGCCTGCCCCGCCTCCAGCGCGTCCAGCAAGTCGTCCAGCGAATGCACCTGCGCCAGTTCCTGCACCCGCGCCGCCACGCCCTGGTGCCCGTGCCCGCCACACAGCCGCGCCAGCCGCACGCCATCGGCCTCGATCAGCCGCACCCCGGCCTCGGCCACTTTCTCCATGAACTGCCGCATCCGCGCATCGCGCCGACCCGGGTCCACATAGATTTCAACCACCGACTGCGGCGCCGTCTTCAGGCGCACGCCTACGGCATGAAAGCCGAACAAGATTTTGGGAGATGACATGCGGCGGATTATCGCGGCAGGCCCGGTATCCACATCGATCGGCAAATCGCCCAGGGTGTCGATGATCTGACGGGCGGCAGTCGGTATCAGTCGCGGCCGGCGCCAATCGCCTCTGCCAGCCCGGCGCCCAAGAGCGCATCGCTGCCCAGGGCGCGCAGCCGGTGCATGGCATCGGACACCCGCTCGCCCTGCCCGGCAGTGGTGTCGCTCGGCGAGCCCATGGCCACCAACCGGGCCACCGCCGTGCCATGCCGGGTGATGGTGAACTCTTCACCAAGCGCCACCTCGGCCAACAGCTCCGAGAACCGATTCTTGGCTTCATACACGGCGGCGGTTTGCATTTTTTGGACTCTTATATTCTGGCTAGCCATATTTTGCCAGATGGCGATACATGGCCGCATGGATCCCCGATCACGTCGGGGATGACAACCACCCGTCATTCCCGCGAACGCGGGAATCCATGCAGCCCTGGATCCCCGATCACGTCGGGGATGACAGAGAGCGCCGTCATTCCCGCCCCCGATCAGGTCGAGGGCAGGCTGCAGCGGGAATCCATGTCTTTTCAACCTCCAGCCCACTACCAAACCCATGCCTTCACAGCAAGAATCATGCGGCAGTGTGATGGTGGAAAACGCGAATCCGCGGCGCGATTTTTTCACGTAGGGTACGGGCTGCAACACGCATGTCGTGCTCCGTTTGGAGGTTCATCCAGAAACGTGGCTCCATATTGAAAAACAAGCCAAGCCGCAAAGCCGTGTCGGCGGTAATCGGGCGATTACCATGCACCAATTCACTGATCCGGCTGGGTGACACGTCAATGTCCGCCGCAAGCTGACGGGCCGATATGCCCATTGGCTTCATGAAGTCCTCCAGCAAGATTTCGCCGGGGTGAATTTCGTCAAGTAGTTCAGCCATTGTTTCCTCCTGGTAATCCGTCAAACGGTCCGGCTGTTACCGTCATTCTCGACTGTCACAGTCATTACCGGCATCCCCACCTCGTAGTTTCCAGCCACAACCGGGAATCCACGCAGCCATGGATCCCCGATCACGTCGGGGATGACAACCACCCGTCATTCCCGCGAACGCGGGAATCCATGCAGCCCTGGATCCCCGATCACGTCGGGGATGACAGAGAGCGCCGTCATTCCCGCCCCCGATCAGGTCGAGGGCAGGCTGCAGCGGGAATCCATGCAGCCCTGGATCCCCGATCACGTCGGGGATGACAGACGAGGGCCGGGGATGACTGACGAGGGTCGGGGATGACGGACGAGGATGCCGGGCCCTTACACTACCTCCCTTCGCCTCCACACCCGCGGCCATGCCTGTGCCGGGCGCTCCCGGCCCATTACCGTGCGCTACCCGAACGCTACCCAAACCGACCCACGCCTGTGATCACCCTGAAAAACGTCACGCTGCGCCGCAGCGCCAAAGTGCTGCTCGACGGCGCCTCCGTCACCCTGAACCCGGGTGAAAAAGTCGGTCTGGTAGGGCGCAACGGCGCCGGAAAATCCTCGCTGTTTGCGCTGTTCAATGGCACCCTGCACGAAGACGTGGGCGAGTACTACATCCCCACCCAGTGGCGCATGGGCCAAGTCGCCCAGGACATGCCAGAGACCAGCCAAAGCGCCACCGATTTCGTGGTGGAGGGCGACACCACCCTGCTCGCCGCTCAACAAGAGGTCACTGCCTCAGAGGCCACCGACGACTACGACCGCATGGCCCACGCCTACATGGCGCTGCAAGACGCCGGCGCCCACGACGCGCCGGCCCGCGCCCAGGCGCTGATCTTGGGCCTGGGCTTCAAGACCACCGAGCTCACCAACCCGGTCAACAGCTTTTCAGGCGGCTGGCGCATGCGGCTGCAACTGGCGCGCGCTCTGATGTGCCCATCCGACTTGCTGCTGCTGGACGAGCCCACCAACCACCTGGACCTGGACGCCCTGGTCTGGCTGGAAGCCTGGCTCAAGCGCTACGAAGGCACCATGATCGTGATCAGCCACGACCGTGAGTTTCTGGACGCCGTCACCAACGTCACCCTGCACATCGACGCCGCCAAACTGGTGCGCTACGGCGGCAACTACTCTAAGTTTGAAGACATGCGGGCCGAGCAGATGGCGCTGCAGCAAACGGCGTTCTCCAAGCAACAAGACAAAATCGCCCACCTGCAAAAGTTCATCGCCCGCTTCAAGGCCAAGGCCAGCAAGGCCAAGCAGGCGCAAAGCCGCGTCAAGGCGCTGGACCGCATGGAAAAAATCGCCCCGCTGCTCAGCGAGGCCGACTTTACCTTCGAGTTCAAAGAGCCGGCCAACCTGCCCAACCCCATGCTCTCGATGCAGGGCGTCAGCTTTGGCTACCCCGCGCCCGAAGACGCACCAGCCGGCACCCCGCCCACCGTCATCGTGCAAAACGTCAGTCGCTCAGTGCTGGCTGGCCAGCGCATCGGCATTTTGGGCGCCAACGGCCAGGGCAAATCGACCCTGGTCAAAACCGTGGCGCGCGCGCTGCAGCCCATCGGCGGCGACGTGACCGAAGGCAAAGGCCTGAACATCGGCTACTTTGCCCAGCAAGAGCTGGATGTGCTGCGCCCGGCCGACACCCCGCTGGAGCACATGATTCGGCTGGTGAAAGACCTCACCGCCATCGGCAAAATAGCCGGCCAGGCCACGCGCGAACAAGACCTGCGCAGCTTTTTGGGCAACTTCAATTTCAGCGGCGACATGGTCAAGCAGGCCGTGGGCAGCATGAGCGGCGGCGAAAAAGCGCGCCTGGTGCTGTGCATGATCGTTTGGCAGCGCCCCAACCTGCTGCTGCTGGACGAGCCCACCAACCACCTGGACCTGGCCACACGCGAGGCCCTGAGCATGGCGCTCAATGAATTCGAAGGCACCGTGATGCTGGTCAGCCACGACCGCGCCCTGCTGCGCGCCGTCTGCGACGAATTCTGGATGGTCTCGCGCGGCGGCGTCGCCCCGTTTGACGGCGACCTTGACGACTACCAGCGTTATTTGCTGGACGAAGCCAAGCGCCAGCGCGAAGCCATCAAAGAGGCCAACGCTGCCCCCAAAGCCGCCGCCAAGGTGGCCGCACCGGCGCCTGTGGCCGCCGCGGCCAAGGCCAGCAGCACCGCCCCCACCCCCGGCGCCCGCGCCCTCAAGCGCCAACTGGACGAGATCGACACCCGCATGGCCGGCCTGCAGTCTGAGAGCACCACCCTAGAAGCCCGCCTCTGCACCCCCCTGCCCCCGCTGGAACTGGCCGAGCTGGGCAAACGCTTGAAAGCGGTGAGCGCCGAGTTAGAAGCGCTTGAAGAGCAGTGGCTCCAGCTGTCTGAGGCTTTGGCCGCCTGAAAATGGATTCCCGTGTTCACGGGAATGACGAGCCAACTCCGTCATCCCCGGCCACCTGCTTTTTTTTGGCCCTGGCCTGCACGGGTCCTGATGGCCCACCCCAATCACCCTGTGTTAACGTAGCATCGGACGTCATGAGGGCAAGAGAGGTTCTAAATGATTTCAGAAAAAACCATTCAAAAAGCCGCACTGCTCTTGGGTGAGGCAGCCAAACCTGCGCAAGTCATTCTGTTTGGTTCCTATGCACGTGGTGACGCCAGGGAAGATTCGGATGTGGATTTTCTGGTTATTGAGGCTGCGCCTCATGACAAATTTAATGAAATGGTGCGCCTTCGGCAGGTACTGCGGCCATTGAAGATACCGGTGGATGTCTTGGTGTATTCGCAAGCAGAAATTGACATGCATCAAAGCTCATGCGGTAGCGCCGTCTACTGGGCGCTACGGGAGGGGAAGGTGTTGTATTTAGCACCCCACTGATCAGGCCGCCAGGTTGTTGGCACTTGCCAAGCGTGACGAAACCTCGTTTAAGGCCTTGGCCAGCCACCCGGAAGTGGATGTTTCGGCTACAGGTTTCTTTGCCCAGCAAGTCGTTGAGAAATGTCTCAAGGCCGTTGCTTCGTATCACGGCATTGTGTTTCGCAGAACGCATGATGTGGACGAATTGGTAGACCTGCTTTTGCAACATCAAGTGTCGATGCCTTTCCCGCCGGACCAGTTCAGCGTTCTTAATCCATTTGCGGTTATTTTGCGCTACGAAGAAATATCATTTGTCAGCATGACGCCGGCAACAATGACAGTGTTGGTTGAACTAGCGTACCAATGGGCGTGCGCCGAGACGAGCCAATAGCACTCAAAGGACTGCAACGCCAGCTCGACGAGCTCGACACCCGCATGGCCGCCCTACAGTCTGAGAGCACCACCCTAGAAGCCCGCCTCTGCACCGCCCTGCCCCCGCTGGAACTGGCCGAGCTGGGCAAACGCCTGAAAGCGGTGAGCGCCGAGTTGGTAGCGCTTGAAGAGCAGTGGCTCCAGCTGTCTGAGGCTTTAGCCGCCTGAAGATGGATTCCCGTGTTCACGGGAATGACGTGTAACGCGTCATCCCCGGCCACGACCGGGGATCCATGACTTTTCAAAACACCCGGCGTAACATTCAGCAGCACCAACACGTCAACCCACCACCACATGCCCGCAGCCAAGCAGTTCCATGTCTACATGCTGGCCAGCGCAACCAACGGCACGCTCTACATCGGCGTCACCTCTGACCTGGTCAAGCGGGTTTGGCAGCACAAAGAGGGCCTGGCGGACGGGTTTAGCAAGCAATACGGCATCAAAACCCTGGTCTGGTTTGAACTCCAAGGCAGCGCAGAAACGGCAATCAACCGCGAAAAGCAGCTGAAAAAATGGAACCGCGCCTGGAAAATTAAGCTGATTGAGGAGAAAAATCCGCTTTGGCAAGATTTGTATGGCGAGATCACCAGCTGAAGCAAGGCATGGATCCCCGGTCGTGGCCGGGGATGACGGCGTCACTCGTCATCCTCGCGAATGCGGGGATCCATGAAGTCCTGGATCCCCGGTCGTAGCCGGGGATGACGGCTAATGCCGGGGATGACGGCGTCACTCGTCATCCTCGCCCCCGATCTGGTCGAGGGCAGGCTTCAGCGGGGATCCATGAAGTCCTGGATCCCCGGTCGTGGCCGGGGATGACGATTGGCATCTATAACACGTTCGTCAAAAAACTGCCATGCGAAGCAGTTAAACTAACGGCTTTGAAAAAGGTCTAACAAAGAATAGACCGCGGTATCCAAGCGGCCCTGGGGGGCTCATTTTTTAATGTAGCGCACAAAAACCAGAGGTTCAAGTCTTGGCAATCCACCAGTTTCCCTCTTTAAACCCGGTTCCCCAGCACATTGCTGTCATCATGGACGGCAACCGGCGCTGGGCGCAGAAGCGGTCTTTGCCGGTGTCCATGGGGCATGCCAGTGGCGCGCGGCGGGTGCGGGACATGGTTAAGGCCTGCACCGAACGCGGCGTTAAGTTCCTCACCCTGTTTGCTTTTAGCACTGAGAACTGGAAGCGCCCTGAAGACGAAGTCTCGGGGCTGATGGGGCTGCTCTCGCTCTACTTGCAAAAAGAGGTGAGCGACATGGCCATGCAGGGCGTGTGCCTCAAAATCATTGGCGACACATCTGGCTTTAGCACCCGCATCCAAAGCCTGATCCGCGATGCCCAGGCCAACACGGCGCACAACAGCGCCATCACCCTCACCATTGCCATCAACTACGGCGGCCGCTGGGACATGCTGCAGGCCTTCAAGGGCTGGCAGGCCGCCCACCCCGACAAATCGGCCGAGCAATTGACCGAATCCGCCCTGGCGCCCCACCTCAGCACCACCTACGCGCCAGAGCCAGACCTGCTGATCCGCACCGGCGGCGAGGCCCGCGTCAGCAACTTCATGCTCTGGCAACTGGCCTACACCGAGCTGTATTTCACCGATGTGCTCTGGCCCTCCTTTGGCGCGGCCGAGCTTGACCGGGCCATCGCCTCTTACGCCCAGCGCGACCGCCGGTTTGGTGGTGGCAGTATGGACAAATCGACCACCGCACTCAAAGTTTCAGGAATCTAGTTCATGCGTTTACCCGGCAAGTCTGTGAATCGTTCGGCAAAACTCATTGGCCTCGCCGTTGTAGCCGTTATTGCCTGCAGTGCTACCTGGGCACAAGTGGCTGTGCCGAGCGGGACGGGTACCGTGACGCTGGGCAGCACTCCCGGCTTGTCCAGTGCCGTGCCAGCCATGGCGGCGCCGGCTGCCAGCACCACCGGCAACTCAGCCAGTCTGCCCGGGTTGACCGGCCAGGCCACAGCCAGACCAGGCGCATCATTTGGGGCTGCGCTACCAAGCAATGCTGGTGATGCATCGCTGACCACTGGTTTGGGTAGCTCCACTGCGGCAAATCAAGCCACAACCAGCACCAAGGCAGATGCCAAAAAGGACGCCAAAGCCCTCACTGCCGATGCCGAACGCGAGGCTGCCCTGCCCGAAACCGAGTTCCAACGCTTCGTCTTCAGCGCCACAAGCCAAGCGCTCAAACTTTATGGTTACGAACTGTTTGCCAACCCGGCCAGTTTTGGCGCGGTGCAGGCTGCGCCGGTACCCGCTGGCTACATCCTGGGGCCGGGTGACGAACTGGTGGTGCAGGTCAATGGCCTGGTCGACCTGAACGCGAACCTGGTCATTGACCGCAATGGCCGTGTTCAGGTGCCCAAGGTTGGGCCCCTCAACCTGGCTGGCGTACCGCTGAATGACGCCGAAAAAATCTTCCGTAATCACATTAGCAAGGTGTTTCGCAATTTCACCGTCAGCGTCACCATGGGCCGCCTGCGCAGCATTGAGGTCTTTGTGGTGGGCCAAGCGCGCAAACCGGGCAAGCACATCGTCAGCAGCCTGTCGTCCCTGATCAACGCCCTGTTTGAGACCGGTGGCCCCAGTGCCAATGGCAGTCTGCGCGCCATAGAGCTGCGCCGCGCTGGCAAAAAAGTAGCCACCATCGACATGTATGCCTTTTTGGCCCGCGGCGACAACAGCACCGACACCCAGTTGCTGGCGGGTGACGTCGTCTTCATCCCCCCTGCCGGCCCACGCGCCGCCTTGCTGGGCACCCTAAATGCCCCGGCCATTTATGAGCTGCGCGGCAATGAGACCATCAACGACGTGCTGGCCCTGTCAGGCGGCCTGCCCACCCTGGCAGCACCGCAAAAAGCCCAGCTGGAGCGCGTTGACGCCCAACAAGACATCGCTCGCTACGTGCAAGACTTTGCGCTAGACGCCAGAGGCCTGGCCCAGCCCCTGAAGGCCGGCGACATCCTCACGGTGTTCCAGATCAGCCCACAAATTGCCAACGTGGTCACGCTGCAAGGCAATGTGGCAGCCCCCCTGCGCTACAACTTTCGGCCCGGCATTCGGGTGGCAGACCTGCTGGGCGACAAGCGCCTGCTGATCCCCGGCAGCTACTGGACAGCCCTGAACCTGGGCGCCACGGCTGGTAACTATTCGCGCCCCGAAGTCAACCTTGACTACGCCACCATTCAGCGCCTAGACCCCAGCACACTGCGCACCCGGCTCATCGCCTTTAACCTCCAAAAGGCCGTGGCCCGCGACGAGCTGGAAAACCTGCCCCTGCTCAGCGGCGACATTGTCACGGTTTACAAACCAGCCGATGCTGGCCCAGAGACAGAAGACAGCGTCACCATCAACGGCGAGCTGGTGGGTGGCAGCCGCCGCTTTGTGTGGCGGCCCGGCTTTGCCATCAAAGACATCATCCCCAGCGCGCGCTGGCTGGTCGACTATTACAGCTACTGGCAGCGCCCAGCCTCCCGTAACCTGAGCAACGACATCAATTGGGACTACGCCCAGGTCATCCGCCGCGTGCCCGGCAACCTGAGCACCAAAGCCATCACCTTTAACCTGGGCAACGCCGTGCTCAGGGGTACCCCAGCAGACAACATCCAGCTGGAGCCGGGCGACCAAATTGCCCTGTTCACCACGGCCCAACAGCCCGTGCCACTAGAAAAGCGGCTGCAAATGGTCACCCTATCGGGTGAGGTCAATGTTCCCGGCAAATACCAAGTGCAAGCCGGCGAAACCCTGCCGGCCATCATTGCCCGCGCCGGCGGCCTCAGCAACAATGCCTTTTTGTACGGCATCGTGTTTACCCGCGAATCCACCCGCCTGCAGCAGCAAGAGAATCTTGACAAAACCATCCGCCGGCTAGAGACTGAAGTCAACGTCCAAGTGGCCTCCAACCTGCAAAACGTGACAGACTCTGAAAAAGGCTCCGCCGTGCAAGCCCAGATCGCTGGCCAAAAAATCCTGCTAGACCGGGTGAAAAACTTCAAGGCCAGCGGCCGCATTTCGTTGGAGCTAGACCCCACCAACAGCCAGCTGCCGCCCCTGACGCTGGAAGACGGCGACCAGATCACCGTGCCCAGCCGGCCCAGCTTTGTGGGTGTGTTTGGAGAGGTCATGTCCGAGACATCTTTCATCCACAACCCCGCCTTCACGGTGGCCAATTACCTGGACAAAGCCGGCCTTACCCGCGATGCTGACCTGGACAACATCATGCTGGTGCGCGCTGATGGAACAGCTGAAACAGCCAGCCGTCGCACCACCTTCTTCAGCTTTGGCTCTGGCCTGTCCAACAAAAAACTCAACCCCGGCGACACCATTTTTGTGCCCGGCGTCATCGACCGCCGCAGCGCCTACACCCAATTCATCCAAGGCGCCAAAGACTGGACCACCATCCTCTACCAATTCGGCCTAGGCGCCGCCGCCCTCAAGACCCTGGGCAGCATCAATTGATGATGACAACCAACAGACGTCATTCCCGCGCAGGCGGGAATCCATGCCCCCTGGATCCCCGATCAAGTCGGGGATGACGGTAAAGTAACCCAATCATGACTGATCGAGTCACACCAACGACCAAACAACTAGCGTCCATCCTTCAAGATGAGCCGCAACTTGACTTTGCCGTCTTGGTAGGCAGCCAAGCCACTGGCACAGCCCAGCCGCACAGCGACTGGGATATTGCCTTGCAATGGGCCTATGGCGCCGACTGGCTGGCCACGCTTGGCAGCACGGAGACCCTCAGGCACAAACTGGCTGCAGCCACTGGCCTCAGCCCCGCCAAGATCGACCTCATCGACCTGCGCCGCGCCAACCTGGCCATGCGCGCCAGCGTCGCCGAAGAAGGCCTGCCGCTGGCCGGCGAAGACTCATTGGCATGGACTCGCTTTTTGCAACGTACCTGGCGTGATCTGGAAGACTTTTATTGGGACAAGCAGCATGCAAACTGCCGCTGCACCGTAACCCAACCCTGACATGCGAATCAGCCCGCTTCAGTCTGACTTGATCTGCCAGCAGGTGCACCGGCACTTGGGGGACGACGCCGCCATTTGGCTGTTCGGCTCACGGGTTGATGACCAAAAAAAAGGTGGCGACGTCGATCTTTACGTGGAAACCACCCCACACCCATTGCTAAGCGAGATCAAATGCAAAGTTAGTCTGCAAGATTCTTTGCAAATAGCGGTCGACCTGGTCGTCCGCCCGCCGCTAGACAACTCAACCATTGCCCAAATCGCCAAATCCCAGGGGATCAGGTTATGAGCGGCAACACGGATCTGATCTGGGGCGTGGATGTAAGTCAAAACCGTCATTCCCGCGAAAGCGGGAATCCATGCCCCCCTGGATTCCCGCTTTCGCGGGAATGACAGCCTAACCACGTGCCCCGCATAAACGCTACCCAGCCCATGCAAAACCCCCAAGAAAACACCCCCCCGCCAGAAGACGACGAAGACGACATCAGCCTGCTAGACCTGTTGCAGGTGGTGGTGGACAACCTGCGCCTGTTGATTTTGGGGCCGCTGGTGGTGGGCTTGGCGGCTTTGGGCATCACCTTTGCCATTGCGCCCACCTTCACCGCCACCACCCGCTTCATGCCGCCGCAGCAGCAGGCCAGCGGCGCGGCTTCGTTGTTGGCGGGGCTGGGTGCGCTGGGGGGCTTGGCAGGGGCGGCCAGCGGCCTTAAAAACCCGGCCGACCAGTATGTAGCCTTCATTAAAAGCGACACCATCGCACAGGCGCTGATTGAGCGCTTCAAACTGCTGGAGCGTTATGAGGCCGACTTCAAAGTCGATGCCCAAAAAGAACTTGAAAAAATAGCCCGCATCTCCAGCGGCAAAGACGGCCTCATCACCGTGGAGGTAGACGACAAAGAACCCGCCTTTGCCGCCACTCTGGCCAACGCCCATGTGGAAGAGCTGAGCAAGCTGCTCAACCGCCTGGCCGTGACCGAGGCCCAGCAACGCCGCGCCTTTTTTGAGAAGCAGCTCACCGCCGCCAAAGACAACCTGGTGAAGGCCGACATCGCCCTCAAGGCCAGCGGCGTCAACAGCAGCGCCCTCAAGGCCACCCCCGCTGCCGCCGTAGAGGGCCTGGCCCGGCTTAAAGCCAGCATCACCGCCCAAGAGATCAAGCTGGCCAGCATGCGCGGCTACCTCAGTGAATCGGCGCCAGACTTCAAGCAAGCCCAAACCGAGCTGGCCGCCATGCAAAGCCAAATGGCCCGCACCGAAAAATCCCAGCCAGCCACCCAAGGCGACGCCGACTACGTGGCCCGCTACCGCGACTACAAATACTACGAGACCCTGTTTGAACTCTTCGCCAAACAGTTCGAGCTGGCCAAGGTCGACGAGGCCCGAGAAGGCGCCGTCATCCAGGTGGTAGACATGGCCCAACCGCCCGAGCGCAAAAGCAAACCCAAAAAAGCCCTCATCGCCCTCATCACGACGCTAGCCACCGGCTTTGCGTTGCTTCTGTTCGTCTTCATCCGCCAAGCCCTACGCACTGCCGCCCAAACCCCCGAGTCCGCCGAAAAACTAAGCCAACTCCGCCAGTCCTGGCGCAAAGCATTGGGTATGCGATGAAGAAACACTTTGTCAATCCCCTAAACCGGGGATTCCCACTACCCACTTCCGGTTATAAAATTTGTCGATGTCTTCCCTAAGCGCCACAAACGCCATAGCCTTCACCGTCACCCTGCTGGCCAGCCTGGCCCTGGTGCTGACGCAGCGTTGGCATGGCCGCTTTAGCCTGGACGGCGCGGTGGGCGTGCAAAAAATGCACACCCAGCCCACACCACGCGTGGGCGGTGTGGCCATTGTGTTGGGGCTGGTGGCTGCCTACAGCTTGGCCGCGCAAGACGTGCAAGCCATCCTCGGCCCCATGTTGTTGGCCGGCATCCCGGCCTTTGCCGCCGGCCTGCTAGAAGACGTCACCAAAAAAGTGGGCGTGCTGCCGCGCCTGCTTGCCACCATGCTCAGCGGTGTGCTGGCTTGGTACCTTACCGGCATTGCCATGCAAAACACCGGCGTGCCGCCGCTGGACTGGCTGTTGGCCTACCTGCCATTGGCGGTGGTGTTTACCGCCTTTGCCGTGGGCGGAGTGGCCAATGCCATCAACATCATTGACGGCTTTAACGGCCTGGCCGCATGCACCGTGGCCATTTTGCTGGGCGCCATGGGCCTCATGGCGCTGCAGTTGGGCGACGCCCCCTTGGCCACCGTCTCTTTTGCTGTAGCCGCCGTAGCGCTGGGCTTTGGCGCCGTCAACTGGCCCTATGGCAAGCTGTTTATGGGTGACGGCGGGGCCTACCTGCTGGGCTTTATCGTGGGCTGGCTGGCCGTGCTGCTGCCCATGCGAAACCCTGAGATCAACGCCTGGGCCACCCTGCTGGTGTGCGCCTACCCGGTGCTAGAGGTGGCATTTTCTGTGCGCCGCCGCCGCAAGCGCGAAGGGCACCACCCCGGCCAGCCAGACAAAGCCCACCTGCACCACTTCATTCACCGCCGCCTGATTCCCAAGCTGGCAGCCAACCGCGGCGCGGCCCTGCGCAACGGCTTTACCAGCCCCTTTTGCTGGCTGTACGCCGCCCTGCCCGCCACCTGGGCCGTGCTGTTTGCTCAAAACACACCCATGCTGATGCTGGGTCTGGTTTTGGTCACATTGGTCTACAGAGCGGTTTATGCGCGGCTGACGCAGTTTGGCTGGTGCTACAGGGCTTTGACGATGCGTCAGCCTGTGCCGGCAAAGTCATAAGCCCTCATCAACCACTTTTTTTACCCCATGCGCTCACGCGTGAGCAATTGTTACCCCCTTCATATCCAAATGGCCAGCGACCGTACCGAAGCCAAAGACTTCACCCACTACAAAGTGCTTCAGTTGCTCAAGCAGCACCCAGACCTGTCGCAGCGCGAGATGGCGCAAAGGCTGGGCATCAGCAACGGCGGCATGCACTATTGCCTGAGCGCGCTGATGGACAGAGACCTCGTCAAGCTCGGCAACTTTGCCAGCTCCAAGCACAAGCTCGGCTATGTGTACCTGCTCACGCCCCAAGGTATCGCCCAAAAAACGGCCATGGCCGGCCGGTTCTTGGAACGCAAGATGGCGGAGTATGAGGCGCTGCGCGCTGAGATTGCGGCGCTGGCGGCAGATGCGCAACCAGCAATTCAACCTGCCACCCAACTTAAATCAGACTTAACCTAATGAATTTACCAGACATCCAACTGGCCATCATCGGCCTGGGCTATGTTGGCTTGCCGCTTGCGGTCGAATTCGGCAAGCAACGTTCAGTCATCGGCTTTGACATCAACCAAAAGCGCATTGACCAGCTCATGGCTGGACACGACTTCACTCTAGAAACCGAAGCTGAAGAACTGCAGGCCGCTGTACACCTGCAATTCAGCACCAAACTGCAAGACCTGCGCGCCTGCAACGTTTTCATCGTCACGGTACCTACGCCCATTGATGAGCACAAGCGCCCAGATCTAACGCCACTGATCAAAGCCAGCGAAACGGTAGGCAAGGTGCTTAAAGCCGGCGATATCGTCATTTACGAATCTACCGTTTACCCTGGTTGCACTGAAGAAGACTGTGTGCCGGTATTGGAAAAGCTGAGCGGTCTCAAGTTCAACCAAGACTTCTTCTGCGGCTATCCCAGCGTATATTGGCCTTCACCATTGAATATCTATGCACAATTACACCCCCATCACCAACCGCAAAATTCGCCTCGCCCTGATAGGATGCGGCCGCATTGCCAACAACCATTTTGGTGCCATCGATAACCATGCCGACAGCGTCGAGCTAGTCGACGTTTGTGATGTGAATGCCGAAGCACTGGCCCAGGCCGTTTCGCGTACTAAAGCCAATGGTCATAACAATTTGGCCGATTTGCTTAGAACTACCACTGCAGACTTGGTGGTTTTGGCCACACCTAGCGGGCTTCACCCCGAGCAAGCTATCCAGGTTGCTGCTTCAGGCCTTCATGTGATGACAGAAAAGCCCATGGCCACCCGCTGGCACGATGGTGTGCGAATGGTTAAAGCATGTGACGATGCTGGCGTGCGCCTGTTTGTGGTCAAGCAAAACCGGCTCAACGCTACCTTGCAGTTGCTAAAGACCGCCCTGAATCAAGGTCGTTTTGGCAAGATCTCCTCGGTTGCGATGAACGTGTTTTGGACCCGCCCGCAAGAATATTACGATGCCGCCAAATGGCGCGGCACCTGGGAATTTGATGGCGGAGCCTTCATGAACCAGGCCAGCCATTACATCGACCTGCTGCACTGGATGATTGGCCCGGTTGAGAGCGTTATGGCCTACACCGGCACATTGGCCCGCGACATCGAGGTAGAGGACAGCGGTGTAGCTGCCTGAAGCCGCTGCCCGCGCGCCGCACGGCCGACTTCGAGGAGGTCGATGCCCGGGTGAGCAAGTTCGGTGTGTTCAGCGCCAAGAGCGTGCTGTACAGCGTGCCATCGCGCCTGGCCGGGCATCGGCTCAAGGTCCGGCTGCACAGCGCGCATCTGGAGGCTTGGCTGGGCGGAGTGAAGGTCTTTGAGTGCGAGCGGCTGTACGCCAGCGCCGCCGATCGCCACCCCCGCAGGATCGACTGGCGCCACATGCTGCCCAGCCTCAAGCGCAAGCCCGGCGCCTTTGCGCGCTGGGTGCTGCGCGACGCGATGTTCCCGCGCAGCGAATATGCCCAGGCCTGGGAATGCATGAGTGCCAGGCTGCCAGAACGACAGGCGTGCAGGCTGATGGTGGACTTGCTCGACCTGGCCGATCGTGCTGGCATCGTTGCCGAGCTTGCCCAGGTGCTGGCCGCCTTGCAGGCGCAGGGCGCGTTACCCGATATCAATGCGCTGCGGGAGCGCTTCGCGCCCAGGCAGCCAGCGATGCCGGTCGTCATGGTTGAGCTGCCGGCAACCGCGGTGTACGACGAGCTTTTGGAGGCCGCATGAACAGCCTCGCCACCAAACCCAACACCATGGACGCCAGCAGCGCTGGCGCTGCGGTGCCGATCATGCTCACCGAGCTGCGGCTACCCACCATCAAGCGGCTGTGAGTCGACCTGGCCGCACAGTCCAACAGGGAAGGCTGGCCGGCAGAGCGCCTGCTGCACACGCTGCTGGGCCATGAGATGGCCGAGCGAGAGACGCGACGCCTGGCACGCGCTCGGGCCGACAGCGGCTTGCCGCCAGGCAAGACTCTGACGCAATTCGACTTCGCGGCGGTCCCAGCCGTCTCCAAGGCACATGTGATGGCACTGGCCGAGGCCGACGCGTGGATCAGCCAAGGGCACAACTTGCTCGCCTTCGGCCCGCCAGGGACGGGCAAAACGCACCTGATGGCTGGCATCGGTCATGCACTCATCGAGCGCGGGCTCAAGGTGCTGTTCGTGCGCACGAGCGAGCTTGTACAGCGGCTGCAGGCCGCCAGGCGCGACCTGCGTCTGCCAGCCGAGTTGGCCAAGCTCGATCGCTTTGACCTCATCGTGCTGGACGACTTCAGCTACGCCCGGCGCGACCAGGCTGAGACGTCTGTTCTGTTCGAGCTGATCGCCGAGCGCTACGAGCGTAAGAGCCTAGCCATCACGGCCAATGCGCCATTCTCTGCTTGGGATGAGGTCTTCCCGGACAAGGCCATGACGGTGGCCGCCGTGGACCGACTCGTGCATCACTCGACCATCCTGGAGATGAACGTGGACAGCTACCGCCGCCGCGCTGCGTTGCCGGCTCGCCGGCAACGCAGCGCAACCACAGCTCAATGATCAACGACCGACCGCACCGCTCAGGATAGTTGTCGCTGACAGCTCAAGATAGTTGACGCCGGGCAATCGAGGTGTTGCAGTCCTTCACGCCCGATCGCATGGCGGAATGGGCTGATCTGCTGGCTGATGCCTTGGGGTTGGCATTGGGGTGGGGGGTGAGAAGGCATGGATTCCCGCCTGCAGCCTGCCCTCGACCTGATCGGGGGCGGGAATGACGGGTTCCGGGCGGGATTGACGGGTGGTTGTCATCTCCGACGTGATCGGAGATCCATGCAGTCGTGGCTACCGACCCAGCGCAACAGCATGATCGCGGAGTTGTTGCCGCATCGCTGGCAGCCTCGCCACCTTGGCCGATCTTTTTAGGGTGTCCTGAGTTTTGTTTAAGGGGGCTGTACCAGTGCTTGCATGGCGCCGTGCAGTGTCATGACTTCAATTCCATCACCCAAGGGGTAGCACTCCGAGCCGGGGTAAATCAGCCACTTCCGGCTGGGCTGGATGTCTTCACAGGCGCTGTAAAAACCGCGTTCAACCTTGGGTGTGGTGCTGCGTTTGATCTCAATAGCCCAGTGCTCCCCGTTGGGCCAAGTGAGCAGCAGGTCAATCTCGGCACCGGAGTTGCTGCGGTAGAAACTGGGCTGCGTCCCGGCAGGGGCGACAGCCAACAGGCTTTCGATCACATGTCCCTCCCAACTGGCGCCTACGATGGGGTGTGACAGCAGAGCATCCATGTCTGTGATGCCCAGCAAACTGTGCAGCAATCCGCTGTCCCGAATATAGACCTTGTGCGATTTGACCAAGCGCTTGCCTTGGTTGCTGTGCCATGGGGCGAGTTTTCTGGTCAGCAAAAGATCGGTCAATAAATCCAGATAGCCATTGGCGGTTCGGGTGTCTACATCTAGATTTCTAGCTAACTGTGCAATGTTCAAGGTACTGCCTTGCAGGTGCGCCAGCATGGTCCAGAACCTGCGCAGCAATTCGGCACTGGTGCGTGGTGCAAATTGGGCGACATCGCGCTCCAGGTAAGTGCGCGTGAAGTCGCGCCGCCACAGCACACTGTCGGCGTCACTCATGGCCGTTAACGATTGCGGAAAACCACCCCGCACCCATAATTCGTCCCACAAGCCCGATGGCACTTCAAGACGGTGCAAGCCACTGAGCTCAATAAATGCAATGCGTCCAGCCAATGTTTCGCTGCTGCGCTGTATCAGATCAAGCGACGCGGATCCCAGCAACAAGTAAAAGCCATGGCTGCGGGACCCATTGGCAACGCCCGCGCGGCGTGCCCGGTCTATCAGTCCGCGCAAAGGCTCAAACAAGGTGGGCATGCGTTGCACTTCATCCAGGACAATGAGCCTGTCCAAATGGGCCCGCAGGTATTGCTCGACGTTGCTGAGCTTGTTGCGGTCTTCCGGAGACTCCAAATCAAGGTAGCCCCCATCGGGTAGCGCAACGTCGAGAGCCAGCGTGGTTTTACCCACTTGGCGTGGACCCAAAAGCACCACAGCGGGCGACCGCAGCAGCGCATTTTGGAGTTCTTTGCGTTTGAGGCGTGTAAACATCATTGAAATAATAGCATCTTGATGCTGTTATTTCAAGGTATTTCGCTCGGTATCCGTCCAAGGGCTGGGGGGCTAAATGGCATGGATTCCCGCGTGCAGCCTGCCCTCGACCTGATCGGGGGCGGGAATGACGAACGGTTGTCATCCCCGACGTGATCGGGGATCCATGGCCCCTGGATTCCCGTTCGGGGCCGGGAATGACGGTGTCACAGCTGAGGGGGCTGTTGACATTGGCTGCACATGGAGCAGATAATTCGTATATCTATCACATATACAGGAGGACGTCTTGCGTAATGCCGCCATCAACCTCAGAGCCCTGCCCGAGCAGCGCGATCTTATTGATCAGGCTGCTTCAGCCTTAGGCAAGAACCGATCAGACTTCATGCTGGAAGCCGCGTGTGAGCGCGCCCAATCGGTACTGCTTGACCAGGTTTTTTTCAGGCTCGACGCCGACAAGTTCGAGCAGTTCGTCGCTTTGCTGGATGCCCCGCCCAAACCCAATACGGGCCTGGAACGGCTGATGGCCGTCAATGCGCCTTGGGACGGTAACCCGGCGTGAGCTTCAAGCTCTCGCCACCCCAGCCTTTGGCGGCTGAGCATCGGGTTGACGACTTTTCTTGCGCAGAGCCATCGCTCGATGAATGGCTACGCCGAAGGGCGCTGGTCAACCAGATGACGGGCGCAAGTCGCACCTTCGTGGTGACCAATGAGTTGGGCCAGGTACTAGCCTACTACGCCTTGGCTGCCGGAGCGGTGTCGCACCAGGAATCGCCAGGCAATATCCGCCGCAATATGCCAGACCCCGTGCCGGTGATGGTGCTGGCCCGCTTGGCTGTTGATCAACGTTTGCAAGGCCGGCAAATCGGTGGGGCTATGCTCAAAGATGCCTTGCAACGTGCCGTATCGGTGGCGCAAAACATCGGCGTGCGTGCCTTGCTTGTGCATGCCATCAATGAACCTGCACGGTTGTTCTACAGCCACTATGGCTTTGTGCCGTCACCGGCCAACCCCATGACGCTGATGTTGCCCTTGCACGCCCAGAATGCCCATTGAGCAGCAGGACAATCAAGACGCTTTTCATCATCCCCGACCAGCCCTCCGTCATCCCCGACCAGCCCTCCGTCATCCCCGACGTGATCGGGGATCCGTGGCCCCTGGATTCCCGGTCGTAGCCGGGAATGACGGGCCTTGGCGCAAATAGCGACCACCTCCTGGTTTTTTGTGCCGTGGCCTGCACAGGCCTGATGGCCTACCCCAAGCGCCCAGAAATTTTTTTTGCTGGCCGGCCTCCTGGCTGATGCCTTGGGGTTGGCATTGGGGTGGGGGGTGATGCGGCTGGTACGCATTAATAGGCGGGGGTGAGAAGGCGTGGATTCCCGCCTGCAGCCTGCCCTCGACCTGATCGGGGGCGGGAATGACGGGTTACTGTCATCCCCTACCCGCCCTTCGTCATCCCCGACGTGATCGGGGATCCATGGCCCCTGGATTCCCGCGTGCGCGGGAATGACGGGGTAGTTGTCATCCCCGACGTGATCGAGGATCCATGTGGTCCTGGGTTCCCGGTCGTAGCCGGGAATGACGTTGCCGGGAGGGAATGACGTGATTTCGCGCTCCAGGCATCCGTTTTCCATCAAGCTGGCCTGATCTCACTGAGCAATTCCGGGTGCCGATCCAACAGTTTGAAGAGCAGCACTGTGGACTTGTGCGGTTGCGTCTTGCCGCGTTCGTACTCTGAAAAAGCGCAACTGCCACCACCAAACAAGAGTCCCGCTTCGACCTGGCGCAAACCCAATTTTTTGCGCGTGGCACGCAGGGATGCTGCTATCTCTGCATCAACCTGCGCACTAAACGCGTCCATGGCCGCGCCGTACCGCTCACCTTCGTTGTCATCAAATTGACAGTCTGCGCAAACAGGACAATGCCAGCCCCAGACCTGATGCACAGTGTGGGTGCGTGTATGACGCGTGAACGACAAATCACGAGCACCATGCTCGAGCAAGGTGCCATCATCACACTGCAAGCAAAACCGTTTTGCCTTCATCTCATTTCTCCTTGAACTGAAAACGCTCCAGCACCAGGGCCTTGATCGCCTCAAGCGGGTAATGGGCCGAATTCTTTTCCACGGCGCCCATTGTATGGAATCCATGGATTTATATCAAGAACAGGAGCGACCTATGTTTGCTCACATCCCCGACCAGCCCTCCGTCATCCCCTAACCGCCCTTCGTCATCCCCGACGTGATCGGGGATCCATGCAGCCCTGGATTCCCGCCTGCAGCCTGCCCTCGACCTGATCGGGGGCGGGAATGACGGGCGCCGGATGGGATTGCCGGGGGTTGTCATCCCCGTGGCTGATGCGGCCAGCGTCCAGGCTGTCAATCAGCTCGTCAAGCTCATCCGAGTCCCCAGAATTCATCGAATGGGCGGCCAAGGTCTGGGGTGACGCTGAACGCATAGAGTTCATCGACTGGATTGCTGAGAATGCGCTTGCTGGCGATGTGATTCCAGGTGCGGGAAGTTTGCGCAAAGTGCGCTGGACGCGCCAAGGCATGGGAAAGCGAGGCGGTGCACGGGTGATTTATTTCAATCGAAAGTCGATTGCTTGCGGTGACCAGTAGCACAGTCGTTGTCGGCAAAGTCGCCAGTGTCTTCGCGTACCGAAAAACTAAGCTGGGTCGACATGGCATTGCAGGATACGCATTCCCCACTTTAGAGTGGTGTTACCTTTTACTCAACCGTTGACGCCATGCCCAATACACTCGACAAACCGCGCACGGCCACGATGACCCTCAAGCTCGATACATCACACCGTGACCGTCTAAAGTCTCTTGCGGTGTAAGCGGCTGGGCACCCCATATTGAATCGATGCTGATGATCAGGCATCGTCCC
>JBBAPO010000016.1:0-113145 GCA_040400795.1 Rhodoferax sp.
CGCGTGCGCCGTGCAATATGCGAACGATGGTGACCTGCTCTGTCGTGGACTCAAAAAAGATCACGTAGTTGCCATGCGCGCATGAGCGCAAGTCATCAGACAGCTCGGGCCGCCGCCGATAGCCCGCAGGGTTGAGACAAATCTTTTCGCAATGGGCACGCAACTCAGCCACGAAAGTTCCGGCGCGAAGCGGATTGTCTTGTGCAATGTAGTCGCTGATCTCCTCAAGATCGACCGCTGCCAAAGGCGTTATCAGTAACTGCATTAGCGAGCTTGGCGAGTCGCCTGCTGTGCGTATTTGGCTTGTAATCGATCAAACACGGGGTCCGCAGGAAGTGCTGCGCCGCTGGCCTTGCCTGCAGCGATATCATTTCTCAGCGATTGGAGTTGGATAGCCTGCTGGCGCTCGGTGTCCTCGAGCAATCGCAGTCCAGCACGGACGACTTCACTGACGTTGTTGTAGCGGCCGCTTTCAACTTGGTCGCGGATGAAGGTCTCGAAATGGGGGCTCAGGGCAACGCTGGTGGGCATGACTCTCTCCTAACAGTTAATAATTATTATTATTTAACAGCTAACAGGCTATGTCAAGAATGGCAGGACGGCCACAGCCGTTTGGATCAGATGATTATCAAAGCAAGCCGACTAAGCGTCAGTGCTTTTGCAAATGATCTTTTGATGTCACTTTTCAGATCGCTCAAAAGAAAAACCCTAAGTAAACTCGTCACTTAGGGTTTCTAACTGGCGGAATCGGAGGGATTCGAACCCTCGATGAGGCTCTACACCCCATACTCCCTTAGCAGGGGAGCACCTTCGGCCACTCGGTCACGATTCCTGGCACGCTGAAATTATCTCACGACTGCCGGGCGTTTGGTCAAGCCGTGGCTTGGTCCAGGTCAAAAGCCTTGTGCAGGGCCCGTACGGCCAGCTCCATGTACTTCTCGTCAATCACCACCGAAGTTTTGATTTCAGAGGTGGAAATCATCTGGATGTTGATGCCCTCCTCGCTCAAGCACCTGAACATCTTGCTGGCGATCCCGACATGGCTGCGCATGCCGATGCCCACAATGCTGACTTTGCAAATTTTGGCGTCGCCCACCACCTCTTGCGCGCCCAGACCTGGCAGCACCCGGGTTTTGAGAAGCTCAACGGTACGGGCAAAGTCGCCCCGGTTGACGGTGAAGCTGAAGTCGGTCTTGCCGTCTTTGCTGATGTTCTGAATGATGACGTCGACTTCAATGTTGGCATCGGCCACGGCACCCAGGATCTGGTAGGCAATGCCGGGCTTGTCGGGCACGCCCAGCACCGAGATCTTGGCTTCGTCGCGGTTGAATGCGATGCCGGAAACGATGGCTTGTTCCATGTGTTCGTCGTCCTCAAAAGTGATCAGGGTGCCAGACTTGGCCTCTTCAACGATGTCGATATCCCAGGGGGTGAAGCTGCTCAGCACGCGCAGCGGCACCCTGTATTTGCCAGCAAATTCGACAGAGCGGATTTGCAGCACCTTGGAGCCCATGGAGGCCATCTCCAGCATTTCCTCAAAACTCACGGTGTGCAGGCGCCGCGCCTCAGGCACCACACGCGGGTCGGTGGTGTAGACGCCATCCACGTCGGTGTAGATCAGGCACTCGGCCGCTTTCATGGCGGCCGCCACAGCCACGGCCGAGGTGTCAGAGCCACCCCGGCCCAATGTGGTGATGTGGCCCTGGGCATCCACCCCCTGGAAGCCGGTCACGATGACCACACGGCCAGCAGCCAGGTCAGTTTGTACGCGGGTGTCGTCAATGGCCTCAATGCGGGCCTTGGTGTAGGCGCTGTCGGTTCGGATCGGCACCTGCCAACCTGCATAGCTCACAGAGGCCATGCCTTCAGCCTGCAGCGCAATGGCCAGCAAAGCGCTCGACGCCTGTTCGCCAGTAGCGGCCAGGGCGTCCAGCTCGCGCCAGTAAGCGTCATCGGCGTGGGCCGGGGCGAGTTCTTTGGCCAGCCCGAGCAGGCGATTGGTTTCGCCGCTCATGGCGGAGGGCACCACGACCATGTGGTGGCCGGCGCGCGCCCACTTGGCAACGCGTTTGGCGACATTGCGGATGCGCTCAGGAGAGCCCATCGAAGTGCCGCCATATTTATGAACAATCAGGGCCATCAGCGTGAATCAGGAAGGGTGTCAAGACGAAAGCGCGGGATTGTACCAATGCAGTCCGGCACCACGCCGCTCTACATAGCCGGCGGCCACCTTGATCCGGATGTGATGACCGCGAGTGGTGCAGGCGGCAACCTGGTCAAGCAGTTCCGCCAGTTGGGCGGTGCTGGGCACGGCGGCAAACTGGCTGTGCAGCCAGTGGCGCAGCAGGTTGGCCTGGCGCGGCCGACTCAATCGCTGTAATAGCGTCAGTTCGGGCGGCACACCAACCTGTGCCAGATCGAGCTCGGCCAGCTCGATCAACAAACCCTGCCCCTGCGCGGCATGGGCTGCGCTGCGGGCGAAGGTGCTGCGAAACTGGGGAAAGGCCACCTCCAGCGCTGGCAACAGCTCGGCCCGGATGCGGTTGCGGGTGTAGCGGCTGTCGGCATTGCTCGGGTCTTCGATCCAAGCTGTGCCGCGGTCGCTCAGCCAGGCGCGCAACTCGGGCCCAGGCACCTGCAACAAAGGCCGGTGGTAGTTGAGGCCGGCACGCACCCATCGCGATGGCATGGCACTCAAACCCGGCAGACCGGCACCCCGGCTCAGGGCCAGCAGCAGGGTTTCTACCTGATCGTCGGCATGTTGCGCCAATGCTATATCTTTAATAGCTACTAAGCCAATGGTATCAAGGGCTAGCGCCTCAAAAGCCTGATAACGGGCACGCCGGGCGGCGTCCTCTGGACTTTGTCCTGGCGCGTGTCGGGCGTCGACCCGGCGCACATGCAGTGGCACCCCCGCCACCTGACACACCTGCCGACAATGGCGCTCAAAGTCGTCAGCGGCAGTCTGCAGGCCGTGGTGCACATGAAAGGCATGCACCTGGCCCGGCCATTTGTCGGCACAGGCCAGCAGCAAAGCGGTGGAATCGGCGCCGCCGCTTAAGGCAACCGCCAGAGGCAAGGTGGGGGCAAAGAGGCGCACCGCCTCAGTCAGGCTGGTGCTCATGGTCACGCTGGGCGACAACTAGCGGCTGGCCGCCCGGGTGTCGGTGAAACGACCATAGCTTTGCAGGCGCTCATAGCGGCGCTCCAGCAGTTCGCCCACCTTGAGGTCGCTGACTTGGCGAAAGGCATCGGTCAGGGCGCGCTTCAAAAAGGCGGCCATTTGCTTGTGGTCACGATGGGCGCCGCCTACTGGCTCATTGACGATTTTGTCGACCACACCCAGCGCCTTGAGCCGGAGGGCGGTGATGCCCAGAGCGTCAGCCGCTTCTTGGGCCTTGTCAGAGGTTTTCCAGAGAATGGAGGCGCAGCCCTCCGGGCTGATCACCGAATAAATGGAGTACTGCAGCATCAGCACTTGGTCGCCAATAGAGATCGCCAGCGCGCCGCCAGAGCCGCCCTCACCGATGATGGTGGTGATGATGGGCACCTCTAGTTGGGCCATCTCGAAGATATTGCGGCCAATGGCTTCAGACTGCCCACGCTCTTCAGCGTCAATGCCCGGGTAAGCACCTGGGGTATCCACAAAGGTGAACACCGGCAATTTGAATTTCTCGGCGGTCTTCATTAGCCGCAGCGCCTTGCGGTAGCCCTCGGGCTTGCTCATGCCAAAATTACGCAGGCCACGCTCTTTGGTGTCCCGGCCTTTTTGCTGGCCCAGCACCATACAGGGCGTGCCATTGAAGCGGGCCAGACCGCCGACGATGCTGAGGTCGTCGGCAAAGTGCCGGTCGCCATGCAACTCAACAAAATGAGTGAAGATTTCGCTGACGTAATCCAGTGTGTAGGGCCGCTCGGCATGGCGGGCAATCTTGGTGATCTGCCAGGGAGTCAGCTGGCTGTACACATCCTTGGTGAGCTGCAGGCTCTTTTTGGCGAGCTGGTCGATTTCGGTGGAGATGTCCACCGCTGACTCGGTCTGCACATAGCGCAGCTCTTCAATCTTGTTTTCCAGCTCGGCGATCGATTGCTCAAAATCGAGGAATATCTTCTTGGCCATCAGCGCTCCTCTGCGTTTTGCTTCAAACGGGTTCCTGTCAATGGATTCAGTAACTGACCGGTAAGGGATCCAGCGAGCGCCAAATATACCAAGTCGCCACACTGCAGTAGGGCGCCCAGGCTGCGGCCACCTCACGTGCGTCACTCCGACTGACCGAATCGCCGGAAAAATAGCACTTGCTGATGCCATTGATCAGCCCAATATCATCCAGCGGCAGCACATTAGGCCGCATCAGGTGAAAGATGAGGAACATTTGGGCTGTCCAGCGGCCAACACCGCGGATGGCCACCAACTCGGCGATGATGGTTTCATCGTCCATCTCGGCCCAATTTTTGACGTGTAACAACCGGTTATCGAAGTGCAAGGCCAGGTCAACCAAGTACTCCACTTTGCGCGCGCTCAGGCCGGCCGCACGCATGTCATCCACCTTGAGTTTCAGCACATTGGCCGCCGTCATACTGCGCGGCAGCAATGCAAACCGGTCCCACACAGTCTGCGCCGCCTTGACCGAGATTTGCTGGCCCACGATGCTGCGCGCCAGCGTTACAAAGGCATCGCCACGGGTTTGCAGGCAGCCCGAACCAAACTGAGGAATCAGGCGGTTCATGACCCGGTCTCGGCTCATCAGGTGCTCGCAGGCCTCGCCCCAGTAAGTTGGGGTGAGCAGTTGATCCACTGCTTTTTTAGGAGCAGCCATGTCAATGAATTAGGGGCTTAGCAGGCAAAAACGCCTTGAAACTGATCATGGCGCAGCTTCCCAGGTGGTGCCGCCGGGCGCATCTTTGAGCACTATGCCCTGCGCCAGCAGCTGTTGCCGCACGCGGTCAGCCTCGGCAAAATTGCGTTCGGCCTTGGCCTGCGCCCGCTGCGCAATCAGCGCTTCAATGGCCGTAGGGTCCAGGCCGGCGCCAGCCTGCAAAAAGCGGCCTGGCTCGGCTTGCAACAGGCCCAGGCTGCCGCCCAGCCCACGCAGCAGGCCGGCCAACTCGGGCGAGCGGGTCTTGTTGACCTCCGTTGCCAGGTCAAACAGCACCGCCATCGCTTCGGGCGTGCCGAAATCGTTGTCCATGGCGGCCTTGAAGGCACTGGCAAACGGCCCGGCCCAGTCGATGGGCAGCGCTACCGGCGCAGGCGCCACCAGCGCCAGAGCGGTGTAGAGCCGGCGCAGTGCGCTGCGCGCATCTTCCAGATGGGCGTCGCTGTAATTGAGGGCGCTGCGGTAATGGGCCCGGACGATGAAAAACCGGGTGGTTTCGGCATCAAAGCGGGCCAGAATGTCGCGGATAGTGAAAAAATTGCCCAGGCTCTTGGACATTTTTTCGTGATCGCGAGTCACAAAGCCGTTGTGCATCCAGATGCTGGCCAAGGGCTTGCCAGTCGCGCCCTCGCTCTGGGCGATCTCGTTTTCGTGGTGCGGAAACTGCAGGTCGGCGCCACCGCCGTGGATGTCCACGCTGTCACCGAGTAATTCGCCGCACATGGCTGAGCACTCAATATGCCAGCCCGGCCGGCCCCGGCCCCAGGCGCTGTCCCACTGGGCCTCTGACGGCTCCTCGGGTTTGGCCGTCTTCCAGAGCACAAAGTCGAGCGGGTCGTCCTTGCCATCAACCACCGCTACCCGCTCCCCAGCGCGCAGGTCATCGAGCGATTTGCCGCTGAGGCGGCCGTAGGAAGGGAATTTGCGCACTGCGTAGTTAACGTCGCCGTCGGAGCCCGGGTAGGCCAGACCCCGGTCGACCAGCCGACCGATCATCGACAGCATTTGCGGCACATAGTCGGTGGCGCGCGGCTCGGCCAGGGGCCGCTCAATGCCCAGCGCGTCGGCATCTTGGTGGAGGGCCTCAATCATTCGGTCGGTCAGGGCGCGGATGGTCTCACCGTTTTCCACCGCCCGGCGGATGATTTTGTCATCAATATCGGTGATGTTGCGCACGTAGCTCACACGCAAGCCGCTCGACTTGAGCCAGCGCTGCACCACGTCAAATGCCACCATGGAACGGGCGTGTCCCAAGTGGCACAGGTCGTACACGGTCATGCCGCAGACATACAAGCGCACATGCCCGGGCTGCAGCGGGGAAAGGGGCTCAAGGGCACGCGACAGGGTGCTGTAAATACGCAGGCTCATGGGTTGGCGACAGGGGGGCAGGTTTTAGTCCGTAAGCAGGTCTGGGACCAGGGTCTAAATGGCCGGGTGGAGGGCTCAGCGCAGGGTTGTTGGGGCGGTCAATACGGGCACTGCTGGGCTACAATGAATTTGAGTATATCGCCCCGGCCTTTGCCAGTCCCAGCTTTTTTTAGCCCTGACTGACGCCTAATAGACACCCATGAAGTACGTTAAAACGCCGCTATCGATCATCCCTGCCCTGCTGTTCCTGGCGATAGGCCTGGTCGGGGCTGCACATGCCGACGACTACACCGATGCCCTGCAACTGCTGCGCACGGGCAAACTCGTGGAGGCCCAGGCCAAAGCAGACGCGTTCCTGGCGGCCAAACCACGGGATCCGCAAATGCGCTTCCTCAAGGGGGTGATTCAGCGGGATTCCGGAAAGATGAATGAAGCAATTGCCACCTTCAGCAAGTTGACCGAAGACTACCCGGAACTGCCAGAGCCCTATAACAACCTGGCGGTGCTTTACGCCGGTCAGAGCCAATTTGACAAAGCGCGCGCCGCACTGGAGCGGGCCATCCGCACCAACCCGAGCTACGCCACGGCCCACGAGAACCTAGGTGACGTTTATGCCAAGCTGGCCAGCCAGGCCTACAACAAGGCCTTGCAGCTCGACAGCGGCAACACGGCGGTGCAACCCAAGCTGGCCTTGATCCGCGAGCTGTTCACGCCAAACTTGAAGACGCAGCGCCCGGCGACCAGCCCAGCAGCGCCCGCACCAGTACCGACACCCGCGCCGGCTCCAACGCCCGCCCCGGCGCCAGCACCGGCTCCCGCGCCGGCACCGGTTGCCGCTCCAACGCCGGCACCAGCCCCGGCAGCGATACCAAGTAAGCCAGCCACGGCGGATTCCGCCAAAGACGTCGAGGCGGCGGTGGCGGCGTGGGCCAGGGCCTGGGCGGCTAAGGACATGGCGACTTACCTGAGTGCGTACGGCAGAGACTTTGACACACCGGGCAGTCAGTCGCGCAGCGCCTGGGAAGAGGACCGCCGCAAGCGCATCACCGGCAAGTCAAGCATTAGCGTCAAGCTTGACAACCTGGCCGTCGCGGTCGATGGCAACAGGGCTGTCGCCAAGTTCCGTCAAGATTACCGCGCTGACTCCCTTTCAGTCTCCAGCCGCAAGACGCTGGACCTGCAACGGGTCGGCGAACGCTGGTTGATCGTCAAGGAATCCACCGGAAACTGAGCGCGCTGAGCCCCAGCCTACAAACGGCGCTACTGAAGCCATGACCAACCCTGTACTGCCATGAGACAGCTGGTGCCGTTGGTATTGCTGGTCACTCTTGGCCTGTTCGCCGCGCCCGGTTTACAGGCGTCAAAAAAATCCCATGCTAAGGCCGTTGCAGCAGCGCCCGACAAGCCCAAATCCAAGGCAAAGCCCAAGCCAAAACAACCAGGGGCCGGGGAGGCCGAAGCGCGTCTGATCGAGGTCTACCAACTCCTGGCCAGAGCGCAAAGTCGGGCCGCGCTGAATATGGCGCAGCAGTTGGTTGAGGCCTACCCGGATTTCCATCTGGCCCAGCTGGTCCATGGCGACATTCTGGCCTCGCGTCAAAGGCCAGTGCGCGGCTTGGGCGATGTGCCTAGTCCGCTGAACCCGCAAGGGGCCGAGAGCCTTAATGAGCTGCGCGCCGAGTCGCAAGCTCGCTTGAAAGCCTTGACCGAACGGCCGCCGGACGGTGCATTGCCAGCCGAATTCATCAACCTGTCGGCCCGCAATAAACATGCCATTGCGGTAGATACTTCGCGCTCAAGACTCTACCTGTTTACAAACACCGCGGCCGGTACGCGGTTGGTGGCTGACTATTACATCTCGGTGGGCAAATCCGGCGTTGAAAAGAAAGTCGAGGGCGACCTCCGGACGCCACTGGGCGTCTACTTCATCACCAGCAACCTGGACCCCAAATCGCTGACCAATTTTTACGGTGCAGGCGCCCTGCCCATCAACTACCCCAATATCCTGGACAGCCAACGCGGCAAGACCGGCAAGGGCATCTGGCTGCACGGCACACCACCGGGCCAGTTTTCGCGGCCGCCGCAAGCCACGGACGGCTGTGTGGTCCTGACCAACCCGGATCTGCGCCATGTGATCCAAACCGTCGAAATCGGCACCACGCCGGTGGTGATTTCGCAACGCCTGAAATGGGTGGCGCCAGACAAGACGCAGACTGAGGCGCAGGCCTTTCGCAGCGCACTGGCGGCCTGGCAACAGGCCAAATCGGCAGGCAACATCACCGATCTTTTGAACCACTACAGCCCGAGTTTCAACAGCTACGGCAAAACCCTGAGCGACTGGACCCCGGTGCTGCGCAACGAACAGGCGAACATCAAGGGACGTAGTATTGAACTCAAAGACCTGTCCCTGCTGCGGTGGATCGATGCCACCGACACCATGATCGTCACTTTTGGTGAGGTACCGAATGGCAACCGCACCGGCCCTGTCAAGCGCCAGTACTGGGCGCGACAGGGTAGCCAGTGGAAGATATTTTTTGAAGGAACCATCGGATGAATTTTCTATCAAAATGGCGCCTAGCCCCCGCCCTGTATGGGTTTATAGCTACTTTTTTCATAGCAAATGCGGCCCTGGCCGACGATGCGCCCAAAGTACGGTTCACCACCAGCGCTGGTGAATTCGTTGTCGAGGTCTACCCCGACAAGGCCCCCAAAACGGTCGAGAATTTTTTGCAATACGTGCGCGACAAGCACTACGACGGCACCATTTTTCACCGCGTGATCGACAATTTCATGGTCCAGGGTGGCGGCTTTGACGGCAAGTTTGTGGAGCGCAAGTCACGCCCACCAGTGGCTCACGAAGGGCGAGAGGCGCTGAGCCGCGGCGGCCCTAAAAACGTGGTGGGCACGCTGGCCATGGCCCGCACCAATGACCCGAACTCGGCCACAGCCCAGTTTTTCATCAACGTGCGCGACAACGCTTTTTTGGACCCGACCTTGATCCCGCCCGGCGATCCGGTGCCCAAGTTTGAGTACCAGGGCCGGGTGTACGAAAATACCCCTCGGGCCAACCTGCTGAACGCGCCGCAGTTATTCGGCTACACCGTGTTTGGCAAGGTCGTGAGCGGCATGGACGTGGTCTCCAAGATCAAAACCAGCCCGACCGGGCCGGGCGGCCCCTTCCCCTCGGACGTTCCCAAAACCGCCATTCTTATTAACTCTGCAACCCTGGTGAAATAAATCATGAGCAACCCTAAAGTCGAATTACACATCAACAACTTCGGCGTGCTCACGCTCGAACTCGACCAGGACAAGGCACCCAAGTCGGTGGCGAACTTCCTGCAGTATGTGGCCAAGGGCCACTACGACAACACGGTGTTCCACCGCGTCATTCCTGGCTTTATGGTCCAGGGCGGCGGCATGGAGCCTGGCATGAAGCAAAAGGCCTGTGACAAACCCATCGACAACGAAGCCAACAATGGCCTGAAGAACCTGCACTACACCGTGGCCATGGCTCGCACCGGTGACCCGCATTCGGCCACCGCCCAGTTTTTCGTCAACGTCGCCGACAACGGCTTTTTGAATCACACCGCCATTTCGGCCCAGGGCTGGGGCTACGCCGTGTTTGGCAAGGTGGTCGGCGGCGCCGAGGTGGTAGACAAAATTGCCGCGGTCAAGACCAGCCGCAGCGGGTACCACGACGACGTGCCCGTTGAGGACGTGGTGATTGGGCGGGCTGTCGCACTCTGACCCTTGCCATGCCGGCCCCAGAGCTCATCGCGCCTGAGCATTGGGCCTGCATTGATTTCATCTCGGACCTGCACCTGCAGGCCGGCGATCCAGCCACGGTAGCCGCCTGGAGGGCGTACCTGCACAGCAGCCCGGCCGACGCTCTGGTCATCTTGGGGGACCTGTTTGAGGTTTGGGTAGGTGACGACGTTCTGGGCGAAGCCGGCGCTGCTGACCGCTTTGAAGCCCATTGCTGCAACGCCCTGCTGGCGGCAGCCCAACAACGAAGCCTGTTCTTGCTGCATGGCAATAGAGACTTCCTGCTTGGCCCGGCCTTTGCCCAGGCGGCTGGGTTAAGCCTGCTGGCCGACCCGACGGTTCTGGTGTTTGGCGGGAAGCGCTGGTTACTGTCCCATGGCGACGCGCTGTGCTTGGACGACACCGAGTACCAGCAGTTTCGCCAACAGGTCCGCAGCGCCAGTTGGCAGCAGGATTTTCTGGCACAACCCTTGGCGGCACGCCAAGCGACGGCCCGTACACTGCGACGCCAGAGCGAGGCCCGCAAGCAAAGCGGTGTGGTCTATGCCGATCTGGACCCAGCCGCCACCCGGGCCTGGCTAAAGCTCAACCGGGCACCCACCCTGATCCACGGCCATACGCACCGGCCAGCGACACATGATTTAGGTGACGGCTTACAACGCTTGGTGCTCACCGACTGGGACCTGAGCACTGCGCGGCCACGGGCCGAGGCCTTGCGACTCAGTCTGGAACGCGCCAATCCGGGCGGTGCGGTGTTGGTCCAACGTATTCCACTGGCCGGCAGTTCAGGCGGGGACCTCGTCAATCTGCGAAGGTGACAGGAACTGCTCGGCATAGCGCAGGTAAACACCTTGCTGCATGAAGACGTCGAACAAATCAGGGTCAATATGGCCGTTTTCCTTGAATTTCTGCATGATGCTGATGGCCTGAGACAACTTCATGCCCTTTTTGTAGGGTCGGTCGGCGGCCGTCAGGGCCTCGAAAATATCGGCAATGCCCATCATGCGGGCCTGGACTGACATTTCTTCGCGCTTGAGGCCCTTGGGATAGCCCTTGCCGTCCATGCGCTCATGGTGGCCGCCCGCGTACTCCGGCACTCGCTTGAGGTGCCGGGGCCAGGGCAGCTGTTCAAGCATCTTGATGGTGGCCACAATGTGGTGGTTGATGGTTGAGCGTTCGCCCTGCGTCAAGGTGCCGCCTCGAATGCTCAGGTTTTCAAGCTCATTGGCCGTCAGGAAAGGCACGACCTCCCCGTCCTCGTTGCGCCAGACCCGCTGGCTGGCGATCGCTTGTACGCGGGCAATCGCCGCATCGTTCATGAACTCGGCGCCCTTGTTGGTGGTGCGCAAAAAGATGCGATCGGAATCGATGGCTGCCAAGGCTTCATCGCATTGGCTAGCCAACAGGGCCTCAGCAGGCGCGTCAACGCAGGGCCGCAAAGCCAGTTGGGCCCGAAGCGCTTCGATTTCGGCATCGCGCTTGAGTACTTCAAAGCGGGTATCGATCAGCGCCACGCGGTCAAACAGAGTCTCCAGCTTGGTCGCCTTGTCAACCACGTGCACCGGTGTCGTGATCTTGCCGCAGTCATGCAGCAAGCCGGCAATTTTGAGTTCGTAGCGGTCCCGGTCGTCCATGGTGAAATCAGCCAACGGGCCTGTGGTGGTTTGAGCCACAGCGTCGGCCAGCATCAGCGTCAGTTCCGGCACACGGGAGCAATGGCCGCCGGTGTATTGGGATTTTGCCTCAATGGCAACGTTGATCAAGCGGATCAGCGACTCAAACAACACCTCCAACTGACTCATGAGCATCCGGTTGTTCAGGGCGATCGCGGCCTGCGAAGCCAGCGACTCCACCAGGCTCTGGTCGGCCAATGAAAACGGCACCACTTCGGTGGTACCAGGCTGTTGGGCATTAAGCAGCTGCAAGACCCCGATCACCTCACCTTCGTGGTCCTTCATCGGGACGGTGAGGAATGATTTGGACCGATAGCCTGTACTCTGGTCGAAGCGCCGGGTGCCAGAAAAATCAAAAGCCGGGTCTGTGTAGGCGTCAGCCACGTTGATGGTGCGGCAGTGGATCGCGGCGTGAGCCGCCACCAGCGAGTCGTTCGGGGCCCCGTCCGCGTTGCGCAGTGGCAGGTTGGGGAATTTGATCGGGGTCGAAGAACTGCCGCCCATGGCAATGTTGAGCGAATCCGTCCGTAAGATCTCAAAACGCAGGGCGGTGCCATCTTCGGTCACCCGGTACAAGGTACCACCATCGGCATTGGTGATGGATTTGGCCGCTAGCAGGATGCGCTCGAGCAGCGGCAAGATGTCGCGCTCGCGGGACAGTGAGGCACCAATCTCATTGAGCCGCTCGAGACGGGCTAGAACGGTATCAATAGTTTCCATGGTGGCTCCCCCTACAACGTCAGTTTCGCAGCAGAATTTTCAGCACGCTCTGCAGTCGACGTGCGCTGCCGGCCTCAAACACTGCGCCCAGCGCGCCCGCCACGTCCTGGCCCCAGGTGTGGCTCGGGGGCGCGTCATGGCGGCGGGTCAGCAGCTGCAGCTGCATCGCCCGGCGAGCGTCCAGGTGTTCAGCCGGCGTGGGCAGCTCGGCCGCCATCTCCAAGCGCAGCAAGGCCTGTTGGGCATCCGCAACCGGCGCTTGGGTCAGCGCCTGCGACCAGGCGCTGCGGGTCGCGGCGTTGACACGTGCACCCAGCTCTTGCGCCGAGGGCAGCTGTGCCGCACTGCGCTGCTCCCAGGCCGCCAACAGCTGAGTCAGGGCCTCGCCATGGGCCTGCGCCGCGAGCTTGCGCAAAGCCAGCTGAGCCCGTTCCAGCGCGTCGCGCTGGGCCCGAAACGCGGTGTCGCCCAAACGCGGGGCGTCTTGCCAAGCCCCGGGAGCGGCATCCTGTGACGGTCGGCGGTCTGGCCCACGGCCTCCCATTCGGTCGTCGCGCGGGCCGCGGGGACCGTCGCCAGCGCCAAAACGGGGTCCGTCTTTGCGGTCGCCAAACTTGCCGCCACGCCCCGGCATGGCGGGCTCGGTCTTTTTCATACCGGGCCGATCGTCGCCCCGCACCGCCACCACCGCCCGAGCCACGGGTTTGGCCTCAGGTTTCTCGGCAGCCAAAGGCGGCGGCTCGGCTGGCGCGTCGGTATCGCCGTCGGCTGGCGGTTCAACGGGTGACTCGGTGGACAGTTCTGCGGACGCCTCGGCTGATGGCGCATGCGGCGCAAGATCTGGTGCCGGCACAGCCAGCGCCTGCACCGCCGCCTGGGCCTGGGCCTGGCCGCGCAGGGCGGCTTCCAGCGCGTTCATGGCACCGCGGATGGCTTGCGCATCGCCGCCGGCGTTGGCAGCCTCCAGCGCCCGTGCGGCGTCTAGCACGACGCGGTCACGCTCACCCAGGGCCGCCTCGCTGCGCTCACGCTCCTGGGTCTTGCGGTTGAAGGCGTCGTCGATCGGCTTGCGAAACGCATCCCAGAGCTTTTGCTCCTGGCGCCGGTCCATCGGCACGCGCTGGGCTTCGGACTGCCAGCGCTGCTGCAGCGCACGCACGGCGTCGATGCGCAACATGGGCGCTGCACCGAGCTCCTTGGCATCCTCGATCATGGCCTGGCGGACGGTCAGGCTTTGCGCCTGCAATGCCTCCAGCGGCGCGCTCGCTGCGGCCATGGCAGCCTTCCAGAGAGGCTGCAGTTCGGCAAAGGCCTTTTCGCCGATATGGCCGGCTTCGCGCCAACGGTCGCCAAACTGGTGCAGCAGACGGGTAAAGCCCTTCCAGTCGCCGTCCAGGGCGGTGGTGTTGGCGGCGGCCCACTGCTTGACTTCGTCGATCATGGCCAGGCGCTGTGACCGGTGCTCCACCGCCTCGGCCTTCATTTTGTCCAGCCAGCCCTCGACCACCTTGTGCGCATCGTTGCAGGCCTCGTCGAAACGCTTCCACAGGCCGTGGTTGGGCACACCGCCCTGATCGGTCTGCTTCCATTCCTCGCGCAGAGCCCGCAAAAGCTCTTGCATCTTGCGCCCGCCAATGGCCTGCCCTTCAGGCCGCTTGAGCAGACCTTCGGCCTTGGCCACCAGCGCCTCGCGCAACTGGTCGGCGCGCCAACGCTGCCAGCCCTCGAGCTCGCCGGCCGCAGCCAACGCGGCGTGGGCCAAGTTCTCCAACTTATCGTCGATCAGGCGACCGTGCTCCTTGAGCGCATTGCGCAGTGCTGCGGCGGCGCCAGCACTGGCTTTGCCGTGGCCCTCGGCGATCTCCAGCTCAAGTTTTGACAGTGCCTCTTGCACTGTCTTGGTCGCTTGAGCCCGAATTTCAGGGTCAATCTTGGGTTTTTGCGGCTTACTCGCCGCCTCCGCCGGGACACCGCGCGCGGCACGCAACTCGTCAGCCCAGACCGGTACCGGTGGCAACGGAGCGGCTGCATCGGCGGCGGCCGCTGTGGCCAGCGCCAAGGCCTCCCTAAATGCGTCGCAGACCACAAGCAACTGGGCCCGTGAAGTCTCGAGCAAGGGGGGAAAGCGAGCCTCAACACTGGGCCAGTTGGCGTCTGTCAACAATGCCGCCGCCTGGGCCTGCCAGTGGTCGACATCGGCCTGTAGGGCCTGAGCTGCGCCTTGGGCATCGTGCCAGGATTTGGTCGACAGCACCTCAATGCGTTGCGCCAGCAACACCGCAGCCTCGCGCTGCACCTGCACCCGGTGTTGCAGGTCTTCAATACCCTTGACACGGTCGCTGAGTTGCGCCTTGAGGGTCAGCAGTGGCTCACGGCTCAGGGGCGCGCCGGCTTTGGCCGCGTCGCGCTGCCAGGCCATGGCATCGGCAATGTTGAGCTTGGCGATTGCCAACAGCACTTGCCCGCGCTCGGCCCATTCCTGGGCAATGGATTCCTGGCCGCGGCTGCGCTTGATCTCATCGAGCTTTTCGCGCAGCAGTTTTGCTGCGCCTTTGTCTTTGCCACTGAGTTCCTTGAACACGGCCTGCATCTGTTCTGCAGAAGGGTTGCCCGCCAGCCAGTCGCGAATGCGGGCAGTACGCTCGCTTGAGGTGTGGGCAGAAAACGCGCCACCGGTCAGTTGGTCCAGCGGATGCGACTCATGAGCTTTGACAGCGGCAGGCGCGACAGCAGGTGTTTCGGGGGTCTTGGGTGTAGCAGGAAAAGGGAACATGACGAACAGATCAGAAAAATTGACCCCCCACGCATCGCGAGGGGGTTTGAGCCGCTATTTTCACCGCTATTTCACCCGTTGGTAAAAAGTCTAGGGGGTGCTCAGGCTCAATTGCGCGCGCGGCCGCCATTTCGTCTCTGGTGGCACGGTGCGCGCCGAGCCCAAAAACAGGCGGGCCATCGGAATCTGGCGGGCCGCCAGATAGTCGCGCACCGCCACGCCGCGCTGCACCGCCAACTCGCGCATCTGGTCTTCGGACGCCGGCAGGTGGCTCAGCAGCAGGTTCTCCATGTCTTCCTTGGCCAAGGGCTGCAACTGACCCTGGGCGGTCCGCGGTTTGGGTATGGCTGCGCGTCCGTACACAGCACCGAGCAGCGCCAGGGACTCTTCGGGGCTCAGGGTTGGGGGGACGCTGACCCCGGCTCCGGATTGCGCCACTGCGCGACCAGCTAGCACCGCTTCTCGGCGCTGCTCGCCTAACAGCAGTGCATTAAGTTGCTCCCGCTTGAAGGCCTCGCGCTCGAGCTCCAGGCTGGCCATGCCAACCACGGTCATCTGCAAAGCAGGCCGCTCTTGCAAGGCTTTCGCCACCTTGTCCAGACCAGCCCGTCCATCAAGGTCCAAGGCAGCCGAACCCGGCGCAAAATTCACAACGCCGGGCTCTTCGGCACTGCCAAAGGCGCTCGCGATCAAGCTAAAGGGTGCGGTGACAGCCTTGACCACCAGGTTGACGATCAGCTTGAAGACGATCGGCCCGAGCTTGAACTCAGGGTCGTTCAGCGATCCGCTCACCGGTAGGTCAATGTCGATCACGCCCTGACGGTCTGCCAGCAGCGCCACCGCCAAACGTACCGGCAAGCTGGTCGGCGCACCGTCAACCTTGTCACCAAATTTCAGCTGGTTGAGAACGATGTTGTTGCTGGCCAGTAACTGGCCGTCCGCCTGCACTTTGTAAGTGAGGTCAACACTGAGCTTGCCGCGTTCGATACCATGGCCGGCGTGGCGGACAGCATAGGCCGACAGCGGAGGCAGCTCCAGGTCGCGCACACGGGCCTTGAGATCGAGCACCAGCGGCTTTGCCAGGGGGTTGATCTGGCCCTGGATGTCAAGCGTCGCTGTGCCCTGCGCACGCCCACGCAGCACCAGTTCGGCCATTGCCGGCTCGCCGGCTTGCGGTTGCGACGAAAACGCCCCCAACTTGCCGGTGAGCTCAGTCAGGTTGGCCGAGTAGTTGGGCTTGATGAAGCGGTCGGCGAAATCGACCCGGCCACCGGTCAGGCTGACCGGGCCCAGGCGCACCACAGCCGGCGCGGCAGACGCAGTTGCGGGTGCAGATGGAGATGGAGATGGAGATGGAGATGAGCTTGGCTTGGCAGTCGGAGGCGGCGCCGCATCGGCTTTCAGCAGGTCCTGCAAGTTGAACCGTCCTGTCGGATCGAGCACCAGCCGAGTGTAGAAATCGCTCAAGACGGTTTCTTTCACATCGACCTGCGTAGGGCTCCCCGGCGCCATCGCCAGCGCCAGCCCACGCAAGCTCAGCACCTTCCAGTTCAGCAACTCCTCGCCAAAACTGGGGGACGAAGCGCTGGCGGCTCCGCTCTTGGCGGCCGACAAGGAGTTGGCCTGAACGTCTTCCAGCGCGACATCGCCATTGAGTTGCAGGCTGGTGCCGGCGGGGGTTGGGGCGTAAGCGAGCTGGCCTTTGAAGCTGGCATCGGCTCGCAACACCTCAATGTTCAAAAGCTCGGCACCGTAGGGCTCCAGCACATGCAGAGGCAGCCGCACCGCCTCCAAAGTGGTCTGAACACTCAGGGGATCGAGCCGGGCCTGCCCCTGCCACTTCAGGCGACCGGCCGGCGCCGCGCCAGCCTGCCATTGCAGGGCGCCTTGCATCTGAATCGGCTCTTTCCCCGCCGTCGACAGATTTTTAGCTTGCAAGGACACCGCCGGCACGGCAAAGGCCACCGGCCTGGCAGGCAATTTGTCAGAAAAGCTGAACAACCCGCCGTCCAGCGTGAGGTCGCGCACCAGCAGCGACCATGGCGGTGCTGCAGGGGCCGGGGCCGGGGCTGGGGCTGGGGCTGTGGCAGAGGCAGCGATCTGCGCCTGACCCATGGTGCTTGCGGCGGGGTCGCTGAGCGCTTGCGGCTGCAACCAGTGTTCAAACATCCATCGACCGTCGGCGCCACGGCCAACCGCCACCCGTGGCCCCTGAAGTGCCAACTGGCCCAGGGTTGCGGATCGGCCCGTCAGGTCCAACTGCAGCCCGGCCAGGCGCAGCTGCGCGAGACTGGCCAGGCTGACCTTGTCCTGTCTCAGGTCAAGCTTGTCCAGCGCCAGGCGTGCCACTTCAAACTGCAACTGATCCACCCCGCCGGGGCTGGCGGCAGCCTTCCAGATGGCACCGAGCTCGGCATTGAGGCTACCGGTCAGCTCTGGCTTGAGCCAACGCGTCAGGTAGGGGGCGGCCAGCGCCAAGGGCAGCCCGTCTGCCCGCGCGCGCAGCTCGGCTGCGCGGTCGGTGCCACTGCCCTGCAAGCTCAACCGGGCGCCTTTAACGTCGGCAGCCGCAGAACCACCGGCCAACAGCCCTGCGGCCGCCTGAAACTGCAGCGGCTGCTCGAAAGGCAAGGCGATGGCGCTGGCATCCAATGTGAGCCCGGTCAAACCAAGTTGAGCGGGCGGCACCGTGCTCTGGTCGAGCCAACTGAGCCCACCGTCTTGGACCGCGAGACGATTCAACGCAATCTTCCAGCCACCATAAGGAGGCGATAAATCGGCCTCAGCCCTTGTCCCTATTGGGTCGATAGCTATCTTTTTTGTAGTAGATGAGGCAGGACCAGAACCGGGCAGCAGCAAGCGCCCAGTGGCATCGCGAACCAAGGTCAGCCGGGGGGCCACGAGTTCGACGGCGCTGAGCCGGGCCTGTCGCTCGAACGGCCGCAAGTCGTCCAGCGTCAGCTTGAGCCGATCAAACGCCAGCAGCGGCGCCGCAGACGCCGCCGTACCCGCCTGCTTGGGCTGCGCCTGCGTATCGTGCATCCGGACCTGGGCCGCCTCCAGCGTCCCACTGATGCGCAGGCGGTTCGCAGGGACCTGCTCAAAAGCCAGTTGCAGCTCGGCGCTAAGCAGGCCGGAGCTCAAGCGCACCGGCAAACCGGCGGGCAGGTAGGGCAGCCAGGGCGCGAGGTCCAGACTGGCCATGCTCAGCTGCACTGCCGCTTGCCGACTTGGCGCAAACGGCGTGGTCTGAGCGCTCGACTCAAACCGGCTGCCGTTCAAAAGAAAAGCCAGCTTGGGCTGCACCGTCACCGCACGCTGGGACGGCAGACTACTCAGGAACGGCAGGCTGAGCTGCAGCTCACGCACAGTGTGCTGTCGGCCAACCGGGCGGTCATCCATGTCGAACCGGCCCGCAGAAAGCGTCACGTTATGCAAGGAAAAGCCTGGGGTTGCAGTATCGGATGAGGTGCTGTTATTTTCGAAACGCTGGAGGATGTCATCAATGTCGTAGTGCCCCTCGCCCTGGTGGGTCAGCCGCAGCGCTGGCCCCTGGACATCTACGGCATCCAGCACAGGCGCCAAGCGCAGCAGCGACTCCAGAGATGCATCTATATAGATGCGCTCCACCACCAACTGGGGCGTCCGGTCGGCTTGGCCTGGAGCGGCGCCAACCGCAAGGCCATGCAACACCAGTTCCAGCGACCAGGGCTTGATCTCAAGCCGGTTCAAGGTAACGGCACGCCCAAGCTGGCTACTGGCGATAGTTTCAATCTGTGGCTTGAGAAGTGACGGCAGCGCCAGCCAACCCAGGCCCCAAAGCAGCAATACCACACCACAAAGCCAGAGCAGGCGTTTGAACCAGCGCATAAAAAAGGGAGCTTGTAAATTCATGCTGTAAGTGTTCAATGAGACCGGCAAAAGGTCAATGTGCCAGTTAAAAAAGCTTTTGGCAACAGCAGTTTTTCCAATTTATAAACCTTATTATGAATATCAAATAGTTTTGATATGGTTGACTTGGTATATAAAGTACCCCTAAAATGCGCCACCTCCCCTTGATTGACAAGGGAAAACCCGCATCCGCTGCCGACCCCGGCATATTCAAGTCTCTGCCAAATCCAAGATTGCCAGCGCAGGACATTGACAGCGTACCAACCCAAACGGCGCGCCTGGAACTTCTGCACTGCCAGCAGTGTCCGTGCCAGGACCCGCGAAAGAAGGAGAAGCTATGACAGCGTTAGACCCATTCACCCGAGGCCTGCGAACCTTCGCAAGCGACATCGCCGAAGGTTTTCTTGAAATCACCCACAACGGCTTTGCTTTGATCGGCTTGGCTGTCATGTGTGGCGCGCTCACCCTGATCACGCAGCCCGAGCTTCGGCAAGCCGGTGAGTCTCAGCTGTTCGGTTGGCTGCAAACCCGGCAGGGTATCGCTGGCGTGGACATCGACCTGAGTGCCATCGACCGCGCCACGGCCAGTAATCCGCAAGCCCTGCCCAAAAAGCACGCGGATTTGGCCTATTGGCTCAGCCGGAAGTACCGCGTGGCCCCCGAGCCATTAAGTGCGATCGTTGCAGAAGCCTATGAAATCGGCCAACGCTCCAAGCTTGACCCAACCCTGATCCTGGCCGTGATGGCCATTGAATCGGGTTTCAACCCGTTCGCCCAAAGCCCTGTGGGCGCGCAGGGCCTGATGCAAGTCATCACCCGGGTCCACAGCGACAAGTACGACAACTTTGGTGGCGTCTTTGCCGCGTTCGACCCGCTCACCAACCTGCGCGTCGGCGCACGGGTGCTGAAAGAATGCATCATCCGCGGCGGCTCCACCGAAGCCGGGCTCAAGTTTTATGTGGGTGCGGCCAACATTGAGGACGACGGCGGCTACGTCGGCAAGGTCATCGCCGAGCACAGCCGTTTGCAGTCCGTGGCCGCCGGCCGCTCTGTGCCCGCCTCTGCCGCCGGCGCCCCGGTAGCTCCAGCGCCTGGCAAAGGCGCACAAAGTGCGCAAAGCGTCGCATTGCTGACCACGCTCTGATGGTCTTTTGGCTAAACTCTCGTTAGTTCATTTATCCCTAGCCATTTATCGCCATGTACCACCGCAACACTCTCATCGAGCAGACTGACCCCGAACTTTTTGCCGCTATCCAGGCCGAAAACTCGCGCCAAGAACACCACATCGAACTGATCGCCAGCGAAAACTACGCGTCCCCAGCCGTTATGGCTGCGCAGGGCTCGCAACTGACCAATAAGTACGCCGAAGGCTACCCGGGCAAACGCTATTACGGCGGCTGTGAAAATGTCGACGTGGCAGAGCAACTGGCCATAGACCGGGCCAAACAGCTGTTTGGTGCTGATTGCGCCAATGTGCAGCCACACTGCGGCGCCTCGGCCAACGTGGCCGTGTTCCTGGCCTTTCTCAAGCCTGGCGATACCATCATGGGGATGAGTTTGGCCGAGGGCGGGCATCTGACCCACGGTATGGCGCTGAACATGAGCGGCAAGTGGTTCAAAGCGGTCAGCTATGGCCTCAATGCCCGGGAAGAGATTGACTACGACGCCATGGAGCGCACAGCCCATGAGGCACGCCCCAAAATCATCATCGCCGGCGCGTCTGCCTACAGCCTGCACATTGATTTTGAGCGCTTTGCCAAGGTGGCCAAGGCGGTAGGCGCCATCTTCTTGGTCGACATGGCGCACTACGCCGGCCTGATCGCTGCAGGCGTCTACCCCAACCCGGTGCCACACGCCGATGTGGTCACGTCCACCACGCATAAGAGCCTGCGCGGTCCACGCGGCGGTATCATCCTGATGAAGGCCGAGCACGAAAAAGCCATCAACAGCGCCATCTTCCCCGGCCTGCAGGGCGGCCCGCTGATGCATGTGATTGCCGCTAAGGCGGTGGCTTTCAAGGAGGCGCTGGCGCCTGAGTTCAAGCTGTACCAGCAACAGGTACTGATCAATGCCAAGGTGGTGGCTGAGACCCTGACCGAGCGCGGCCTGCGGATTGTCAGCGGCAGGACCGAAAGCCACGTGATGCTTGTCGACCTGCGGTCCAAGGGCATCACCGGCAAGGAAGCCGAAGCGGTGCTGGGCGCTGCGCACATGACCATCAACAAGAACGCCATCCCGAACGACCCAGAAAAACCCATGGTGACCAGCGGTGTTCGCATCGGCACGCCGGCCATTACGACACGTGGCTTTCGCGACGAGGAAGCGCGGCTCACCGCCCACATGGTCGCCGATGTGCTGGACAAGCCGCGCGACCCTGACAACATCGCGTCGGTACGGGCGCGGGTCAACGCGCTGACTGCGCGATTCCCAGTCTACCGCTAAACCCCGCCCATCCGGCCGGACCAAGTTGCCGCCCTGATGAAATGTCCGTTTTGCAGCCATGCAGACACCCAGGTGGTGGAGACGCGCATTTCAGAAGAGGGCGATTTCATCCGGCGCCGGCGTCAGTGCGCAGCCTGCGACAAGCGCTTCACCACCTATGAGCGGCCTGATGTCAATTTCCCGGCCATCGTCAAAAAGGACGGTCGGCGCATTGACTATGAGCGCGCAAAATTACTGGCCTCAATGAACTTGGCCCTGCGCAAGCGCCCAGTCAGCACGGAGCAGGTCGACAGCGCGATTGAGCGCATTGAAGAAAAGCTGCTCAACCTGGGGCTGCGTGAAGTCGCCTCAACCCGAATTGGCGAGTTGGTGATGCGTGAGCTGAAAAAGCTCGACAAGGTCGCCTATGTGCGGTTTGCCAGCGTGTACCGCAGTTTTGAGGACATTGACGAGTTCAAGACGCTGGTCGACGAGGTGCGGCGCTAGCGCCAGCATTCAGCCACGGTAGGCTCGGTGGCCGAGCGCCCTTTGACGCCGGTGTGGGTTAGCGTCAAATCGCCACATAGGTCGGTTCCAATAGGTGTCGCTGTCAGCGTGTAGCCATTTGCCGTGGCTACGACCGCGAGGTTGTAGCGCGGCGCCTCAGCGGGCACTGCCTGCAAGCGGGCAGGAAGGGTCGGACTAACTGTCCCGGCCTCATCGGTGGTGTAGCGGCTATTGGCTGCGTAAAACCGCTCCATGAACTGCTGCGCCTCAAGCAGCGAAGTACGCGCCGACGAGCGTTGACCGCGTTTCACACTTTCCATGTAACTCGGATAAGCCACCATGGCCAAAATGCCGATGATGGCCAGCACAATCATCAATTCGATCAAGGTGAAACCTGCTGCGACATCGGCAGGTCGACGGCGGACTGGCAAGGGGTTTCGGCGCATGGTCTGTGTCCTGTGGGCTGGATCAGCGGATCGGCGGATTGATGATACGCCGCCAGACACGGTCACGCATCACCCGGGCGCCACTGGCCAGATCAGGCGCTTCGACGGTCGCGCGCTGTTGGCTGGTGGTGTTCTGGATACTGATCACGGTTTTGCAGACGCCGCCGGCGCAGGTCGGGGTGCTGCGGATGACAGCGTCAATACCGTCGGCGTTGGTGCCATAACCCGCCACCAGGCTGTCGGCTACGGTAAACAAACCGTCACCATTGGTGTCAAACATGGGGTAGTCCGGGTTCAGACCCTGCTCCACGGGGAACAAAAAATTCACGCCCTGCCCGATCGCGGCGTCGCAAACAATCACATCTCGGGCTGGGACCACGGTGCTGACCAACGCGACTTTGTTGCTCACCATCTGCGACGGGTAGACCACCCGCATCCCGGCCAGGGCGTTCAGGTCGGTTACCCAGCCGCGCTGCGTTGCCCAGTTGACCGACGTCCCCGCCAGCGAGTAAAAGGTGGCGCCGCTGGTGGCCGCAACCTGGGACAGGGTACGCGCCTCCAGGACTGCACGGGTCATGGGGCGCGCCAGTGTATCGCCCGCCTGATCCCGCACGCCGTACATGGATTGAGCTGCCGTCGAATTGGCATCGGCCTCAGTGCTGAGCACGCCGGTACCGAACACCAGCAATTTGCCGCCCAGCGAATGGTCAAACACCAGCGGCGCCTGGGTGATGGGTTGCGCCACGCCCGCGGCACTGGTGGCGGTGAACAGGGCAGCCCCCCCCGAGATCTCAAAACGACTGGCAGCACTGCCCAGATAGTCCAGTTTCCAGAGAATACCCTTTAGGTCACCTGCGTAAAGCGTGGTGATTTCACCGGTGCTGTTGCGCACCACGCCCACGCCACCCAAGCCATTGGCACCGGCACCATCCACGATCAGTGTCTGCGCCACTCCAGTTTGCAGGTTCACCACGAACAGCACCGCACGCCCGGCATCGCTGTAACTCCCATTGCCAAAAATGGCCACCCACTCACCGTTGGGTAAAACGCCAACCTGGATCGGCGCCGCCACATAACCCAGGTCGGTATGGGTCGCGTTGCTGAGTTCCCAGCGCACTGTGCTGGCGCCGAGATTGGCGGTGTCTGTGACATCCAGGGCAAACACCGCCCGCCCGCCAGAGCCCAGCGAACCCAGCAGGTAATTGCGCCAACTGGCAGCACCGGCACCCGGCGCATTGACAAAGGCATCGGCCTCCATCAGCGGACCATCGACGAAATACTGGTGGGACAGCAGGGCAGAGCCGTAGGTCTTGTCGCTCAATTTGGACAGGTTGGGGTAGACCGAGCGGGGCACATAGGCAAACACCTCACGGCCGTCCTCCGCCGCCGCCACGCCCAGCGAATCTTTGAAAGCGTGCAGCATGCCGTCATTACTGCCGACAAACAACACGGGCGTGCGTGCCGCCTTGGCCGTCAGAAAAGCGGCATAGCTGGTCCCGCCCGTAGGCAGACTGCCGTAGCCCATGTTGACGGCGTCCTTGATCAACACCGGGTTGGAGTTGATGAAATCACCCAGAACACCCTTGCGTTCGCGAAACGGCTGACCATCACCCTCCTTGCTTCGGTCACCACGCAAAAAATTCACAAAGGAACTGGTGTACGTTGCAGCCACGCTGCCCAGTGCAGCCTGATTCGCCGCACCCATGTCAGCCCAGTTGAACAGTGCCGACGAGGGCGGTGTGGTGTCGGTGCGCCAGGTGTGAATGTTGCGACTGCCAAATGCCGGTACTCTGGCCTCCGCGGTCCAAGCCTGGGCACCCGTCTGGCCACTGGCATCGAGCACATAGGCCTGAATTTCGCCGGTCCAATCACCGGTGCGGTACAGCGGCACATATTTGCGGTTTCCCTCCTGCAACACAGCGGAAGCGGTGGCGACACCGGCTTCGCGCAGTTCCCGCTGCAAGGCCTGCCCAACCGAATCCCGGATCGCGGAGGCGAGTTCAGCCGGGTCCTTGGCACTGATAAAACCACCCCGACTGTTCAGGGCTGCGTGCCACAGGTCGTCAATTTCATCGGTCCCCCAGCTCTTGGTGCCGGCTGTGAGCGCCGGCAGATCGGTGGCCGGATCTGGCACTCCGCCGGGAAGCTTGTCAGGTTTAAGCGTCCCGCGCACACCCAATCCCACGGTGAAATTCACCATGTGCTGCCAAAAAGCCGGGTTTTCAGCAGAGGGTACGACGTTGTTGATCAGATCAGGGCGCAGGTCTTTTTTCCAGTACTCCATGGCGTAATCGGCCAGCATGTTGGAATTGGCGTCCTTGAAAGGCCGTGTCGCCAGGTACTGGTAGGTTCGGCCTGGCCCGGTGATGACAGAGCCCGTGGTGTTGTCCGAGTTGCCGACCGAAGTGGTCGTGGCATTCCAGTAGCCGTCTGTGACCATGATGTGATAAGCCCGCCGGCAGGACTTGTCGGCGGTGGCATTGACCGAACCCGGGTTATCGGTCCAAGGACCCTTGGTGTCGCCGCGGGAGTAGTACTGACCCACCGCCCGCATGGCGCCGGGCAATGGCGTGCCCCCGCTTGCTGGCAGGGCGTAGAGCCAGTTGAACAGGCTGGTCTTGGTGGCCGAGGTGAAATCGCGTACGCCGGCCTGGATCACCATGGTGCTGACACCGTCAATGCTGGTGCTGCTGGACTGGTTGATGCGGCCCCAGCCCACGCGGAAGGTGTCGGTCGAGTCTGCAAAGGCCTCCACCAGGGCGCCGCGCGCCAGCAGATTGCGGGTGCGGTAGTAACTGAACCAGTTGGCAAAATTCTGCCGCTCCTCAGCCTGGCTGCAGCCACTGGCGCCAATGGTCCCAGCGCAGTCTGTGCGCGCCGCCACCTTGGCAAAGGTCAACTCCCGATTGATCGAGTACTCGGTGTAATTGGCGGCGGTGCTCGGATTCAGGTAGGCCCCGGCAGCGTCTTTTTTCAGTCGGTAATACAGGCCCGGATCGTAGGATTCGGTGGCGCTGCTGCAATCGCTGCGGCTGTCCCGGTAGCACCAGGTGGCGGACAAGTTTCGGAAGTTGGTGAGGTTGACCGTGCCGCCGCTGACCGGGTTCATCGGGTCGCGGTAGGCCGCTGCAACAGGCGAATTAGCCTTGCGTCCAGCCGGCGAGATACCGCTTGCCGCTGGCAGCGGGTAGGTGGCCAGCGCCCATGGTTGGTAGCGCACCTCGGGGTTGTAGTACACGGTATTGGTGTCCGCCGAGCGCATAATTTTTTGCCGCCAGTTGGTGTTGCTGCGTTGGGCGGCGATCGTGCCAATAAAAAAACCGGCCAGGGTGGCGTTGTCGCCCGGATCCATGCTGACTGACTTGGAACCGACCGGACTGACCACCGAAAAGCTGCCGGCATAAATGGTCTCTTCAGGCATGTGCTGGAACATCATGGAACCGGAATCGTCCATGGTCAGCATGATGTTAGGCTTGGCACCCCCACCGTCGCGACTGAGCAGCGGTTTTTGAGATGGCGCTTGCGCCAACAAGGTGGTCGCTGGCCAAAGACTGAGCCAGCCCACCAGCGCAAGCACCAAACCATAGGTGGGTCTTGGGGTTGATTTCGTCATGAGGCACCTCATCATCAGTCCAACAACACGGTGGACTGCAACCACACCACCGAACCCGCCGTGGTCACGCCACTGACAGCATCGGCCGTATAGCCCGGGCTGAAGCCACGAGCGGTGATGACATAGGCCAGACTGCCATCAGCCAAGCCCTGGCGCTCCACCACGCACTCCGGCAATCGGCTGGGCCTGAACGAGCTGTCTTGAGACTTCACCCGCGCCTCGGGTAGGGTGGTTTTGGTGGCAGCAACGCCACCCGCGCCTGTCCAGCTCGCGGCCTTGCCCCAACCTGTCGCCGCATCAGCCGTCCCCGCGGGGGTGGTGCTGATGTTGGCCTCAGCCAGCGTCACCACCCGATCGGCGTCGGCCTTGAGCATCTCAGCTTCGCAGTAGCGCAATGCCGCCTCGGCATACTGCTGAGCCAGGTTCTGCAGCCGAATGTTGTTGGTCACTTTTCCGCCCGAGGTGGCGTTACGCATGGCCGCCGCTGAGGTCAGGCCGATGATCACCAGCATGATCAGCACAATGATCAGCGACACGCCAGCCTGCTTTGCCAGCGCAGGCGCGGGCCGGGTCGGGTAACGGGCGTGGTCTGAGCGCGGCACGGTCAACATCGTCAAAACGCCATCTTGTTGCGCAGCGTGGTGGTGCTGAAAAAAGCACGGCGCACAAAGCCGCCAGAGCTGGTTTGCTGCACAGAGTCGCAGTCCAGGTAAGTCACGGTGTCCTCTTCGCTGGCGAGCACCGCCTCGCTGCTGCGCATCAGCAGGCAGACCCTCACACTGAGCACCCTACCCCAATCAGTGACAGCATCCGCTCGCACATACCGCGCCACCGCTCGCGGACTGGCCGCATTGGCTTCACCGTACCACACGGTCATGCCTTCCACGTTGTCCACCAGCGGCTGCCCGGCGGCGCCCTGCCGGCTAGCGCAATGCAGCTCGGAGCGACCACTGCTGCTGTTGGCCAGGTAATAGCGGTTGTAGGCCAGGTAAAAGCCCCCGGCGTCTGCCAAACCATTGCCCAGACAATCGGTGGGCAAATCGGCAGCCGTGGGCACGCTGTTGGCACCGTCAGCCTGGTAGACCACTTCCAGGGCGTCGCTGCCGCTGGCCGCACAGGCCACTGCACCCGTGGTGGACGGGGCTGCGAAACCGGTGCGGCAGCCAAACACCGGGCTGCTGGCAAAAGTGCGGGTAAAGCTCAGGCCATCGGCGGCCACGCCGGTCGGGGCGGCAAAGCCAGCCAGCAGGAGATCCCGGGCAATCAAGGTCAAGGCCAGTTGAGCGTTTTCATTCATCTCAGAATACGCAGCTTGCTGACGCCCGGTGGTCCCTGCAGTGATGTAACTCACCAGCACCGCGCCCACCACCACCAAGCCGATGACCAGCGACACCATCACCTCCACCAGCGACAGTCCCCGCATTCGACGCAAGCGGACGGCTGCGCTCACAAGTTGATCCTGAAGTAACTGCAACGCACGCTGGCGTCTCCGCCGCGGTTCAGGCCGTCGGGGCATTCCAGGGCCAGCGCTGGCGCCTCGTCCGTGGCCGCCACGGCCGGATCGCGCCAGACCAGCCACAGATCCATGGCGGTCTGTGCCGCCTGCCGCATTAGAAACACCGAGCCCTGCGGCAATTGGTCGCGTACCAGTCGTCGCCATTGGGCAAGGTCCAGGGCAGCAATGTCGGCCGGGGTGCAGTTGCTGGCTGCCGTGTCACACAATTCCAAGGGAAGGTCAGCGCCGGTGGCCTGTCCGGCAAAGTCAGTGGTGAAATCGTAAGCACCTGCAAAAAACCCGGTGGCCGCCAGCGCGCCATCAGCCAGGTTGCCCTTGTTGGCGCGCAAGCGCTCGCCCATGTCATTGGCCAGCTGAGTGGCCGTGGCTCGGTACTGTGACATCTTGGTGTAGCGCAGCGAAGTGGCATTAACGCCGGCCAGCGCCAACAGGGCCACAGCAGAGATCACGATGGCCACCAACACCTCGATCATCGAAAAGCCACGCTGGTGAGTCAAGCGCATGACACCGTTCCTAAAGCCCGCAGCGCAGCGCGCCCCTGGATCGACACACAGACCACGCGGGTCAGGCTACTGGCATCGGCCCCGTTTGGGGTGACGATGAAGGTCTGGGTCGCGCCACGGGCCATGCCGGTCGGCTGGTAGACGAAAAACGACCGGTCACTGCCGGGTGAGGCACTCGCCAATGATGCGATAGAGCTTAGGGCTTCTTGCACGCGCAAGATCTGATCGCCTGCGTCCAGAGTCCCGTCGCCATCGGCGTCGACGAAGACGATCCAGCCGTCTTTCCAACTGGCGCCGGCACTGCAGGCCGTGCTGGTGGTGGCGCTGCAAACGCTGACCGTACGCGACAGTTTGATCGCCTCGAAGCGGGCAAACCGCAGGTCGCTGACCAGGTTGTCTGCCGCCACCTGCACCGACCGCTTCAGCAACAGTGTCCCGAACGAGGGGGCTGCGATGGCGATCAGTATCACTGACACCGTCACGGTGACCATCAGTTCAACCAGGGTGAAGCCAGCATGGCGCAGACGCATGCTGCCAGCATAACGCCGATGGGCGGCAACGGTGCCTCAGTCCGACAGTCGGCAGGCCAGAGCCGCCAGGCGGTAGACTTGACAATCAAACCTACTGTCTTGCCCAACTTTTTCCCGGTCTTACCGTTACCCCATGATCCATCATGCCCTTGAACTGGCTCGCCAGGCGCGAGGGGTCTGCCCGCCAAACCCGGCAGTCGGCTGCGTGCTGGTGGCGCCCGGCGGCCAAATCCTCGGCGAGGGCCAGACCCAACGCACCGGCGCAGCCCACGCCGAGATCATGGCGCTGAACGCGGCCCAGGCCCGCGGCCTGTCAGTCGCGGGGGCGACCGCCTTTGTCACCTTAGAGCCCTGTGCCCACCAAGGCCGCACGGGCCCCTGCTGCGACGCTTTGATCAGGGCCGGCATCGGCAAAGTGGTGGCCTCGCTCGAAGACCCCAACCCTCGCGTCGCCGGCGCCGGTTTTGCCCGCTTGCGCGCCGCCGGCATCGAGGTGGTGGTCGGGCCGGGTGCTGCCGCCTCGCGGGAACTCAACATCGGGTTTTTCAGCCGCATGGTGCGTCAGCTGCCTTGGGTACGGCTGAAAGTCGCGGCCTCGCTGGACGGGAAAACCGCGCTCGACAACGGCACCAGCCAATGGATCACTGCCGAGGCGGCACGCACCGACGGTCATGCCTGGCGCGCCCGGGCCTGCGCCGTGCTGACCGGCATCGGCACCGTGCTGGAAGACGATCCCCAGCTCGATGTGCGTCTGGTGGCAACCGAGCGCCAGCCAGCGCTGGTGGTGGTGGACAGCCGGCTGGAAACGCCGCTCGCCGCCCGCTTGTTCAATCGTGAGCGCAACGTGCTGATGTACACCGCCTCAGATGACGCCGGCAAAATTCAGGCCTTGCAAGCCCGTGGCGCCACGGTGATTGCGCTGCCCGAGCCAACGCCCGCTGGCCCGGCCAAGGTGGACCTGGCGGCCATGCTGCGCGATCTGGCCAAACGCGAGGTCAATGAACTCCATGTGGAGGCTGGCCATAAACTCAACGGGTCCTTGGTGCGAACCGGGCTGGTCGATGAGTTCCTGGTCTACCTGGCGCCAAAATTGATCGGTCAGGGGCGGGATATGGCCAATTTTGGGCCCTTGAGCGCATTGTCAGAGGCCTTGCCCCTGGTGTTCCACTCGACCCAGCTGCTGGGCCCGGACCTGCGCATTCTGGCCCGCGTCGCCGGTCGCGACACCTTCTGAATCGGGGAATTGCGCGCCCGGGCCGTCCGAGCGGCCTAATCCCTGCGAAAATATTGCCATGTTTACCGGAATCATCACCGGCGTGGGGCGCATCGTCGCCGTCCACGCCCTCGGCAGCTCTTCTACCCACGGCAAACGCCTGACCATCGAAACGCCTGCGGGCTACCTCGACGACGTTGGCCTGGGCGACAGCATTGCCCTCAATGGCGCCTGCATGACCGCCACCCAGTTACACCCGGCTGAGAGTAGATTCACCGTCGATGTGTCAGCCGAATCCCTGGACAAAACTGCTGGCCTGACAGACACCGGTGCGATCAACTTAGAAAAAGCACTGCGCGCCAACGACCGCTTGGGCGGCCACCTGGTGTCAGGCCATGTCGACGGGATTGGCCAGGTGACTCACTTTGCCCAGGTCGGCGAGTCTTGGGAGTTGCGGGTGCTGGCGCCGAGCATGCTGGCACGCTACCTGGCTTACAAGGGCTCGATCACGATCAACGGCGTGAGCCTCACCGTCAACCGCATTGCCGACCAGGCAACGGGCTGCGAAATGAGCATGAATCTGATTCCGCACACCGTGACCCACACCGCGCTGGGCAGTTTGCGCGCGGGCGCTCGTGTCAACCTGGAAATCGACCTGATCGCGCGCTACGTGGAGCGCATGCTCAGCGCGCCAGTGGCCCAGCCAGCCGCCGATTGAGGCCGGTCGCCCCCCTTTTTTGTGAAAGACATTTGTATGACTGCCTTGCCCCCTGTGGCCATTTCACCGATCGAGGACATCGTGGCCGACATGCGCGCCGGGCGCATGGTGATCCTGGTCGACGAAGAAGACCGTGAAAACGAAGGCGATCTGGTGATCGCTGCCCAACATGTCACGGCCGAGGCCGTCAATTTCATGGCGCGTTTTGGCCGTGGCCTGATCTGCCTGACCCTCACGCGCGAGCGCTGCGAACGTCTGCAATTACCACCCATGGCTTTGCGCAATGGCGACAAAAAAGGCACGGCTTTCACCGTCTCGATCGAGGCCGCAGAAGGCGTGAGCACCGGCATTTCCGCCGCCGACCGGGCCTGCACCGTGCTGGCAGCGGTGGCGCCAAATGCCCGGCCTGACGACCTGGTTCAGCCCGGCCACATTTTCCCGCTGCAGGCGGTGGATGGCGGCGTGCTGATGCGCGCCGGCCACACCGAGGCCGGCTGCGACCTCGCAGCCATGGCCGGCTGCACGCCAGCCTCGATGATCTGCGAGATCATGAAAGACGACGGCACCATGGCGCGCCTGCCGGACCTGCAGCTGTTTGCCGCTGAACACAGCCTGAAGATCGGCACCATTGCCGATCTGATCGAACACCGCAGCCGGGTCGAGTCACTGGTGGAGCGAGTAGGTTCGCGGGTGCTGAACACGGCTTTTGGCGAATTCACTGTGCACGCTTTTCGCGACAAGCCAGCCCAGGGTGTGCATATGGCGCTGGTCAAGGGCGAGTGGACGGCAGACGAAGCCGTGCTGGCCCGCGTGCACGAGCCGATGTCGGTGCTTGATGCGCTGGAGGTGAATCGTGCCATGCACTCCTGGAGCCTGGACGCCAGCCTGTCCCGCATCGCCGCAGAGGGCCGGGGTGTTGCGGTGCTGCTCAACTGTGGCGAAAGCGCGGCTCAGCTGCTGGCTCAGTTCGACGGCACGGCGCGCGCCAGCCATGGGCCCGAGCGTGGCCGCATGGACCTGCGCAGCTATGGCATTGGCGCCCAAATCCTGCGGGACTGTGGCGTGCGCCGCATGAACCTGATGGGCAACCCGCGCCGCATGCCGAGCATGGCCGGTTACGGACTCGAAATCGCCGGCTACATCACAAAATAACAACGTAAGGACTGCCCATGTTTGGCAACGACAGCGCAACGCTGGATTCAACTGACCGACGCATGAACGGTCGCTCACTGCGCATTGGCATCGTGCAGGCACGCTTCAATGAAGACGTCACCAACGCCCTGGCGCAGGCCTGCCGGGCCGAGCTGCTGGCACTGGGCGTCGCTGAGAGAAACATTGAACTGGTGCAGGTGCCAGGTGCGCTGGAAGTGCCGGTGGCGCTGATGGCCATGGCGGAAAAGCTCAAATACGACGCACTGGTGGCGCTGGGCTGCATCATCCGGGGCGAAACCTACCACTTCGAACTGGTGGCCAATGAGTCGGGGGCCGGTGTCAGCCGGGTGGCACTTGATTTTCAGTTGCCCATTGCCAATGCCATCCTTACCACTGAAGACTTGGCGCAGGCGGTGGCCCGGCAACACGACAAGGGGCGTGATGCCGCCCGCGTTGCGGTTGAGATGGCCAATCTGCTGGACAGCATCTGATGGACAACATCAGTATCCGAAGCGCTGGCAACCGTCCACCCCGCCAAAGCCGCACGGGCCTGACCAGCACCGGCGCCCGCAAGGCGGGAAGTAAAACAGGCCGCACCCGCGCCCGCGAATTTGCCCTTCAGGGGCTCTACCAGAGCTTGGTCGGGCGCAACACACTCGAAGACATTGACGCCTTCACCAGGGATCTGGCCGGTTTTGCAAAAGCCGATACGCTGCACTTTGATGCCCTGCTGCAAGGCTGCATGACGCATGCCGAGGCACTGGATGCGCTTATCCTGCCCCTGCTAGACCGCAAAATGGCCGAGATTTCGCCGGTTGAGCACGCCGTCATGTGGATTGGCGTCTTTGAGTTTCAGCACTGCCTCGATGTGCCCTGGCGCGTGGTGCTCAACGAGTGCATTGAACTGGCCAAGGAGTTTGGCGGCACCGATGGTCATAAATACGTCAATGCCGTGCTCAACGGGCTGGCGGCCAAACTGCGGGTGGACGAGGTCACTGCCGAACGCCACGCGCCTGGGCGATGAGGGTCTCGGGCAGAGCGCAGCGGATTGAGCCCTTCTATGTGATGGAAGTGGCCAAGGCCGCTGCGGCATTGGCGCGCGAGGCTGCGGGCAGCGACCGGCCCATGGTGTTCCTGAACATCGGCGAGCCCGATTTCACCGCCCCGCCCCTGGTAAAGGCTGCCGCCGAGCGTGCCCTGCACGATGGCGCCACCCAGTACACCCAGGCCACCGGACTGCCGCACTTACGCGAACGCATCAGCGATTGGTACCTGAGCCGCTTTGGCCTGCAGGTGCCGGCCAGCCGCATTGTGGTGACCGCCGGCGCATCGGCGGCCCTGCAACTGGCCTGCCTGGCCCTGATCGAGGCTGGCGACGAGGTCTTGATGCCGGACCCCAGCTACCCTTGCAACCGGCATTTTGTCAGTGCTGCCGACGGCCGCGCCGTGCTGGTCCCGACCACCGCTGCCGAGCGCTTCCAACTCAGCGCTGACAAAGTACAGGCCGCCTGGGGACCGCACACCCGCGGCGTACTGCTGGCCTCCCCTTCCAACCCGACCGGCACCTCAATTGACCCGGCTGAGCTGCGCCGCATCCATCAGGTGGTCAGCCAACGTGGGGGCATCACGCTCATCGATGAAATCTACCTCGGCCTGAGCTTTGACGAGCGCTATGGTCAAAGTGCCCTGGCACTCGATGAGAACATCGTCAGCATCAACAGCTTCAGCAAGTATTTCAGCATGACTGGCTGGCGCCTGGGCTGGCTGGTGGTGCCACCGCAGCTGGTGGATGTGGTCGAGCGACTGGCACAGCACCTGTTCATCTGCCCCAGCGCCCTGGCCCAACATGCGGCACTGGCCTGTTTTGAGCCCGACAGCCTGGCCGAGTATGAGCGCCGTCGCGCCGAGTTCAAGGACCGGCGCGACTACTTTATTCCGGCTCTAAATGCTCTAGGTCTAACGGTACCGGTGCTGCCCGACGGCGGTTTTTACGCCTGGGCCGACTGCAGCGCACTGTGCCGCCAACTGGGCGTGGCAGACAGCTGGGACGCGTCGTTCGAAATCATGCGTCGGGCCCACCTGGCGGTCACGCCGGGGCGGGATTTCGGACTGGCCGAGACCGGGCGCTTCATCCGGTTTTCAACGGCAAGTTCTATGGCAGCGTTGCAAACCGCCATTGCCCGACTCGGCGCACTGCAACCGTGAGCCAGCTCCTACCCTCAGGCACTGAGTTCGTCTGGCCGGTACGGGTCTACTGGGAAGACACCGACGCCGGTGGCATTGTGTTTTACGCCAACTACCTCAAGTTTTTTGAGCGCGCCCGCACCGAATGGCTGCGTTCGCGCGGTATCAGCCAGTCCCGGCTGCGTGAGACCACCGGCGGCATCTTTGTCGTGAGCGACACGCAGCTGCGCTACCTCAACCCAGCCCGCCTGGACGATGAGTTGCTGGTGACAGCCCAAGCATTGGAGATTGGCCGTGCATCGCTGACAATACGCCAGCGGGCAGTGCGACACTCTACAGGCAGCCCGCTGGTGCTGTGCGAAGGCAGCATTCGCATCGGCTGGGTCGATGCCGAACGCCATCGGCCAGCGAGAATTCCGTTAACTGTACTGGAAGCCCTGACATGAACCAAGACCTCTCGATCCTGCACCTGGTGCTCAATGCCAGCCTCGTGGTTCAGCTGGTGATGCTGCTGTTGGTGGTAATTTCGGTCTGGAGCTGGGCCGCCATTTTCCGCAAGATGTTTGCATTGCGGCGGGTGGGCAGGCTCAACGACCACTTTGAGCGCGAATTCTGGTCGGGCACCAGCCTGAATGACCTGTTCGCAGCGGCCACGCAAAACGCGCGCGGCGCCGGCCCCATGGAGCGCATCTTTGCCAGTGGCATGCGCGAGTTTCAAAAACTGCGCGAAAAGCGCATCACCGACACCTCGACCCTGCTGGACGGCGCAAGGCGCGCCATGCGCGCAAGTTTCCAGCGTGAAATGGACGTGGTGGAGACGCATCTGTCGTTCCTGGCCTCGGTCGGTTCGGTCTCACCCTACGTGGGCTTGTTCGGCACGGTCTGGGGCATCATGCACGCCTTTACCGGTTTGGCTGCGCTGGAGCAGGTGACCTTGGCCACCGTGGCGCCTGGCATTGCAGAGGCACTGGTGGCCACCGCCATCGGGCTGTTTGCCGCGATTCCAGCGGTGGTCGCCTACAACCGCTTCGCCCGCGACATCGACCGGGTCGCCATCAAGCTGGAGACCTTTATCGAAGAGTTCTCCAATATCCTGCAACGTAACCTGGGTGCCCAGTCGGCGTCCAGTCGCTGAAAGGAGCCCGCTCATGCCTGCCATGGTGAACCGGGGTAGAGGTCGCCGCACCATCAATGAGATCAATATGGTGCCCTTTATTGACGTGATGCTGGTGCTGCTGATCATTTTCATGGTCACTGCGCCACTGATTACCCCCAGCGTGATCAACCTGCCCAAAGTCGGCAAGGCGGCCAAACAGCCGGATCTGGTGGTGCAGATCATCCTCAGCGAGGGCGACGCCCTGGAGCTTAAAACCAAGGACAAAACCAGCAAACCATCGCTCAAGGAACTGGCCGGGGCGGTGCGCCAGGCCCAGGCCGGCGCCAGCAACTCGGCCGTGGTCATTAGCGCCGATCGCAGCATTAAGTATGAGTCGGTGGTCAAAGTGATGGACACGCTGCAGCGGGCCGGGGTGCAGCGCGTGGGCCTCTCGGTGCAAATGGTTAACTAGGATAGCCGCTGTGCCCGTTGCGAAGAAACACCTGGAATTCGCGCCGCCTCGGCCGCCGGGACAACTGCGCTCGTTTGGCCTGGCCGTGCTGGCGCACGTGCTGCTGCTGGTCGCCCTGACTTGGGGTGTGAGCTGGAAGCGCCAAACCCCAACCCTCAGTGCGGACGCTGAGTTGTGGGCTGCAGTGCCCAAGGAAGCGGCGCCCAAGGTGGTCGAAGCGCCGCCGCCCCCTGAGCCCGCGCCAATCCCTAAGTTTTTACCCAAAGTCACGCTTCCGCCACCGCCGCCTCCACCACCTCCCCCGGCTGAGGCCGAGACGGCCAAGGCCGACATCGTCCTGGCCCAAGAGAAAGAACGCAAGCGACAGGTGCAACTGAAGGCCTTGGAACGCCAGGAGAAACTGAAAAAAGAAAAACTGGAAAAGGAAGCAGCCGCGCTTGAGAAGAAACGTCAGCTCGCAGAGGCCAAGCTGGAAGCCCAGCGCGCCGAGGCGCTGCGACTGGACCAAATGAAGCGCGCCCTGGCCCAGTCACGCGCCACCGCCGCAACCGGCGCTGCCGTCACGCCGGCACCTGTCACGCCTAAGCCAGCTGTGACACCGCCAGCCGTAACGCCTACACCGGCCGTGACACCTCCAGCCGTGACACCTCCCGCTGTGACACCTGCCCCAGCCGTGACGCCTCCAGCTGTGACGACCGTCAAGCCAAGTCCTACCCCGGCTACCGTACCCGCACCGGTCACCCCTGGCGCTACTGGCGCTGCAACTGCCACCGGCACCTCGGCGCAAGCCGCCGGTCCATCGGCAAGCTATGGCGGGCGCCTCGTAGCGCGCATTCGGCCCAACATCACCTTTCCTGGCGACGTGGCTGGCATCATCGGCAATCCTGGCGCCGAAGTGGAAGTGCGCGCTGACACCGACGGCACCATCATCAGCCGTAAATTGCTCAAATCCAGTGGCATCAGGGCTTGGGATGAGGCCGTACTCAAAGCCATCGACAAAACCGAAACACTACCGCGCGACATTGACGGGCGAGTCCCAAGCCATTTGGAGTTCACTTTCAGGCCGAAGGACTGACGCTGGCGCAGCAGTGGACCTGTGAGCTCATGGTTCGGGCAACAGCGGCATGTCAACCAACCCCACCGAAAGATGCTGAAAGTGAGCATCGGCCGTCAGAATGGACACCGCATGCCGCTTCGCCACCGCTGCGACGATGGCGTCTGAAAAAGGCAGTGTGATGCCGCTCAAGCGCAAGGCCTGCAAGGCCCTACCTGCGCTATGCCAATCGTCGGGAAGCACAGGCAGACATTCCACGTTGGCAAAGAGAAATTCAAGTTGCTGCCTTTCTTTTTGACCCTTGGCACCCTGCAACAGTTCAGCGATCACGACGCCGCACAGTAGCGCGGTATCGTCAGACAGTGCCCTCTCGACTGCATCGCTCAAAACACCGCTCCGCCCACGAAAAAAATCGATCCAGGCGCTGGTATCAATCAGGATGCGACTGTTCATTCCTTTGTGTCCAACTGCCGCAACTGGCGCCAGTTGTCCTCGATCTGGACCTGGCCACGAAGCGCCATTAACTTTTGCTTCCGCACCACCGCGAGGTAGTCTTTGAGCGCATGGCGAATCGCAAATAGGGGTGTTTGCTGACCCGTCAACTGCATCAATTGCTCAGCTAAATCATCATCAAGTGTAAGTGTCATGCGCATCAAAATACCCCAAGAATTAGAATCATCTTAGCCTGGAAATTGCATATTACAAGACCTTCTTGTTGTCATCAAGCTCCGTGCTGACTGATCCCAGTTGCCACATGGCGGGGTTTGCGCGCGTTTCTCGTCATTCCCGTATCCTTGTCGTCATTCCCGGCCACGACCAATGGGATCCAGGAAGTCATGGATCCCCGATCATGTCGGGGATGACAGGGGAAGTCATGGATCCCCGGTCAAGCCGGGGACGACGAGCAACGGAACCCTAAATCGAAACGACCAAGATAAACGCTACGATTTAAATAGCAATAAACCCAATAAGCACGTGGCCTAGAGCCCGATTTCACTCATAAACCACTACGGCCTGCCCCTGGTCGGCCTGGGCGCGCCAGCCGGCCAGGGCGGCGTCGCTAGGGTAGAAGCGGGCTTGCTCACCGAGCTGCAGGTCAACCGTGACCGACCCGGTTTGCCCCGGGCGTGACACGGCCAGGCGCAGGGCCAGACCCCGCAGCAGTTCACCCTGCTCGCTGATCTCGCGCAGAGGCGGGTGCGCCGCCAGCAAGCGGGCCACGTCGGGCGCATGGCCGTTGACTGCCACCCGCAGGTACTTGCCAAAGCGGCAGCGGGCCTGCTCCAGACTCCAGAGCTGGGTCACGGTCAGTTGCATGCCGCCCGCAAAACGGTCTGGCTGCAGCTTGCCCATCACCACCACCAGCTCGTCATCTTTGAGCAACTGCCGGTGGGCCGTGATGAGTGCCTCATCGGCGCGGGCGTCGACCGTGCCTGATTTGTCATCAAGCTTGAACAGGGCCACCTTGCCGCGTTGACCGTTGATCACCCGGAAATCGGTGATGATGCCGGCCAGCAACTGTGGCTCTCGGGTGTCGATCAGGTCAGCAATCTGGCGCTTGGCAAAGCGGCGCACCTCGGTCACCGACTCGTCAAACAAATGGCCCGACAGGTAAAAGCCCACCGCGGCTTTTTCCATGCTGAGCTGCTCACGCACGCCCCAGGGCGTAGCGGGCAGCAGCGGCGGCTCTTGCGTGCTGGCGCCATGCTCGTCGTCGCCGCCCATGTTAAACAGGCTGGTCTGGTTGGCGTTGGCCAGCATGGCCGCGCCAAAGTCAAACGCCAGGTCGAGCGAGGCCAGCAGGCTGGCGCGGTTGCGCTGCAGCGTGTCAAAAGCACCGGCCTTGATCAGCGCCTCAACCGTGCGTTTGTTGATGCGGCTGCGGTCCACCCGGGCACAAAAGTCAAACAAGCTGTCAAACGGGCGGGCCTCATTGGCCATCGGCCCGGTGCCGCGGCCTTCGCGCGCCGCCACAATCGCCTCGATAGCCTGCTGGCCGGTGCCTTTGATCGCGCTCAGGCCGTAGCGAATGACCTGGTTGGACACCGGCTCAAACCGGTGCGTGCCGCGGTTCACATTGGGTGGCTCAAAGTTCAGGCCCATGCGCCGCGCGTCTTCAAACAGCACCTTGAGCTTGTCGGTGTCGTCCATCTCCACCGTCATGTTGGCGCAGAAGAACTCGGCGGTGTAATGCACCTTCAGCCAGCCGGTGTGGTAGGCCAACAGCGAGTAGGCCGCGGCGTGTGACTTGTTGAAGCCGTAGCCGGCAAATTTCTCCATCAAGTCAAAGATCTCGTCGGCCTTGGCCGGGTCGATGCTGTTTTTGGCAGCGCCGTCGCGGAAGATCTGACGGTGTTTGGCCATCTCGTCGGCGTCTTTTTTGCCCATGGCCCGGCGCAGCATGTCGGCGCCGCCCAGCGAGTAGCCGCCCAGGATCTGCGCGGTCTGCATCACCTGTTCCTGGTAGACCATGATGCCGTAGGTCTCAGACAGCATCTCGGCCACCAGCGGGTGCGGGTAGAGTACCTCTTCGCGGCCGTGCTTGCGCGCCACAAAGCTGGGGATCAGGTCCATGGGGCCGGGCCGGTACAGGGCGTTGAGCGCAATCAGGTCCTCCAGACGGGTCGGCTTGGCGTCCTTGAGCATGCCCTGCATGCCCCGGCTTTCAAATTGAAAAACCGCCTCGGTCTTGCCCTCGGCAAACAATTTGTAGACCCGGGCATCGTCCAGCGGCAGGTCCTCAAAGGCAAAATTCTCTTGGCCCGCGTGGCGCGTGCGAATCAGCTCGCGCGCCATCTCCAAAATGGTCAGCGTGGCCAGGCCCAAAAAGTCGAACTTGACCAGGCCAATGGCCTCCACGTCGTTTTTGTCGTACTGGCTCACCGCTGAATCGCTGCCGGGCTGCTGGTAGAGCGGGCAAAAATCGGTCAGCTTGCCCGGCGCGATCAGCACGCCGCCGGCGTGCATCCCGACGTTGCGGGTCAGGCCTTCTAGCTTGCGCGCCAGCTCCAGCAGGGTGCGCACATCTTCTTCGCGGCTTTCGCGCTCGGCCAACAGCGGCTCGGCCTCGGTGGCGTACACCGTTTTGTCGTCTTTTTTGCGGTCGGGCGGCGGCAGTTGCAGGCTCACACTCACCCCGGGCTTGTTCGGGATCAGCTTGCTGATGCCGTCGCAAAAGGTGTAGCTCATGTCCAGCACCCGGCCCACATCGCGCACCGCGGCGCGGGCAGCCATGGTGCCGAAGGTGACGATCTGGCTGACCGCCTCGCGCCCATACTTGAGCTTGACGTAATCGATGACCCGGTCACGGTTGCCCTGGCAAAAGTCGATGTCGAAGTCGGGCATGGACACCCGCTCGGGGTTCAAAAAGCGCTCAAACAGCAGCTTGTACTGCAGCGGATCAAGGTCGGTGATTTTGAGCGCATAGGCCACCAGCGAACCGGCGCCAGAGCCCCGGCCCGGCCCCACCGGGCAGCCATGGGTCTTGGCCCAGTTGATGAAGTCGCCCACAATCAAAAAATAACCCGGGAAGCCCATCTTCAAGATGGTGGCCATCTCAAACTCCAGCCGCTCCACATAGCGTGGCCGCTCGGCGTCGCGCCGGGTGGCGTCGGGGTACAGGTGCAGCAGCCTCGCCTCCAGCCCCTCGTGCGACGCGTGGCGAAAATAGGCTTCGGGTGACAGACGTTCGCCATTCACATCTGGCGTCGGGAACTCGGGCAACTGGGGCTTGCCCAGCACCAGCGTCAGATTACAGCGGCGGGCAATCTCCAGGCTATTGGCCAGGGCCGAGGGCACATCGGCAAACAGGGTCTGCATCTGCTCAGCAGATTTGAAATACTGTTCCCGCGTGAAGCGACGCAGGCGGCGCGGGTTGCCCAGGATTTCGCCCTCCGAGATGCAGACCCGGGCCTCGTGCGCCTCAAAATCGTCAACCTCGATGAACTGCACCGGGTGCGTAGCCACCACCGGCAGGGCCATGCGGGCCGCCAGGCGGACCGCCGCCATGACATGGGCTTCGTCATCGGCGCGGCCGGCCCGTTGCAACTCCAGGTAAAAGCGGTGGGGAAACACACTGGCGAGTTGCAGGGCCAGCTCAAAGGCGCGTGCCTCGTCGCCCTGCAACAGGGCCTGCCCGACAGGCCCCGCCTGCGCCCCGGACAGCAGAATCAGACCCTCGTGGCGCTCGCGCAGCCAGTCCAGCCGCACCACGGCCTGCGCCCGGCCGCTGCTCTGGGTCCAGGCCCGGGCCAGTAGCTCTGACAGGTTGAGGTAGCCCTGCTGGTTTTGAACCAACAGCAGGACGCGCGACAGGGCCGAGGCACCCTTGCCCAGGCCTTCGAGCCAGATCTCTGCGCCAATTAGCGGCTTGACGCCGCGCTTGCGCGCCTCTTTGTAGAACTTGATGGCCCCAAACAAGTTGCTCAGGTCGGTAATGGCCAGCGCCGGCTGTTGGTCACGGCTGGCGGCTTTGACGGCATCGTCAATGCGGCAGGTTCCGTCAACCACAGAAAACTCAGTATGCAAACGTAAATGGACAAACATAAACGCTATTGTGCCCCGCCAATAGCCCTGCTGATCAAGCTGTCATGGCATGCAAGACGCCTATGGTTACCTACAATGGCAGAGGGGGTAAACATGAAAATTTTGGTGGTGGATGACCATGCGCTGGTGCGCGAAGGCCTGAGACAGGTGCTCAAGGGGCTGGACGAGCAGATCGAGGTGCTCGAGGCATCTGCTTGCGCTCGAGCGTTCGAACTGGCTGACCTGCACCCGGACCTTGATCTGGTGCTGATGGACTACATGATGCCGGACCTCAATGGCTTGGTTGGCCTGGAAGCCTTCGGCAAGAGCCACCCCGAACTGCCGGTGGTCATACTGACCGGCTCGGCTGATTCGCAACTCGAGGTTCGGCTGCTGGCGCGCGGCGCCGCCGGCTTCCTGAGCAAGGGGGGTAACAGCCAGGACATGTTGCGCCTGCTGCGCCAGGTGTTGGCTGGCGAAGACCCTAGACCCCGGGCCAGCCCGTCCGCCAAGACATCCAACGGGGTCACGCCGGAACCCCGCCTAACGCAGCGGCAAGAACAGGTGCTGGCCATGCTGCTGGCGGGCGCGTCCAACAAGCGCATCAGCAGCGAACTGTTCATTTCAGACGAAACCACCCGCAACCACGTCAGCGCAATTTTGCGATTTTTCGGCGTCGAGTCCCGCATTCAGGCCGTACTGGCCGCCGGCCGGGCTGGCTATATGGCTGCACCACCCTCCTCGGCGTCCTCGTCCCCTTTTTGAGCCAGGCCAGCTTCTAGCACCAACCGGCGCACCAGCGCGCGCAACTTGGCCGGGCGCACCGGTTTTTGAAGCAATGTGAGACCGACGTCACAAGCCGCCTGGACCAAGACCGGTGTGCTGGTGCCGCTCATCAAGCAGGCCGGGATTGGCCGGTTGGCAGCGGCGCGAAGTTGCCGAACAGCGTCCATGCCGTTCACCCAGTCGGCCAAACGGTAGTCTGACACCAGCACGTCTGGCGACCCCTGGTCCTCGATCAATTGCAAGGCCACAGCCAGGCTGTCAGCACTGCGCACCTCAAAACCCCAACCGCCCAACAAGCTGGCAACGGCCTCGCGCGAAAGGCGGTCATCTTCCAGCACCATCGCCACCAGGCCGCGAGGCAGAGGCAGCGGCAGCGACTCAGGCGGCAGCTGCACCGGCGCGACCATCCCACTTTTTGCCAGCGGCACATCGATGGTAAAGCGACTGCCACAGCCCAGGTTGGAGCGCAGCTGCACCGAGAGGCCCAGCAGCCGGGCTGTCAGGTCAACGATGTGCAAACCCAGGCCAAGGCCTTTGCTGTTGCTGCGGGCCGGGTTGTCGACCTGAAAATAATCTTTAAACACCGCTTCATGGTGCTCAGGCGCAATACCAATGCCACTGTCCCAGACCTGGATCCGGGCCAGGCTGCCGCCCGCAAGCAGCCGGCACGAGACCAGGACCGTGCCCCGGGGCGTGTAGGCCAGGGCATTGCCCACCAGGTTCAACAGGATGCGCTGCAATTGCCCGGCGTCAGTCATCAGCCAGGCGCCTGTCGGGCGAATCCGCAAACGCAGGCCTTTGTCTCGGGCCGTGCTGCCCATGGCAGAGCGCAATTTGTCAAACAGCTCATTGAGGGCAAAGGGGTGCACCTGTACCGGGATCGCGTTGGCGTTAAAGCGGGAAATATCGAGCAAGGCGTCCAGCAGCTCCTGCATGGACTGTACCGAAGCCTCTAGGTTGCCCAGCACCTGCCTGGTCTGGGCGTCGTGGGGCAGTTGCCGCAGCCGCTCGACAAACATGCCCAGCGCGTGCGCCGGCTGCCGCAGGTCATGCGTGGCAGCCGCCAGAAAGCGGCTTTTTGCCAACGTGGCCTGCTCGGCTTCATCCATCTTGGCGCGCAGGACACGGGTTGCCTCGGCCACGCGCTGCTCCAGTTGGTCACGCCCGACCTCTAGGCCCCGCACCATCTGGTTCAGGCCGAGTTGCAGTTCACGCAGTGGGGTATGCGACGATTCTGGCTCCCGAGCCGACAAATCACCGTCGCCAATGCGTTTGACCATGCGCGACATGCGCACCACCGGCTCAATGAAACCACGTGCCAAGCGCAAAGCCATCAGGCCTCCAATGAGCATACCAACAAGGGCGACCGCGGCGCCAGCCAACAGGGCCTCATTGCGCCGCTCGGCCAGCCAGTTGTCGGCGAATTCCAGCCGGACATACCCCAGTAAACCGGGGACCCTTACACCCATGGTCAGTGCTTGCTCGTCCAAATGTTCTGGCCAAACCCGCATGGCCCAAACGGGCTGCACCAGCACATCACGCTCAGCTGCGGCATCCCATTGCTGACCAGCCAGGTGCGTGGCGGCAGGCCGCACACTGGCCACGGGCTGCCCCTCACTGGCCAGTACCCGGCCATCGAAGTTCAAAATGGTCACAGCGCGCAGTTCGCGCTCCCGCAGGGCGCTGCTGGCAACCGCGTTCAGTTGGTCCCGGTCTTGCGCTGCCAGGCCCACTCGGCTGGCCACCGCGACTTGCTGCGCCACTGAGCGCAAGCGTTGCTGGTGCGTGGTTTGCAAGTCATTCAGGTGCAAGGCCATCAAAGCCGCCACCAGACCCAAGGCGACCAGGGACACAGGCAGCAGCGCCGCCAGCAACATCCGGTCACGAATGCCCAGCATCAGCTTCATTTTTTCCACCCCTTTTTTCTTATTTTGCACCAGACAAACGCCTTTCTTGCTTTTTTTCAAAGTGGCGGCTTGGCCCCCTTCTAAAATAAGCGGGTGCCCACTGTCTTGAATATTTCCGCCTACAAGTTCGTGCCTTTGCCAGATGCCGAGGCCCTGCGGAGCCCCTTCATGGCGCATGCCAACGCCCTGCAACTCAAGGGCACCATCTTGCTGGCTGAAGAGGGTATCAACCTGTTTTTGGCGGGGCTGGCCCCTGCGGTGCATGATTTTGTGGCGCAGCTGCGTCAAGACCCGCGCTTGGCTGACCTGTCACCCAAAGAAAGCTGGTCAGCCACGCAGCCCTTTAAGAAGATGCTGGTCAAGGTCAAACGCGAAATCATCCGCATGGACCATCCGGCCATCCGACCGGCAGACGGCCGTGCGCCGGCCGTGACTGCCGAGACACTCAAACGCTGGCTGGACGCCGGCATGGACGATCATGGCCGGCCCGTGGTGCTGCTCGACACGCGCAATGGTTTTGAGGTGGACGAGGGCACGTTTGAGGGCGCCATCGACTGGCGTCTGGACAAGTTCAGCGATTTTCCACAGGCCCTGCTCGCACACCGTGCCGAACTGCAAGACAAGACCGTGGTCAGTTTTTGCACCGGCGGCATTCGCTGCGAGAAAGCAGCGATCTTCATGCGTGAGCACGACCTGCCGGATACCTACCAGCTCGAGGGAGGCATTCTCAAGTACCTTGAGGAAACCGGCGGTGTGCACTACCGCGGCAACTGCTTCGTGTTTGACGAACGCCGCACCGTCGATGCCCAACTGGACCCCAAGCCCAAACCGTCATGCCCGGCCTGACCGCCCAAACCCGTCATGCCCGGCTTGACCGGGCATCCATGGCTGCTTAGCGGCTGAACTTTTCAGCCAGTTCGGCGATACGCTGGCCGAACAGGCGGCCGGTTTCCAGGTCGCCGGCGTTCATCTCGGCAGCGCCCGCATCGCCCGGGGTCTGGGCCATCGGGCCGGCGGCTGAGGCTAGGTAGTTGACGTCGCTGCGCTGCGAGGCCTTGGTATTGTTGTAGTTGATGCCGGTGCCGGCCCAGACGCCGCCGTGCTGCATGGCCAGGGTCATGAAGTAGTGCAATGTGGAGTGTTTATCCCCATTCATGTTCGCGCTGTTGGTGAAGCCGCCAAAAATCTTGTCTTTCCAGGCCTGGGTGTACCAGGGCTTGGAGGAGGCATCAGCAAATTTTTTGAACTGCCAGCTGACCGTGCCCATGTAGGTGGGTGAGCCAAAAATGATGGCGTCGGCGGCGGCCAAGGTGTCCCAGGCGACGTCGGGCAAGTTGCCATCGGCGTCAATGGTGAGCAGCTCAGCCCCGGCGCCCTGGGCCACCGATTGGGCCAGGCGCTGGGTGTGGCCGTAACCTGAATGAAAAACTACTGCGACTTTTGCCATGGTGATACTCCTTGATGTGGCGGAAAGAAAGGGGCCGCACCGTGCAAACCCCGGAAAATTGAAGGCGGATGGCGGCTCAGGCGCCGCGCTTGGCGTCCAGACTTAACGCGCCCGGGCCGAAGGCGGTGAGGGCCAGCAGGCCACCAGCAATCGCCAGGTTTTTCATGAACATGATCTGCTGCATCTGCATGGCTTCGGCCGGCGCGGCCCAGAAATTATGGAAGAACACACCGGCCACCACGGTGAACAGCGCCATCAGCAGGGCGGACCAACGGGTCTGGTAGCCAGCGATCAAGGCCAGCCCACCCAGCACCTCCAACGCGACCGCCAGCACTGCGCCCAAGGTGGGTAGCGGCAAACCGACCGAGGCAATGTAGCCCATCGTTCCGGCAAAGCCGAACAGTTTGCTCAGGCCGGCAGGCAAGAACAGGGCGGCCAGCAGAATGCGGGCGGTGAGGGAGAAAGCGGATTGATATTGGTTCAGCATGGAAGGGTCCTTGAAGGGTCAGAAAGGGAGAGGGGGCATGGATTCCCGCGTGCGCGGGAATGACGGGACTGGGCGGGAATGGCGGGACGGGGTGGGAATGGCGGGGCGGGGCGGGGCGGGAATGGCGGGTGATGGGTTGGTGGGTTCAGGCGCTGAGGTCGAACACCAGCACCTCGGCGTCCTGGCCGTGGCTCAAACGCAATTGGGTCTCGTCGGCCAGCAGGGCGGCGTCGCCCTGGTGCAGGGCAGTGCCGTTGACCTGAATCTGGCCACGCAGCACCTGCACGTAGGCTTTTCGCGACGGATCCAGTGGCAAGTCGGCACTCTGCTCTCCATCAAACAGGCCGGCAAACAGACGGGCATCGGCATGCAAGGTCACAGAGCCCTCTGCACCACCGGGTGCGGCGACCAGTCGCAGGCGACCCTGCTTGTCACTGATAGCAAAGGTTTTTTGCTCGTAGCTGGGTTCGATGCCAGTCACATTGGGCTCGATCCAGATCTGCAAGAAATGGGTGTTTTGCTCAGGTGCGTGGTTGAACTCGCTGTGCTGCACGCCGCGCCCAGCACTCATGCGCTGAACGTCGCCTGGCGGGATGCCCTTCACATTGCCCATGTTGTCCTTGTGCGCCAGTTCGCCAGACAGCACGTAGCTGATGATTTCCATGTCGCGATGACCGTGCGTGCCAAAGCCGGTGCCTGGGGCAATACGGTCTTCATTGATCACACGCAAATTGCCCCAACCCATGTGCTGGGCGTCAAAGTAGCCGGCAAACGAAAAGCTGTGAAACGACTTGAGCCAGCCATGGTCGGCGTAGCCACGGTCGCCTGAGGGGCGGACGGTCAGCATGGTGTATCTCCTAAAACAAGCTCTACTGTACGGGCGGCGCTGAGCCTTGAGTGCCAGCGGATTTGATAGCATCATTCAATTTATTTGAATCTGATTAAGCTAAATATGCAAAACGCACGCGATGTTCTGACCCCTGATGCCCTTGGCATGCTGCAAACCATCGCCAGCACCGGCAGTTTTGCCGCAGCCGCTCGTGCTCTGGGTATGGTGCCCAGCGCACTGAGCTACCGAGTGCGCCAGATTGAGGAGGCGCTGGACGTGCTGCTGTACGACCGCAGCTCGCGCCAGGCCCGGCCCACCGAGGCCGGTACCGAGCTGTTGCGCGAGGGCAGCCGGCTGTTGGCCGATCTGGAGGCGGTCGCCAACCGGGTCAAACGCGTGGCCACCGGCTGGGAGTCGCAGCTGACGATTGCCGTGGACAGCATCATCGCCAAGGCAACCCTGATGGAACTTTGTGCGCGGTTCCTGGCGCTGCAACCGCCCACCCGCATCAAATTGCGCGACGAGACCCTTTCGGGCACGCTGGAAGCGCTGACCTCGGGCCAGGCCGACCTGGCGATTGGGGTGGCCGAGGTGTATCTGCAGGACGGCCTGGCGGGTCAGCCGCTGGGCGAGGTCAGCTTTGTCTACGCGGTAGCGCCGCACCACCCTCTGGCGGAAGCGACTGCGCCGCTGACCGACGACGACGTGCGTCAGCACCGGGCGGTGGCGGTGGCTGACACCATCACCCGCGGCGGCGGTGTGTCGATCGGCCTGTTGGGCGGCCAAGATGTATTCACGGTGGCCACCATGCAGGCCAAGCTCGACGCCCAACTGCGCGGCTTGGGCAGCGGCTATGTACCGGAAAGCATGGCCCGGCCCTACATTGAGTCAGGCCGCCTGGTGGTCAAGCCGATGGCACAGCCGCAACGCGTGGTTCCAGTGCATTACGCCTGGCGCCGCACCGCCAAAGAGGGCCAGGGCCGCGCGCTGCAGTGGTGGCTGGGCCAATTGGCGCAGCCGGCCACGCGTGCCGCTTTGCTTGAGCGCCACCAAGGCGTGTAAAGTGCATGCAACACCACAACATCAGGAGATCCCCGCCATGACCCTATCCGCCCCCAAGCATTTGGCTGTGATTGGCGCTGGCATGGCCGGCATCGCATGCGCCCGCACGCTGGTGCAGGCCGGCCACACGGTCCAACTTTTTGAAAAAAGCCGGGGCGTGGGTGGCCGCATGGCGACGCGACGCAGCCCGTTCGGCAGCTTTGACCATGGTACCCAGTACTTCACCCAGCGCGACCCGCGCTTTACCCAGGCACTGGCCACTGTGCCGGGGCTGTGCAAACCCTGGAGCGCCAACACCGTGCGGGTGCTGGACGAGCACGGCCGGGTCACCGCCGCCGCGCTGCCCCCGCGCGATTCGCACTGGGTGCCGGTACCCGGCATGAACGAATTAGCCCGGCAGTGGGCGCAACCACTGCACGCCCAACTGAACCTGCAAACCCGCGTCACTCGGTTGGAGCGCGACGCGCTGAATGCCAAACACTGGCAACTGCGTACCGAGGGCCCCGATGGCGGGCAACACGTGTACTCCGGCTTTGACGGCGTGTTGCTGGCCCTGCCTTCCCCCCAAACCCGGGAGTTACTCCAAAGCTCGGCCTTGGCCAAGGCCTGGGTCAAGCGGCTGGACCGGGTGAAGGTGGCGCCCTGCTGGACCCTGATGCTGGCTTTTCCGCAGGCCATGCAGCCCGGCATGAGCGCCCTGGGACCCCAGTGGAATGCTGCGCGCAGCACCCACCACCGCATCGCCTGGCTGGCACGTGAATCGAGCAAGCCGGGGCGTGAGCAGATCGAGCGCTGGACGGTGCAGGCCAGCGCCGCCTGGTCACAAGAGCACCTGGAGGACGATGAACAAAGGGTGCAAGGCAAACTGCTCAAAGCTTTTTCCGAGGTGACCGGCATCCGAGCAGAACCCGCCCACGTGGACACGCAGCGCTGGCGCTATGCCCAAACCACTACCCCACTGGGTCAAAGCCACCTATGGGACGCGAAATCTGGCCTGGGCGCCTGCGGCGACTGGTGCCTGGGCCACCGGGTTGAGAACGCCTTTGTCTCTGGTCTGGAACTCGCACTCGCCGTGGCGTGAACGGCCGGTACCGGGGCCGCTTTGCCCCCTCCCCCACTGGCCCGCTGCACGCTGGCTCGCTGGTGGCGGCGCTGGCCAGCTGGCTCGATGCGCGGGCCCACCAGGGCCAATGGCTGGTGCGCCTGGAAGACACCGACCGCGAGCGTTGCGTCGCTGGCGCAGACCAGTTGATCCTGCGGCAACTCGCGGACTGCGGCTTTGTCTCCGACGAGGCGCCGGTGTGGCAGTCTGAGCGCAGCCCGCTGTACCAGGCGCCGCTGGATGCACTGGTGCAGCGCGGCCTGGCCTACCCCTGCGGCTGTTCGCGCAAAGACATCGAGCTGGTGCTGGCCACCCAGGGCAAGGAGCGGCCGCGCCACAGCGAGCTGGTCTACCCCGGCACCTGCCGCAGCGGCCTGCACGGCAAGCCGGCCCGCGCCTGGCGGCTTCGCACCGATATTTATATGCCAAATCGGCCTCTAGCCCCCGTAGATATTGGGGTTGTAGCTATTGATTCAGGAGCAAACCCCGTTTTGGCGTGGCAGGACCGCCGGCTGGGCGCCCAACAGCAAGATGTGGCCGCCGAGGTGGGCGACTTTGTGCTCAAACGCGCCGATGGTGGTTTCGCCTACCAGCTCGCGGTGGTGGTGGACGACGCGGCGCAGGGCATCACCGATGTGGTGCGGGGCGAAGACCTGGCCGACAACACCGCACGCCAAATTTTGTTGCAGCGCCAACTGGGCCTGGCCACGCCCCGCTACCGGCACACGCCACTGGTGCGCAACGCGCAGGGCGAAAAACTCTCCAAACAAACCGGTGCCCCGGCGCTGGACACCGGCACCCCACTGGCCGCGCTGAACGCCGCCGCCGCCGTGCTGGGCCTGCTGCCGGTTGCTGACAACCTGGGCGACGCCCTGGCCACTTGGGTCGGGCAATGGCGGGCAACATGGCTGGCGACATAGGCTATGCCCGTTCCTCAGCCCGGGCCGCGTCTCTACAATCCCGCCCTGTGAACGACACCACCCCTCCCCCCGCACCACGGCGCACCGGCCACGCTCCCAGCGACGTGGCCTACCCCAAGGCGATCAAGAGCTTTGTGCGGCGCGCCGGCCGCACCACCACCGGCCAGGCCAAGGCATTGGCCGATCTCGGCCCGAGGGTGCTGCTGCCTTACCAGGCTGGCGCTATTGATTTTGAAGCAGTTTTTGTAGATGCGACAAAGGCTGGCGACCTAAATGACCTAAAAAATCGGCCACTGGTGCTGGAGATTGGTTTTGGCATGGGCGAGGCCACGGCGCACATTGCGGCGTTGCTGCCAGACACCCGGTTTGTGTGCTGTGAGGTGCACGAGCCCGGCGTGGGCGCGCTGCTCAAACGCATTGGCGAGCAAGACCTGCACAACATCCGCATCATCGCCCACGACGCGGTGGAGGTGATTGACCACATGCTGCCGCTGGCCAGCTTGGACGGGGTGCACATTTTCTTTCCCGACCCCTGGCACAAAAAGAAACACAACAAGCGCCGCCTGCTCCAAGCCCCCCTGGTTGCGAAACTGGCCGCCCGCCTGAAACCTGGCGGCTACCTGCACTGCGCCACCGACTGGCAACCCTATGCCGAGCAGATCCTGGAAGTGCTGGGCGCCGAGCCCCTGCTGGCCAACCGCGCCCTGGCCAGCCACCCGGAACTGGCTGGCTACGCGCCCAAACCCCACTACCGTCCGCTGACCAAGTTTGAAAACCGGGGCATCCGGCTAGGCCACGGCGTGTGGGACCTGGTGTTTGAGCGGGTCTAGTTCAGGCGGCCGCAAGCTGGCATATCGCTTGCCACCCCTGCTGCCGCCCATGCGCGACGGTGTCGGCCCCAGCTGCGTCTCACTGCCCGCCGGCCCCTGGGCCACCATGCTGGATTTTTTGGTACAGCGCTTTCCCGGCGTTGCCGCTGAGGTCTGGCAACAACGCTTGCTGCAAGGCGACGTGGTAGATGAGCAGGGTGCCTTGGTGACGCTGGAGCGGGCCTACCAGCCCGACCTGCACCTGTATTACTACCGCTCGGTGCCCGACGAGGTGCCTATTCCTTTTGAGGAGGCCGTGCTGTTTCAGGACGAACACCTGGTGGTGGCCGACAAGCCGCATTTTTTGCCGGTGGTGCCCTCAGGCAGCTACCTGCAGCAGACCCTGCTGGTGCGGCTCAAACGCCGGCTCGGCCTGGCCGACCTGGTGCCGCTGCACCGCATCGACCGCGACACCGCCGGGCTGGTGCTGTTCTCGGTGCAGCCCGCCACACGCGGCATCTACCAAGCCATGTTTCGCCAGCACACCCTGCGCAAAACCTACCAGGCCACCGCCCGCTGGGACCCCACCCTGCCCTGGCCGCTGCGGCGCGAGACCCGCATCGGCGAGAGCGCGCACTTCATGCAGCAGCAAGAACTGCCCGGCCCGCCCAATGCCGTCACCCTGATCCAGCCGCTGGCCGTGCACGGCACCCTGGCGCGGTACCAGCTGCAGCCCATCACCGGCCACCGGCACCAGCTCCGCGTGCACATGAACGCGCTGGGCCTGCCGATTTTGGGCGACGGCATCTACCCCACCCTCACGCCCGAGGGCCACACCAACCCGGCCCTGCCCCTGCAACTGCTCGCCCAGGCGCTGGAATTCACCGATCCGCTGACGGGCTTCGTTCGACGATTCGAGAGTGAGCGGCGGTTGTTGGCGTTGGAGGATTTGAGTCAGGGGGTCGATCAGTCCTTGGCGCATTGAGGGCTTTGGCAGGCCGGCGGTCCGGGTATCCGTTCTCCGGCCCGGCAGCGGGTTTGGCGCGGAAAGAAAAGCCCCTCTCGGTGGGCGGTGGGGTTTGCGGGCGCAGGCCCCATTCGCGGTTGCCCACCCCTCTGCCAACCAAACTCGGCGTTGACGCAGCAGACTTAGAGCGCCAGAGACAGTGGCCCGCGAGCGTGGGCCGGAGAACGCAAGCCACGCCGCCCGCCAGTGCGAGGTAGCGGCCTACAAGTGCAAAGCGCACTAGCTCAGATCAGGGCCAGGCCGAAGGCTGCCTGGCATGGCGAGGGGTGGATCCCCGCCTGCGCGGGGATGACAGAGGGGCGCGGGGATGACAGAGGGGCGCGGGGATGACAGAGGGGCGCGGGATGACGGAGGGGGCGGGATGACATGGACCGCGGCCATGTCGCGACCGGTCGTCATCACCGGCTCGACCGGAAATCCGCCGCGCAGCTTCAAAGCCGCTCGGCGACCCAGACCTGCACGCTGGCCAGGGCGGCGGGGAGTTGGGCGGCGCCAGTGCCGCCGGCCATGGCCATGTCGGGCTTGCCGCCGCCCTTGCCACCCAGTTGCTGCGCCACAAAGTTGACCAGCTCGCCGGCCTTGACCCGGCCGGTGGCGTCCGGCGTCACGCCAGCAGCAAGTTGCACCTTATCGCCGTCCACCGTGGCCAGCACGATCACCGCGCTTTTGAGCTTGTCTTTGAGCTTGTCCATGGTCTCGCGCAGCGCCTTGCTGTCGGCGCCGTCCAGCCGCGCGGCCAGAAAGCGGATGCCTTTCAGGTCGATGGCCTGCGCCACCAGTTCGTCACCCTGGTTGGATGCCAGCCGGCCCTTGAGCGCGGCCAGCTCTTTCTCCAGGCCTTTGACGTGCTCCAGCACCTGACCCACACGCTCGTTCAGCTCGGCCACCGGCGCCTTCAGGGCACCGGCCACCTGGCCCATGGTGGCCTCAAGCTCTTGCAAGTAATGCAGCGCGTGCTGGCCGGTCACCGCTTCGATCCGGCGCACGCCCGAGGCCACGCCGCTCTCCGCCACAACCTTGAACAGGCCGATGTCGCCGGTGCGCTGCACATGGGTGCCGCCGCACAGCTCGGTGGTGCTGCCTATGTCGAGCACGCGCACCACCTCGCCATATTTTTCGCCAAACAGCATCATGGCGCCGGTCTGCTTGGCAGACTCCATGTCCATCAAGCGTGCCTGGGTGGCGGCATTGCTCAGAATTTCGGCATTGACGCGGACTTCGACTTCGCGGATTTCGGCGTCGCTGACCGGCGCGTTGTGGGCAAAGTCAAAACGGGTGCGCTCGGCGTTCACCAAGCTACCCTTTTGCTGCACATGAGTGCCCAGCACCTCGCGCAACGCCTGGTGCATCAGGTGCGTGACGCTGTGGTTGCGCATGGTGGCGGCCCGCAACAACGCATCCACATGGGCGGTGACGGCATCTCCGACCGCCAGGCTGCCGCTCTTGAGCGTGCCGTGGTGGCCGAACACATCGGCCTTGATCTTCTGCGTGTCGGCCACCTGGAACAGGCCCTGGTCGCAAAACACCGCGCCCTGGTCCCCAACCTGGCCGCCGCTCTCGCTGTAGAAGGGCGTGGTGGCCAAAACCAACACGCCGCTTTGCCCGGCTTTCAGGGCGCTGACCGGCGCCCCGTCGGCATAGATGGCGACGATTTTTGTCGTAGCGGTGAGCTCGTCGTAGCCGACAAAATCATTGCCTTCGCCGGCGTAATCCAGCGCCTTGTCCATCTTGAACTTGCCGGCCGCGCGGCCCTGGGCCTTTTGTTTTTCCATGGCGGCATGAAAACCCGCCTCGTCCACGCTCAAATCACGCTCGCGGCAAACGTCAGCCGACAAGTCGAGCGGGAACCCAAATGTGTCGTGCAGCTTGAAGGCCACATCGCCCGGCAGCACGGTCACGCCGCCGGCCAGCGCCTCGTCCAGGATGTGCATGCCGTTGGCAAGCGTTTCAAAAAAGCGCTCTTCTTCAGCCTTGAGCACCTCGGTGATGCGCTGCTGGTCGGCCTTGAGCTTGGGGTAGGCCTCGCCCATCAGGGCCACCAGGTCGGGCACCAGCTTGTGGAAAAACGGCGTGCCTTTGCCCAGTTTGTAGCCATGGCGGATGGCGCGGCGCACGATGCGGCGCTGCACGTAGCCGCGCCCCTCGTTCGACGGCACCACACCGTCGCTGACCAGGAAAGCAGTGGCGCGGATGTGGTCGGCAATCACGCGCAGGCTCTTGTTGCCCAGGTCAGTGCAGCCCGTCTCGCGCGCGGCGGCGCGGATCAGTGCGTCAAACAAGTCGATCTCGTAATTGCTGTGCACGTGCTGCAAAATCGCCGCCAGCCGCTCCAGCCCCATGCCGGTGTCGACACAGGGCGCGGGCAGCGGCAGCAGCCGGCCGTCGGCCTGCATGTCGAACTGCATGAACACATGGTTCCAGATCTCGATGTAGCGGTCGCCGTCCTGCTCGGGGCTGCCGGGCGGGCCGCCCGCCACCTCGGGGCCGTGGTCGTAGAAAATCTCCGAGCAGGGGCCGCAGGGGCCGGTGTCGGCCATCATCCAGAAGTTGTCCGAGGCGTATTTGGCACCCTTGTTGTCGCCGATGCGCACCACGCGCTCGGGCGGCAGGCCGATTTCTTGGGTCCAGATGTTGTAGGCCTCGTCGTCGTCGATGTAGACCGTGGCCCACAGCTTGTCGGCCGGCAGCTTGTAGACCTGGGTCAGCAGTTCCCAGCCCCACTTAAGCGACTCGCGCTTGAAGTAATCACCAAAGCTCCAGTTGCCCAACATCTCGAAAAAGGTGTGGTGGCGTGCGGTGTAGCCCACGTTTTCCAGGTCGTTGTGTTTGCCGCCGGCGCGCAGGCAGGCCTGCACCGAAGCCGCACGGACATAAGAGCGCTTGTCGCTGCCCAAAAACACATCCTTGAACTGCACCATGCCCGAGTTGGTGAACATCAGCGTAGGGTCATTGCCCGGCACCAGCGGGCTCGATGCCACGGCGGTATGCCCCTTGGACTCGAAAAAATCGAGAAAAATCTGGCGGATATCGGCAACGCTCACTACGGGCTGGGTCATGGCTGGGCTTTTTTGTACAGGGTCAACGGGCGCCATTGGCGGCTAGCCTCAGATTATCGTTTCCCGCAGCACGTGTGGCTCGGCGGGCTGCTGTCCAGGTGTTGGACGATCAAAAAAGCGTCTAATTTAAATAAGTATGGAAAAAAGTCGCGACTAAACGATAATTAAGCCTCATTGAAGCGGACGATCAACCCATGAAGCGCTATTTGGACGACCGGGTGCGGCTGGACCTGGCAAAAAAAATGGTTTTCTTGACTGGCCCGCGCCAGGTTGGCAAAACCACGCTCAGCCAACAACTGATGGTGCAGACCGGCGGTCAGTACCTTAATTACGACGTAGCGGCTGACCGCGCACTGATCCTCAAGCAGCGCTGGCGGCCCCAGGCCGCGTTGTTGGTACTGGACGAAATCCATAAAATGCCGCACTGGAAGAGTTGGCTCAAAGGCGTGTACGACGGAAAACCTGCGGCGCAGCGTCTGCTGGTCACGGGCAGCGCCCGCCTTGACACTTTCAGGCAAAGCGGCGAGTCACTGGCAGGGCGTTTTTTTGGCATCCGCCTGCACCCTATTTCGGTGCGAGAGTGGTGCGAGCAAACCGGTGCCCAAGCCGACGCCGCCTTGACACACCTGCTGGAGCGCGGCGGTTTTCCGGAGCCATGCCTGGCCGAGTCACTTGAGCAGGCAGAGCGCTGGCGCAGGCAGTATTTTGACGGGCTGGTGCGCGACGATGTGCTGGAGTTTTCGCGCATCCAGGAGGTCAACACCATCAAGCTGTTTGCCCAGATGCTGCGCAGCAGGGTCGGCTCGCCACTGTCGTTGGCCAGCATGGCGCGAGACCTCGCGGTATCCCCGGTGACACTAAAAAAATACCTGGACATTTTGGAAGCCCTGTTCGTTGTGTTCGTGGTCCGCCCCTGGCACGACAACATCGCCCGCTCGGTGCTGCAGGCGCCCAAGGTGTATTTTTATGACACCGGCCTGGTCGAAGGCGACGAGGGCATCCGTTTCGAGAACCTGATGGCCACGGCCTTGCTCAAGCACGTGCAGTGGCAGCACGACGTCCTGGGCCGAGAGGCCGGACTGCATTACATTCGCACCAAGGACGACGCCGAGGTGGACTTTGTACTGAGTGAAAAAAAACAGCTCACCCATTTGGTGGAATGCAAGCTGTCCGACGACAAGCCACACCGGGGCTTGCGACGCTTTGCGCTGCAGCACCCGGGCGCCCAGGCCAGCCAGGTGGTGCGCAACCTGCGGCACAGCTACAGCGTGGGCGAACTGACCCTGAGCCGCGCAGATGAGTTCCTGAACGGCTTGCTGGCCTGATCGCCAAAGCCCGCCAAACCCCGTCAAAAACCAGTACGCTTACGACTTTGGACCTGCTCGGCAGACATACGCACTTTTTTTGGAAGCACCCCATGGACATGAAAACCTCCCCACTCTCCCTGCTCAAAGACCCCAGCCTGCTCAAGACCGACAGCCTGATCAACGGCCAGTGGGTAGCGGCGCCTACCGCAGGGGGCTCAGGCCCTAGCCGCTTTGACGTACTTGACCCGTCCAACGGCCACAAGTTGGCCGATGTGGCCAACCTGGGCCCGGCCGAGGCTGAAGCAGCCATTGCCGCCGCCAACGCCGCCTGGCCGGCCTGGCGCAAAAAAACTGCCAAAGAGCGCAGCATCATTCTGCGCAAGTGGTTCGACCTGCTCATGGCCAACCAGGACGACCTGGGCCGCATCATGACCGCTGAGCAGGGCAAGCCCTTCCCCGAGGCCAAAGGCGAAGTGGCCTACGGTGCCAGCTTTGTCGAGTGGTTTGCCGAGGAAGCCAAGCGCATCAACGGCGAAACCCTGCCGCAGTTTGACAACAACCGCCGCCTGATCATTCTGAAAGAGCCCATTGGCGTGTGCGCTGCCATCACGCCCTGGAACTTTCCCCTGGCCATGATCACACGCAAGGTGGCGCCGGCCCTGGCCGCAGGTTGCCCGGTCATCATCAAGCCGGCTGAGCTGACCCCGCTGACCGCGCTGGCTGCCGCTGAGTTGGCGATGCGCGCCGGCATTCCGGCGGGCGTGCTGAACATGATCACCGCCGACTCGGCCAACTCGATCGCCGTGGGCAAGGTGCTGTGCGCCAGCGACGTGGTGCGCCACATCAGCTTCACCGGCAGCACTGAGGTCGGCCGCATCCTGATGGCGCAGAGCGCGCCCACGGTCAAGAAAATGTCGCTGGAGCTGGGCGGTAACGCACCTTTTATTGTGTTTGACGATGCCGACATCGACTCGGCGGTCGAAGGCGCCATGCTCAGCAAGTACCGCAACGCCGGCCAGACCTGCGTCTGCGCCAACCGCTTTTATGTGCAGGAAGGCGTGTACGACCAGTTTTTGGCCAAGTTCTCGGCCAAGGTTAAAGCGCTGAAGGTCGGCAACGGCTTTGAAGACGGCGTGATGCAGGGCCCGCTGATCGAAGACGCGGCGGTGGACAAGGTCAGCCGCCATGTGGCCGACGCCCTGGCCAAGGGTGGCCGGGTGACGGTGGGCGGCAGCAAGATGGCCGGCCAGTTTTTTGAGCCAACGGTGATCGCCGAGGCCAGCGCCGACATGCTGTGCGCCAAAGAAGAAACCTTTGGCCCCTTTGCCCCGGTGTTCAGGTTCAAGACCGAGCAAGAGGCCATTGACGCCGCCAACGCCACCGAGTTCGGCTTGGCCAGCTACTTTTACAGCCGCGACGTGGGCCGCATCTTCCGCGTGAGCGAGGCGCTGGAGTACGGCATGGTCGGCATCAACGTCGGCATCCTGGCCACCGAGCACGTGCCCTTTGGCGGCGTCAAACAATCTGGCCTGGGCCGCGAAGGCTCGCACCACGGCATCGACGACTATGTCGAAATCAAGTACTTGTGTATTGGGGATGTGCTGAAGTAAGACGTTTCCTGGGCGGGGACGCAACCCGCAAAGACGAGGCCAGCGAAATATCATATTTAGTGGAGCGTATTGACAAAGACAATACGAAAATTAGAATGACGAGATGGATGTCACACATCACCTCAATGGCAGCGACTTTGTGTGGAATGACCGTAAAGCAGCGAGCAATCCGGGCAAACACGATGGCGTGACGTTTGTGGATGCTGCCACCGTATTTTTCGATCCGTTTTTTCGGGTTTTGGATGCTGGGCGCAACGATGAAGCTCGAGATGCCATCATCGGATTTGATGCTTCAGGCCGGCTACTATTTGTGGTTCATATCCGGATCGAGGACTCATTCATACGCATTATTTCGGCTCGCAAGGCCAATCACAGCGAAAGGCACGACTATGAGCATTTCTGAGACTCTCAAGAAGAGGCTGAAAAAGGACAGGCCCATGACATCGATCACTCTGCGAATTCCGGTCGATGTTGTGGAATCAATGAAAAACATTGCGCCAAAACGGGGCTTTGCCGGTTACCAGTCCTTACTCAAGGCCTATCTGAGCGAAGGGCTGCGCGCCGATGAGCAGCAATTTGCTTTCAGTGCCCAAGCTCGACTGCTTGAATCCCTCAGAAAACATGGGGTCGCACAGTCTGTACTCGATGAAGCCACGCGGGATTTGGAAGTCACCTGAGACAGACGCCGTCACCGCGTCACCGTCACCGGCAACACCGGCGGCCGGGCAAGCAAAAACAGCACTGAACCGCAGGCCGCCGCCAGCGCCAGCACGGTGAAGCCCGAGCGGTAATTGCCGGTCAGGTCAGCCAGTATGCCGGCCACCATGGGTCCGCCGATCTGACCCAGCGCGGTCACGACCGCGGACAGGCCCAGGATGATGCCAATGGCGTTGCGGCCAAAGTAGTCGGCCCGAATCGCCTGCATGAAGGGCCCACGCAGGCCCCAGGCCACCCCGTGCAACAGCGCAAAGGCAGCGACTTCAAGCGGGCTCGTGGCATAGGTCAGCAGCAGCAGACCCACGGCGTGGCCCAGCATGCAAAGCGCCGCGACATAACGCTTGTCATATTTGTCACCGAGCAGCAAGCCCAGGCCAACCCCCGCCAACTGGCCCACCGTCATCAGCATGATGGCCAGCGCCGCCTGTGGCACCGAATAGCCCAGGCCCTCTTTCATGTGGGTGATGCCATGCACATTGACGGCTGTGACCACCAGCAAGGCCATGGCATGTCCCATCGCCAGCAACCAGAAGGCCTGGGTGCGCAAGGCCTGACTGGCGGTAAATTCAGTCTGTGTTGGGCGACCGTCCAGCGCCTCGCCCGCGCTGAGGGCAGGCGCTGGCGGCAGGCCGTCGACGGTCTCGCCATGGTCTTGTGGCCGACGTCGGATCACCGACGCCAGCGGCAACCCCACCAGGAGAGCGATCACGCCAGAGCCCATGGCGGTGTTTCGCCAGCCGAAATGGTGCATGGACCAAGCCACCAGCGGCACCAGCAGGCCCCCAAGGGCCAAGCCCAGGCTGACCAGCGACAGGGCCCGGGCGCGGTAGCGTTCAAACCACTGGATCAGCGCGACGGTCAGCGGAAAATACCCGCCTAAACTGGCACCAATGGCCAGCAGGACGGCGCAGATATAAAAACCGCCCAGCGAATCAATCTGGCTCAACCCGATGAAACCCAGCGCAAAGATGCAAATGCCCAACCGAATCATGCCTTGCGGCCCGAACCGGTCCACGAAATAACCCAGCACCGGGCCCATGATGGCCGACTCCACCGACTGCAAGGCCGCCGCCCCAGACAAGGCTGTTTTACTCCAGCCGCGCTCTTCAGACAGTACGGCCACATAAGCGCCAAAGGACTAGTTCAAAAGGGCCGCCAGCATCAGCTGAATGCCACAAGCGGCGCCGGCCATGCGCCAGCCGTAGAAGATTTTCAAAAGTCAATGGCCGAGCGCACGGCCTGGCTGAAAAGCCGCCAGCCAAGCTTGCAGCCGGCAGCGGTGTTGATAAATGGAAAGCCGATCATCACGGCTTGATTTTGGCACGGGAAGTCCAATGACTGCCGTGCTCCTGGCCGATCTTGGTGACTTATCCCCTCAAGGGAGCGCCGGGTTACTCACCAGATCAGGCTTGCAGGTACATCTCGGCCAACCGCGCCTGCTCGCGGGGGCCGACTTGCAATTGCTGCACCAGGTAGTTTTGGACACCGCCGAAATCGGTATCCACCGCCTGGAGAGACGCGTCCAGGAAGGCTTGCTGAACTCGCCACAACACCTGCAGTGCCTCGAGTGGCAGCTCCGATGCGCCCGGATCCGGCATCTTATAGTGGGCATTGGTGAGCAGATAGTCCTGCATCACCACGTCGCGCGAAACACCGAGCGAGAGCAGAATCATTGCCGCAGCAAAACCGGTGCGATCCTTGCCCGCGGTGCAATGGAAAACCAACGGTCTGTCGCTCTCGAGCAAAAGTGCAAACAGCGCCGCAAAACGGTGCTGTTGGTCATGCACGAACGCACGGTAGGTCTGTTCCATCAAACGCACCGTGTCCTCGGCGTTCAAGTGGCGACCCGTAGCCAGGTGGGCTTTCATGCTCTGCACCACGCTGGGGTCGATCGGCAAGGAGTGAACCGTCAGGCCAGGCATGGCACAGGCCTGCTGCTGGCGCTCGTCCGTCCCGCGAAAATCGGCCACGCGTGTGAGCCCCAAGTCCGACAACATCACGATATCTTCTGAGGTAAGCGCCCCCAGGTGGTCCGAACGAAACAGTTTGCGCCACTGCACCGAGCGGCCGTTATGGCCGACATAACCGCCCAGGTCACGGAAATTGGTGGTGCCGGACAGCGGGACAAGTCGCAAAGGAATGATCATGGCTTAGGCCCAGCGGGTTGGTTTAGCATTTTTTAGTTTACCGTTTCAGGCAGGACAAGGGAGGCATTGTGCGTTTGGGCCAGGCTGCGTTGAAGGTCACAGTCGTCAATCACCTTGCCATCGTGTCCGAAGAAGCACAGTGCCGAGCCGTCCATGGCGAGGTCAAGCCGGTCGCCGGCCGCGACAGCGACAGTCCCCGGAACCCGCGCCAGCAGGGGCCATTCACCCAGGCGCAGATGCAGCAGAGACTCAGCGCCAAGCGCTTCCACCAACTCCAGGTGGGCAGTGAAGTGCAGCGGGCGGCGCAGGTCGGAGGCTCGCAGCGAAATACTCTCCGGACGAACACCGATGGTCGCCACCTCAGACCCCAATGACGGCAGGGGCCGGGGCAAGCGCAGCATGCCGGACACGCCGACCGGCAGCAGGTTCAGCGGCGGGCTGCCAATAAAACCGGCGACGAAGGTGTTGGCGGGCCGCGCATAAATGTCCAGCGGACGACCGACCTGCTGGATGGAGCCATCCTGCATCACCACCATGCGATCGGCCAGTGTCATCGCCTCCACCTGGTCGTGGGTCACATACACAGTGGTGACGCCCAGGCGCTGCTGCAACCGGCGGATCTCGGCGCGCGCGCTCATGCGCAATTTGGCGTCCAAGTTGGACAAGGGCTCATCAAACAGAAAGGCTTGCGGATCACGCACGATGGCGCGGCACACCGCGACGCGTTGGCGCTGGCCACCGGAGAGTTCACGGGGAAGCCGCGCCAGCAAGCCTTCAATGCCCATCATCTCGGCTGCCGTCACTACGCGGCGCGCTATCTCATCGCGTTTGACACCGGCCAGACGCAGCGCAAAGCCCACGTTCTCTGCCACGCTCATGTGCGGATAGAGCGCGTAGTTTTGGAACACCATGGCGATGTTGCGTTCCCGTGCCGGCAGGCGTGCGATCTCGCGTTCACCCAGCCAGATCTCGCCCGCAGTCGGCGCCTCCAGCCCTGCCAGCATACGCAGCGTGGTGGTCTTGCCGCAGCCGCTGGGACCGACCAAGACCAGCAGTTCCCCATCTGGCACGTCCAGTGTGAAATCCTGCACGGCGACCACCTCGCCGAAGTGTTTTGCCAGGCCGCGGAAAGAGATGGATGCCATGTGTCGTTGTCCCGTTGTTCACTTGATGCCCGAGGCCACGAAGGTGTCCATCACCTTGCGCTGGAACAGGAAGAAGACCGCCAGAGCCGGCAGGCTGGCCAGCGTGACGCCGGCCATCAGACCGCCGAAATCGTTGTGGTCCGCCTCCAGAAATTCGCGGATACCGATCTGTACGGTGCGCGACTCCGGCGCATCTGTCACCAGCAGCGGCCAGAAATACTCGTTCCAGCAGTCGATGAACAAGATGATGGCCAATGCCGACAAGACGGGCTTCAGGTTCGGCAGTACGACCAACCATAGCGCGCGCCAGTGCCCGGCGCCGTCCATTTCGGCCGCGTCGAACAACTCTCGCGGAAAGGAGCGGAAATGCTGGCGGAGCAGGAACACGGCGAAGGGCATGGCCAGATTCGGGATCACAAGCGCCCGCCAGGTGTCGAACCACTGCAGGTCGGCGATCATCATGTAGATCGGAATCATGGTCAGCGTGTGCGGCACCATCATCGCGCCCAGCACGGCACCAAACAGCCACTCCCGGCCCGGGAACTCCCAGCGCGCGAAGGCATAGGCGCAGAACACGGCAATCACGATCTGCCCGCCCACGCGCAAAACAGTGGTCGCCATGCTGTTCCACAGGTACAGGTGAAAAGGCACCTGTTCGAACAGTCGACGGAAGTTATCCAGTGTCGGCGCCTGCGGCCACGGGACCAATGAGTACACCTCGTTGGGCGGCTTAAAGGCCATGCCAAGCGCCACCAGCAGTGGCACAACCATGGACAGGCAGAGCAGAACCAGGACCAGATGGCCAACGGCCCGCCACGGAGCACCGAGTGTCATTGCCGATCCTTACTGTTGGTATTGAACATGGCGATCCAGCGTTCGCATCTTCAACAAAGTGATCGCCAGCAGAAAAGCGAAGATGATCACCGTGCCGGCCGCACCGAAGCCCACGTTGAAGGTGCGAAACGCGTACTGGTAGACCATGTAGAACAGATTGGTGGTGCCGTTCTGCGGACCGCCCTCGGTCATGATGTCGATCGGCGTGAACACCTGCTGAATCGCGAAGATCACCGTGGAGATCAGCACGAACAGCGTGGTCGGCGTCAGCAACGGCCACAGCAGGTGGCGCACTAAGCGCCAGTCGCTGGCGCCGTCCAACCGCATGGCTTCAACATAGTCGCGGTTGATGCTGGACAGGCCAGCCACATACAGCAAGGTGTTGAAGCCGATCACCTTCCAGGTGGAGATCAGCAGGATCGTCCAGATCGCCAGGTCCGGGTCGGTGAGGACATTGGGCCACTGCCCGCCCAGCAGGCGCGCGATCTGCACGAAATGACCGCCAATGGGGTTGAGCATCCACAGAAACACGACCGCCACGACCGTGAAGCTGAACAGCGTAGGCAGAAACAGCAGTGCCCGGTACACCTGGCCCCGGGTCCCTAGCGTCCACACAAATATCGCGATGGGGATGGGCAGCAAAACCTTCAGCGGGATAGACGCAATGATGTAAATCAGGGTGTTACGAAACGCCGCATCGAACAGCGGCGAGTTGAAAATGCCGCGGTAGTTGGCTGCACCGACCCAGCGCATCGGCTGGTCGGGGTTCATGTTCCATTGCACGAAACTGAGGTAGATGGTGTGCAGCAGCGGCCAGTAAGTAAACACCGCCAGCAACACGATCATCGGCGCCAGATACAGGAAAGGCGCCAGGTGCCACTGGCGTCCGCGCCTAGCGAGCGGAGTCGTGGCGCCCAGCGAGGGTGCAGTGGTCGCCACGGACACACTCGGCTTCACTTTTTGAGGTTCACGGACAAGGCCTCATTAACCTTGCGGACCGTCTCCGGCACGATGGCACTGGCTGGGCGCTTGGCAGCCCACAACTCGTCCAGCATGTTCTTGATATGCACCTGAGCTTCCAGGGTTCCTTCGGCGGGCCAGGTTGCCGTCGGCAGCGTTTCGGCCATCTGCGCGATGGAAGGGCGCACCAGGGGGAATTCGGCGATGTATTTCGCCATGGCCGGGTCTGCCTGCGGGTTGCGGATCAGGGGCATGTAGCCTGTATCACGGGACCAGTGGTTGGACACATCCTGCCGCGACAGATAGCGCAGAAGCTTTAGGGAGGCTTCGCGACGCGGTCCCTCCGGTGCGTGCAACATGATCGCAGCGCCGGAATTGTTGACCCGGCGGGGTTGCTCTTTCCAGAGCGGGTACTGTGCCACACCCAGGTCAAACTTGCCCTGCGCCGAGGCCACGAAGCCGCGCAGCGCTGCCGACGAGGTGATGTACATGCCCATCTGGCCGGACTGGAAGGCCGCGCCCCACTGCTGGTCGTTGGCGACCGGCATGATGCCTGACTTGGCCATGTCCTGCCACATCTGCAACACCGCAACACCCTGCGGGCTATCGAACTCGGCCTTTGTCCCGGCCTTGTTCAGGTAAGTGGCACCGGCATTGGTCACCATCACCATCGTGCCGTAGTCGCCCATGGAAGCATGCAGGTGTGCGACGCCGGCTATGCCGGTTTTTTGTTTGATCTGGGTGGCCGCTGCAATCACGTCGTCCCAGGTGCGGGGCGCCTTGTCGGCGTCGAGCCCCGCCTTGCGGAAGATGTCTTTGTTGTAGTACAGCTGCGGCGTGCCGTAGGAATGCGGAATGGCGTAGACCTTGCCGTCGATGCGTCCCGCATCCAGAAAGTTCGGCAGATAGGCGTCTAGCCACTTGGCGTCGCCGTTCTTGGGATCGTTCAGGGCGACGGCCGGCGTAGCGCCGGCGAAGAAGACGATGTTCTTGCCAATCACCGTGGTCACATCCACCGGGCGGCGGGCGGCCAGCGCGGCCTGCACCTCGCCGGTAATCTGCTCGGATTGCTTGTAGATATCCTTCACCACCACGTCGGGGTTGTTTTTCTGAAAATCGTCAAGGATGCCACGCAGTGTCTTGCCGGGTGCGCCGGTCTGGTAGTGGTAGAAAACAATTTCAGTCGCCGCCTGGGCAGTTGCGGCCACAAGGGTCAGGGCCAGGCCGGCAAGGAGGGTACGGATTTTTTCCACGTTGGTGTGCTCCAAATAGGTGTTGAAGCCAAGGTTGTAACCGTGCCACATGGCAGCCGTGTGACGGTCAACACTGTTGCCGTCGCCGTCGCCGTCGGTCCCGGCAGGCGTCATCCCTCCGTCATGCATGCGCGGTAAATTGAAGTGATCCAAGGAGATCAACATGGCCAATTTCAAGCTTATCCAGGTATCGGACACCCACCTCAGCCGCGAGCGCCCTTACTTCGTTCCCAATTGGGATGCCATGGTCGCGCATGTGAACGCGGCGCAGCCAGACATGCTGCTCAACACGGGCGACATCGCCCTGAATGGTGAAAACATGCCTGACGATCTGGCCTTCGCCGCCGAGCAACATCGCCGCCTGACCGTGCCGGTACACGCCATTCCCGGCAACCACGATATTGGCGACAACCCCAGTCCAAACAGCCACGGCGCCGGCATCAGTGATCCGCGCCGCGAGATCTACCGCAGCCATTTCGGTGCCGAGCAATGGACCATGGCCGCCGGCGATTGGTATTTCATCGCACTGAATGCACAGCTGCTGGGCTCTGGCCTGCCGGCCGAGGCAGCGCAGTGGGCGTTTCTGGAACAGGCCTTCTCCACGGCGGGCGAGCGCCCCGTGGCGCTGTTCCTGCACAAGCCACTGTTTCGGGACACCCCTGATGAGACGCGTGAGGCCGCAGGCCGCTACGTGCTGCGCGAGCCCCGCGCCCAGCTGCTGGGTCTGATGCGGCAGGCCAAGGTCCGCCTCGTTGCATGCGGGCATGTGCACCAGCATCGGATGTTCGAGCACGACGGTGTGTGCCATGTCTGGGCGCCCTCCACGGCATTTATCCTGCCCGACGAATTCCAGCCTCGAATTGGCACCAAAGAGGTCGGTCTGGTGGAGTACGATTTTGAGGGCACTGAAGTAGCGGTGCGTTTTGTAACCCCGGCGGGTGCCCAGCATCTCAACTTGTTAGATGTACCCGGCGCCTATGGTGACCTGCGTAGCAAGGCGGCGGCGCCCAGCGCTGCGCGCTGATGCCTTTGCTGCGTGCTTTATAGGCGACTTTGGCGAGCCTGCTCAAATACATTTTGGTCGCCCCGTTTGATGCACAGGCCGCGATGGCCTACGGCTGGATCTGCGCAGCCTACAAAGACCGCAACAGCGACGCGCTGGACAAACTTATCGCATCACCTGCGGTTACTTTGGGCGTCACGCTGGTTACCAAGCTAGATTTTGTGGATTGGTCGCGAAAGGGCATCCTCTATACTCTTTGAAATCGCGGGTGTAGTTCAATGGTAGAACGGCAGCTTCCCAAGCTTCATACGAGGGTTCGATTCCCTTCACCCGCTCCACAAGGTCATCTCAGTCCGAATCACGATGACAAGCACCCCCCTCAACATCGTCTTCCACGGCGCCAACGCCACCAACTTTCGCCAGGGCTTTGAGCGCCTGATCGACGCTCGGCACCAGATCACCGATATCAGCGACAACCTGGACAATTCTGGTGAGCGGGACAGCTACGAAAACGCTGATGTGATCGTCGGCATCGCCTTCAACGCCACATTGCCCCTGCCGCGCCGTCTGCGCCTGTTTCATGCGCCGGCCGCTGGCACCGACGCGGTGGACCTGGCATTGTTGCCGGCCAGTGCCGCGCTGTGCAACTGTTTTGGCCACGAGGCCGCCATTGCCGAGTACGTGATGACCGCCCTGCTGCTGCGCCATGTACCTCTGGCCGCCGCCGACGCCGACCTGCGAGCGCAGCGCTGGACCTACTACGCGGGCCGCCCCACGGCGCTGCGGACCGAGCTGGGCAGCCAGACCATCGGCTTGCTGGGTTTTGGCCATATTGCACAGGCCGTCGCCGCCCGCGCCAAGGCCTTTGGCATGCTGGTGCATGTGGCCAACCGAAGCCCGGTGGTCAATCCGCTGGTCGACCAATATTTCAGTTTGGATGACGTGCCGGCCTTCATGGGATCTGCTGATGCGGTCGTGGTGTCGCTGCCGCTCACGCCGCAAACCCAGGGCTTGGTGGGCCAGGCCGCACTGGCGGCGATGCGGCCCGACGCGGTGATCTTGAATGTGGGCCGCGGCCCGGTGATTGATGAGCAAGCGCTGTTTGACGCGCTGGCCACCCGCCAGATTGGCGGCGCCATCATCGACACCTGGTACCAGTACCCGACACCGGCTCAGGCCGAATGCGCGCCCTCCCTTTTGGATTTTGCCAGCCTGCCCAACTTGGTGATGACGCCGCATATGTCGGGCTGGACCAGCGGCACCGTGCGCCGTCGGCAAGCCACGCTGGCCGACAACATCGCGCGACTGGCAGACGGCCGCGCGCTGCTGAATGTGGTCAGGCCGGCTGCGTCGCCATAAAGGCGCTGACCTGCGCCGCACGCGGTAAGGGCTCGACCGCGCCATAGCCCAATGTCGACAACGCTGCTGCCGCTACGGCCCAGCGGGCGCTGGTAAACACATCGTCGCCAGCGGCGCGGCGCGCCAGGTAAGTGCCGTCAAAACAGTCGCCGGCACCGGTGGCGTCCACAGCGTTGACCCGGCAGGCTGCAATGCGTTCTTGGCGGCGGCCGTCAGACACCAGCACGCCCTGGTCGCCCATTTTCAACAGCACGACGGGGGCACCATGCTGATGCGCCCAACCCACGATGGCAGCCGGCTCGGTCAGGCCCGCCAGCTGCGACATGTCGTCCAGACCGGGCAAAAATTCATCACACAGCGGCAGGGTCTGCTCCAGCGTGGCACGGGCCAGCGTCAACGGCCACAGCAAGAGTCGCAGATTGGGGTCATACGACACCCGGACCCCGTGCGCCCGCGCGGCGGCGATGGCTGCAGCCACCGTCTGGCGCGCACTCTCACTGATGGCCTGGCTGATGCCTGAGACATGCAGGTACTTGGCCCGGCTCAGCAGTGGCAGGGGCAGGTCAGCCGGCGTCATGCGGCTGGCCGCCGAGCCTTTTCTGAGGTAAGTGAAGCGGTGGCCCTTGGCGTCATGGCGTACAAAGTAGATACCGGTCGGGGCATCGGGGTTCAGCTGAACGCCACTGATGTCAACACCCTCGCTGCGCCACAGGTCACAGCACAGGGTGCCGAAGTCGTCCGCACCCACGGCAGAGATGTAGGCACAGGCAGCACCTTGGCGGCTGGCGGCGATCACGGTGTTGGAGGTGTCGCCGCCAAAACCTTGCAGGTAGGTGCGGCCGGTGCTGTCTCGGACTTGGTTGAACTCCACCATGGCCTCACCCAGGCCGACGATATCGAGCGCTTGCGTCATGTTGGCAATTTCATGAAATGAATGAGCGGCTATTGCAGCGGCACGCCGGTTTTGGCCTGCAGCTCGTCGGGCGTGACACCGGGCGCCATCTCGACCACTTTGAGGCCATGCGGCGTCACATCCAGCACCGCCAAGTCGGTGATGATGCGGTCCACCACGCCCACGCCGGTCAGCGGCAGGGTGCAGTGGGGCAAAATTTTGAGGTCGATCGTGCCGTCTTTCTTTTTGGCCACGTGCTCCATCAGCACCACCACACTCTTGACGCCGGCCACCAAGTCCATGGCGCCGCCCATGCCCTTGACCATCTTGCCAGGAATCATCCAGTTGGCCAGGTCGCCTTTTTCGCTGACCTGCATCGCACCCAGAATGCTCAAGTTGATTTTTCCGCCACGGATCATGGCAAAGCTGTCATGGCTGCCAAAAATGCTGGAGCCGGCAATGGTGGTCACTGTCTGCTTGCCGGCGTTGATCAAGTCGGCGTCCACCTGGTCTTCGGTCGGGAAGGGGCCGATGCCCAGCATGCCGTTTTCGCTTTGTAGCCAAACCTCGATGTTGGGGTTGACAAAGTTGGCGACCAGGGTCGGCAGGCCAATGCCCAGATTGACGTAAAAGCCGTCTTGCAGCTCTTGTGCGGCCTTGGCCGCCATTTGGTCGTGTGTCCAAGCCATGGTCAGACTCCTGCTTTCTCGGTGATGGTTCGTTTTTCAATGCGCTTTTCAGGGTGGGCATTGAGCACGATGCGGTGCACATAGATGCCGGGCAGGTGCACAGCATCCGGGTCAAAGCTGCCGGTGTCAACGATCTCTTCCACCTCCACCACGGTGATCTTGCCGGCCATGGCCACGGCCGGGTTGAAGTTGCGGGCGGTGCGACGGAACACCAGGTTACCGCTTTTGTCGGCCTTCCAGGCCTTCACCAGCGATACGTCGGGCACCAGGGCGCGCTCCATCACGTAAACCTGGCCGTCAAATTCACGCGTCTCCTTGCCTTCTGCCACCTGGGTGCCTACGCCGGTGCGGGTGTAAAACGCCGGTATGCCTGCTCCGCCAGCGCGCAGCTTTTCAGCTAGAGTACCTTGCGGCGTGAACTCCAGCTGCAGTTCGCCGGCCAGGTACTGGCGCTCGAACTCTTTGTTCTCGCCCACGTAGCTGGAGATCATCTTGCTGATCTGCCGGGTTTCCAACAGCTTGCCCAGGCCAAAGCCGTCGACGCCCGCGTTGTTGGAGATCACCGTGAGGTCGCGCGCGCCGCTGTCGCGCAGGGCTTCGATCAAGGCTTCGGGAATGCCGCACAAGCCAAAACCGCCGACAGCCAGCAGTTGGCCGTCGTGGACGATGCCTTGCAAGGCCACCGCCGCACTGGGGAAAATTTTGTTCACGGGTCAATCTCCAAAAAATGTTGCGCCTGGTCACGATGTTACCCGTGCCAGTGCCTCATTTTTCTTACGGGACGAACCCTAATGAGTCGGGTCAATGCGGCTGGCGCACCGACCAAAAACCGGCTTTATTCGATCTTCAGGTTCTGGGATTTGACGACGCTCGCCCAGGCCCGGTAGTCGGCCTCAATGAAGGCGGCCAGCTGAGCGGGTGTGCCGACCGCCGGCTCGACGGCATCAGACTTGAAGCGCGCCAGCACGTCGGGCAGAGTCACCATCTTTCGCAAGGCGGCGTTGAGCTTGTCAACCACGGCTGCCGGTGTGCCTGCTGGCGCAGAGATGGCAAAGTAGTTCAGCACATCGATCCCGGGGAAACCGGCCTCACTCATGCTCGGGACATCAGGCAAAGCGCTGGAGCGCTTGGCACTGGTCACCGCCAGGGCTTTGATGCGACCCTCTTTGATGAAGGGCAGCAGCGCCGGAATGGTGCCGGTCACCAGCTGAATCTGGCCGGCAATCATGTCCACAGTGGCAGGCGCCACGCCGCGGTAAGGGATGTGGGCGATATCGGTCGAGGTGATGGCCTTGAGCTGCTCCAGCATTAAATGGTTAACGCCGCCGGCACCGGCTGAACCATAGTTCAGTGCGCCAGGCTTTTGCCTAGCCAGTTCAACCACGTCTTTCATGCTGGCAACCGGTAGGCTGACATTAGAGGCCCAGACCAGGGGGCCGGTGGCGACCAGGCCCACCGGCGCAAAGCCACGCAGGGCGTCGTAACCAGCTGTGGGCAGGGAGGCCGCCACCGTGGTGAACGGCGAGGCCACCAGCAACAGGGTGTAGCCGTCCGCCGGCTGCTGGGCCACATGCTGAGTACCAATAGCCCCTGAGGCACCCGCCCGATTGTCCACCACAAAGGTGCCGCCCATGATCTCGCCCAGCTTGAGGGCCACCAGCCGACCCATGGCGTCGGTGCCCGCACCGGGTGCGAAGGGCACAACAATGCGCACCGGCCGTTCCGGGTAGTTGGCCGCATTTTGGGCTTGGGCAGGAAGCTGCGACAAGATCAGGGTTGCCGCCGCCAAGGGCAGCAGAGCGCGACGGGTCAGGTTGTTGATGTTCATGAGGTGACGGTCAGAAATAGGGTTTAAACGGCAACCACATTTTGCCGCGCGCAAGAGACTTTTTTATGACAACGGCGTGACACCCCGGCGTAGCCCGTGTGGACCCCCGGATAATGGCAGCACCTATTTGGAGACCAGTCTAATGAGCCGCTACCCCGCCCCCGAACTCGCCGATCTGCCCGCCGACATACGCGCCAAAGTGCTTGAAGTCCAGGAAAAAGCCGGCTTTGTGCCCAATGTGTTTCTGGCCCTGGCCCGCCGCCCGGCGGAGTGGCGGGCGTTTTTTGCCTACCACGACGCACTGATGCTCAAGGAAGACTCAGGCCTGAGCAAAGGCGACCGCGAGATGATCGTCACCACCACCAGCGCCGCCAATAACTGCCTGTACTGCGTGGTGGCGCACGGTGCCATTCTGCGCATTTACGAGAAAAAACCGCTGGTGGCCGACCAGGTGGCGGTGAACTACCGCAAGGCCGACATCACACCTCGCCAGCGCGCCATGCTTGATTTCGCCATGAAGGTCTGCCAGCATTCTGATGAAATCGCTGAAGCCGACTTTGCAGCCCTGCATGCGCACGGTTTCAATGACGAAGACGCCTGGGACATTGCCGCCATCACCGCTTTTTTTGGGCTGTCGAACCGTATGGCTTCCTTCAGCAGCATGATGCCCAACCCAGAGTTCTACCTGATGGGTCGGGTGCCTAAGCAGAAATAATCAGGGCGTGACGATGGCGCGCAGCCAGTCTGGCAGGGTGTTGGCCTTTTGCGCCGGGAAATTCACCCAAATGGTGGTGGCGCCGCCCGCTGCGTAGATCACCTCAGGCTGGTCGGTACGGGCCATTGTGGCCCAGGTTTCAAACGTGCTGCGGCCTGGGTCGCTGGTGTACATCTTGATCAACACATCGCCCGGATACTCCAGTTGCTGGTAGAAGTTACAGAAGGCGTTGACGATGACCGGGCCCTCTCCTTGCGGATCGGGCTGGCAGCCAATAGAGCGCATCCAGTCAATGCGACAGGTCTCCAGGTAACGGAAATAACTGGTGTTGTTGACATGGTTCATGGCATCCATATCGCCCCAGCGAATCGGGATCTGCATCTCGAACACCAGCTTTTTGAGCTCGGGAATCTCAATTTTCATGGAGTTTTTGTCACACCCCGGCACCGTCGTCGGCGGAGATCACGGCCCCGTTGATGAAGTGACTCTCGTTGGCACACAGCATCACCAGCACAGCGTCCAGGTCTTGCACCTCCCCGACCCGCTTGCGCGGCAGCATCTGCACCAGTTTCTGGCCCTGCTCGGTCTGCCAGTGGTGGTGGTTGATCTCGGTGTCGATATAGCCCGGGCAGAGGGCATTGACGTTAATGCCAAAGCGGCCCCACTCTACAGCCATAGCCCGGGTCATGTGAATCACAGCTGCCTTGCTCATGGCGTAAACGCCGATCTGCGGCAGCACCCGCAAACCGGCCGCCGACGCGATGTTGACAATTCGTCCGCCGGTGTAGGTGCCAGGCGCCGAGCCGCGAGCCCGCGCCAGCATGCGCTTGCCCACCTCCTGCGCCACAAAGAAAGCGCCTTTCACGTTGGTGTCGAAGGTGAAGTCAAAATCTTCTTCGGTCACGTCCTGGATGCGCTGGGTGGTGCTCACCCCCGAGTTGTTGATCAGGATGTCGATTGAGCCGACCTGGGTCTCGGCGTGGGCCACCGCCGATTTGATCGAACCGTGGTCGGTCACATCCAGCTCCACCACATGGGCATTACCGCCATCCGCTTCGATGCGGGCGCGCAGGTCTTTGAGCCGCTCCACGCGCCGGCTCGCCAGCACCACGGCAGCCCCTGCTCGCGCAAGTGTCTGGGCAAACTGGGCGCCCAGCCCGCTGGAGGCACCCGTTACAAAGGCCACCCGGCCAGATAAGTCAATGCTGTAGGCCATATCGAGTTTCTCCAAAAAAGAGGGTCCGGGCGCCCGCAGACGCGCCGATTCACCGAATAAAATCGAGTCAGCCTCACGGCTTGCGGGCCTTGACCGGGACCGCTGGTCAAGATCCGATTATTAAACGAGAATTACACACGAGAATAAGCATGACAAACCAGGACCTACTGGCCCAGTTCGGCCCCCGTGAAGCGATGGACTACGACGTGGTCGTGGTCGGCGGCGGCCCTGGGGGTCTAGCCACTGCCATCCGCCTCAAGCAACTGGCTGCCGACAAAGGCCAGGATGTGTCGGTGGTGGTGCTGGAAAAAGGCTCGGAGCCGGGCGCCCACATTTTGTCCGGCGCCATCATGGACCCCAAGGCGCTGACCGAACTCATTCCGGACTGGAAGGCGCGCGGCGCGCCGCTCAAGCAGCCGGTCACGGACGACGCTTATGTCTTTTTGGGCGAAAAAACCGGCTTTCGGGTGCCCAATATGGTCTTACCGCCATTTGCCGACAACCATGGCAATTACATCATCAGCCTGGGCGAGGTGACCAAATGGATGGCCGAGCAGGCCGAAGTGCTGGGGGTCGAGATTTTCCCGGGTTTCACCGGGGCTGAGGTGCTGTACACCGACAACGGCTCGGTCAAAGGTGTGGCCACTGGCAATATGGGCGTGGGCAAGGATGGCGAGCCAATGGACAGCTTCCAGCTCGGCATGGAACTGCTGGGCAAGTACACGGTGTTTGCTGAAGGCGCGCGCGGCCACCTTGGCAAGCAGCTCATCGCCAAGTTCAAGCTCGACGAGGGCCGCGACCCGCAAAGCTTTGGCATCGGCATCAAGGAACTGTGGGAAATCGACCCAAGTCGGCACCAACCCGGCTTTGTGATGCACACCGCCGGCTGGCCCATGGCATCAGACACCTATGGCGGCGCCTTCCTGTACCACCTACCGGACAACAAGGTGGCACTGGGCTTTGTCACCGGTCTGGGGTACACCAACCCTTATCTGAGCCCGTTTGAAGAGCTGCAACGCTGGAAAACCCACCCCAACGTGCGCTACTACTTTGAAAATGACAAGGGCGAGGTCACGGCCAAGCGTTTGTCCTACGGGGCGCGGGCCATCAATGCCAGCGGCCTCAACGCTCTGCCCAAGACCGTGTTCCCAGGGGGCGCGCTGATTGGCTGCAATGCTGGCTACCTGAACGTGGGCCGCATCAAAGGCAGCCACGCCGCCATCAAGACCGGCATGCTGGCGGCCGAGGCCGCCTTTGAGGCCGTACTCGCTGGCCGCCAGCATGATGAACTGAGCGCCTACCCCGCGGCCTTTGAGGCCAGTTGGCTGTACACCGAGCTTAATAAAGACCGTAACTTCAAGAACTGGTTCAAGTACGGTCTGACCACGGCCACGCTAATGAACGGCTTTGAGCAGTTTGTGCTGCGCGGTCACATCCCCTGGACCCTGCGCCGCGACAAGCCCGACCACGCCTACCTCAAGCCGGCAGCCGAGTGCCAGCCCATCGTCTACCCCAAGCCCGATGGCAAACTGACCTTTGACCGCCTAAGCAGCGTCTTCATCAGCAACACCAACCACGAAGAGCAGCAACCGGCCCACCTGACGCTCAAGGACGCCTCGGTGCCGGTGAGCATCAACCTGGCCAAATACGCCGGCCCAGAAGCCCGCTACTGCCCGGCCGGCGTCTATGAGTACGTGAAAAACGACGACAACTCCGACCGGCTGCAGATCAACGCGCAGAACTGCGTGCACTGCAAGACCTGCGACATCAAGGACCCGACCCAAAACATCGTCTGGGTCACGCCAGAGGGCGGCGGCGGGCCGAATTACGCAGGCATGTAAGTCCAGGGGCGCCGGGAAGACCGGGCCCATACCCGAGAAAACCCCGATGTTGGCGGGCGTATCTGCGCGTCACAATGGGGCACACTTGGTCTGCAGGCAGACCATCAACCCGGAGAACCCCATGAAACTGAACAAGCAATCCCTGTCCCGAATCGCCTTGGGCCTTGGCCTGGCACTTGGCCTGATGGCCGGCGCTGCCGCGCAGACCACCATGAAGATCAGCATTTCGACCGCCAAAAACTCGCACCAGGGCGTTGGCATCGATGTGTTTGCGCAAGAGGTTGAAAAGCGTACGGCCGGCCGCTACAAGGTGCAGACTTTTTATGACGGCTCGCTGGGCGGCGAACGCGAGTCGATCGAGGCGGTACAACTGGGCACCCAGGAACTGACGATGACTTCAACCGGTCCAGTACCCAATTTTGTCCCTGAAACCAAGATTATCGACGTGCCATTTTTGTTCCGTGACAAAGCCCATGCCCGCGCGGTGCTGGACGGGCCGTTTGGCCAGGACATGCTGACCAAATTTGACAGCAAGGGCTTCAAGGCACTGGCCTGGGCGGAAAACGGTTTCCGGCACATGACCAACAGCAAGCGCGACGTGAAGGCGCCTGAGGACCTGAAGGGCCTGAAAATGCGCACCATGGAAAACCCGGTGCACATTGCCGCCTACAAGGGCCTGGGCATTGTGACCACGCCGATGGCGTTCCCGGAAGTGTTCACCGCTTTGCAGCAGGGCACCGTGGATGGCCAGGAAAACCCGCTGTCGGTGATCATGGCGTCCAAGTTTGACCAGGTCCAAAAGCACCTGTCTCTCACCGGCCATGTCTACTCGCCCTGCCTGATCCTGATGAACAAGGCCTCCTTTGAGAAACTCAGCGCCGCCGACAAGTCCGCGTTCATTGAATCTGCCAAGGAAGCCGCCAAGGCCAACCGGGCCCGGGTCGACTCCGACGATGCCAAGGGCGTGTCGGAACTGCGCTCCAAGGGCATGGTCGTGATCGACAACGTGGACAAGGCCAAGTTTGTGGCCGCTTTGGCACCCGTGAATGCAGAGTTTGAGAAGCAGTTTGGCAAGGCCAACCTCGACGCCATTCGCAACGCCAAATAACCGGTTCGTCACCCCTTGAAAGCCCTGTTCCTGTCACTGGAGCGCCGCACCACTAGCCTGGCCATGGCCATTGCCTGTGCCATGCTGGTGGTGGCCTCCACCTTGGGCATGTTTCAGATCATCACCCGGTTTGTGCTGGAGCAGCCGGCCGAGTGGTCGGAGATCCTGATCCGCTTCAGCCTGATCTGGATGGTTTTCATGGGCATTGCAGCGGCGTTTAGGCAAGGCGCCATGGTCAGTGTTGACGTGTTGTACCGCTGGAGCCCGCCGCGCATGAAGCGCGTGCTGGACTGGGTGGTGTGCGGCGCTGCACTGCTGCTGGTGGGCATCATCGTTTGGTGGGGCTGGGCCTACGCCTTGCGCGGCCAGGTGCAGTCCATGGCGGGACTGGAGAGTGTTTCGATGTTCTGGGCCTACCTCGCTATGCCCGTGGGCGGCCTGTTCAGCGTGCTGGGCATTGTGGGCAACCTGCTAGACCCGCAGCGGCAGGAACTGGAGACCGCCCAATGAGCGTGATGATGCTGATCACCATGGTCTCGTGCTTTGCACTGACCGTGTCGGTGGCGGTGTCGATCGGGCTGGCCGCTATTCTGGGTATCCAGGTATCGGGCATCAATATGCTGATTTCGGTGAAGGAAATGTTTTCCTCCATCAACAAGTTCCCTTTGGCCGCCATCCCGTTTTTCATTCTGGCCGGTAACCTGATGGAAACCGGCGGAATTTCGCGGCGCTTGGTGGAGTTTGCCAAGAGCATTGTGGGTGGCGTACAGGGCGGTCTGCCCATGACCTGCGTGCTGACCTGCATGATTTTTGCTGCAGTATCAGGCTCGTCGGTGGCCACCACTTTTGCAGTCGGTGCCATTCTGATCCCGGCCCTGATCAAGCATGGCTACCCCACGCCCTACGCTGCCGCGCTGCAGGCCACCAGTGCAGAACTGGGCGTGATCATCCCACCCAGCATTCCCATGATCCTGTACGGCGTGAGTGCCGAGGTGTCGATTGGCGAACTGTTTATTGCCGGTTTTGGTCCGGGTTTCCTGATCAGCGGCGCGCTGATGCTGTTTGTCTACATTTACTGCCGCTACAAGGGCTGGGGCAAGAACGATGGCGATGGCCGGCTAGGATTTTTCGCCGCCACGCGGCAAGCGGGCTGGGCCCTGATGATGCCCGTCATCATCTTGGGCGGCATCTATGGCGGCATTTTCACGCCGACCGAGGCTTCGGCCGTGGCGGTGTTCTACGCGCTGCTGGTGGGTGGTGTGGTGTACCGCGAGCTCAACTTTAAGAATCTGGCGGCGATCCTGCGCAAATCGGTGCTCTCCAGTGCCGTCATCATGTTCATTATTGCCAACGCCGGCCTGTTTGCCTTTTTGATCACGCGTGCCGGGGTACCTGCCGCGATCGGCACCTATCTGGAGTCGGTGTTGCAGTCGCCAGCCATGTTTCTGCTGGGGGTGAATGCAGCGCTGTTCCTGATCGGCATGTTCATCGAGACCAGTGCGGCCATCATCGTGCTGGCGCCCATCCTGGCGCCGGTGGCGATGCACTTTGGCATTGACCCGGTGCATTTCGGCCTGATCATGGTGGTGAATCTGGCGCTGGGCATGATCACGCCGCCCTTTGGCGTGAACCTGTTTGCGGCCTGCACAGTGGCCAAAATTTCACTCGACCGCATCATCGGCCAACTGGCCCCCTTTGTGCTGGTGATCCTGGCCTGCCTGATGGTGATCACCTACGTTCCCTCCATATCGCTGACCCTGCGAGATCTGGTTTACGCCAAATAAGGCGAATTGGCGCTTCCGGTCCGGGGTTAGAATTTGACGGGTCAGGAGAGTGCCGGCACACAGACCGGCCGCCGAAGGCGCATGACGGCTGATCACAGCAGTCTGAACGCTCAGGCAAAAGGACTGACAAACGTGGGCTGATCTTGCTGGTCAATCCACGACTCCCCACTGGAGAGAGGCGGCAGCCTATGCCGCCCACCGAAGGAGCAACCCGCAGCACATTGCGTCAGAGGTCTGGCGCGGTTGGCCCGGCGAATCTCTCAGGTACCACGGACAGCGGGGGCCAACCATGGCCTAGGTCATGGCATGTGCCCGCGATTTAACTGTCCAGGAATGCCCCATGAATGTCCCGTCGGATGAACTACTCAAGACGCCCTTGTACGACCTGCACCTGAGTTTGGGCGCCCGCAGGGTGCCCTTTGCCGGCTACAGCATGCCCGTGCAATACCCGGCCGGTCTGATGGCGGAGCACCATCACACCCGCAAGGCTGCCAGCCTGTTTGATGTGTCGCACATGGGCCAGCTGCGGCTACTTGGGCCTGATGCGGCCGCCGCGCTGGAGACCCTGCTGCCCGTGGATGTGATGGGCCTGGCGAACGGCCGCCAGCGCTACGGGCTGCTGCTCAACGATGCGGGCGGCATCATCGATGACCTGATGTTCGTCAACCGTACCGACAGCCACGGCGACCTGTTTCTGGTGGTCAATGGCGCCTGCAAGGTCGCCGACATGGCACACATCCAGGCGGGCATCGGCCACCGCTGCCAGGTGGAGGCAATGCCCGAGCTGGCCTTACTGGCACTGCAGGGTCCGCAGGCAGTCACGGCGCTGCAACGACTGTGCCCAACCATAGATCGGCTGGTGTTCATGACTGGCGGCGCCTTTGAGGTCGACTGCACCCTGGGTGGCGGCAGCCGGCAGGTGCCCTGTTTTATCACCCGCAGCGGCTACACCGGCGAGGACGGTTTTGAGATCTCGGTGCACCAGGACGATGCCGCCGCGCTCGCGCGCGCTCTGCTGGCCCAGCCCGAGGTTCGTCCGGCTGGCCTGGGCGCCCGCAACTCGCTGCGGCTGGAGGCGGGCCTGTGCCTGTACGGCAATGACATTGACACAACCACCACCCCGGTCGAGGCCGGCCTGGGCTGGGCCATCCAGAAGGGACGCCGCAGCGGCGGCGCACGGGCCGGCGGCTTCCCCGGCGCTACAAAAATACTAGCGCAGTTATCAAGCGGGACGGGGGCCACAGGCCGAAAACTCGTTGGACTTCAGGCCCTGGAGCGGGTACCGGTCCGTGAGCACAGCGTGCTCCAAACCACAGACGGTCAGGCAATGGGAGAAGTCACCAGTGGCTTGCTTAGCCCCAGCCTGGATGTGCCGATTGCGCTGGGCTATGTGCCGCCCGAGTTCAGCACGCCGGGTACCCGGCTGCAGGCGCTGGTGCGCGGCAAGCCTGTGCCGACGGAGGTCGTCGCCCTGCCCTTTGTGCCGCACCGCTACGTGCGTGACTAACTCACCAGCCTGATCGTTATTGCAATTTTTCGATATTTTTTGAAAGGAACTCTCCATGACCCTCCAGTACACCCCCGACCACGAATGGCTGCAATCTGATACCTCTCCAGTGAGCGCCGGAGACATCGTCACCGTTGGCATCACCCACCATGCCCAGGACGCACTGGGCGACGTGGTGTTTGTCGACCTGCCCGAAATAGGCAAAACCCTGGCCGCCCGCGAGGTGGCCGGCGTGGTGGAGTCGGTCAAGGCTGCAGCCGATGTGTTCATGCCGGTGTCGGGCGAAGTCACCGAGGTGAACGAGGCCCTGCGCGCTGACCCTTCGTTGGCTAATTCTGACCCGCTCGGGGCGGGCTGGTTTTTCAAGGTGCGGGTCAGCCAGCCCGCCGAGTTCAAGGACTTGATGGACGAAACCGCCTACGCCGGCTTTGCCGCCTCAGCCTAAACCACAAGCGCCAAGGAGGCCGCCATGTTGATGCAATCTGCCAAACCGCTGGGTGAGCTGGAGGACAGCCATGAGTTCGCAGCGCGCCACATCGGTGTCACCGCGGCCGATCAGGCCTTGATGCTAAAGGCCGTTGTCGCCGAGTCACGTCGCAGCCTGATGGCGCGCATCGTGCCCGCCAGCATTGCCCGAAGCAGCGCCATGGCCATCCCGGCGCCCTTGTCGGAGGCTGCTGCGCTGGACGAGCTGCGCGCCATCGCCAGCCGCAACCAAGTATTTCGCAGCCACATCGGCCAGGGCTATTACGGGACCCACACACCTGGGGTGATTCTGCGCAACATCCTGGAAAACCCGGCCTGGTACACCGCCTACACCCCCTACCAGGCAGAAATCAGCCAGGGCCGGTTGGAGGCGCTGCTGAATTTCCAGACCATGATCACCGACCTGACCGGCATGGCGATTGCCAACGCCTCCATGCTGGACGAGGCGACTGCCGCGGCCGAGGCCATGACGCTGGCCATGCGCATGGGCAAATCCAAGTCCAGCACCTTCCTGGTGGACGACGAGGTGTTGCCGCAGACACTGGCCGTACTGCAAACCCGGGCCCGGCCGCTGGGCATCACTGTCAAGACCTTCAGCGTGCAGGTCAGTCTGGGCGAGGACAGCTTTGGCGTGCTGCTGCAATACCCGGGTGTCAGCGGTCGTCTGCGCGACGACCGAAACTGGATTGCTGCCTACAAGGCGCGCGGCGGAGTGGTGGTCATGGCCGCCGACCTGCTGGCGCTGACGCTGCTGGTGCCGCCCGCTGAGCTGGGCGCCGACATCGCGGTAGGCAACAGCCAGCGATTCGGCATGCCGCTGTGCAATGGCGGCCCGCACGCCGCCTACCTGGCCTGCCGCGACGAGTTCAAGCGCTCGATGCCAGGGCGGCTGGTAGGCGTCAGCATCGATACCGAGGGCAACCCCGCCTACCGGCTGGCCCTGCAAACGCGCGAACAGCACATCCGGCGTGAAAAAGCCACTTCCAACATCTGCACAGCGCAAGTGCTGCCAGCCGTGGTGGCCAGCATGTACGCCGTCTACCACGGGCCTGCGGGCTTGCGCCGCATCGCGCAGCGGGTCGCCGCTTTCACCACGATGCTGGCGCGCGGCCTGCAGCAGATGGGCTACACACCGGTCAATGACTACGCCTTTGACACGCTGACGCTGCATACCGGAAACGCTACTGAATCAATAGCTAGAAAGGCAAGCGCAGCAAGGCTTAACCTTCGATTTGGTTCAAAAGATCGGCTGAGCATTTCGCTCGATGAAACCACCACCCGCGGCGACGTGGTGGCGCTTTGGGCGCTATTTGCGCAGGACGGCCAGGCACTGCCACAGGTGGCCGCGTTTGAGAAAGGCCTGGAGCCGCTGATTCCACATGAACTGAGGCGCAGCAGCGCCTTTCTCACGCACCCGGTCTTCAACTCGCACCAGTCCGAGACCAGCATGCTGCGCTACATCCGCCGGCTCAGCGACAAAGACCTGGCACTGGACCGCAGCATGATCCCGCTGGGCAGTTGCACCATGAAGCTCAACGCCACCAGCGAGATGATCCCCATCACTTGGCCCGAGTTCGCCAATATCCACCCATTTGCGCCCCCAGCGCAGCGGGCAGGCTACACCGCGCTGGACGAACAATTGCGCGCTTGGCTGTGCCAGGCCACCGGCTACGCCGGCATCAGCCTGCAACCCAACGCCGGTTCACAGGGCGAGTACGCCGGTCTTCTCGTGATTCGCGCCTGGCAGGCGGCGCACGGCCAGGGGCACCGCAACATCTGCCTGATTCCCAGCAGCGCCCACGGCACCAACCCGGCCAGTGCCCAGATGGCTGGCCTGACGGTGGTGGTCACCGCCTGCGACGAACAGGGCAACGTGGACATGGCCGACCTGCAAGCCAAGTGCGAACAGCACAGCGAGCAGCTGGCGGCGGTGATGATCACCTACCCCAGTACCCACGGCGTGTTCGAGACCTCGGTCAAGGAACTCTGCGCCCTGGTGCACCAGCATGGCGGCCGTGTCTACGTGGACGGCGCCAACATGAACGCCCTGGTCGGCCTGGCCGCACCCGGCGAATTTGGCGGCGATGTCAGCCACCTGAACCTGCACAAGACCTTCTGCATCCCGCACGGCGGCGGCGGCCCCGGCGTCGGCCCAGTCTGCGTCGTCGCCGACCTGGTGCCCCACCTGCCCGGCCACATCAACAACGAAAGACACGCAGTGCCGAGCGATGGGGCAACGGAATCCACCGCCGGGCCGCCCCAAGGTGGATTAGCCCCCCCGGGGGGCAGCGCAGCACACGCAGTGGCAAGCGTGGGGGCAACATCTCCAAGCGTGGGGGCCATATCAGCCGCTCCTTTGGGTAACGCCGCCGTGCTGCCGATCAGCTGGATGTACTGCCGCATGATGGGCCCCGAGGGCCTGCAGGCCGCCACCGAGGTGGCGATCCTGAGCGCCAACTACATCAGTCGCCAGCTTAAAGACCATTACCCCACCCTCTACGCCAACGCCACCGGTGATGTGGCGCACGAGTGCATCCTGGACCTGCGCCCTCTCAAGGAATCCAGCGGCGTGATGGCCGAAGACGTGGCCAAGCGTCTGATGGACTACGGCTTTCACGCGCCGACACTGAGCTTCCCGGTGCCCAACACCCTGATGGTGGAGCCCACCGAGAGCGAGAGCCTGGCTGAGCTGGACCGCTTCATCGAGGCCATGATCGCCATCCGGGCCGAGATCAGGCGGATTGAAAGCGGCGAATGGCCCAAGGACAACAACCCGCTCAAACATGCGCCGCACACTGCCGCGGCACTGCTGGGCTCAGCCTGGGACCGGCCGTACCCGCGCGAGCTCGGTGCGTTTCCTTTGGCCAGTCTGAAACAAAGCAAGTACTGGCCCCCCATTGGCCGTATCGACAACGTCTATGGCGACCGGCACCTGTTCTGCTCTTGCGTGCCGGTCAGTGACTTGGCTTGACGACGAAGCGGCTCGTCATGCCCAACTATCCCAAGTGGGCCATGGCCTTGGCCACCTCATTGGCGCCCTGGGCCGAACCGCCCTGCGGCACCATCTGGCCGGTCGGGTCGGTCACCTCAGCCAGGCGCTCGGCCAGGCGCTCCGGCGTCTGGGCGTCGGTGCCCAGCCAGACCCCCTGGGTCAGGGTGATGTGGGCAGCCTCAAACATGCCGGCACCGGCACACAAAATGGTACGGGTCGGCGCGTTGCGCGAGGCCAGCACCAGCATCGCCGGAACCACCGCCTCAGGCTTCAGGGCCGCCAGCACGGCTTCGGGCATCAGGCCTTCAGTCATGCGAGTGGCTGCGGTGGGCGCCAGGGCATTGACGTGGATGTTGTTCTTGGCCCCTTCCAAGGCCAGCGTCTGCATCAGACCGACCAGCGCCATCTTCGCTGCGCCGTAGTTGGACTGGCCGAAATTACCGTAGAGCCCACTGGATGAGGTGGTCATGACGATGCGGCCATATTTTTGTGCGTTCATCAGACCCCAAACTGCCTTGCTGCAATGCACGGCACCCATCAGGTGCACGTCCACCACCAGCTCAAAGTCCGCCATCTCCATCTTGGCAAAGGTCTTGTCGCGCAGGATGCCGGCGTTGTTGACCAAAATGTCCACCCGGCCCCAGGCCGCCACAGCCTGCGCCACCATCGCCTGCACTGCCGCGTAATCGGTCACCGAGGCGCTGCTGGCCAGGGCCTCGCCCCCAGCCGCCCGGATTTCGGCCACCACAGCCTCTGCTGCAGTCGCTGAGCCACCTGAGCCATCCCGAGCACCGCCTAAATCGTTGACGATGACTTTGGCGCCGCGCACGGCCAGCGCCAGCGCGTGTTGCCGGCCGAGGCCGCCCCCGGCGCCGGTCACGATGGCGACCTGGCCCTTGAAATCGATTTCCATACTGACTGTTCCTGAACTGTTGGTGACAAGACAATGGCCCAGACTCTGCTAGCCTGAAGCCGACCTATCCCACACTGTACCGGACCGCACCCGCAGCCCCACTGAAAGGCATGAATGGAACTGAACACGCAGACCGTGACCACCCCGCCGCGTGCGGCGGCTACAGTGGTCATGCTGCGAGACACGACGCAGGGGCTGGAGGTATTGCTGATCAAGCGACATGACAATTCGGATGTGCTGGGCGGTGCCTATGTGTTCCCGGGTGGCAAGGTTGACGCCGGCGATCCCCAAATGTGTACCCCCGACGTGCTGGATCAAACACCCGATGCCCTACGCGGGCAGCTGAACGAACCACATCTGTCGCTCACCGAGGCGGCGGCGATCTTCGTGGCCGCCGCACGGGAGACCTTTGAAGAGTCGGGCATTTTGTTGGTCCATGGGGCCTCTGCCGCTCAGGCCTTGACGGCGCGAACCATGCTGCGCGCTGGCCATGACTTCGCGAGCGTGCTGGCAAGCACCAAGTTACGGTTGGCGACCAGCGCGCTACTGCCATGGTCACGATGGGTGACGCCTCATATGCCAAGCATGATGAAAAAGCGCTTCGACACACGTTTTTTTGTGGCGGCCATGCCTGCGCAACAGACAGCGCAGCATGACGAGCACGAAGCCACGGCCAGTATCTGGCTCACACCCCGAAGCGCACTGAGTCGGTATTGGGCCAACGACATTGAGCTGGCGCCACCGCAGATCATGAGCCTGGTTCACTTGGCTCGGCACTCCGATGTCCAAAGCGTGCTGCACGCTGCTGTAACCCAGCCACCCCCAACGATCGAACCAGAGCCGTTTGATCAAGATGGCATGCGAATCACGTGTTACCCCGGCGACCCCAGCCATTCCGCGCTGACCCGCGCACTGCCAGGACCAACTCGGCTGGTCTACCGTAACAACCGCTTTGAGCCTGAATCAGGCTTCGACGCCTTATTTGGTTGATGGCAACAAGCCAGCACCTACACCCCACCGCCGTCTAAAGTCTGACAGCGCGTGCCGCCGCTCAAACCTTTTCGGTCGCCAGTTTCGCCAGTACGATGCCAGAGTCCTTGAGCCGCGACGCCAAAATACGGGCAATGTTGCGGTAAATGTGCGCAGCGCTGTCAGGGTGTTGGTCGACGCTCTCGCGGTAAAGGCGCATGCATGTCGAGTCGACCACGGCTCGCACGGTGGCGGATCTGAGCTCGTGGCCCACGATCGACATCTCGCCAAAGCAGTCCGCCATACCCAGCCGCGCCAATTCGCAGACCTTGTTTTGGTGCAGTTTTTCCACTACCACTTCACCGGCCACCAGCACAAAAAACGAGTCACCCAAGTCGCCCTCGCTGAACACGACCTCACCGGCCTTGACCGGCACGTAATCGGCCAATTTCAAGGTATTCATCAGGCAGTCCAAAGGCATGTCTTTGAAGATCGGTACTTTTTGCTGGATTTTCTGAATCAGGCCTGATTCAAGTTTGGCCGGCGCAGCAGCGGCAGGCTTGCCAGTGCTGGGCTTGACGAAGACCGCGCCAATCGTCTCGGCGTGCAGCTTGATGATGGCAGGATCAATTTTCATGGGGATTGGGCGGGTGCGGAAGCGACCCACCTATCATGCCAGAGCCTGAGTTGCCGCACGCAGTGCCCGCGCAGCCATAGTTGTAGCGCTCAATGCCGATGGGCTAAACGACCCGAGAGAAGGCAGATAATAGCCGGCGCGGACCCCATTGACTTGAGCCGCGGTACATCATACTAACAGCGGGACCCACCCTTATGCACCGTGTCGCCATCAGCCGAACTGGCTTGTATATCCCGCCGGAGTCGATCAGCAATCAGGAGTTGGTCACGGCCTTCAACCAATTTGCCGAATCGGACAACAAGCTGCACGCTGCCGCCATCGCCGCCGGGACCCGGCAGCCGATCCCCCAGTCTAGTGTCGAGTTCATTGAGAAGGCCTCAGGCATCAAGCGCCGGTACGTGATTGAAAAATCTGGAGTTCTTGATCCCCAGCGCATGTACCCCAAATTTCGGGCCCGTCCCGACCATGAAATTTCAATGATGGCCGAAATCGGCGTGTCGGCGGCACAGGATGCTCTGGTGCGGGCGGGCAAACAAGCATCCGACGTCGACGGCCTGATCTGTGCTGCCGCCAATATGCAGCGGGCCTACCCGGCGATGGCGGTGGAAATCCAGGCTGCGCTGGGCATCAAGGGCTTTGGCTTCGACATGAATGTGGCCTGCTCTTCGGCCACGTTCGGGATCGACATGGCCGTTAATGCGGTGCGCACCGGTTCAGCCCGGGCGATCCTGGTGGTCAACCCGGAGATTACCTCCCCGCACCTGGCCTGGAAGGACCGCGACTGCCATTTCATCTTTGGCGACGTCTGTACCGCGATCCTGGTCGAGCGGCTGGACAATGCCCCAGCCGGCGCATTTGAGGTGCTTGGTACCCGACTGCTGACAAGCTTCTCCAACAATATTCGCAATAACGCTGGCTTTATGTCGCGCAGCGAAGACCGCAACCCAGACGATCGCGACCAACTGTTCTACCAGGAAGGGCGAAAAGTCTTCAAAGAGGTCTGCCCCATGGCCGCAGAGCATATCGCCAGCCACTTGGCAGAGCATAGCCTGACCCCGACTCAGGTGCGCCGCTATTGGCTGCACCAGGCCAATCTGGGTATGAACCAGTTGATTGCGCGCAAGTTGCTGGGCCGCGACGCCACCGCCGACGACGCCCCAGTCATCCTGGATGAATTTGGCAACACCGCCTCAGCAGGTTCAGTGATCGCATTCCACCGTCACCATGAGGACATTGCACCGGGCGAAGTGGGCGTGATCTGCTCGTTTGGTGCGGGCTACTCAATCGGCAGCGTGGTGGTGCGGCGCACCTGATCAGGCCAGGTTGCGCTTGAGGCGCACCTCCTCCACCTTGACAAATCCCATAGCCACCGTCTTGGCGGTCGCCATGTCGCGTTTAAAGCCGGCCAGCTCAAAAAACCGCAAGGCACGTTCGTTGCGCAGGGGTACCCAGACCGACACGCTGATGCAGCCTTCTTCGAGCAAACCCTCGCGGGCACAGTCCCACAGTGCCAGGCCAACGCCTTGGCCCCAATGTGGCTCGACGACCTGCAAGGCCCAGATTTCACCTGCCGTGGGAGGCGTGCCTTTGTCACGCGAGCGGTCAAAGCCAACAAAGCCGACCACTTGACCCTGATCACTGGCCAAATGAACCTGTGGCTCGCTGAATTCGATCGCTTCACGCCAATCGAACTGACCCGCCAGCGCCAGTGCCGGCACCATTTGTTCGGGGGTCAACACATCACTGTAGGCTGCCCGGGTGGCCTCTAGATGGACTTCCGTGATGGCTTTGGCATCGCGAAGGGTGGCTGAACGAACCTCGAGGCTGGATGAACTGGACATGGGAAAATAGAGGGGCTCAAATGGCCTTTGGGTACAGCAGGGAGCGCATTGTCGCTGCAAATTTAGACCCATGTCAGGCACGTTTCTTCGCTGTGTGATCTTTATGATTGCCCTTTGGCCGGTCTTGGGGGTCGGACAGGAGCTGGTCTTTGAGGACAACATGGCCGAGCGCACCCGGGCCTGTAGCCATTGCCACGGCAAACAGGGTCGTGCCGGGCCAGACGGGTATTACCCTCGATTGGCCGGCAAGCCGGCGGCCTACCTGTACAACCAATTACGCAATTTTCGAGAGGGCCGGCGCCACTACAGTCTGATGACTGGCCTGCTCGAGCCTTTGACCGATGCCTATTTGATGGAGATGGCGCAGTACTTTGCTGGCTTTAACCTGCCTTACCCACCACCAACGCCCGTTACAGCCACGACGCCTACCCAGCTTGCGCGGGGCCGGACCCTGGCCATGCAGGGGGACCCGCAAAAAAAGATCCCGGCCTGCACCAACTGCCATGGCGACCGCTTGACCGGCGCCCTGCCCCATGTGCCAGGCTTGCTCGGGCTGCCGCGCGATTACATGAATGCCCAACTGGGCGGCTGGCAGACCGGGCAGCGCCGCGCCCATGGACCCGACTGCATGGCGACCATCGCGGCCCGGTTGGACCGTGCCGATGTCAGTGCTATATCGCACTGGTTGGCTGCTCAAACGGTGCCCGCGGACAGCCGCCCGCAGGCCCAAGGGCCAATGAACCATGTCACAGGCCAGGCCAACTCACTAGGCTGCGGCAGCGCTCCAGCGCCAGCAAGGTCACGCGCAGCCGCCAGCAGCAGACCCGCGCCCTCAGACCAGTCGGCCCGCGGGGCCTACCTGGCGCGCATAGGCAACTGCCAGGGCTGCCATACGGTCACAGGAGGGGCCAACTATGCAGGGGGGCGCGGCATAGAGACACCATTTGGAACGGTCTACACCAGCAACCTGACAGCCGACCGCGACAGCGGCATTGGCGCCTGGTCGTCCGAGGATTTCTGGCAAGCCATGCATGAAGGTCGCTCGAAAGACCAGCGACTGCTGTACCCGGCGTTTCCCTACCCCAGCTTCACTCTGTTGAGCCGTACCGATTCAGACGCCCTGTTTGCTTTTTTAAAAACCGTTCCTGCCGTCAAACAGACCAACCAGTCGCACGCCCTGCGATGGCCCTATCACACCCAGACGGCGTTAGCCGTCTGGCGCGCCCATTACTTCAAGCCCGGCGGCAGCGCAAGAAAAAGCAGCCCAGTTTCTGTGGCGAGCCGGGGCGCCGATCTGGTCAATGGGCTGGGGCATTGCGGTACCTGCCATACCCCGCGCAACATGCTGGGGGCCAGCCGCTCCTCATTGGACCTGCAAGGGGGCATGCTGCCGATGCAGCGTTGGTACGCGCCGTCGCTGCTCGACCCTCAAGAGGGCGGGCTTGGCGACTGGTCTCTGAACGAAATCAGCCTGTGGTTGCAGACGGGGGTCTCGGCGCGCGGGGTCGCCACCGGCCCAATGGCCCAAGTGGTGCTGCAGAGCACCCAATACCTCAGCGATGATGACCGGCTGGCCATGGCGACTTACCTCAAGTCCAGTCAGTGGGCGAGCGTTGCGCCTGCGCCGCAGCCGCGGGCGTCTGGCGCGACGCTTGACAGACTACTGCTAGGCACCAGGTCTAACCCGCCCGCCGGGAGCGAGCGCCCCCTTGGCGCGGATGTGTATGAGGCCATGTGCAAGTCATGCCACGGCGAGCGTGGACAAGGCGTGCCCGGGGCTTATCCTGCGCTGGCGAGTAACCGCACCGTCACAATGCCCAGCCCGAACAACTTGATCCAGACCATCCTGTGGGGCGGCTATACGCCCGCCACAGGAGGAAACCCGCGACTGTTCGGCATGCCGCCTTTTGTATTGAACCTGAGCGACCGTGAAATCGCGGCGCTATCCACCTACCTGCGCAGCAGCTGGGGCAACCGGTCAGCACCTGTGACAGAGCTTGAGGTGAGCCAAGCCCGGGAGAAGCCATAATCATGTTCGGCCTGCTTGCCTAGGACATGTATCCAGGGCGTCGGCTCGTTGTTTGCCCCAATAATTTGATCGGACCTGTTGATGAACCTGACACGTGTTACTTATTACTTGTTGGCCGCCTCGGCATTGGCGGCTTGTGCCATCCCAACCACAGGCGGCCCCGAAAAAGACAAAACCTACCGCATCACCGTGATGCACACCAACGACCACCATGGCCATTTCTGGAAAAATGGCGATGGCGAGTACGGCATGGCAGCACGCAAAACAGTGATTGACCGCATCCGGCGTGAGGTCGCGACCAATGGCGGCCACAGCCTGCTGCTCGACGGTGGTGATGTCAACACCGGCGTGCCAGAAAGCGACTTGCAAGACGCAGTGCCGGACTTCAAGGGCATGAACCTGCTGGGATACCAGGCGATGGCCGTCGGCAACCATGAATTTGACAAGCCGCTGGCCGTTTTGAAAATGCAGCGCGACCTGGCTCAGTTCCCCATGTTGTCTGCCAATATTTATGAGCACGGCAAGCGCATGTTCGACCCCTACAAGGTCTTCACCGTGGGAGGTTTGCGAATTGGCGTCATGGGCTTCACCACAGAAGACACCTACAAATTGGTGCTGCCCGAGAACGTCAAAAACATCGAATTCCGCAGCGTGACCGCCGAGGCGGCCAAGGTGGTGCCCGAATTGCGCGCCAAGGCCGATGTGGTCATCGCGGCCACCCACATGGGGCATTATGAAAATGGCAACAGCGGTACCCAGTCTCCTGGCGACGTGGAACTGGCCCGCGCCGTCAAGGGCATCGATCTGGTGGTGGGTGGCCACACCCAGAACCCGGCCTGCATGAAGGCTGAGAACGTGCTAGACCGCGCCTATGTGCCAGGCACCGAATGCAAACCCGACCGCCAGAACGGCACCTGGATTGTGCAGGCCCACGAGTGGGGCAAATACGTGGGCAGGGCTGACTTTGAGTACCGTAATGGCGAGTTCAAGTTGGTCAAGTACGCCCTGATTCCGGTCAACCTGAAGAAACCAGTCAAAGGGGCCGACGGCAAGACCACCCTGGTGACTTACACCGAAGAGATTGCCGAAGACCCGGACATGCTGGCCTTGCTGACCCCCTACCAGGCCTTTGGTCAGCAAAAGCTGGGCATTGAAATCGGGGCCAGCGATGGTCGGCTGGAGGGTGATCGCTCCGTGGTTCGTGCCAAACCAGCCTCGTTGGCGGTGCTGATCGGTTTGGCAGCGATGGACAAAACCCGGGCTGATTTCGCCATCGTCAACGCTGGCGGCGTGCGCGACTCCCTGGCTGCCGGCAAGATCACCTACAAGGACGTGCTCAAGGTCCAGCCCTTCGGCAACACCCTGAGCACTGTTGACCTGAGCGGCAGCGAAGTGATGGACTACCTGAACGCAGCCGCCAAAATGTCAGTCGGCTCTGGCGCTTTTGCGCAGTTTGCCGGGGTCAGTCTCGAAATCTCAGGCGGCAAGGTGAGCAATGTGCAGATCAATAAGGCCCCACTGGACCCAGGCAAAACCTACCGGATGGTCATCAACAATTTCCAAGCCACGGGCGGCGATGGCTACCCCAAGCTCAGTGACCACAAAAGCCACGTCAATACCGGCTTTGTCGACGCCGATGTTTTGCGGGCATTCATCACAAAACACAGCCCCCTCAAAGCAGCCGACTACCAACCCGGCGACGCTGTGGTACGCCGCTGAAGGCGGTCTTGCAGCAGCAAAACCGGCCCAAGCATTTCCCCAAGCCCTGTCGCTGATTCCTCCGGCAGAGCGTCCAACCTAGGAGTATGAAAATGGCAAAAGGACAGCAAAACAACAACAAGATGGTGAAAAAACCCAAGAAAGACGTCTCACCGCCCAAGGCGGTATCGCCAGATGCGGTACGACCAACCGTGACCACGGTGGTACCAGTGCGCGGCAAACTAAAGAATGCCCCTTCACGCGGCTAAACCCTGCACCGCCGCCTGACCAGGGCCGTGGGCAATTTCGGATCGAACTGATGCGAAGCCTGTCACGCCCGAAACCCACGCCCCCCCCCAATCCAGGGGTGCGCCGAAGATTGCGGCGCAACGAGCGCCAGCCCGAGCCCGGCAGCCCGGCGTTCTCGGCACCGCAAATGGTGCGGGACTTGCGTAAATACCAGGCTGAACTGGAAATTCAGAACCAGGCATTGCGCTACAGCCAGGCGGCGGCCGAAGGCGCCTCAGAGCGCTTTTTGACCCTGTTCTCCAGTGTGCCCCTGGCACTGATGGTGGTTGACGAGAACAGCCTGGTGCTCGAAAGCAATGCCATGGCCTTGCGCCTGTTCCGGCCGCTTGAATACGACCCACCGCTCAATTTCTTGCTGCCATTTGTCAGTGAAGGGCATGCCACCCGGGTGGCCGACGCCTTTGTCACAGCGGCTGAGCAGGCCACCTGCGAAACCAGCGAGGTGGTGTTTTGTTGCGGCTCAGGCGGGATCTTCACCGGCGACCTGCACATCGCCCGGATTGAAAACGTGCAGGACGAGCTGGCTCATTTCATCTGCGCCATCATTGACCAGGGCCCATTGCTGACAGAGCGCCGTGCCCTGCGGGAGAGCGCAGCGGCACTACGGGACCGCAATGAAGAGCTGCAGCTGAGCAAAAACCGCTTGGCCGCCATCATCAACGCCTCGTTGGACGCCATCATCTGCGTCGATCGTGATCAGCGCATCACGATTTTCAACCCAACAGCGGCAGACCTGTTTGAGTGTCCATCGGCCCAGGCGCTGGGCAGTGAGCTTGGCCGCTTTCTGCCTGCCGCCGTGGACTTTCTGTCGGACAACCATCTGACCACCCACGCCCAACTCGGCGAGATCACGGGGCTGACGGCAGACGGCAAGCTGGTGGCCATAGAGGTCAGCATGTCATTTGAGCATCACCCAGACGGCGACACCACCACCGTTTTTGCGCGCGATCTCAGTGCCCGCAAGAAGATCGAAGCGCACCGAAACACGCTGGAATCACAACTCCGGGAATCGCACAAGATGCAGGCAGTGGGCACCATGGCGGGCGGTATTGCGCATGATTTCAACAACATCATTGGCGCCATTTTGGGCAATGTGGCTCTGGCGCAGCAAGACGCCGGCCAGGATTCACCGGCCCTGATCAGTCTGGCAGAAATTGACAAGGCGGGGCGCCGCGCCCGTGACCTGGTTCGCCAGATCCTGGCGTTCAGCCGGAATGAATCGCCCGCCCGGGTTGCCCTGCAGTTAGCCGACGTGGTCCATGAAACCGTGCGCTTGCTCAAAGTGACATTGCCGCCAACGGTTGAGATGGTGGTTCATATCTCAGAGAAGACGCCCGCGGTGCTGGCCGACGCCACACAGGTTGAACAGGCCCTGCTCAACCTGTGCACCAATGCGATCCAAGCTCTAGGCAGCCAACGTGGCACCGTCAGTATTGAACTGACGCATACCCTTGGCAAGCACACCGATTCAGATGTGGACCGGGGCGTTACCCGCGGCCTGCATGTGCAGTTGTCGGTGCGCGACACCGGCAGTGGCATGGATGCCCCGACGATTGAGCGAGTGTTTGAGCCCTTCTTCACCACCAAACCTGTGGGTCAAGGAACTGGCCTGGGCTTGGCTGTGGTGCACGGCATTATGCGGACGCACGAGGGCACGGTGGACGTGCAAAGCACGCCCGGCCTCGGTAGCATGTTCACCCTTAACTTCCCACACGCCGACCACGATGCGGTGCCCGCTGCGGCAGAAATTCGCCAGGCCAGCGTGGTACAGGGTCACGGGCAACGCGTGATGTACGTTGATGACGACGAGGCACTGGTTTTCTTGGTGGACCGGGCGCTGTCCCGTAAGGGATTTGCCGTCAGCACCTTCACTGATCCGCATGAGGCGGCTGCCGTCTTGCGTGAGCGCCCGCTCGACTTTGACCTGCTGGTGACCGACTACAACATGCCGGGTTACTGCGGCGTCGACCTACTCCGGGAAGCCCGGCAAATCAGGCCAGACCTGCCGGTGGCCCTGGCCTCGGGCTACGTCACCGCGGAGATTGAGCAGAGCGCACTGGCCGAGGGTGCCCGGGCGCTGATTCACAAGCCTAATGACGTCGATGAGCTGTGTGACACCGTGCTGCGGCTGCTGAATGGTGACGGCAATGGCACAAACGCCTGAGTTGGTGATCGTTCACCAGGATGATGACCTGCTGGTGCTGGACAAGCCCACTGGGCTGCTCTCGGTGCCGGGACGCGGCCTCGACAAACAGGACTGCCTGAGCCTGCGGGTACAGGCCTTGTATCCGGACGCACTGGTGGTGCACCGGCTGGATATGGCCACCTCGGGCTTGATGCTGTTTGCACGCGGTCCGGTCGTGCAGCGTGCGCTGAGCCTGGCCTTTGCAGAACGACGCATCACCAAACACTATGTGGCGATGGTGGCAGGTCACCTGGCAACGCCTGCGCAGGAATGGGGCGTGATCGATCTACCCATAGGCGCTGACTGGCACCAACGGCCACTGCGCAAGATTGACCATGACCTTGGCAAGGCCAGTGTGACGCGCTGGCGCGTCTTGGCAGCGGAGCCCGACCACAGGTCAACCCGCGTCGAACTTGAACCCGAGACTGGCCGCTCGCACCAACTCCGGGTTCACCTGCTGGCGCTGGGGCACCCCATACTCGGTGACGCGCTGTACGGCTCGCCAGAGGTCCAAGGCATGGCGACTAGACTCTTGCTGCACGCCAGCAGCCTGGCATTCAAACACCCGGTCAGCCAACTACCCCTGCAATTTGCCAGCTCCGCCGACTTCTGACCGTCGGTCGCGGGCCACTTATTTGAAAGAAGCTCCATGACACAACACCTCTACATCCTGACAGGCGCCTCGCGTGGCATGGGACTGGCCATGGCCGAGCAGTTGCTCGCACCGGACCACCGCCTGCTGTGCCTGTCCCGCCAGGTCAACCCGGCGCTGGCTGCTAAGGCGGTGGCGGCGGCCTGTGCCCTGGAGCAGTGGCCCTGCGACCTGAGTGAGAGCGTGGCCGCCGCCGCCTTACTAAGGGACTGGCTAGGGCGGCTGGATGCCACAACCGTGGCCAGCGCTACTCTGATCAACAACGCCGGCGTCATTCCAGCCATCGTCCCCCTGAGCGCGTCCGACCCAGCCCAACTGGCGCAGGCGCTGCGGGTCGGGCTAGAGGCACCCATGCTGCTCACCGCCGCCTTCTTGCGGGCCACCGAGTCCTGGCACCAGCCTCGCAAAGTCTTGAATATCTCATCGGGCCTGGGGCGCCGCGCCATGGCCTCCCAAGGTGCCTACTGTGCCGCAAAAGCTGGCATGGACCATTTCACACGTTGCCTGGCGCTGGACGAAGCGCGTAAAGCCAACGGCGCCCGCACCTGCTCGCTGGCGCCAGGCGTCATCGACACCGACATGCAAGTGACGCTACGCAGCGCCGCACCCGACGCATTTCCCGACCAAGACAACTTCATTGGTCTCAAAGCACGCGGCATGCTCAGCAGCCCCGCCGATGCGGCCAGTCGAGTGCTCGGGTGGCTGGCCCGGCCAGACTTTGGCACCAACCCGGTCGCTGATGTGCGGGATTGAACTGCTGTAGGCATTGTCGGCTTACTGTCAGCCTGGTTGATTAGCATCTAGCCTCTGTGGCCAACCAGCCGCGTACCCATAACCAACCATGAACAGGAATTTACCCATGTCCCGTGAAGTCGTGATCGTCAGCGGTGTGCGCACCGCCATTGGTACCTACGGCGGCAGCCTGAAGGATATCGCCCCCACCGAATTGGCCATCCAAGTGGTGCGCGAGTCACTGGCTCGGGCCCAGGTGGATGGCAAGGACGTCGGCCACATGGTGTTCGGCCATGTGGTCAATACTGAGCCTAAAGACATGTACCTGTCGCGGGTTGCGGCTATTAACGGCGGTTGCGCCGAGGGCACACCGGCCTTCAACGTGAATCGGCTGTGCGGCTCTGGCCTGCAGGCCATCATTTCAGCCAGCCAGTCCATTCTGCTGGGCGACGCTGACATCGCCATAGGGGGCGGCGCCGAAAACATGAGCCGCGGCCCCTATGCCAGTCTGAGCGCCCGCTGGGGTGCGCGCATGGGCGACACCAAGCTGGTGGACATGGTGGTCGGCGCCTTGCATGACCCGTTCCAGACCATTCACATGGGCGTGACCGCAGAAAACATCGCGGCCAAGTGGGGCATCAGCCGTGAAGAGCAGGACAAGCTGGCCGTGGAAAGCCACAACCGGGCCCAGCGCGCAACTGAGGCCGGCTATTTCACCAGCCAGATCACCCCGGTCATCCTCAAAAGCAAGAAGGGTGATGTGGCTTATGCCACCGACGAGCATTTCCGCCCCAACTGTTCGCTCGCTGATCTGGCGAAACTCAAGCCAGTCTTCATCAAAGAAAACGGCACCGTCACGGCTGGCAATGCCTCTGGCATCAATGACGCGGCAGCAGCCCTGGTGCTGATGGAAGCCGGCGCGGCCAAGGCGCGCGGCCTCAAGCCGATGGCTCGTCTGGTGGCCTATGCCCACGCGGGTGTCGACCCGAAATACATGGGCATTGGCCCGGTACCCGCCACGCAGAAGGCGCTGCAAAAAGCCGGCCTGACGGTGAATGACCTGGATGTGATCGAGGCCAACGAGGCCTTTGCCGCACAGGCCTGCGCCGTCACGCGTGATTTGGGGTTGGACCCTGCCAAGGTCAACCCCAACGGCTCGGGCATCTCGCTGGGTCACCCGATTGGCGCCACCGGTGCCTTGATCACGGTCAAGGCGCTGTACGAGCTGGAGCGCATTGGTGGCCGCTATGCGCTGGTCACCATGTGCATTGGCGGGGGCCAGGGCATTGCGGCTATTTTTGAGCGAACGGCCTGACCGCTCCGTTCAGTCGCGCACCACCAGCACGGAACACCTGGTGTGCGACAGAACGGCCTGGGTGACACTGCCAAGCACCAGCTTTTCAAGGCCCTTGCGGCCGTGGGACCCCATCACGATCAGGTCGGCCCCGGCTGAATCTGCTGCCTCCACCACACCGCGCCAAGCGCTGTGGGATTCAATCACCGATGAATCGACCGCGATGCCAGCGGCACCGAACCGCGCTTTGGCGGCTTTGATCGCGGTATTGGCCTCCGCCGTGGCTGCGCTCAGGTACTCGGCCTGACCGTAGGCAAAATCAGTGCCTACGCCGGTGAACGGGTAAGGGTCAATCACAAAAACAGCCGTGACCCGGCTGCCGTGGACCTTGGCGAGGCCAATCGCGGTGTCAACGGCCCGTAGTGCTGTGGCCGAGCCATCGACCGGCACAAGAATATGCTTGAACATGGTGAATCCTTGGGTTGTACTGACAGGGTTCAGTGTGGCCCCAAGGCCAGGGCCGCGGCTTGACGCCGATCAAGTAACTCCCACGTCGCTCTCACCCGGAAAGCCGCCGCTACGCAACGTCACCACCAGCGTGTCACGGTAGGCGGGCTGACTGCCAGCCTGCAAGGGCTGGATCGGCGTGGACTCGTGAATTACTCGGGCATCGTCGAGCAGCAGCAACGACCAGGGCTGGATCAGTGTGAAGCGCTGGCCTGCCGGCCCATCTGCGTCGAACACCCGGGTTTCACCGCCCTTGACGCCCTGCCGTCCGACCAGGAACACAGCCACTAGGTCTACGCCATCCCGATGCGCCCCCTCGGGAGTGGGCCGTCCGATGCCGTCCGTGGTGTCAATGCGAAACGGATGTGCCTCGACAAACCAAGGCTGTTGGCCTCGCAGCGCCGAGGCCACCTGCCCCAGCCACAACAGTAACTGCGTCCAGACTGGCGCTGCCAGCATAGCGGGCGCCACCGGTTCAAACAAGCGATGCATGCCCCCATGCAAGGCGTTGTACGCCAGCGGCTGCCAATGGGGCCTGTGCGGCACTGGCGCGACTGCCGTGTTGTCGACAACAAAGCAGGCGTGGCGGCGGCGGCGATAGCGACCACCATCCTTCAGGTGCGGGTCGGGCGGCAAGTGGCCCCAGAAGGGGGCCAGAGCCAGTAAATCTGGCAGTTGGCAGCCACTCAGCGTACAAACGCAAGTGGTATCCAACACCGCAAAACCTTGGGCATGCAGGGTGGGCAGCGTCGCACTGGGCGACACAAGAACGGGTGGAGCAATCAAGTTCATCATAGATCGGTGAGCTTACTCTGCCGGAAGATTGCCGCTGCGGCCAGCCACTGGCAACCCTGCGTTTTTGACGACCTTCTGACCCCGGTCAACATCTGACCGACAGACTGGCCTTAGCCTATCAACCAACTACCGGGAACATGATGTCTTCTACCCTCTTGTGGTCTGACTCGCTGGCGCTGGGTCTTGATGTGATGGACGAGACCCATCGCGAATTCATTGCATTGCTGGAGCAGGTCGACCAGGCGGCCGAGTTGGACATCTTGCCGGCCTGGCAACGTTTGGCGGAGCACACCCAAAACCATTTTGACCGTGAAGACCAGTGGATGCGCAGCACCCGCTTTTCATCGTCCAACTGCCACAGCATGCAACATCAGGTGGTGCTGCAGGTCGTGCGCGAGGTGGCCAGTCGCGTGCAGCAAAGCAACGATATCGCCATGCTGCGCGACATGAGCCAACAGTTGGGCCAATGGTTTGTGCACCACGCACAGAGCATGGATGCGGCCTTGGCGCTGCACCTGCGCAATGTCGGCTTCGATCCGCTGACCGGCGTCGTGCATATGCCCGACGCCTTGCCGGCTGATTTGGTCCACGGCTGCGGCGGGATCAGCTGCGACAGCCCCGACCACGCTGTCGCCGGGGCTACTGCTAAAGCCTGAACCATGGGATAGCATCGTCTGCATTCATTTGCCGGACGCGACCCATGACCTTTGACCACCTGACCAATCACCAAATCCGTCTCGCCAGCCGCCCCGTGGGCCTGCCGACAGTTGCCAACTGGCAAGCCACCACTGAGCCTGTTGCCGGGCCGGTTGCCGGTGGCGTGCTGCTCAAGACGCTGGCCTTATCGCTCGACCCGGCCATGCGCGGCTGGATGAACGAGGGCAAGAGCTACATCCCGCCGGTGGCCTTGGGAGAGGTCATGCGCGCCGGCGGTGTGGGCCGCGTGATCGCGTCTGAGCACGCCAGCTTTGCGGTGAGCGATGTGGTGAGTGCCGGTTTTGGCGTGCAGCAGTACCTGCACCTGGCGCCTGCAGACTTCAAGCGGGCCGGCCTGGTTAAAATTGACCTCGGCCTGGGAACGCTGACACAGTGGCTCAATGTGCTGGGCATGCCAGGCATGACCGGGTATTTCGGCTTGATGGATGTCGGCCAGCCCAAAGCTGGCGAAACGCTGGTGGTGTCGGGCGCGGCCGGGGCGGTTGGGCAGACGGTGGGCCAGGTGGCCAAGATCCGGGGCTGCCGTGTTGTGGGCATCGCCGGGGGCCAGGCCAAGTGCGACTGGGTGGTGAAAGAACTCGGCTTTGACGCCTGCATCGATTACAAAGCTGGCCCCAGCGCGGTGCGCGACGGACTCAAGGCCCACTGCCCCAGCGGCGTTGACATTTATTTTGATAACGTGGGTGGGGACATTCTGGACACCGTGCTGGCCCGCATCAACCGGGCCGCCCGCATTGTCATCTGCGGCGCCATCAGCCAGTACAACAACACAACGCCAGTGCAAGGCCCCAAAAACTACCTGAGCCTGCTGGTCAACCGCGCACGCATGGAGGGCATTGTGGTGTTCGACTATGCCGACCGCTACCACTTGGCAGTTGCGGAGATGGCTGGCTACCTGAAAGACGGGCGCATGACCAGCCGCGAAGACGTGGTCTCTGGGCTGGACAACTTTCCCGCCGCCCTGACCAGGCTGTTCACGGGTGAAAACTTCGGCAAGTTGGTCTTGCAGGTGGCCGCCGACTAGGCTTCAATCGTCAAGAGCTGCATAGACCAAATTGCGGAACAACAGCCGGTAGTACTCGCGCTGGTTGGGTGCCTGCAGCATCAGAATCGCAAACAGGTCTTCGGCCGGATCGACAAAAAAGGTGGTGCCGGCCATGCCGCCCCAGTGGTAGCTGCCGGGCGAGCCCGGCATGCTGGCCACGCCAAGCATCTTGCGCACCGCGAAGCCCAGGCCAAAACCATGACCTGGCGACAGCAAGGTACGTGAAGCCGTGCCGAACACCGGGATGTCACCCAGGTGGTCCGTCGTCATGAAGTCGACCGTGCGCGAGCCCAGCAAGCGCACGCCGCCCAACTCACCACGGTTCAGCATGAATTGCAAAAACCGGGCGTAGTCCATCGCGGTGGACGCCAGCCCGCCGCCGCCCGACTGCAAGGCGACAGGCTGCCGGACATCAATCACCCGCATCTGCACGCCACCCTCGGGGTCACGCGCAAAGGGCTCGGCAATACGCCAATGGTTTTCTGGCGGCACAAAAAATCCGGTCTCCGACATGCCCAGCGGCGCAAAGACTTGGGTCTGCAAAAACTGTCCCAACGTCTGCCCGCTGACTACTTCCACCACGCGGCCGAGAACATCTGTGGCGCGGCCGTATTCCCAGTGCGTCCCAGGTTCAAACATCAAGGGCAAGGCTGCCAACTCATGGGCGAAGATGGCGTTGCTGCGCTCCCTCGAGCCAATGCGGGCTTGGGCGTACTGCCGTTGCACCGGGGCGCTTCCCATGAACTCGTAGGTCAATCCGGCGGTATGGCGCAGCAGGTCTTGAACCGTGGCGGGCTGGCGTACCGGCTGCAGTTGCACGGCACCGTCCAGCATGTGGGCAACCTGCTGCTTGCCATACTCTGGCAAGTAGCGCGCCACCGGGTCGCTGAGCAGCAGCTCGCCCTGCTCCATCAGCATCAAGGCCGCCACCGAGACAATCGGCTTGGTCATGGAATAGATGCGAAAGATCGCGTCCGGCGACATCGGCGTTCCGGCGGCCGGATCCAGCGCACCGACGGCCTCGCACAGCGCCAACTGGCCACGGCGGCCGATCACCGCCACAGCCCCAGGCAGACGTTGGCGTGACACCTCCGTTCGCAACACGGTCAGCAATCGCTCGGTACGCTGCGGACACAGCCCGGCGTCCTGCGGTGTCACCCGTGGCAAGATCATGCCGGGGTAGCCTCGGCGCCGTAGCGTTGCCGGGCCAGCGCGGCGCCGGCTGTCAGGGCTTGCAGTTTGCGCAGGGCAATGTCGCGATGCATCGGCGCTAGACCGCAGTTGGTACAGGGAAACAGGCGCTGGCGCGGCACAAACTGCAGCGCCCGCCCGATGGTGTCGGCCACCTGCTCGGGTGTCTCCACCTCATCACTGGCCACATCGATCACCCCGACCATCACGTCCTTGCCGGCCAGCAGGGCCATGAGGTCGGGCGGCACATGCGAGTGGTAGCACTCCAGGCTAACCTGCTGGATGCTGCTGCGCGCCAGGGCCGGGAAAATGGCCTCGTACTGGCGCCACTCCTGGCCCAGGGTCTGCTTCCAGTCCAGGTTGGCCTTGATGCCATAGCCATAGCAGATGTGGACTGCGGTGGTACAGGTCAGGCCGCGCACTGCGCGATCCAAAGCTCGTACGCCCCAATCTGCTGCGTCCTGCATGTACACATTGAAGGCGGGTTCATCAAACTGGATGATGTCCACCCCGTCCGCCTGCAAGGCCAGCGCCTCCTGGTTCAGCAGTTCGGCAAAGGCAAACGCCATGTCCACCTTGCTGCCGTAGTGGCAGTCGGCCACGGTGTCCACAATGGTCATGGGGCCGGGCAGCGTGAACTTGAGTTTTTTGCGGGTATGAGCACGCGCCAGTTGCGCCTCGAAGGCGTGCACCCGTCCCTTAAGCTTGAGCGGGGCTACCACCTGCGGCACCTGCGCGTCATAGCGGCCGTTACGGATGCCCATGGTGACCTTGTGCTCGAAATCGATGCCGTCTACCTGCTCCAAAAAGCCGTGCACAAAATGCTGGCGCGACTGCTCGCCGTCGCCAACGATGTCCAAGCCCGCGTCCTCCTGCGCCTTGATCCAGAGCAAGGTGGCGTCGGCCTTGGCCTGCTGTAGCTCAGCGCCCTGCACTTTCCACTGCGGCCAGAGTTTTTCGGTTTCAGACAGCCAGGCCGGTTTGGGCAGGCTGCCCGCAATTGAGGTTGGGAACATCTTTTTATCCGGGTTTAGCGCCCTGTTGCAGCGTCGGTCATGTAAGGCGGCCGGCGGGCGCCACAATTTTGGCAAAACGTAGCCTCGGGCAAATGGCCCTCGCTCAGGCACTCCTGGCAGGTCCGGGTCGCAGGCACCGGTCCCATTCGGCGCGCCGTCATTTCGGCGGTAACAATGCCGGTCGGCACCGCCAGCGTACCCCAGCCCAGCAGCATCATGACTGATGCGATCAGCCGGCCCAGATCGGTCTTGGGCGTGATGTCGCCAAAGCCGACGGTGGTCATGGTGGTGATAGCCCAGTAGACCGAGGTCGGGATGCTGGTAAAGCCGTTGTCCGGCCCCTCCACCACGTACATCAGTGTGCCCATGATCAACACGATCATCAGCACCGCAGACAAAAACACCAGAATCTTGCGCCGGCTCGCCGCCAGGGCACGGCCGAGCGAATGAAACTCCACCAGGTAGGCGGTGAGTTTGAAAATACGAAACACCCGCAGCAGGCGCAGCACCCGCACATCAATCAGCGCGTGCACCTCAGGCACCAGCAGCGCCAAGTAGGTCGGCAGCAGGGCCAGCAGGTCGATCACACCATAAAAACTGCGGGCATAGCGCCAGGGGTGGCGCACACAGGCCAGGCGGGCCCCGTACTCCAGGGTGAACGCGATAGTAAAAAACCACTCCAGAACGGCGAAGGTCCGACCATGGGTCGCGGCGATGGCCTGCACGCTGCCGGCCATCACCGCCGCGATACTGCACAAAATCAACAGCACCAGGCCCCGGTCGAACAGGCGTCCAGCCCGGGTATCGGCCTCAAAGATGATGGTGTAGAGGCGCAGGCGCCAGCCCGCCAGGGGCTTGCCCAGTTCGCCTGACGCGGCCGGAGTGCTGCCCATCAAGCGCCTTCGGCTTCTTGCAGTGCACGCCACATCACCTTGCCGCTGCCACTTTTGGGCAAGGCATCAACAAATTGCACAACGCGCGGCACCTTATACACGGCCATGTGCTCGCGGCACCAGGCAACGATATCGGCCTCGCTGACCAGGCCACGGTACGTCGCTCGCAAAACCACCACCGCCTTGACCGACTCGCCGCGGTAGCTGTCGCGCGTGGCGATGATGCAGGCCTCCTGGATGCCGGGGTGGCGGAACATCAAGGCCTCGACCTCAGCCGGCCAGACCTTGAAGCCCGAGGCATTGATCATGCGTTTGAGCCGGTCGGTCAGGAAGAAATAGCCATCGACATCGACGTGACCGAGATCTCCCGAGCGGAAAAAGCGTTTGCCTTCCAGCGTGATAAAGGCGGCGGCCGTGGCCTCCGGGCGCTTCCAATAACCCTGAAACACCTCGGGCCCGTGCATGATGATCTCGCCCTGCTCGCCCACCGGCATCTCCAACAGTGTTTCCGGGTCAATGACGCGGGCATCTGTGCCCATGAAAGGAATGCCCAGGCATTGCTGCTTGGGCGCATCCGGCGGGTTGCTGTGCGAAGGCGCGGCCGTTTCGGTCAGGCCATAGCCCTCGATGTAGCGCAGACCGAACTGCTCAAACAGCCGCTGCGCCACCGCCTGTGGCATGGCCGCCCCGCCACCGCCGATGTAGACCATGCTCGACAGGTCAAATTTTGCGAAGTTCGGGCTGCCCATCAGGTCAATGACCATGGTCGGTATATTGGTCCAGTGCGTGACGCGCCTGGCCGAGATCAGCCGGCCGGCCAGTTCGCGGTCCCATCTCGGCATCAAAATCAGGGTGGCACCACTGCGGATGCTGGTGTGCATCATGCTGACCATGCCGGTGATGTGGAACATCGGTACTACCGCCAGCACCACATTCTCGGCCGACCCATTGCCCCACAGGCCGCTGGCGACCGCGTTGTGCATGATGCTGGCGTGGGTGTGCATGCAGCCTTTGGGCAGGCCCGTGGTGCCACTGGTGTAGGGCAAGATGGCCAGGTCGGTCGGACCTGCGGTCAGGGGGCCGAGCGTTAACTCATTGGCCAGCGCACTGGTCCAGTCGTGAAGCTGGCCACCCACCAGCACAGGTGCCGGATGGCGGGTCAGCAACCAGTCAGCCCAGGCGGTAGGCGGAGCGTCTTCACCGGCCACATCAGCGTCAAAGGCGTCGGTGAAATGGCTGATCAGCACATGGGCCAGCCGCAACGGTGACGCCAGCGCATTGCTGGCGCTTGCCAGCTCGGCAGCCAGATCAGCGGTGGTGATGGCCACCCGCGCATCGGGGTCGGTGATGTAATGCTTGAGTTCTTCAGTGCGGTTCATTGGGTTGACTGGCACCACCACCGCATTGGCCCGCAAAATAGCAAAATGCGCAATCACCCATTGCGGGCAGTTTTGCATGTTCAGCACAACACGATCGCCCGAATTGACGCCTAGCCCTTGCAAACAGGCGGCCAGACGCTCTGCTTTTTGTAGCAATTGGGCGTAACTCAGAACCCGTCCGAAGAACACCAGAGCCGCTTTGTCGGGGTAGCGGCGCGCGCTGGTCTCTAGGTTGTCCCACAGCGAAGTGGCCGGCGGCGTGATGGCATGTGGCAGGCGGCGCGGCCAAAAGCGATGATGAGCAAGTAAGCTGCTTGGCTTGGGCGCAAGCACTGAGGGCGGTGTCGGTTCCAAATCCATGGTGCGGGACTCTCCTATTCAGGCGGTCGAAACGAGCTCGGGCTTGCACAAGCGCGAGAATAAGGGAGGCCAGCCTGAAATAGACGAGGGGGTGTCACAGTCGAGACCGAGGTTGCACGTCGAAAATTGGCACTGATATTGCATGTTAAGCCAAGTGGTTTCTGTGACCGGCGTCAGGTTATGTATCTTTTGCATGACTCACGCGCGTAAACCCGAATGCTTTCGTAAATCGGTACTGCTAAAGTCGAGCGTCCGGACGTCTTTGCAGGCAACTGCCCGGGTCCCCCTGTTGGTTCAATTTTTTATACTGGAGTTTTTCAATGAAACTGAGCAAATTAAGCACCCTGGCAGCCGCTGCGGCTGCCCTGGTCACACTGACGGCCACCCCCGCCCATGCCGGCAAGACCATTGATGCTATCAAGGCACGCGGCCAGGTCATCTGTGGCGTCAACCCCAGCCTGCCGGGTTTTGCCGCTGCTGACAGCCAAGGCAACTGGACCGGGTTTGACGTCGATATCTGCAAAGCTGTCTCGGCCACCGTACTGAGCGACGCCACCAAAGTCAAATGGACTCCCCTGAACGCATCGCAGCGTTTTGCCGCTCTGCAAGCTGGTGAAATCGACGTGCTGTCGCGCAACACCACCTGGACTCTGACCCGCGACGCTTCCTTGGGCCTGAACTTCACCGGCGTCACTTACTATGACGGCCAGGGTTTCATGGTCACCAAAAAATCCAAGATCACCAGCGCCAAGCAACTCAAGGGCGCCACGGTCTGCGTGCAATCAGGCACCACCACCGAGAAAAACCTGGCCGACTACTCCAAGGCCATGAAGCTGAACATGAAACCAGTCGTGTTTGAGACCCAGGAAGCCACCAACAAGGCGTATTTCACAGGCCGCTGCCAGGTTTACACAACTGACGCCTCGGGCCTGGCATCGGTGCGTAACAAGGAAGCCACCAACCCCGCTGACCACCTGATCCTGCCCGACCTGATCTCCAAAGAACCTCTTGGCCCGTCGGTTCGCCGCGGTGATGACGAGTGGTTTGCCATCGTTAAGTGGGTGGTGTTTGCGCTGATTGAAGCCGAAGAATATGGCATCACCCAAGCCAATGTGGACCAAATGAAATCGTCCAGCACCGACCCGGTCGTGCAACGTATTCTGGGCACCTCGGAAGACACCGGCAAGCTGTTGGGTCTGGACAAGGAATGGGCTTATCGCGCGATCAAGGCTGTGGGCAATTACGGCGAAATGTTTGAGCGTAACCTCGGGCCGAATTCGACTCTGAAGCTGCCGCGTGGCGCAAATAACCTCTGGAGCAAGGGCGGACTGATCTACGCCCCGCCAGTGCGTTGAACCCGACGGGCATGAAGCCCGCCCGGCCAGCCCCGCCTAAAAAGCGGGACTGGTCTTGGCGAAGCCAGGCACTTCGCAGTGTGCTGTACCAGGTGGTGGCGCTGGCGCTGGTCTTCAGCGCCGGCTACTACCTGCTGGGTAACACGCTTGAAAACATGCGTTTGCGCGGGATCAAGAGTGGCTTTGACTTCATCACGCAGCCGGCCGGCTTCGGCATCGGCGAAAGCATTATTCCGTTTGACTCCGCTGAAAGCTATGGCAAAGCGTTTGCTGTTGGCCTCTCCAACACCCTGCGCGTCGCTGTGGTGGGCATTGTCCTCGCCACCCTGCTCGGCACCCTGATTGGCATCGGCAGGTTGTCACGTAACGTCCTGTTGCGCTCACTGTGTGGCGCCTATGTCGAATTCTTCCGCAACGTGCCCTTGCTGTTGCAACTGTTCATCTGGTATTTCATCCTGACCGAGACCCTGCCAACGATTGAAGAGGCACTGCGACCATTGCCCGGCGTCTTTTTCAGCAAAAACGGCTTGCAGTTTCCCATCCCGGTCTGGACTGACAGCCATGTCTTCACGCTGGCCGGCTTGGCCCTGGGCCTGCTCGGCGTCTGGTGGTGGGGGCGTCAGAGCCGCCAGCATTTTGAAGTCACTGGTCGATCGCGTCCCGTTTGGCTGCCTGGCCTGTTGCTGTTCATCGGCCTGGGGCTCATGGGTTGGCTGGCTGGTGGAAGCCCAGTTGCGCTGGACATCCCCGAAAAATCCGAGCTCAACGTTGTCGGTGGTGGCTCGGTCACGCCCGAGTACATGACGGTGCTGGTTGGGCTGACGATCTACACCGCCGCCTACATTGCCGAGATTGTGCGTGGTGGTATCCAGGCTGTTCCGTTTGGCCAGCACGAGGCTAGCGCTGCCCTAGGTTTGTCGCGCGGCAAAGAAGTGCGGCTGGTGCTGCTGCCGCAGGCGCTGCGGGTGATCATCCCGCCGGTGACCAGTCAGTTCCTCAACCTGACCAAAAACTCATCTTTGGCAGTTGCCGTGGGCTACCCCGATCTGGTGTCGATCTCCACCACGTCCCTGAACCAGACTGGCCGGGCCATTGAGTGCATCGCCATCATCATGGCCTGCTATTTGACGCTGTCCTTGCTCACCTCCTGGTTCATGAACGCCTACAACCGCCGCTCCCTGCTCAAAGAGCGCTGAAGTCTCGCCATGTCCCAACAGCCTTATGTCTTTCAAACCGTCGCCAGCCGGCCGCCCCCGCGACCGGTGGGCGGTTTGCTGCCGTGGATACAGCGCAACCTGCTCGACGGCTGGACCAATGTCCTGATCACCCTGCTGGTGCTGACGCTGCTGGCGTTGGCGGTACCACCCATGGTCCAGTGGGGATTGCTCAATGCCGTGTTCGGCCCGGACAACGCCGCCTGCCGCGCCGCGGCTGCCGCCACAAACACTGGCGCATGCTGGGGCGTGGTGGCTGAAAAATACCGGCTGATTTTTTTCGGCCGCTACCCTTACGAGCAACAGTGGCGGCCGATGGTGGCCTGCGCCCTGATGATCGGCGCCATTGCAGCCAGCTGCTACCGGCCCTTCTGGCGCGGTTGGCTGATTGGCCTGTGGGCCCTGGTTCTTGGTGCGTTTTTCGTGCTGATGATGGGCGGACGCTTTGGCTTGGTCCCGGTGGAGACCTCGCGCTGGGGCGGCTTCCCCCTGACCGTCATGCTGTCCACGGTCAGTCTGCTGATCGCCTTCCCGCTGGCTATTTTGGTGGCCTTGGGACGCCAGTCCAAAATGGCCGGCATACGCACCATTTGCGTGCTGTACGTGGAACTGATTCGAGGCGTGCCGCTCATATCAGTGTTGTTCATGGCCTCTTTCATGCTGCCGCTGTTCATGCCGCAAGGCAGCACCATCGATGTGCTGGTGCGGGTGCTGATCGGCATGACTCTGTTTACCGCCGCTTACCTGGCCGAGGTGGTCCGGGGCGGCCTGCAGGCCTTGCCAAAGGGCCAGATCGAAGCCGCGCAGTCACTTGGGCTTGGTTACTGGCAAACCACCTTCAAGGTGGTGCTGCCTCAGGCCTTGCGCCTGGTGGTGCCCGCCACCATGAACACCTTCATTGGCGCCTTCAAGGACACTTCGCTGGTTACCATCGTGAGCCTTTACGACCTGACCGGGGCATTGCAGCTTGCTCTGGGCGACGCCGACTGGCGCAAATTTTTCTTTGAAGGTCAGTTGTTTGTCGCGGCCATCTACTTTGTGTTCTGTTACGCCATGTCGCGCTACAGCTTGTGGATCGAGCGCCACCTCAACACCGGCACCCGCCGCCAATAATTTTTTCAGACGATCTAAACAATGACTACAGAATCTCCCCTCATTGAATTCGCCGGCGTCAACAAGTGGTTTGGTGAGTTCCATGTGCTTCGCGACATCAACCTACGGGTCGGCAAAGGTGAGCGCATCGTGATCTGCGGGCCCTCGGGTTCGGGCAAATCAACCCTGATCCGCTGCATCAACCGGCTTGAGGAGCACCAGGAAGGCAAGCTGGTGGTGGACGGCACCGAGCTCAGTGACGATATCAAAGCTGTCAACGCCATACGCAAAAGCGTGGGCATGGTGTTTCAGCAGTTCAACCTCTTCCCGCACCTTACCGTTTTGGAAAACCTCACACTCGCACCCATGTGGGTCAGCGGCGTTCCCAAAAAAGAAGCCGAGGAACGCGCCATGCAGCAGTTGCAACGGGTGCAGATCACCGAACAGGCCAGCAAGTACCCCTTGCAGTTGTCTGGCGGCCAACAGCAGCGCGTGGCCATTGCCCGAGCCCTGTGCCTGACACCCAAGATCATGCTGTTTGATGAGCCCACCTCGGCGCTCGACCCGGAAATGATCAACGAAGTGCTCGACGTGATGAAAGAGTTGGCCCACCAGGGCATCACCATGCTGTGCGTGACGCATGAGATGGGCTTTGCCCGCTCGGTGGCCGACCGGGTGATCTTCATGGACCACGGACAAATTATTGAAGAAAACACGCCCGACGAGTTCTTCAACCATCCAAAAAGCGATCGCACACGCGATTTCTTGTCCAAGATCCTCGCCCACTGAGCTGGTTTATTGTCCGGCGGCAAATCGCACCTATCCAGCTGCGGTACAGTAGCCGCACTGTGATCACGGCCGCCCTTCGCTCGTCGCTCCTTGCTCTTGTATTGACCCTGCTGTCGGTAGCGGCGTGGGCTTGTACAGCCAGTGGCACGGCGTACCCACTGGCGACCACCCCAACGCAGGCCAGCGCCCACGGCCAGATGGCGATGCGGCATACCGCCGACGCGTTGACTGCGAGCCCGGGTGCGACGCGCGCGGATGCCCAGAACCTGGCCGGCACCACTTGCAAGAACTGTGAGATTTACGCCAGCTGCTGCCACACGCCAGCCTTGATGCCGGGGTGGCGCTTGGCATTGGCCCCACGCTTGCCCCAAGCGTCCTTCCCAGGCACCGCGACACCGTTTGCCAGCGCGACAGACACGCCCCGCCTTAAGCCACCCATGTCCTGAACCCGCGGGCACAGCCACGTCTTATTGACGGGTTGCCAGCCTCGCCACCACGCACTACGCCGAAGTTTGCTCTCGGCATCCGTGATTCAGGAGATTCCCATGAAATTGAAAGTAGCCCTGGCCTTTGCCTGGGCGTGTGTCCAGGTGTCGGGGTGGGCGCAGTCCACCGTCACCGAACCTGAAGGCGAGGCATGGCGTCGCGCCAATGCTGCTGTGGGCCAGCACCAGCGTGGCCATGCCGACATCCTGGCCCAGGAGGCGGCACAAACCCAGGTGGCGGGCCAACGAACCGGCACGACTGGGCCTGTTCTGAGTCTGCGCCAAGCCACCACGATGGCCCTGCGACAGCGCCCGGATTTATGGCTGGGCCCGGCCCTCAATACGCTGGAAACTGCGCGAATCAACGCGCAAGTGGCGCAACTCAGCCACCAGGTCAGTCGTGCCTGGGTCGAGGCCGTGGCGGCGAACCAAAGCGTGGCCTACCTGCAGGACGCGCTGGAAGCCGCCGAAGCGGGCGCCGAATTGGCACAGCGTATGGCTGCCGTGGGCAATTGGAGCCAGATGCAGCGCATCCAGACCCGGCTCTTGCAATCAGACGCAGCCATGGCGCTTGCTGTGGCACGGCAGCAGGCTTTGAACACCAGGGAACGGCTGGTGCGCTTGCTCGGCTTGTGGGGCGAAGCAGCCAAGTTCAGCTTACCGCCCAGGCTGCCTGACTTACCAGCCTCGCCGGTGACAGCGCAGGGGCTGGAGGACGCCGCCCTGCGCCAACACCTGCCAAGCGCCTTGGCGCGGGCCCACGCCGAACGGCAGCGTGCCGCAGTCAGCCACGACAGCCTGGCCGCCTGGCAATCACTGGCAGCGGGCATCACACAGACCTGGCAAAACCAGCTCCCGGACGACGGCGCAGCACTGGCCACCTTGCTCACCCAGGCGCCAGTGCTCGACACCCGCCAAAATGCCCTGCGCCACGCCTTGGACGAGGCCATCGCAAGCCAGATGCAGGCCGACACACTCACCAGCAGCACGCGCAGCCGCGCCCGCGAAGCCTATGGGCGCTACCGCTCGGCCTACGACACGGCACGCCATCAGCGTGACGACGTCGTCCTTTGGCGAACCACGTTGCAGGAGGAAACCCAGACGCGCTACAACGGCATGCTGCTCAGCACCTGGGACCTGCTGGCCAGCGCTGGCGCCCGCATCCGCAGTGTGAACGCCGCCCTGCTGGCCCAACGCGATTTCTGGCTGGCCCACACCGACCTGCAAGGCGTACTGGCTGGCCTGGACATTGATTTTTCAGCAGAAACTTCTGGCTCGGCGCAGGGCGCCAGCGCCCAACCGGCCCATTGATCTTTGACCTTTGACCTTTGACCTTTGACGATGGACAGCACAATGCAACGACGACATTTTTTTACCAGCGCCGCTGTCTCCACCGCGGCAGTGGCCGTGGCCAGCGTCAGCCGGGGGGCTCTGGCGGCCCTGCCCGAGCCCGTCATCATGCGCGGCGCCGTCACGGCACCGCCACTGGCCCCCACCACGGGCCGGCCCTACCGGCCGGTGGTCACGCTCAACGGCTGGACTGCGCCCTGGCGAATGAAAGATGGCGTCAAGGAATTTCATCTGGTGGCTGAGCCGGTGGTGCGCGAGATCGCCCCCGGCATGCAGGCCACCTTGTGGGGCTACAACGGGCAGAGCCCGGGGCCGACGATCGAGGTGGTCGAGGGGGATCGGGTGCGGGTGTTTGTCACCAACAAGCTGCCCGAGCACACCACCATCCATTGGCACGGCCAGCGCCTGCCCAATGGCATGGACGGCGTGGGCGGCATGACGCAGCCGCAGATTCCGGTCGGCAAGACCTTTGTTTACGAGTTTGTGGCGCGCCGGCCCGGCACCTTCATGTACCACCCCCATGCGGACGAAATGACGCAAATGGCCATGGGCATGATGGGCTTCTGGGTCACCCACCCCAAGGCGCCGCACCCGCTGATCAGCGAGGTAGACCGCGACTTCTGCTTTCTGCTCAATGCTTACGACATCGAGCCGGGTGCGAGCACGCCCAAGGTCAACACCATGCTCGAGTTCAACCTGTGGACTTGGAACAGCCGGGCTTTTCCGGGCATCGACTCGCTCAACGTGCGCCTGGGCGACCGGGTGCGGCTGCGGGTGGGCAACCTGACCATGACCAACCACCCAATCCACCTTCACGGGCATGAGTTCGAGATCACCGGCAGCGATGGCGGGCCCTGGCCGCTGGCCGCGCGCTGCCCAGAGGTCACCGTCGATGTAGCGGTGGGCCAGATGCGCCAGCTGGAGTTTGTGGCCGACGAAGAAGGCGACTGGGCCCTGCATTGCCACAAGAGCCACCACACCATGAACGCCATGGGCCATGCCGTACCCACCCTGATCGGCGTCGATCACGTAGGCCTGGTCAAAAAAATCCAGAAACTGATCCCCGACTACATGGTGATGGGCGAGCGCGGCATGGCCGACATGGGCGAGATGGAAATGCCCCTGCCCGACAACACCCTGCCCATGATGACCGGCACCGGCCCCTTTGGCGCGCTGGAGATGGGCGGCATGTTCACCACCCTGAAGGTGCGGCGTGACCAGGCCCCCGGCGACTACCGCGATCCGGGCTGGTTCACGCAGCCTGCTGGCACCCGGGCCTTTGAATGGACCGGCGCCCTGCCGGCCGCCAGCCGTCAAAGCGAGCCTCTTGGGACATCGGCCGCCACCCCAGCCATGAACGTCAAAAAACCGGCACCCGGCCACAAGCACTGAAAAAGATCATGATGAAAATACTAAAATTGATAGCAATAGTCTCAATAACCACGGGGGCTACAGCCGTTTTTTCTCATAATAATTCAGCACATTCAAGCGCGCCAGTCGACAAAGTGCAAACCGCCTGGGGCATTGCCGCTGACGCCAAAACCGTCAACCGCACCATCACAGTGACCATGACCGACCAGATGCGTTTCATCCCGGCCGAACTGCAAATCCGGGCAGGCGAGACCATCAAATTGGTCGTCCGCAACGCCGGCAAGGGCCTGCATGAACTGGTGATCGGCACCAAGGCCGAGCTGGACGCACATGCCGCGCTGATGGTCAAGTTTCCGGACATGGAGCACAGCGAGCCCTACATGACCCATGTCAAGCCGGGCAAGACCGACCAACTGATCTGGACATTCAACCGCGTTGGCGAATTTGAATTTGCCTGCCTGCTGCCCGGTCATTACCAGGCCGGTATGGTCGGCAAGATCAAGGTTAGCGCACCAAGCACCCCAAAACCTTGAGAATCACACCATGAACCGTCGCCATCTGTTAACCCACGCCTGTGCGCTCCTGAGTCTTGCGCCCCTGGCCAGCCAAGCCCAGACCCCAAGCCCCGCCCGGCCACGGCTGGAGGTTTGGAAAACAGCCAGCTGCGGCTGCTGCAAAGATTGGCTCAAGCATGTCCAGGCGGCCGGCTTTGAGGTCAAGGCCCATGACGTGAGCGACGACGCCAAACGCCAAAAGCGCCAGCAACTCGGCCTGCCCGAGGCCTTCGGCTCCTGCCACACCGCCGTCGTGGACGGCTATGTGGTTGAGGGGCATGTACCGGCACGGGAGATCACCCGTTTGCTCAAAGAGCGGCCTCGGGCGGTGGGCCTGGCTGTACCCGGCATGCCGGTCGGCTCACCGGGCATGGACGGCCCGGAGTACGGTACGCGGCGCGACAAATTTGCTGTGCTGCTGGTCCAGCGCGATGGCCGCCAATCCGTTTATCAAAACTACCCCTGAAGGACGTCAAACCATGCCCAAATATCGCCAACTGCTGCTGACTGCATTTCTGTTCGGCATCGGCCTGACCGCCACCGCTGCGGAACCCACCGAGGCTGAGGTCCGCAAGGTAGACCTCAGCGCGCGCAAGATCACGCTCAAACATGGCGAGATCAAGAACCTGGAGATGCCGCCCATGACCATGGTGTTCCAGGTCTCTAACCCGGCGCTGCTGGGTGGCATCAAGACCGGTGACAAGGTGCGCTTTACCGCAGACAAGGTCAACGGCGCCTACACGGTGCTGACGCTGGAGCCGGCCAAGTAAAAGCGGGCACTGAACGGCAAGGCGGCGTGGATAATCAAACCGCCATGTCCGATTCTCAATTTGCCAGCGCTGACAGCATCACCCGGGTCGCCGGCATCGAGGTCGGCCACTTCACCGACACCCGCCGCCCCACCGGCTGCAGCGTGGTGATCGCCCGCGCCGGCGCTGTGGCCGGTGTGGATGTGCGGGGCGCTGCACCCGGCACCCGAGAGACCGACCTGCTGCACCCCTCCAACCTCGTGGACCGGGCGCACGCCATATTGCTGGCCGGCGGCAGCGCCTGGGGGCTGGACGCCGCCGCTGGCGTGATGCGCTGGCTGGAGGAACAGGGCATTGGCCTAGACGTGCGTTTTGGCCTAGTGCCCATCGTGCCGGCCGCCGTGTTGTTTGACCTGCCGGTGGGCGACGCCCGCATCCGGCCCGACGCGCAGGCCGGCTACCTGGCCTGCCAGGCCGCCAGCCGCGAACCGCCGGCGCAGGGCAATGTGGGTGCTGGGGCTGGTGCCCTGGTTGGCAAACTGTTTGGCCTGGCACGCGCCATGCGCGGCGGCATTGGCAGCGCTTCCATCACGCTGGACGGCGTTACCGTGGGTGCCCTGGTGGCCTGCAACGCCCTGGGCGATGTGATCGACCCGGACACGGCACAGGTGATTGCCGGCGCCCGCACCACCGACGGCACAGCCCTGCTCAATATCCGCCAGGCCATTCTGGCCGGCGAGTTGCCCCAACCACTGCTGGCCGGCACCAACACCACCATCGGGGTCATCGCCACCGACGCCATCCTGACCAAGGCGCAGGCGCACCGGCTGGCCCAGGTGGCGCACGACGGCCTGGCGCGCAGCATCAACCCGGTGCACACCCTGTCCGATGGCGATGCCTTGTTCACATTGGGCACCGGCCAGGCGGGCAAGACCGCCGGCATGATGGTGCTGGGCACGCTGGCCGCTGAAGTGGCAGCACGTGCTGTGGTGCGGGCCATCAGGGCTGCGCGCAGTGCCAGTTCAGGCGGCCTGCACTGGCCGGCCGCCTGCGACCTTTGAGACAGCGACTTAAACACTATCTTTCAAAATAATCTTGTCAGCCAGCTCTATCTTCTCATTGATTTACATCAGCCTGAATCCGTGAGCCGATTCCCCGCCCGCCCATTATTTTTTTGATTTTC